>NZ_JBITEB010000002.1:339285-907031 GCF_044454765.1 Streptomyces sp. NPDC051452
CACGGACTCGGAGACCTCGACGCCCCGCGCCTCGAGAACCCGAAGCACGGCCTTCGCCTCGCCCCTGGCCTCGCCCCTCGCCTCGCCCCTGGCCTCACCCTTCGCCTCGCCGTCGGCGTGGACCTTGCGCCACGCCTCCTCCATCACCGTGCCGCTGCCGGGGAAGACCGGGGTGTACACGTCCATCAGCTTCCTCCAGTGATCACGGGCCGGGCCCTCGCCCAGACCAACCTCGATGATTTCCGCCCAGTCCTTGTGGGGCCCCACCACCGGCCCAACCTCATCCAGTATGGCAAGCAGAGCCGGATCCTTGGCGTGGGCGAGCACGGAGAACGCCGTGGCGGGAACGTCCCTCGCCGCCTCCTCGGGGTCGTTGATCACCGGAAGGTTCTTCGGCCCCAGGACGAGCGGGAACACCTCCATGCTGGTGTGGAAACGACTGCCGATGCGGATGGGTTTGGCCGCCCACGCCGCTGTCACCTTGTCCTGGCAGACCACCAGCAGGATCGGCGGTAGGCGGTATTTGGCGTACATATAGGCCAAGTAGTACGTCCAACTGTTGTGCTTGTCCGGGTCCGGCCTTCCCTGCGACTCGACCGCGAGCAGAAAACCTCCCTCCTCGCCGGCCGTGCGAACCCGGAAGAAGCTGTCCACCCGCCGCTCCAACGGCCTGATCTCGGTGAGGTCGGTGTCCAGGAGCTCGATCGAGGTGTACTCGGGGAACGTGATGCCCACCCGGGGCAGGAGGCGGGCGAACAGATCCGGTTCCTTGCGGAAGATCTGATGCATCGTGTCTTGGGGCGAACTGACCATACGGCGAAACTTAGTTGGACCTCCCGGACCTCTGCGGCGCTACGGCGGCGAGCCAGCCGAACGAGTGAATATGCCGCTGAAATATGACTTGAGCGGTCTACGCGAACCGCTGAAGAAAGGCGCGAACGGCTGGCCGAGTTCGCGCCCCGGACCGTCGCCGGGGCGCGGCGCGCACCGAACCGGGCGCGCCCTGAACTCCGCTGCCCACTCGGCGCGTCCCCGGCGGCCGCCGGGAGCCTGGAGATCGGCGCTCCGTGTGCCCTCGACGTCTCGTGACCCCGGCGGGATCGGACCATCGGCGGACGACTACCCGCCGTCCTCACCTCGCCTTCGCGCGCCTCCCACCTCAGGGCCCGCGTTGCCACCGAGGAGCCCTGTCATGCCGGCCGCGCTCGCCCGCGCCGTCGCTCCGCCCTCATCCCCGTCGGCGTCGGCGGCTCAGGCCGAAGAGGGCGAGCGCGCCGAGGGCGACGACCGCCGCGCCGATCTTGACGCCCGTGCCACCGGAGCCGCCCCCGGAGAGGCCCGAACCGCCGCTGGAGGAGGGCGACTTGGCCGCCGGCTGGTCCGGGGCGTCCTTTGCCTGGACCGAGCTGCCCGCGCCCTCGCTGCCGTACATCAGTTTCGTGCCGTCGATCGAGTAGCTGACGGACTCTCCCTGACCCTGTAACGGCACGTCCAGCGTGCCCTTGCGCCGGATCCGGCCGCCGTTGAAGTCGTAGTAGATCCCGCCGAAGTAGCCGCGCACCGCGAGCTGTCGGCCGCTCGGGGAGAACGCGGCGTCCGTGGCCCACAGGTCGACCGCGGCGATCGGCTTGAAGATGTTCGTGCCGGACGTGGAGAGGGTGGCCGGACCCTCGAACAGGTGCCCGCCCTCCTCCTTCTTGTCGATGATGTAGACGCGCCCGGTCTTGGGGTGGACGAGCAGCGACTCGGCGTTCCGCGGCCCGTTCTCGTACTTCACCACGTACTGGGTGGCCGTCACCGTCTGGTCCCTCAGCACCTTCGGCTCGGGCAGCCGGTAGATCCACACGTACGGCCACTTGCCGCCGAGGTTGTCGCCGATGTCACCGAGGTAGATCTCGTTGTGCGGGCCGATCGAGACGGCCTCGACATCGCGTGGCGCGCCGATGCCGCGCAGGGTGACCCGGGCCACGGTCTTCCCGGTGCGGCTGTCCACGGCGTACACGTACGGCCCGTCGTCGCTGTCGTTGTGCGTCCAGTAGACGCCCGGGTGGAGATGTGAGGCGGCCAGTCCGCTGGACTCGGTGATCCGGGGATCCTTGATGGTGAACCCCTGGTCGCCGGCACCGTCGGCGGCGGAGGCGGGAAGCGCGCAGGCACCGGCGAGCAGCACCCCGGCGAGAACGGCGGACGATCGACGCATAGCCCAAGACTGCCATCCCGCTCGGGCGTTCGGACGACGTGGCGGGCCTCACACCCCATCGGGTCCCGCGGTCGTCCATCATGTGCGGATGCTCAGGATGATGTTCGTAGGTGACTCCATGACGATCGGGAGCGCGGGCGAACACACCTGGCGTCACCGGCTGTGGCGAACCCTGTGCGAGACGTACGGCGGCCCCTTCACCTTCGTCGGCCCGCGCGAGGAGCTGTACGACAAGTCGGCCGAGGCCCCGACCTCCCTCGACTACGCCGAACCCGACTTCCCGCGCGCCCATCTGGCGGGCTGGGGTGAGGGCTGGCTGCACATGGCTCCCCTGATCGGCGACGCCGTACGGGCCCACCGCCCCGACATCCTCCTCGTCTCGCTGGGCCTGATCGACCTGGGCTTCTACACCAACGCCGAGCAGACGGCGGAGAACGTACGGTCCTTCGTCGCCGCCGCCCGTGCGGCGAGCCCCCGCGTCCGCATGGTGCTGCTGCCGGTGATCCCGAACATCCGGGCCACGGGGGACGAGGCGTTCGCCGCCCAGGTGGACCACTTCAACGTCCTGCTCGCCAAGGCCGTCGCCGACCTGGACGAGCCCCGCTCCCCGATCCTGCTCGCCTCGCCGCCGGAGTCGTACGACATCCACACCGACACCTACGACGGCACGCACCCCAACTCCCGCGGCGAACACCTGATCGCGCGGGCGTTCGCCGGGGCCATGCGGGAGGCCTGGGGCATCGGGGAGGCGTAGCGGGGCCCCGACAGGGTGCGGGGTGCGCGCGAGACGGCGTCCGCTCAGCCGCCTTCGGGGCGGGCCAGGGCCTGGAAGTCGTCCCATCGCACCCGCGGGCGGCGCAGCTCGTGCTCGCGCAGATAGCGGGCGGTGGAACGGCGGGCGGTGCGCAGGGTGCGCAGCGCGTCACGCCGTCGGCCCGACCCCGTCGGCTCGACCACACGGCGTGGCACCAGCGTCCACCCGTCACCGTCCGACACGAGGTCCCCGCGGATCAGCGCGTTGTGCATGCCGCCCAGCAGTTCGTCGTGCCGGTGCACGAGGAGACTGGCCCGGCCCGGTGCTGCCCCCTCCAGCGCCGACGCGGGTATGGCGAAGCCGTCGGCGGTGACGCGGGGCCGCACACGCGCCAGCAGCGGTGAGCGGTAGGCGTCGCCGGCGCCGAGGACGGCGGTGGGATAGCGGGCGATGAGCCGCGCACCGGGCAGCTCCGGGACCACCGCCGGTGCCTCCTCGCGGGAAGGCTGGTTCGCCGTACGGGCCAGGGGCGGGCGTACCTCCAGGTGGTCCGGTCTGACGGTGATGAACAGGCGCAGGTAGTACCACTCCATGAACCACCGGCCCGGCGCGTTCACGAACGCCCGGGAGTGCGGCTGGCGCCGGAACAGCGTGCGCCAGTACTCGGCCGCCTCGTCGGGTCCGGTGTGGATCTCCTCGGGGCATTCGGCGGTGCCGCTGACGAAGACCTGGGGCGCCTCGGGGTCGCCGCTGCCGGTGGGGTCCGAGAAGAGCAGCGCCACGCGCCCGTCACGGCGCACGTTGAGCGCCTTCTGCGCGAAGGCGAGGCTGGTGGTGATCAGGAAGGTCCCGTCCGGCCTGCGCCAGGCGGCGGTGGGCCAGGTGAGCGGGGTGCCACCGGCGCCGAGCGTAGTGAACTCGCAGGTGCGGTAGGCGTCGATGGTGGCGCCCAGGCCGGCGCTGATCGGATGCATCGACGGCGGGGACGGCTTCGGCTGGTCGGACTGTGTGGGGTGCATCGGTCGGGAGGCCTCGGGCGGAAGGAAGAGGGCGGGGGGAGGGGCAGGGGCGGGGACGGAGGCGGAGGCGGAGGCGGAGGCGGAGGGCATGGTCAGTCGGACTTCAGCGGAGCGCGCAGGGCGTGACAGCGGGCCGCGTACCGGCGTCGGCCCACCAGGCGCCAGAGCAGTCGGCCGGCCAGTGGCGCACGGCCCAGGAACCAGGCCCGCTCCTCGGGCGTGGCGTCCTCCAGAATGGCGCCCAGCGCCAGCAGCACCTTGTTCTTCGGCAGCGTCTCCAGCCCCCGCCGTCCCACCGCGTCCCACTCGGCGACGGTGAGGTGCTCGGCCACCAACGGCAGGACCAGGCGCTCCTCGTCGTCCAGGTGCTCGCTCAGCGCGTCCCGGTGCGCGTCGAGGACGTCGGCCAGCGCGAGGCCCGTCACCCGGTCGGCGCCGGTCCGCCAGTCGGCGAGCATGGCCGGTATGTGCTCCAACGACGCGTCCAGAGCGAGGTGCTGACGTTCCATCCGGTCCACCAGCTCCTCGCGCGCATCGGCACGCACGCGCAGCAGCGGCCAGATCAGCTCGTCCTCCAGGTGGTGATGGTGAACGAGACCGTGGACGTACTCCCGCGCGTAGTCGGCGACCAGCCGGGCCCGCGCCGCGTCACCGGGCGCCACCGCCCGCACGAGCCGGGGCAGGAGTGTGGCCTCGCGCCGGAACACCCGGTGCACGATGACCATTTCGTGCGTGTACGGCCGGCCGGGGACGACGGCGGGCAGGGCGGAGGTGGCGGGTTCGGTGCTGGGCGGCAAGGTCTTCTCCAAGCGGGATGAACTGTTCCCGCGCAGCGTCACAGGGCGGCTTCTACCGCCGTTCGACGACCGGTCGACGCTCCCCTCGGCCGCCGTGGATCCCCCGTCGATCACCCGTAGACCGGGTGCCGGGACAATGTTGCCGTTCACACCGACCAGCGCACCGGTGCCCGACCGCACCGGAACGCCGCACAGCAAGGGGGACCGGGCCGCCGATGTCCAGACGCAGCATTTTCCGGATCCGCAGGATCCACATGTTCCTCGGGGCGGCGCTGCTGGGCGCCACCGTCCTACTCGTCGCGGCCGGTGCCCTCGCGCAGCCGCACACCTTGACCCGCGCCAACAGCTGGTGGCAGTGGAACAGCATGGGCACGGACCACGACCCCTCGTGAGCGCCCCACGGGCGCCGTTCCGGCCGCCGGCCCAGGTCAGCCGGCCGGTACGGCGTCCAGCAGGGCGCTGATCTCGGCGACCTCGGGCAGACCCAGCCGGGCGCAGCCGTCCCGGGCCCGCTCCAGACAGTCCCGGGCCGCGGCGAAGTCACCGAGGTCCGTCCTTATCCTGCCGAGGACCACCAGGCAGTGCGCCGCGTCCCGGACGGCGCCCGCCTCCTCCAGCGCGGCCAGCGCCCGCCGGGCGTGCTCCAGCGCCGGCCGTGGCGCGCCGAGGGCCCGCAGACTGTCGGCCATCCGGAAGCGTGCCTGCGTCCCGTGCCCGCGCAGCCCCGCCTCCTCGGAGACGGTGAGGCAGGCGGTGAAGCGGGTCACGGCCTCCTCGTAGCGGTGCAGCGCGTGCAGAGCCAGCCCCAGGACGTACAGCGTGAAGGCCCGTACGACGTCGTCGGGGCGGGTGCGCAGCCGCCACAGCACCGACTCGCAGGCGGTGACGGCCTCGTCGGCGCGACCGCTGCGCGCTCGGGCCAGCGCGGCGTTGACCTTGGTCACCAGCTCGCCCGAGCGGTGGCCGAGCCGGCGGGCGAGCGCGAGTGCCTCGTCGTAGTGGCCGACGGCCTCACCGTGCCGGCCCAGATACGAGGTGATGAGCCCCAGGTCGTTGTGGGCCTGGCGCAGGACCACCAGGTCCCCGGTCTCCCGGCAGGCGTCGGCCGCCGCGCGGGTCGGGGCCTCGGCCCGCGCCGGCTGTCCGGCCGCCAGCCCATAGGTGCCGAGCAGGAAGCGCGCCCGGCCCTCGGTACGGCGGTCCTGGAGCCGTACGGCCGCCTCCGCCAGCCGGTGCACGGTGGGCAGCACCTGCCCGAGCCGTGGGTCGGGGCCGAACGGCGACAGCGCGATGAGCAGGTCCACGGCCCGCCGCAGAGCCGTCCCGCCACCGGGCTCGGCGCCGGTGATCTCGGGGTGGCCGGTGCGCAGGACGTCGTCGGCGATCCGGCCGGCGAGCGAGAGCGCCGCCTCGCACTCCTCGACCGCCCACCGCTGGGCCGCCTGGAGACCGGTGAAGGTCAGCCCCGGTACGGCGGTCTCCGCGAGCGCCCCGGTGACCGGGTCGTCGGGCACCGCGTGCCGGAACGCCTCACGGGCCGTGGCCAGCAGGAAGTCGAGCTGGCGGTCCGCCACCAGCGCGGCCTCGCGGGGGTCCTCGGTCTGCGACTTGTGCCGGGCGAACAGCTTGAGCAGGTCGTGGAAACGGTAGCGGTCGGGGCGCGGCGCCTGGAGTACGGCGAGGTCGACGAGGCTCTCCAGCAGGTCTCCGGTCTCGGGCTCCGCCGTGGCGAGCACCGCGGCCGCCGTCGGGACCGTGACGTGGGCGCCCTCCAGGAGAGCCGTCCGCCGGAAGGCCCGCGCCTGGTCGGGCGTCAGCTGCCGGTAGCCCAGCTCGAAGGTGGCCCGCACCGCGAGGTCGCCGGTGCGCAGCTCGTCGATGCGCCGGTGCTCGACCTGGAGCCGTTCGCCGAGGGTGCCGATGCTCCAGCCGGGACGGGCCGACAGCCGGGCGGCCACGATCCGCACGGCCAGCGGGAGGTGTCCGCACGCGTCGAGGACCTCCCGGGCGGCGACGGGCTCGGCGTCCACGCGTCGCGGATCCGTGGTGCGGGCCAGCATCCGCAGCGCCTCGACCGGGGTCAGCACGTCCAGGTCCTGCTGGAGGCAGGCCGACAGCGAGGTGAGCCGGGTCCGGCTGGTGACGAGCACCGCGCAGTCCGGTGTGCCCGGCAGCAGCGGCCGGACCTGGGCGGCGTCCCGCGCGTCGTCCAGGACGAGCAGCAGGCGTCTGCCGTCCACGGCGGAGCGGAAGAGGGCCGAGCGGGCCGCGAGTTCCTCGGGCAGGGCACGCGGGTCGATGCCGAGCGCCGTGAGGAAGTCGGCGAGCACCGCTTCGGGCGCGGCGGGGCGGGTGCCGTTGCCGCGCAGGTCGGCGTGGAGCTGGCCGTCGGGGAAGGCGTGCCGCGCCAAGTGGGCGGTCTGCACGGCGAGCGAGGTCTTGCCCACACCCCCCATCCCGGACAACGCGACGACGGCCGGCGCGGACCGGTCCCGCTCGACAAGCACCGAGGTGAGCCGCGCGAGCAGTTCCTCCCGCCCGGTGAAGTCGTGCAACGCCGGCGGCAGTTGGGCGGGGTCCGGGGGCGGGGGAAGTTGCGCGGACGCGGAGGCAGTCCCTGCGGGGGCGGGCAACGGGTGGGCGGGCGCGGACGGAGACTGCACCGGAGCCGGGGGAAGTTGCGCGGGCGCGGAGGAAGACACCGCCGGGGCGGCCAACGGGTCGAGGGGCACGGACGGAGACCCCGCGGGCTCGGGCAACGACCCGGCGGACACCGACGAGGGCCGCCCGGACACGGACAACGACTCTGCGGGCGCGGACCGAGACTGCACCGGAGCCGGGGGAAGTTGCGCGGACGCGGAGGAAGACACCGCCGGGACGGCCAACGGGACGGCGGGCACGGACGGAGACCCCGCGGGCTCGGGCAACGACCCGGCGGACACCGACGAGGGCCGCCCGGACACGGACAACAACTCGGCGGACGCGGGGAGAGACTCCCCGGACGCGGACAACGACTTTGCGGGCGCGGACGGAGACTGCGCAGGAGTCGGGGGAAGTTGCGCGGACGCGGAGGAAGACACCGCGGGGGCGGGCAACGGGTCGAGGGGCACGGACGGAGACCCCGCGGGCTCGGGCAACGACTCGGCGGACACCGACGAGGGCCGCCCGGACACGGACAACGACTCTGCGGGCGCGGACGGAGACCCCGCGGGCTCGGGCAACGACTCGGCGGACGCCGAAGGACACCCCGCAGACGCAGACAACGACTCGGCGGACGCCGAGGGAGACTGCGCGAGCGCGGACAACGACTCGGCGGACGCGGGGACAGGCCCCCCGGACTCGGGCAACGACCCGGCGGACGCGGAAGGAGACCCCGCGGACGCGGAAGATGCCTGCCCGGCCAGGGACCGAGGCTGCGCGGCAGGAGGCAATGACTCGACGTCGGCCGACGAAGAGCGCCCGGGCGCGGGCGACGGCCGCCCCGGCCCGGAGGAGAGCGACGCGGGCGCGGACGACGGGTGCCCCGCCGCCGAGGCAGCCCGTGCCGGTGTGCCGGGAAGCGGTGCCGGTGGCCGAGGGTCCGGCCCCCGGTCGTCCTCGGTGCGCCCCGGGCCGCCCGCGGTGACGTCCACGGCACCGCGCGCAGAGCCCACGCCCCCACCAGCCGCACGCGCCGCAGGCCTTCCCTCACCGCCGCTCGACGCGACCTGCGCGCCGCCCACCGACCCCACGCCCCCGCCCGCCGAACCGGCACCGGGCGGAGCGGCCGGACCGGGTGCAGCGGAGGTGGTCGCATCGGCCGTGTGGCCGTCGGCCAGGGCGATGCGCAGGGCGCTGCCGACCGGGGCCGCTCGGAGGATGCTCTCGTGCAGTGACGTCAGGGCGGGGCCGGGCTCGATTCCGAGTTCGTCGGCCAGGACCCGGTGCGCCCGGCGGAACGCGGCGAGCGCCTCCGCCCGCTTGCCCGCCTGGTACAGCGCCCCCATCAGCAGGGCGTGCGGGCGCTCGCGCAGCGGATCGGCGGCGATCAGCTCGATCAGCTCGCCGACACAGCCGTCGCCGCGCCCGCCGCGCAGGTCCAGGGCGATGCGCTGCTCCAGGACGTCCAGCCGGAGCGCGCGCAGGCGCCGCCGGTGCCGTTCGGCGAAGGGGCCGGGCATGCCGAGCAGCGGGTCGCCTCGCCAGAGACCCATGGCCCGGCTCAGCAGCGCTCGGGCCCGGTCCGCCTCGGCGGCGCGCAGGGCGGTAGCGGCCTCGGCCGCCAGCCGCTCGGCCGTCGGCGCGTCCACGGCCTCGTCCGCGACGGCCAGCTGGTAGCCGTCGCCGCGCGAGAGCAGTACGGAAGGGGACGCCGGGTCCGCTTCCAGCAGCCGGCGCCAGCGCCAGGCGTAGGTGCGGACGGTGTTCATGGGGCGCCCCGGCGGGCGGTCGCCCCACAGCGCCGCCAGCAGGTCGGTCGCGGACGCCGTCCTGTCCCGGCTCAGCAGGAGCACCGCCAGCATGGCCTGCTGCTGCGGCGGCCCGGGGGCCAGCTCGTCCGTTCCGCGACGCACGCTCAAGGGTCCGAGCAACGAGAACCGATGTATCCCCACGCACGCCTCCGCAAGGCCTCCCGGGCCCTGGACACGGCCCCCCGATCGCGCTGAGCCTACCGATGGCCGGAAACAGCCCCCAAGGCGTCGCGCTCACCGGCGAGTCGGGGCCTCGGCGTCACCGGCGGGGCGTTGGGCGCGCCGGACTCCCGCGCTCCGGACGGCGCTTGCCTAGAGCGCACTCCAAGCCGTTGGCTAGAGGACCATGAAGTACACGCAGCTTGGACGCACGGGACTCAAGGTCGGCAGGCTCGTCCTCGGGACGATGAACTTCGGGCCGGAGACGGACGAGGCCGACAGTCACGCGATCATGGACGCGGCGCTCGACGCCGGCATCAACCTCTTCGACACCGCCAACGTCTACGGCTGGGGCGAGAACAAGGGCCGCACCGAGTCGATCATCGGGAACTGGTTCGCCAAGGGCGGCGAGCGCCGCGACAAGGTCGTGCTGGCCACCAAGGTCTACGGCAACATGGCCGCCGGGGGCGAGGCCTGGCCGAACCACGACAAGCTCTCCGCGCTGAACATCCGACGGGCCGTGGACGCCAGCCTGAAGCGGCTGCGCACCGATCACATCGACCTCTACCAGTTCCACCACGTCGACCGGGACACCCCCTTCGAGGAGATCTGGCAGGCGGTCGACACCCTCGTACAGCAGGGGAAGATCCTGTATGTCGGGTCCTCCAACTTCCCCGGCTACAAGATCGCCCAGGCCAACGAGATCGCGGCCCGCCGCGGCGGCACCATCGGCCTGGTCAGCGAGCAGTGCCTGTACAACCTCGCCGAGCGGCGCGCCGAGATGGAGATCATCCCGGCCGCGCGGGAGTACGGCCTCGGGGTCATCCCGTGGTCGCCGCTGAACGGCGGTGTGCTCGGCGGTGTGATCAGGAAGCAGGTGGAGGGCGGTCGCCGCGCCTCCGGGCGGGCCGCCGACGCCCTCGCCGACGCCGCCACCCGGGCGCGGATCCAGTCGTACGAGGACCTGCTGGACAAGCACGGCCTGGAGCCCGGCGAGGTCGCCCTGGCCTGGCTGCTGACCCGGCCCGGCGTGACCGGTCCGATCGTCGGCCCGCGCACCGCCGGGCAGCTGGAGTCGGCGCTGCGGGCGGTGGAGCTGGAGCTGGGCGAGGAGCTGCTGGCCGAGCTGGACGAGATCTTCCCGGGTCCGGGCCCCTCGCCGGAGGCCTTCGCCTGGTGACACCGGAAGGGACGGCACTGCCCCGGTAGGGGGCGGGGGGGGGGGGGGGGGGGGGGGGGGGGGGGCGCCCCCGCCCCCCCCCCCCCCCCACGGGTCTCGCCGGTCAGGCCGTCGCGTGTGCCGCGGCCCGTCCCGCCGCCCGTCCGGAGAACAGGCAGCCGCCGAGGAAGGTGCCCTCCAAAGCGTTGTAGCCGTGCACTCCGCCACCGCCGAAGCCGGCCACCTCGCCCGCCGCGTAGAGCCCGTCGACCGGCGAGCCGTCCGTGCCGAGGGCGCGGGAGTCGAGGTCGGTCTGGATGCCGCCGAGGGTCTTACGGGTCAGCACGTGCAGCCGGACCCCGATCAGCGGGCCCGCGGCCGGGTCCAGGAGGCGGTGCGGGGCGGCCACCCGGCCGAGCCGGTCGCCGATGTAGCGGCGGGCGTTGCGCATGCCCTGGATCTGGGAGTCCTTGCTGTAGGGGTTGGCGATCTGCAGGTCCCGGGCCTCGATCTGCCGGCGTACCTCGGCCGCGTCCAGCAGCGGCTTGTCGGTCAGCCCGTTCATCTTCGCGACCAGCTCCTCCAGGGTGGTCGCGGTGACGAAGTCCGCTCCGTGGTCCAGGAAGGCCTGCACCGGGGCGGGGGCGCCCTTGCCGAGCAGCCGGTCGCGCAGGACGGCCTTGCGGTCCCTGGCGGTGATGTCGGGGTTCTGCTCGGAGCCGGAGAGCGCGAACTCCTTCTCGATGATCTTCCGGGTGAGGACGAACCAGGAGTGGTCGTACCCGGCGATGTCCTCCGTGGTCCGCAGATACCTGAGCGTGCCGAGGGTGTCGTAGCCGGGCAGGCAGGGGTCGGGCAGCCGGCGGCCGAGCGCGTCGAGCCAGAGGGAGGACGGGCCGGGCAGGATCCGGATGCCGTGGCCGGGCCACACGGGGTTCCAGTTGCCCAGCCCCTCGGTGTAGTGCCACATGCGGTCGCGGTTGACCAGACGTACGCCGGCCTCGGCGCTGATGTCGAGCATGCGGCCGTCGACGTAGGCCGGCACCCCGGTCACCATCCGGGCGGGGGGCGTACCGAGCCGCTCGGGCCAGTGGCGGCGCACGATGTCGTGGTCGGCGCCGATGCCGCCGGTCGTGACGATCACGCACTGGGCGGTGAGTTCGAAGTCGCCGATCCGATCGCGGCCGGAGGCGACACCGCGTGGTGAGTCGTCGGCGGCGAGGACGGTGCCGCGCACCCCGCGTGCCGTGCCGTCCTCGACGACCAGTTCGTCCACCCGGTGACGGTGGTGGAAGGTGAGCAGACCGTCCCGGGCGGCCTGGCGGGCGTAGGCCACGAAGGGTTCGACGACTCCGGTGCCGGTCCCCCAGGCGACGTGGAAGCGGGGCACGGAGTTGCCGTGCCCGTCCGCGCGCAGGTCTCCGCGCTCGGCCCAGCCGACGGTGGGCAGCAGCTCGATGCCGTGCCCCTGGAGCCAGGCCCTCTTCTCCCCGGCCGCGAACTCCACGTAGGCGCGGGCCCAGCGCACCGCCCAGGAGTCCTCGTCCTGGAGCCGGTCGAACCGGGCGCTGCCGCACCAGTCGTTCCAGGCGAGGTCGAAGGAGTCCTTGATGCCGAGGCGGCGCTGTTCCGGGGAGTCGACGAGGAAGAGGCCGCCGAAGGACCAGAACGCCTGGCCGCCCAGGTTGGCGGCGTTCTCCTGGTCGACCAGGGCCACCCGGCGGCCCCGGCTGGTGAGTTCGTGTGCCGCGGTCAGGCCGGCGAGGCCGGCTCCGACGACTATGACGTCCGCGTCCATGGCGGCTGTGTCCTTCCCTGAGGCTGCTCGTGGCCGGACCGCCCCGGTGCCGGCGCGGGGACGGCGCCGTCCGTGAGCAGGGCGGTGAGCAGCTGCTTGAGCCACACCCGGGCGGCTTCCACGTCCCGGTCGAGCAGCAGTTGGGTGGTGACCCCGTCGTACGCGGCGACCACGGCGTGCGCGGCACCCTCGGCGTCGGCGAGCACGGCGGGCAGTTCGGTATGGCCCCGGGCCCGGGAGAGCCGGTCGGCGATGGCCTCCCGGAGCCGGGCGCGATGGTCGAGGAGGGCGCCGGCGACGCCCGGGTCCCGGGCGGCGTGCACCAGGAAGTCGGTCTTGACCAGCAGCCAGTCCACATCGAGCAGGAGCACCTCGGTGACGCGGTCCACCGAGGCGGGCACGTCGAGGTCGGGGCCCTCGCGGGCGAGCGCGTCGGCCACCTGGGAGGCGATGAGGTCGGCGCGTTCCCGGTAGAGCGCGAAGAACAGCTCGTCGAGGGTGGCGAAGTTCGAGTAGAAGGCGCCCCGGCTGAACCCGGCCGCCTCACAGATCTCCTCGATCGAGACCCGGCCGAAGCCCTTGGCGGCGAACACCTCGAACGCGGCGTCCAGCAGTCTGGCCCGGGTGCGGACCCGGCGCCGGGTGACGCGCCCCGGTGACTCCTGCATGGTGGTGCCCCCTCACGTTTGATACGCGAATGTATCCGATACACCGATGTATCGAAAGAGCCGGGCGCACGGCCGGACGGCCCCGGGCGGGCGCCGGTGATCGAATGCGAACGCATTTTCGATTAAGGAGTACGCTGGGCCCATGTCCATGCACCTCCAGGGCTCCCTGTTCGACCAGACCGACGAGCTGCGGCCGGCGCCCCTCGACCGGCTGCAGCGGACCCAGCTGGGCTCCGGCGCCTGGATCGACGTCCTGCCCGGCTGGCTGAGCGGCGCCGACGCGCTGTTCGAACGGCTGGTGGCGGACGTCCCGTGGCGGGCGGAGCGCCGGAAGATGTACGACAACGTGGTGGCCGTACCCCGGCTGCTCGCGTTCTACAAGGCGGACGACCCGCTGCCCCACCCGGTCCTGGACGAGGCGCGCGACGCGCTGTCCCGGCACTACGCCGCCGAGCTGGGCGAGCCGTTCACCACCGCGGGCCTGTGCCTCTACCGCGACGGCCGGGACAGCGTGGCCTGGCACGGGGACCGCATCGGGCGCGGCGCCCGGGTGGACACCATGGTCGCGATCCTCTCGGTCGGCGCACCCCGCGACCTGCTGCTGCGCCCGGCGGGCGGAGGCGGCGCGACGGTACGGCGCTCCCTCGGCCACGGCGACCTCATCGTCATGGGCGGCTCCTGCCAGCGCACCTGGGAACACTGCGTCCCCAAGACCACCCGGGCGACGGGCCCGCGCATCAGCGTCCAGTTCCGGCCTCGCGGAGTGCACTGAGGAGGCCGCGCCCGGGGCGTCGACGGGGCACGGGGTACGGTCCGCCCGCACGCACCGGCGGCGCGTCTGGTTGGCTGTCCGTGACGATCAGCTGTTCCATGACCCGGGGAGATCATGACCGTGGACGTACGCCAAGTGGCCGACGACACCTATCTGGTGCACGGCCACCACACCAACTGGGTCATCCTGAAGGACGGTGACGCCGTCACGCTGGTCGACACCGGCTACCCCGGAGACCGCAAGGGGTTGCTGGAGTCCCTCGCGGCGGTGGGCAGTTCACCCGAGGCGGTCACCGCCGTGCTGATCACCCACGCGCACAACGACCACCTGGGATCGGCCGAGTATCTGCGCGCCGCCCATGGCACCCCGGTCTATCTGCATCCGGCCGAAGTCCCGCACGCCCGCCGCGAGTTCCTCCAGCAGGCCACCATCGGCGACGTGCTGCGCAACGTCTGGCGGCCGGGCGTGCTCCCGTGGGCGGTGCACGCGATCCGCGTGGGCGGCATCGAGAACCACCCCGTGACCGCGCCCGAGCCGTTCCCCGGCGAGGGCCCGCTCGACCTGCCGGGCCGGCCGGTCCCGGTGCACACTCCGGGCCACACGGACGGGCACTGCGTCTACCACCTGCCCGCCGCCGGCATCGTGATCTCCGGGGACGCGCTGGTCAGCGGGCACGCGACCTCGCGGACCCAGGGTCCGCAGCTGCTGCCCGACTTCTTCCACCACGACCGCGCGCGGGCGCTGGCCTCCCTGGACCCGATCGCCGCGCTGGACGGCGACACCCTGCTGCCCGGACACGGGCCGGTCCACCACGGGTCCGTGCGCGCGGCGGCCGAGCAGGCCCGGGAAAGAGCCTCGTAGAACACCGGCGCGGGGCCTTAGGGTGCATGCCATGGCCTTGCGGATCAACGCCACGAACCCGGAGCATCCCGCCCTTCTGCTCGCCCTGCCCTGGCATCTGCCCCTGGAGGAGTGGCCCGAGGAACACCTCGTGCCACTCCCCCGCGGGATCTCCCGGCACGTGGTGCGCTACGCGCGCGCCGGCGACGAGGTGATCGCCGTCAAGGAACTGGCCGAACGGCCCGCGCTGCGCGAGTACCAGCTGCTGCGGGACCTGGACCGGCTCGGCATCCCCGCCGTCGACCCCCTCGCCGTGCTCACCGGCCGCGTCGACGGCCGCGGCGCCCCGCTGGAGCCGGCCCTGGTGACCCGGCATCTGGGCGGTTCGATGCCGTACCGGTCGATGTTCGAGACCACCATGCGCCCGGCCACCATGCACCGCCTGATGGACGCGCTCGCCGTCCTGCTCGTCCGGCTGCATCTGACCGGGTTCGCCTGGGGCGACTGCTCACTGTCCAACACCCTGTTCCGGCGCGACGCCGGCGCGTACGCGGCGTACCTGGTCGACGCCGAGACGGGGGAGCTGCATCCTCGGCTGAGCCCCGGCCAGCGGGAGTACGACCTGGACCTTGCCCGGGTGAACATCAGCGGCGAGCTGCTGGACCTGGAGGCGTCGGGGGCCCTGCACCCGTCCGTCGACCCCGTCGAGTTCGGCCATGAGATCTGCACCCGCTACACCGGGCTGTGGCAGGAGCTGACCCGCACGTCGGTGTACCCGGCGGGCAAGTACCACTACATCGAACGCCGGATCCGCCGGCTCAACGCGCTCGGCTTCGACGTGGCCGAGATGCGGATCGAGCAGTCCGGCGACGGCGACACCGTCACCTTCGTACCGAAGGTCGTGGACGCCGGGCACCACCAGCGCCAGTTGCTGCGGCTGACGGGCCTGGACGCCGAGGAGAACCAGGCGCGGCGGCTGCTGAACGACCTGGAGAGCTGGATGGCCACCCAGGACGACCACGCGCCCGGCGATCCGCTCGCCGCCCGCCCCGAGGTGCTGGCCCACCGCTGGGTGCGGGACGTCTTCCGGCCCGCCGTGCGCTCGGTACCGCCGCGGTTGCGCGGTTCCATGGACCCGGCCGAGATCTACCACGAACTGCTCGAACACCGCTGGTACCTGTCCGAACAGGCGCGGCGTGACATCGGCCTCGACACCGCCGCCGAGGACTACGTCCGCAACGTGCTGCCCCGCGCCCGGGAGACCCTGGAGCCCACGCCACCCGCGTGACCGGCTCCGGGCGCGGCCGCCACGGCTCGCCCGGCCCGGACGCCCGGCCCGCGTGGCGCGGTCAGTCGTGCGGGATCACCGCCACCGGGCAGTCGGCGTGGTGCAGGACGCCGTGCGCGACCGAGCCGATCCTGGCGCCCACGGCCGTACGGTGCGCCCGGCGTCCGACGACCATCAGCTGGGCCCGGCCGGCCAGCGACAACAGCACCTGACCGGCGCTGCCCATCTCGATGTGCTCCGCCACGGGCACGCCGGGGAACCGTTCCCGCCAGGGCTGGAGCGCCTCGGCCAGCGCCTGTCTCTCGTACGGCTCCAGACCGCCCGCGTCGTCCAGCAGCTTGAGCGAGCCGGGGCTGTAGGCGAAGACCGGAGGGAGGGTCCACGCGCGCACCGCCCGGACGACCGCGCCACGGGCCGCCGCCGTCTCGAACGCGAACCGCAGGGCCGCCGCGCTGTCCTCGGGGGCGCCGTGCTGGCCGACCACGACGTCCCGGCCGGCGGCCTCCGCCGCCGCCTGGTCGCCGGCGCGCACCAGGACCACGGGCCGCGACGCCTCAGCGATCACCTGCTGGCCGACCGAGCCCAGCAGGAACCCGACGACCGGGCCGTGCCCACGGGAGCCCAGCACCAGCATCTCGGCCTCCGCCGCCGCCCGGGCCAGCAGGTGCGCGGCACCCCCCTCGACCACGTCGACGCTCACCTCGATACCCGGGTGCCGTTCGGAGACGGTGCGCACGGCCTCGGCCACGCCCTGCGCCACCCAACCGCGCTGGGTGTCCCGGTCGGCCGTGGCGAGCATCTCGGCGTACCGCCACACATGCAGCACGCGAAGGGTCACGCCCCGGCGCACGGCCTCCCGGGCCGCCCAGTCCAGCGCGGCCAGGCTCTCCTCGGTACCGTCCACCCCTGCCGTGATCGGGCGTGCCATGCGCGGGCCTCCTCGTCGTCGCGATCTCCCGGTGCTGGTGCCCACTATCGGGCACCGGCGCGCGGCGGCACGACGACCTCGCCGCTGCGGTGGGTACGGGCCGCCACGCGAGCCCGGGGGCGGCAGGCTCCGGGTGGGCGCGGAGCGTCGGGGCAGGTCACGGCTCCCCGCCGGATGCCGGGGCGAACCCGGTCGATCGAACATACGATGGGGTCGAGCCGGTGCGGTGGTCCTCGCACCACCGACCCGTGCGAACCGACGCTCGGGGTGGGAGACGTATGGCACAGGCCGCCGACGCAGCGCGGACCGTCATCCTGACCGTGGACGACGACCCGGGGGTCTCCCGTGCCGTCGCCCGCGATCTGCGGCGGCGCTACGGCGAGTCGTACCGGATCGTGCGCGCGGAGTCCGGCGAGTCCGCCCTGGAGGCGCTGCGCGAGCTGAAGCTGCGCGGCGATCTGGTGGCGGTGATCCTGGCCGACTACCGCATGCCGCAGATGAACGGCATCGAGTTCCTGGAGCAGGCGCTCGACGTGTACCCGGGGGCGCGGCGGGTGCTGCTGACCGCGTACGCGGACACCAACGCGGCGATCGACGCGATCAACGTCGTCGACCTCGACCACTATCTGCTCAAGCCCTGGGACCCGCCGGAGGAGAAGCTCTATCCGGTGCTGGACGACCTGCTGGACGCGTGGCGCGGCAGCGCCTACAAGCCGGTGCCCAGCACCAAGGTCGTCGGGCACCGCTGGTCGGCGCGCTCCTCCGACGTGCGCGAGTTCCTCGCCCGCAACCAGGTGCCCTACCGCTGGTACTCGGTGGAGGAGCCGGAGGGCGGACGGCTGCTGGCGGCCGCCGGACAGGACGGGCAGCGGCTGCCGCTGGTGATCACCCCGGACGGCACCGTCCTGGTCGAGCCGGAGGCGCCGGAGCTGGCGGCGCGGGTGGGCCTGGCGACGATGCCGACCTCCGACTTCTACGACCTCGTCGTGATCGGCGGTGGACCGGCCGGGCTCGGGGCGGCCGTGTACGGCGCGTCGGAGGGGCTGCGGACCGTGCTGGTGGAGCGGTCGGCGACCGGCGGGCAGGCCGGGCAGAGTTCGCGGATCGAGAACTACCTCGGCTTCCCCGACGGTGTCTCCGGCGCCCAGCTCACCGACCGCGCGCGGCGGCAGGCGACCAAGTTCGGCGCAGAGATCCTCACCGCGCGCGAGGTCTCGGGTCTGGCGGTCAACGGCGCCGCGCGCGTCGTGCGGTTCGCCGACGGCTCGGCCATCGCCGCGCACAGCGTCATCCTCGCGACCGGCGTGCAGTACCGGCAGTTGGAGGCGGACGGCTGCACCGGACTCACCGGCTGCGGCGTGTTCTACGGCTCGGCGCTGACGGAGGCGAGCGCCTGCCAGGGGCAGGACATCTACATCGTCGGCGGCGCCAACTCGGCGGGCCAGGCGGCGATGTACCTGTCGCGGGGCGCGAAGTCGGTGACGCTGCTGGTACGCGGCCCGGACCTGACGGCCTCCATGTCCTACTACCTGGTCCAGCAGATCAACGAGGCGCCGAACATCTCGGTGCGCTCCCACACGGTGGTGGACGCGGCCCACGGCTCGGACCACCTGGAGCAGTTGACGCTGCGTCACACGGTGACCGGGGAGAGCGAACGGGTCGACGCCCAGTGGCTGTTCGTGTTCATCGGGGCCGCCCCGCTCACGGACTGGCTGGGTGAGACGGTGCTGCGCGACGGGCGCGGGTTCATTCTGGCCGGGCCCGATCTGACCGCCGACGGGCGCCCGCCGGACGGCTGGGAGCTGGACCGGCCGCCGTACCACCTGGAGACCAGCATTCCCGGCGTGTTCGTGGCGGGCGACGCGCGCGCGGAGTCCGCCAAGCGGGTCGCGTCCGCCGTCGGAGAGGGAGCCATGGCCGTGATGCTCGTCCACCGGTATCTGGAGCAGTCATGAGCGGGCAGCCGATGCCGTGCAGTCCACACGAGGTCAGCGCGCTGTTCCTCTTCGAGAAGCTGAGCCCCGAGCAGCTCGGGCGGCTGTGCCGCGAGGGGCGGGTGGAGCTGTTCCAGCCCGGGCCGGTGTACACCGAGGGTGACCCGGCCACCTGCTTCTTCGTGATGATCGAGGGGACGGTCGTGCTCTCCCGCCGGGTCGGCGGTGACGACGTCGAGGTCTCGCGCACCTCCCAGCGCGGGGTGTACGCGGGCGCGATGCAGGCCTACCTCGGCGACCGGGTGCGCCAGGTCTACAACAACTCCATGCGGGTCACCGAGCCGACGCGGTTCTTCGTGCTGCCGGCGGACATCTTCGCGGACGTCATGCGCGAGTGGTTCCCGATGGCCGTGCACCTGCTGGAGGGCCTGTTCTTCGGGGCGAAGAGCACCCAGGCCGCGGTCGGCCAGCGGGAACGGCTGCTCGCGCTCGGTTCGTTGTCGGCCGGGCTCACCCATGAACTCAACAACCCGGCGGCCGCGGCGGTCCGGGCCACCGCCACGCTGCGGGAGCGCGTGGCGAAGATGCGGCGCAAGCTCGCCCTGATCGCGGAGGGCCCCTTCTCCCGGGACTCGCTGGCGGGCCTGATGGAGATCCAGGAGCGCACCGCCGACCGGGTCGCGAAGGCTCCCGCGCTCAGCCCGCTGGAGGCCTCCGACCGGGAGGACACGCTCAGCGACTGGCTGGAGGAACACGGGATCGACAACGGCTGGCAGCTCTCCCCCACCTTCGTGCAGGCCGGACTCGACGTCGACTGGCTGGAGCAGGTCGCGGCGGGGGTGGACGAGGAAATCCTGCCCGGTGCGATCGGCTGGCTCAACTACACGGTCGAGACCGAGCTGTTGATGAACGAGATCGAGGACTCCACCACCCGGATCTCCCATCTCGTCGACGCGGCCAAGCAGTACTCGCAGCTGGACCGGGCGCCGTTTCGCGAGGTGGACGTGCACGAACTCCTCGACAGCACGCTGTTGATGCTGTCCGGCAAGCGGGGACCCGGCATCCGGCTGGTCAAGGAGTACGACCGTACGATCCCGCCGGTGCCCGCCTATCCGGCGGAGCTGAACCAGGTGTGGACCAACCTCATCGACAACGCGGTCTCCGCCATCGACAGCGCGGGCGGCGAGGGCACCCTGACCGTGCGGACGGCGCTCGACCACGACCTGGTGCTGGTGGAGTTCCGGGACACCGGCCCCGGTGTACCGCCGGAGATCAAGGGCCGGATCTTCGATCCGTTCTTCACCACCAAGCCGGTCGGCGAGGGCACCGGGCTGGGCCTGGACATCTCCTGGCGCATCGTCGTCAACAAGCACCATGGCACGCTGCGGGTCGAGTCGGTCCCCGGCGACACCCGCTTCCAGGTGCTGCTGCCCCTGACCGCCGAGACGCCGGCGGAGGAAACGGAGGAACCGGTATGAGCACCGTCAGCGGAATCGACCCGAGCGTCCCGCCGAGCGGCACGGGCTGCGTGGAGTGCGAGGAGGCGGGCGGCTGGTGGTTCCATCTGCGCCGCTGCGCGCAGTGCGGGCACATCGGCTGTTGCGACGACTCCCTCGCCAAACACGCCACCGCCCACTACCGCGCGACGGGGCATCCGGTCATCCGCAGCTTCGAGCCGGGCGAGGGCTGGTACTGGGACTACGCCCGCGACGAACTGTACGAGTCCGGCCCCCCACTCGCCCCGCCCACTGCCCATCCCGAGGACCAGCCGGTGCCGGGTCCGGCGGGCCGGGTACCGGCGAACTGGCCGGAGATACTGCGCTGAGGCGGCCGCTTTTCCACGCGGGACCGCGGCGGTCCGGCGGATCGGCCGGCAGCGCCTGTCGGCCGGCGCGGCTTCAGCGCCGGCAGCTCAGGGTGGCCGGGTCGACGGCGTCGGCCATGGCCCGCATGCCCCGGTCGCCGGGGTGGATGTGGTCGCCGCTGTCGAAGGAGGGCCGCAGTCGCGCGTGGTCACGGGGGTCGCGCAGGATGCGGTCGAAGTCGGCGACGGCGTCGAAGTCGCGGCCGGCACGCAGGAACCGGTTGACCTCCCGGCGTACGGCCTCGGCGGCCGGCTGCCATTCGTACCAGCCCTTGAAGGGGCCGACGGTGGCGACGGTCACGCACTTGCCCGCCGCGTGCGCCCGTCGTGCGATGTCCCGGTAGCCGGCGATCAGTTCGGCCGCCGTGGTGCCGGTGTGCGCCTTGATGTCGTTGACGCCCTCGAACACGAGGACCGTGCGTACTCCCGGCTGGGAGAGGACGTCCCGGTCGAGCCGGTGCAGGGCGCTCGGCCCGTAGCCGTCCGCGAGGAGCATGTTGCCGGAGATGCCCTCGTTGGCGACGCCCGCGACCGGCGTCCGGGCGGCGTGCAGGCGCCGGGCGAGGTAGTCGGGCCAGCGGCGGTTCCGGCCGGTGGCGGACTCCAGGCCGTCGGTGATGGAGTCGCCGAGTACGGCCACCGCACCGGTGGTCCGGGGGGCGGGCCGCACGGCGACGGCGTCCAGGTACCACCAGGACCGGGTGGTCCCCGTCCAGTCCGTGCCGCTCTCCCGGGCGGTGCGGTCGCCGGGGCCGAGATAGGAGGTCTGCAACGCCGTCCGGTGGCCCGAGGCCGGTCCGGCCGCGTCCGGGGTGCGCAGGCTGACGACGAGGTCGGCGCCGGCGGGCACCGTGCCGGGCAGCGGATCGCTCCAGGCGACGGCGCCGGCCGGGACGGTGACCGCGGACGCTCCGCCGAAGGTCAGCCGCCGGTTGCTGCCCGGCCGCAGTGCCGCTCCCTGGCCGCGCAGCCCGGCGTAGACACCGTCCAGGGTCAGCGGGTGGTCGCCGAAGGCGTTCGTGAAGCGGACCCGCAGGGCGCTGCCGCCGATGCTGGTGTGGACGACCAGCCGGTAGCCCCGGCCCGTCGCGCCCTCGCCCAGGCGGTCGGCGCCGGCCGCCCAGGTGACCACGCCGGTGGCCCGGGTGGCGGGACTTGGGAGCGCGTCGGCCGCCCGCGCGGGCCCGGCCTGGCAGGCGAGGGCCGTCAGCAGTGCGGCGGCGACGCGGCAGCCGGGGCCGTACCGGGCGCTCACCGGGCGGGGCTCCGGTCCGTGACGGACGCGCCGGGCGGCATCCGGACCGTCCGGGACGTGCCTGCGTATCCCACGGACGACATGGTCCCGCCGATGCCGCGGGGCCGCACCTCGATGGGCTCCGCGCCCGGCCGGCGGGGCCCACGCCGGACAGGCGGATGCCCCGCGCGGGGGCGGGGCATCCGGTGGTGCGGTGTGCGCTGGTCGTCCGTCAGTGACGGGCGGCCGGCGTGTTGGCGGCGGTGACGTTGACCGCCGACCACGCCCTGTCCACCGTCTTGTACACGGTGCTGTTCGCGCCGTACAGGTCCTTGGCCGCCTTCAGGGTCGCGATGCGCGCCCCGTGGAAGTCGGTGGTGGAGACCATGTAGCGGGTGAGCGCGCGGTAGAAGATGGCGGTGGCCTTGGTACGGCCGATGCCCTTCACCGCGATGTTGTGGTACGTCGGCGAGTTGTAGCTGACGCCGTTGATCTTCTTCTTGCCGCTGCCCTCCGCGAGGAGGTAGTAGGCGTGCGAGGAGACGCCGGAACCGGCGTGCACCTCGGTGTAGTACGCGTCCGGCGACCAGTAGTCGATGGTGCCCTCGAGCTTGTCCAGCGACGGGTGGTCCAGGCGGCGCAGGAACTTCTGCGCGAGGCCCAGCTTCTCGCCGATGAGGTAGTCCGGGGTGTCCTTGGCGTTCTTGGCGTAGAACTCGACGTTCGAGCCGAAGACGTCGGCGAGCGACTCGTTCAGCGCGCCGGGCTCGCCGTACTGGTTGCCGTCGGAGTCGACGAAGGTCGGCTGCAGGTTGGCGGTCGCCTCCACCACGCCGTGGGTCAGCTCGTGACCGGTGACGTCGAGGACGACGAGCGGCTTCTTGAACGTCTGGCCGTCACCGTCGCCGTAGAGCATGCAGTTGCAGGTCGGGTCCCAGAAGGCGTTGGCCACCTTCTTGCCCCAGTGCACCATGCCCTGGGCGGCCTTGCTGTTGTTCGCGATGCCCTTGCGCTTGAAGGTGTTCTTGTAGAAGTCGAGCGTCTTGGTGATGCCGTACTGCGCGTCGGCGGCGGCGCTGGCCCGGCTGGTGGTCTTGCCGTTGCCCCACACGTTGCTCGTGCCGGTGAACTTCGTGCCGGCGCTGAACTTCTCCGTGTACGAGCCCTTGGCGTCCCGCGTCTCGGTGCCGTACCGGTTCGGGTCCTTGAGCTGGTAGTGGCCGCGCGAGGTCTGCGTCGTGGTGAGGCCCACGTTGCCGACGAAGAGCGTCTTGCCGGTGCCCTTGGCGGGCGACGGGTAGCGCGTGGCGCCGGAGACACCCGAGCCCAGCAGGCCCGCCGGGCCGGGAGCGGTGGCGGCACCGGTCTGCGGGTCGGCGGACTCGCCGCGCTCGCGCAGGGTGTCGAGCACCTTCGGCGACAGGAACTGGTCGCTGTCGGGGGTGTTGCTGCGCACCTTGCCGGTGACGGCGTCGACGACGACGGTGTGGGAGCCGTCCTGGCCGGTCACGGTCACCTGGTAGGCGAGGGCGGAGGCTCCGCCGCGGGCGTCGACGACCAGCTGGGCGCCGCTCGCGTCGCCCTGGGCGGCCTTGGCGGCCTTGGCGGCGGCCTGGTCGGCGGTCAGCTTGGCCTGCGACGAGGCCGGCTTGACGGCGTGGTCGGCCGCGCGGGTCACGCCCGTGTAGGCCAGCTTGTGGTCCAGGTGGACGATGAGGTCACCGCCGAGCACCGGAAGGTCGCCGTGCGTCCGGACGAAACGGACGTGACGGGCGCCCTCGGGGTCGATCAGAACGTCCTGGGCCTGGAGTTCGTCGCCCTGGGAGACGCCGGTCGCCGTGCCGTGGGCGAAGGCCGCGGCACGTGCCGCCGCCACCACCGCCTCGGAGTTCGTGGTGGCGGAGGACGCGGTGGTGCGCTCCGCTCCTGTCGTTGAGGTACCCGCGAAGGCCGTGCCGGCCAGGCCTGTGGCAGCCGTCGTCACCGCGACGGCGACCGCCACGGAACGTATGTGCGGTCTACGCAATCTGATCAGGGTTCCTTCGTACGAAGGCGGCCGGAATCACCAACCGCCTTGAGACATGGCGCGGTTGACGCGCCACGGAGGCTGGTAGGGCCCCGCCGATCACCCTTTCGGATGAGTCATGTCCGCGTAAAGCCGGAATGATCCATTTCGCGAACTCCTAGAGGAATTCTTTACGAAAGGGCGCCACCGGGTGATCGCTCACGAGGCCACTGTGTGTCGCCTGTGGAGACGCTGCCCTGATCCCTTAGGTTCCGAGGCCGGATTGTGATCGATATCGCATCGGCACGGGTGCGGGCGGGAGTGGATGCCGGATGGTCTCAGCAACGGCGGCGACGGTCGGACGGGGCGCGGTCCTCGCGGTGATGACGCTGTCGCTCCTCGCGGTCCCGGCGCGAGCGGCGACCGGGGTGCCCGACTCCCCTTCCACGGTGGGGCTTCCGGCTCCCGACACCACGGGTCTGGCGGCGGTGCTGCACAGGGCCGTCAGCCAGGGCGCGCCGGGAGCGCTGGCCCGCATCGACGACGGCGCCGCCACCTACCGGGTCACGGACGGCGTCGCCGACCGCGTCACCCGGCGGTCCATGGCCACCGACGACCGGTTCCGCGTCGGCAGTGTCACCAAGACCTTCTCGGCCGTGGTCCTGCTCCAGCTCGTCGACGAACACCTGCTGACGCTCGACGCGCCGGTCAACCGCTATCTGCCGGGGCTGCTGCCCGACGACCGGATCACGGTCCGTCAGGTACTGGGCCACCGCAGCGGCCTGTACGACTACACCAACGACATGTTCGCCAGGACCGTGCCCGGCTTCGAGGCGGTGCGCGACAAGGTCTTCACCTACCGGCAGCTGATCGCGCTGTCCCTGGACAAGCCCCGCACCAACGCGCCCGGCGCCGCCTACTCCTACTCCAACACCAACTTCGTCGTCGCCGGCCTGCTCATCGAGAAGCTCACCGGCCAGTCGGTGCGGACCGCCTACGAGCGGCGCATCTTCGAGCCGCTGAAGCTGCGTGACACGTTCTACGTCCATCCGGACACGGCGATCCCCGGCCGGTACGCCCGCGGCTATCTCACCCCGGACGCAGCGGGCGACGAACTGGTCGACGCCACCGCCCAGACGGTGTCCTGGGCCCAGAGCGCGGGTGCCGTCATCTCCAGCGCCGAGGACCTGAACACCTTCTACTCCGCGCTCCTGGGCGGCCGGCTGCTCTCCCCGGCGGCGCTCGCCGAGATGGAGCGCTTCCAGCGGGTGGACGGCACGACGGCCTACGGACTCGGCCTGCGCCGCCGCGACCTGTCCTGCGGGGTCTCGGTCTACGGCCACACGGGCACGGTGCAGGGCTACTACACGTACGCCTTCGCGACGAAGGACGGCAAGCGCGCGCTCACGGCGGTCGCCACCACCTCCAACAACGCCAAGGTGCTCGGCACCCTGGCCGGGGCCCTGGACTCGGCGTTCTGCGGCAAGCCGAGGCCACCGCGCGGCACGCGGCCCGCGGGTGACTGAACGAGTACGTGCCGTGATCTTGGCGGAATGACATCCTCCGGGACACCATGCCCGCATGAAGGGTGATCTTTTTTCCAGTCAGCACGTGGTGCAGCCGGCCGTGGCGCCGGGCATGTCCGTGGAGAACGCCAAGTGCCTCAAGTACGCGGTCGACGGCGAGATGTACGCCCGGCAGGGCGCGATGGTCGCCTATCGGGGCGGTCTGAAGTTCGAGCGCAAGGGCCAGGGCGTCGGCGGCATGCTCAAGCGCGCGGTCACCGGTGAGGGCCTGCCCCTCATGACGGTGAGCGGGCGGGGCGAGGCCTGGTTCGCGCACGAGGCCCAGAACTGTTTCATCGTCGAGGTCGAGGCCGGTGACCAGTTCACCGTCAACGGCCGCAACGTGCTGTGCTTCGACGCCTCGCTGGCGTACGAGATCAAGACCGTGAAGGGGTCGGGCATCGCCGGCGGCGGCCTGTTCAACAGCGTCTTCAGCGGACAGGGCCGGCTCGGTCTGGTCTGCGAGGGCAACCCGCTGGTGATCCCGGTCTCGGCGCAGGCGCCGGTGTACGTCGACACCGACGCGGTGGTGGGCTGGACCGCGCATCTGCAGACCTCGCTGCACCGCTCGCAGTCCATCGGCTCGATGCTGCGCGGTGGTTCCGGTGAGGCCGTGCAGCTGATGCTCCAGGGCGAGGGGTACGTCGTGGTCCGGCCGAGCGAGCAGACGCCGCAGAAGGCGCAGCAGCACTGATCCCGGCGGTAGGCGCGAACCCCGTCGCCGCGCCGGCGTCCGACGCGTCACCGGCCGATCGGAAACGGCGTTGACCTCGACCGTCCCGGCGGGACAAGGTGCGTCCGGCGCGGTTTCGACCCCCGCGCCGGGAAGGGTGAACCTCCTTGATCGGCATCTCGGACATCGAAGCCGCCGCCCACCGGATCGCCGGGCACATCGTGCGCACGCCGACCGTGGCGAGTCCCGGTCTGACCGCGCTGCTCGGTGTCCCGGTCACCGCCAAACTCGAACTCTTCCAGCACACCGGCTCGTTCAAGGCGCGCGGAGCCCTCGCGAAGCTGCTGTCGCTCAGCGAGGCGGAGCGGGCGGCGGGCGTGGTCGCGGTCAGCGGCGGCAACCACGGCATCGCCCTCGCGACGACGGCGGCGGCGCTGGATGTGAAGGCCACCGTGGTGATGCCCCGGACGGCGCCCGCGCGTTCGCTGGAGATCGTGGCGCAGGCGGGGGCGTCGGTGCGGCTGACCGACGACATGGACGGCGCGTTCCGTCTGGTGACCCGGCTGCGGGACGAGGGACTGACCCTGGTCCACCCGTTCGACGACCCGGTGGTGATCGCCGGACAGGGCACGGTGGGGCTGGAGTTGGCCGAGGACGCCGGGGAACTGACCGACGTCGTGGTCAGCGTCGGTGGCGGCGGACTGATCGCCGGGATCGCGACGGCCCTGCGCGCCCGGCGGCCGGGGTTGCGCGTGTGGGGGGTGGAGACCGAGGGCGCTGAGTCGATGTCCGCCGCGCTCCGGGCGGGCGGCCCGGTGCCGGTGCCCCTGTCGTCGCTGGTCACCACGCTCAGCCCGCCGGCGGTGACGCGGCTGACGTACGACCATGTGGCCGCCCTGGTGGAGGAGGTCCTGGTGGTCCCGGACCGCGACGCCGTCCAGGGCTGCCTGGATCTCGCGAACCACGCCAAGGTGTGGGCCGAGCCGGCCGCCGGCTGTCTGCTGCCCGCGGCCCGGCAGGTGATCGCACGCGTGGGAGGGGGCGCCCGGTTGGGACTCGTGGTATGCGGGGGCAACACGACACCCGGCGAACTCACCGGATGGGCGGACCGGTTCTCCCTGCTGCGGGACTGACGGCCGCTTCGCGCGAGGCTAGCGTGAGCCGTCTGCGCACCCACCGCTTTACCCTCGGTTACCCCCAGGTGGAGGGCTTTCCAGGACCAGACTTCCGCAACCCGTGGGACGCACGCGGCGATGGAATGGAAGGCGGCAAGCCGCTCGGGGCGAGGATCCTTTGAACGCATCCCCCCACGCGCCGCGTACCTCTGGGAAACACCGGGCCGGGGTTGCAGCGAGGATGATCATGGGCAAGGGGCACGTCTCCGCGGACGATTGGGTCGCCGGGCGGTACCGGCTCCGGGAGGTGTTCGCCCGGGAGACGAACCGCCTGTGGTGGTACGCCGAGGAGGTGGCGGCCCGGCGGCCCCTGCTGGTGACGCAGACCGCCCTGCCCCACCCGGGCTCCGACGACGACGCCCGCCGCGTCACCGCCCGGATCATCCGGACCGCGGAGACCATGGGGCTGCTGAGCCCCGGCCGGGTCGGCACCGTCGTCGACGCCGTGGTGGAGGCCGGCACCCTGTGGACGGTCACCGAGTGGATCGACGGCACCCCACTGAGCGAACTCCTCGCCCGCGAGGGCTCGTTCGACACCTCGCGGGCGGCGCGGATCGGTCTCGAACTGCTCGACGTGCTGCGGGCCGCGCACGACGAGGGCATCACCCACGGCGAGCTGAGCCCCGCCCAGCTCTTCGTGCCGGAGGACGGCCCCGTCGTCGTCACCGGGTTCGGGCTGGCGGGGGCCACCTTGGTCCCGCGGCTCACGGCGCCGTCGTACGCCTCGCCGGAGCAGGCCCGCGACGAGCGCATCGGCCCGGCCGCCGACCTGTGGGCGCTGGGCGCGCTGCTCTACACGATGGTCGAGGGCCGGCCGCCCTTCCGCGACCGGGGCCGGCCGGACGCCACGCTCCGGGCCGTGGACCGGCTGCCGTTGCGCAGCCCGCTGCGGGCGGGTCCGCTGACCCTGACCATCCAGGGGCTGCTACGCAAGAACACCCTGGAGCGGCTGCCCCGGCCGGTGGTCCACGAGTCCCTGGTCCGGGCCCTGGCAGAGGGGCCGGACACGAACGAGGTGGCCGCCGCCGCGCCCCCCGAGCGCGGGGCGTCCCGACCCCCGCGTCCCGGCACGCGGCGGCGCGGCACCCGGGTTCTGGCGGTGGGCGCCGTCCTGGCCGCGGTCGCCGTCGCGGCCGTGGTCCTCGCGGTGACGCGGCACCCGCCCGGCACGGACACGGCGGGCGCGCCCCCGAAACCGGCCGCCCCGGCCACCCGGTCCCCCGGTGGCACCCACCCCGCCACCCCCGGCACGACCGCCGCTCCCACGGCTCCTCCCGCCGCCCCGTCGCCCTCCTCCGGTCTGCCGGACGGCTACCGGAACCAGACCGCCCCGGAGGGCTTCTCGGTGGCGCTGCCGGACGGCTGGAAGCGCCTGACCACCTCGCGCGCGCCCGACGACGCCTACCGGGTCACCTTCGGCAGGGGCGGCGCCTCCCCGACGCTCGCCGTCACCTACAGCGAACGCGTCGGCGCGGACCCGGTCGCCGTCTGGCGGCAGGACGTCGAGCCGGAGTTGGCGAAGCTGCCCGGCTACCGCCGTGTCGGAGCGATCCGGGCCACCACCTACCGGGGCCACGCGGCCGCCGACATCGAGTGGCTGGCGGGGACCGGGGCCGCGCGCACGCACACGTTCGGGCGGGGCTTCCTGCTCGGCGGCCGGCGCGGCTTCTCCCTGCGCTTCACCACCCCGGCGGCGACCTGGGACGATTCGGGCAACCGGGTGGCGTTGAGCACGTTCCTTCGGACGTTCCGCGAGCCGGGCGGCTGACTCCGCTCGGGTGGGCCGTTTTCCCGCGGCTTACCAGGGGACTCGCTGGTTATGGTGCAAATCGGATACACGATGATGACCGAGCAGGCCGGCCCCCGGGACCTGGTGGATCACCTGGTACGCGCCGAGGACGCCGGCTTCGACTTCTCGGTGACCTCGGACCACTACTTCCCGTGGCTGCGCTCCCAGGGGCACTCCTCGTACGCCTGGAGCGTGCTGGGAGCCGCCGCCCAGGCCACCTCGCGGATCCCCCTGATGACGTATGTCACCTGTCCCATCCTGCGCTACCACCCGGCGATCGTGGCGCAGAAGGCGGCGACGGTGCAGTTGCTCTCGGAGGGCAGGTTCCGGCTCGGCCTCGGGGCCGGGGAGAACCTGAACGAGCATGTCGTGGGCGGCGGCTGGCCGCCGGCGGACGTCCGGCACGAGATGCTGGAAGAGGCGGTGGGCATCATCCGGGCGCTGTTCGAGGGCGGCCATGTCACCCACCACGGACAGCACTACGACGTGGAGTCGGCCCGGCTGTGGGACCTCCCGGACGAGGCCCCGCCGATCGGTATCGCCGTCTCGGGCGAGCAGTCCTGCGAACTCGCCGGGCACCTCGCCGACCTGGTGATCGCGACCGAGCCCAAGGCGGGTCTGCTGGAGGCCTTCGACCGGCACGGCGGCACGGGCAAGCCCCGGGTCGGCCAGCTGCCGGTGTGCTACGACCGCGACCGGGACGCGGCGATCAAGCGGGCCCACTCCCAGTTCCGGTGGTTCGGGCTCGGCTGGAAGGTGAACGCCGAACTGCCGCACCCGGACTCCTTCGAGGCCGCGACCCAGTTCGTGACGGAGGACGACGTCGCCTCCGCCATCCCCTGCGGCGACGACCCGGACGCCTTCGTGGAGGCCGTACGGCCCTACGCCGAGGCCGGGTTCGGTGAGATCGCCCTCGTGCAGATCGGCGGCGAGTCGCAGCCGGAGTACCTGGACTGGTCGGCGAAGACCCTTTTGCCCGCGCTGCGCGAGGCGTTCGGCTGACCGGATCGTCCCCCGGCGGCCCGTACGGGGACGGCCCTCGCCGCCCCCGTACGGGGAAGCCGCCGCGGAAACAATCGACCAGGTGAGCATTGCGGGCGGGACGGGGGTACTAGAAGGCTCTACGCCGACTGCTCCCGGAGGCCCCCGATTGAACTCGTCCGTGCAAAAGACGCTGGTCGTACAGCTCCGTGCCGGAGGCACCGAACGGTGTCCCGTGCTCGCCCACCTGAGCTACGACGCGCGGGACCCGTTCGCCGTGACCGCCGTGTTCGGCCACGACGGCCACGTCCTGGCCCGCTGGCGGCTGGACCGCGAGATGCTCTCCGAGGGCCTGCGCGGGCCGGTCGGGATCGGGGACGTGCGACTGCGGCCGGCCGCCACCGGGATGTGGCACGAACTGCGTCTGGAGTTCCTCGGCGACCACCGGCCCGACGGCAGCCGGCATCACGCGGTGGTGTTCGCCTGGGCCCCCGCGATCGAGGCGTTCCTGCGCGAGACCCACCGGATCGTCCCGCCCGGGCGGGAGAGCGTACCGGTCGACGAGTTCCTCGCGGAGATCCTCTCCGGGGCCGAATAGCCGTACCGCTGCCCGCTCCACGGCGGGCTGCACGCGGCGCGCACCGTCGCGTGCAGCCCGCCGCCGTCTCGTCTTCGCCGGGTCGGGTGGTCGCGGTCGGCCTCGCTGTGTGGGCGTGGCGGTGCGGGTCCGGACGACCCGGTGGTCCCCGGTTCCGCCGGATCCCGCCTCGCTAGGACCGGTGGCCGTCGTCGGAGCGGGTGGTGTGCCGGCGCCGGGCCCACAGGGGCAGCCCGAACCAGCAGACGAGGTACCAGGCGACGACGGCCGCGACCAGGAAGGGCACATAGCTGTCGTGCGTGGCCACCCGCAGGATCAGCAGCAGGGCCGACGTCATCGTGGCGAGCAGCAGGACCAGTCCGACGAAGGTCAGCCGCGACGCCAACCGCACCGCCTGCGGCTTGACCCGGCGGCCGGAGACCAGCCGGTGCAGGGACACCGGGCCGATGAGAGCGCCGGTCGCGCACGCGCCGAGGACGACGGTCACGATGTAGATGACCTGGTCGACGGTGGCGAGCTGGACGTACTTGGGCTGGAAGACGACCGTCAGCAGGAAGCCGAACAGGATCTGCACGCCCGTCTGGGCCACGCGGACCTCCTGGATGAGTTCACCCCACATCCGGTCGGCCCGCTCCTCCTCGGTCTCGTCGCGCCCCCGGCGCGTTGCTCCCTGCGTCATGCGGTTGCGTGTAACCGTCGGGTGCTTTGTTCAAACGGCAAGCGACAGCGAGCCACCGGCGGTGTCTACCAGCGGTTCTCGACCTGGTCCTTGATCCGGCGGTCGTACAACTCGCGGATCGCCGCGGACGTCTGCGGGGGCAGCGGCGGCAGCTTGGCCGCGGCCGCGTTGGCCCGGGCCTGCCCGGTGTGCCGCGCGCCGGGGATCACCGTGGTCACACCGTCCTGGTCGATGATCCAACGCAGCGCCAGCTGGGCGGGCGTCCAGCCCTCCGGGGCGAGCGCGGCGAACTCGGCGGCCGCCTCGACTCCGGTCGCGAAGTCGACGCCGGAGAAGGTCTCACCCTGGTCGAAGGCCTCGCCGTGCCGGTTGTAGGTGCGGTGGTCGTCCGCCGCGAACACCGTGTCCTTCGTGTACTTGCCGGACAGCAGGCCGGAGGCGAGCGGCACGCGCGCGATGATGCCGACGCCGGCCTCGCGGGCCGCGGGCAGCACCTCGCGCAGCGGCTTCATCCGGAACGGGTTGAGGATGATCTGGACGCTCGCCACGTTCGGCCGGGCGATCGCCGTCAGCGCCTCGGCGCAGGTCTCCACGCTCACCCCGTACGCCGCGACGCGCTCCTCGGCCACCAGGGTGTCCAGGGCGTCGAAGACCTCGTCCGAGGAGTAGACCGCGGTGGGCGGACAGTGCAGCTGCACCAGGTCGATGCGGTCGACGCCGAGATTGCGGCGCGAACGGTCGTTCCAGGCACGGAAGTTGTCCAGGACGTAGTTCTCCGGGAGCTGCTCGGCCCGGCGGCCCATCTTGGTGGCCACCAGCACGTGCAGATCGGGCCGACCGCGCAGGAAGGACGCGATGGTCTCCTCGCTGCGTCCGTCGCCGTACACGTCGGCCGTGTCGAAGAAGGTGACTCCGGCCTCGGCCGCCGACTCGAGGACGGACAGGGCCTCCTTGTCGTCCACGTCGCCCCAGTCGGCACCCAGCTGCCATGTGCCGAGGCCGACCACCGATGCCCACTGACCCGACCTGCCGATTACGCGTTCGTCCATGGCGTCAGTGTGCCATCCGGCGCACGAACACCGGAACGGACCGCTCCGCTGGGCGAACCGCGTGTGGTTCATCCCGCGCGGGCGACAAGCGGCGTCCGAAGGGAAGGCCCCTAGTCCTCGAAGTAGTGCCCCTCGTCGAGGTCCGCGAGGAGTCCGGGTTCGCGCGGCTCCCAACCGAGCAGCTCACGGGTGAGGGCGCTCGATGTCGGGTTGTCGATCCCGGCGAACCGGCCGAGGAAGCCGAAGTGCTCCTCGGCGCGTTGGGCGGGCACACTCGAGACGGGCACGCCCAGGTGCCGGCCGATGACCCCGGCGATGTCCCGGAAGGGCACTCCCTCCTCGTCGGTGCCGTGCAGCCGGGAGCCGGCCGGCGCGCTCTCCAGGGCCAGCCGGTACAGGCGGGCCGCGTCGAACCGGTGGACGCCGGGCCAGCGGTTGGCGCCGTCGCCGATGTGAGCCGCCACGCCCTTCTCCCGGGCGATCCGGATCAACAGGGGGACGAAGCCGTGGTCGCCACGGCCGTGCACGGACGGGGCGAGCCGGACCAGGCTGGTGCGCACGCCGCGCTCGGCCAGCGCGAGCGTGGCCTCCTCGGACGCGGTGCGGTGGGTTCCGGCTGCGGCCGCGTCCTCCTCGGTGGCGAGGCGGCCCACGGGGGCGATCGCGCTCCCGGAGGTGACCACGAAGGGCCGGCCGGACCCGGCCAGCGCGGCGCCGATCGCCTCGACGACCCGCAGGTCGGTGGCGCCGGCCGCGTCGAAGTCGGTGAAGTCGTGCCGGAAGGCCAGATGGACGACCCCGTCGGCGGCGTCCGCCGCGCGCGCCAGGTCGCCCGGGTCGTCGAGGCCGCCGCGGTGCACCTTCGCCCCGGCGGCTCGCAAAGCGGCGGCGCCGTCGTCCGAGCGGGCGAGGCCGACGACCTCGTGTCCCGCGCCGATGAGTTCGGGAACGACGGCCGATCCGATGAAACCGGTGGCACCGGTGACGAACACACGCATGATGAAGGGCTCCTCGGCCGTTGGGTGGTGGTGATCCCATCGTTCGCCCCGAGGTGCGCCGCGGTCCAAGGCCTCTTCCGCATGGCGCAATGCGTTTCGGGCATCACCGCTGTTCGGCGGCGCCCTGCGCGGGGAGGGGGCGGCCGGGCGGCGGTACGCTCGGGACATGAGCGAACCGGTCACCGTCGCGGATCTCGACCTGAGGCTGGTGCGGTACTTCACCGTCGTCGCCGAGCACCAGCACTTCGGGCGGGCCGCCGTCGCCCTGCACATCGCCCAGCCGTCCCTGAGCCGTCAGGTGCGGCGGCTGGAGCAGCAGTTGGGCGCCCGGCTGCTGGACCGCACCCCGCGAGGCACCCGGCTCACCGAGGCGGGCGAGGCCTTCCTGCCGCGGGCCGGGGCCCTGCTGCGCGCCGCGGCGCGGGCCGCGGCCGTCACCCGGGCCGCGGCCGAACCCGGCCGGATCACCGTCGGGTACACCACCGGCGTCTTCGTCACCCCCGCCGTGCGCGAGATGCGGCGCAGGTTCCCGGACGCCGACGTGCGGACCGCGCACCTGCGCTGGCACGAGACGCGGGCGGCGCTGCTCGACCACCGCGTGGACGCGCTGGTGGCCCGGCTGCCGTTCTCCATGGAGGGCCTGCGGGTGACGGTCCTCTACGACGAACCACGCGTCCTGATCGTGCCGCTCGACCACCGGCTGGCCGGGAAGGAGTCGGTCACGCTGGACGACATCGCCGACGAGCCCCTCCCCCGCGTCCCCGACCCGCTGTGGGACGCGTTCTGGCGCGTCGACCCGCGTCCCGACGGCCGCCCGGCGCCCGACGGACCGTATGTGGACGACATGGAGGACAAGTTCGAACTCGTCGCCTCCGGGCAGGCCTTGGCGATCGCGGCGGGTACCGTCGGCACCCGGGTCCGCCCCGACCTCACCGCGATCCCGCTGCACGGCGTCGAGCCCAGCCATGTCGGGCTGGCGACCCGCGCCGGCGACAACGGCCGCCTGCTCACGGCCTTCCGCAAGTGCGCCGAGGCGCTGCTGACCGGCCCCGACGGCGGCTGACTCAGCCGGCGGGCGTCAACTGCGCCTGTACGAGCGGGCCGTAGCGGTCGGTGATGCCATCGAGGTCGGTCGCGCGCAGGTGGGGGCCGCGGGCGATGCCGTACATCACTCCGAGGCCGACGAGTGCGGCGACGGCGAGTTCGGCGCGCAGCCCCGCGTCGGCACCGGTCAGCCGGGCGGCGAGGCGCTCGGTCACCTGGGCGCGGAAGTTGGTGCGCAGGATGTCGCCGTGGTCGCCGTGCAGCGGGGCGAACGCGATCCGCAGCAGCGGGTCGGCGCCGCGCCGCCGCTGGCTGGAGAGGACGTGGCCGACCATGTGCCGGCCGAGTTCGGGCAGCGGGGCGTCGAGCAGGGCGTCCGCGTCGGTGTCGAAGGACATCACCCGGGCGAACAGGGCGTCCTTGTTGCCGAAGTACTTCAGGATCAACGGCGCGCTGACGCCGGCCCGTTCGGCGACGGCCTTGAGCGTGATGTCGGCGTGCGCGTGCCGGGCCAGGAGGTGGCGGGCCGCCCTGAGGATGCCGGCCTTGGTGGCCTCGGCGTCCCGGCGCGCGGGGGCGGGGGGCGACGGCGGGGAGGGCGTCGCCGCGGCGGTGTCTTCGGGGCCGGATGCGGTGTTCATGATGTTCAGGCTCCCTCCATCGCCTCGTCGCGGGCACCCGGGGTGGCGCCCCGGGTCCGCCGGGTGGCGCCGGAGGGGGCGTCGCTCGGGATGGACAGCGCCGCCGCGCACGCCGCGAGGGCGATCGCGCCGGCCATCGCGAAGGCCAGCAGATAGCCGTGCAGGGTGGGTACGGGGATCCCGTCCAGCGGGCCGGCGTGGTGGACCAGGACGGCGGCGACGGCGGCGCTGGAGACGGCCTGGCCGATGGTGCGCATGAGGACGTTGACGCCGTTGGCGGAGGCGGTCTGGGCGGCCGGGACGGCGCGCAGGATCAGGGTCGGCAGCGCGGAGTAGGCCAGCGTGGTGCCGGTGGCGACGACGGTGGCGCCCAGGATGATCATCCACAGGTCGCGGCTGTCGGCGATGCGGACGGCGTAGCCGCAGGCGATGACGGCGGCGCCGAGGGCGAGGGTGATCCGGGGGCCGCGGGCGGCGGAGATACGGGCCGAAAGAGGGGAGAACAGCAGCATGGTGACGCCGCCGGGGAGCAGACACAGACCGGTGGCGACGATGGACAGTCCGAGGCCGTAGCCGGTGGCCTTCGGAGCCTGCACCAGCTGGGCGGTGACCAGGGAGTTGGCGTAGAAGGCGAAACCGGTCAGCAGGGCCGCGACATGGGACAGCCCGACGCGCGGCCGGGAGACCAGCCGCAGATCGACCAGGGGCCGTTCGGCGTGCAGTTGCTGGAGGCACCACAGGGTGAGGACCACGACGGCCGCGCCGAACAGCCCGAGCACCCGTGCGCTGTCCCAGCCCCAGGTGCCGCCCTGGGAGACGCCCAGCAGCAGGCACACCAGCCCGGCGGCAATCCCCAGTGAGCCGAGCGTGTCGAACCGGCCGGGCTCCCGTACCGGCGACTCCTTGACCGCCCACCAGGTGGCCGCGACGCCCAGCGCGCCCAGGGCGCTGGTCAGCCAGAACATGGTGTGCCAGTCGGCGTACTGCACGACCAGCGCGGCGAGCGGCAGTCCGAGGGCGGCGCCGATGCCCACGGTGGAGCTCATCAGCGCCACCGCCGATCCCCGCCGCTGCGGCGGGAGTTCGTCGCGCAGGATGCTGATGGACAGCGGGACGACGGAGGCGGCCGCGCCCTGCAGCGCGCGGGCGGCGATGAGCACGCGGATGTCGGACGACAGGGCGCACAGCACCGAGCCGACGGTCATGAGGACGAGTGCGGCGACGAGGACCCGGCGCTTGCCGTACATGTCGCCGGCCCGGCCGAGCACGGGCGTGAGGACGGCGCCGGCGAGCAGGGTCGCGGTGACCATCCACGAGACGGTGGCGGCGGAGGCGCCGGTGAGCCTGGGCAGGTCCGGCAGGAGGGGGACGACCACGGTCTGCATGACCGCCATGAGGATGCCGCCCGACGCCAGCACCGGGATGGTGAGCCGGTCCCGCAGCGGGCGGGCGGCGTCCGGGGCGCCGGGCGGCGGGGATATCGGGGTGGCGGGGTCCATCGGGGCTCCTGCGGACGACATGACGGCGAGGTGAATAAGAATTCACCCTATCGAGTGAATGGCTGTTCACCAACGCCGTCGACGGCGGCCACCCGCCCCCCTGCCGGCCGGGGCCGACCCGCCTGGGCCGGCCCGGGCGGGCACGGGGTGGGCGCGGGGCTGGCCCGGGGGGGTGGGTCCGGGCAGGTCAGTTCCGGCGGGCGGCCGAGCGGGCGTGCAGGGCCCGTGCGGCCCTCGGCCCGAGCCAGCGCTTGAACCTGCGCAGCGGCTCCAGTTGCCCGGCCGCCTTGTCCAGGCCGTAGTACAGCTGGGGCGGGACGTACGGCAGCAGCGGGGAGTGGCGCTGGCCGAGCAGGGCGAACATCCGGTGCGGGGGCAGCTGGATGTAGCGGGGCAGGTTCTCGTACCACTGGGCGCTGTAGCGGGCCGCGCTCTGCACGGACAGCAGCTCGGTCTTGCGCCGGCGTTCGTAGGCGGCGAGGGCGTCGGGCAGGGCGGCGTGCTCGCGCAGGGCGCCGGCGAGGCACAGGGCGTCCTCCAGGGCGAGGGTGGTGCCGGCGCCGACGGAGTAGTGGGTGGTGTGGGCCGCGTCACCGAGCAGCACCAGATTGCCGTGGTGCCAGGAGCGGTTGGTGAGGGTGCGGAAGTTGAGCCAGGCGGCGCCGTCGCGGCCGACGAGGGGATGGCCGTCGAGGACGTCCGCGAAGAGCTTCTCCAGCAGGGCGAGCCCCTCGCCCTCGTCCGTCCGGTCCAGGCCGAGGCCGGCGAAGGTCTCCGGGGAGCACTCGACGACGCAGGTGCTGTGGCCGTCGTCGTAGCCGTAGCCGTAGGCCCAGATCCAGCCGTGCCGGGTCTCGGTGAAGGCGAAGGTGAAGGCGTCGAAGACCTTCGTCGTGCCGAGCCAGATGTAGTGGTTGCGGCCGGTGGTGACGTGGGGGCCGAAGTGCTCGGGGTGCCGGCCGCGCAGGGCGCTGTGCACGCCGTCGGCCGCGACGACGAGGTCGGCGCCGGCGGGCGGTTCGGCGACCTCGCTCTCGTACTCCAGGCGTACACCGAGGGCGCGGGCGCGGTCGGCGAGCAGCTCCAGCAGCCGGTGACGGCCGATACCGAAGCCCTCGTCGCCGTGATGACGGGTCGTCAGTCCCCCTACGTGCGCGACACCTTCGCTCCAGCGTACGGAATGCTCCTCGATCGCCCGCGCCGAGACGGGGTCGTGCTCCCCGAGCTTGTCGAGGAGGCCGCGCCAGTACGTCACGCCCCAGCCGTAGGTCGAGCCCCGCGGATTGCGCTCGTGGACGGTGATGTCGTGGGCGGGGTCCTGCCGCTTGAGCAGGATGGCGAGATACAGGCCCGCGGGCCCTCCACCGACACAGACGACCTTCACCGCACGCACCCCTGACAGTCACCGGACGTGATCGAACGGGACCGCAGGGTAGCAGGCCGCCAACACCCGATCACGTCAGTCTGCCGGGGTGAGCCGCGCCACTCGGATGGGTGGCCGTCGAGAAAGATCACCGCGATCGCGGGTCGCGCGGCAAGGAATTCCCCCTTCCGGAGCGTATGGACCCGGCGCCACGACAAGATCATCCTGGTTCAACTCTGCACGACATGTTGTCAATTGTCCGGATCACGGCCAACCGGTCCGGGGGGATTCCCTCCTTTTCCCGACTGCCCGATAGGCATATGCCGTCACCACCGGACCACCCTCCAGGAGGACCCTCATGCCCGACATCTCCCGGCGCCGCGCGCTGACCGCGGGGGCCGCGCTCGCCGCCGCGGGCGCGGCCGCCGCACTCGTCGCACCCGCCGCCTCGGCCGCCGGTCACGACCACGGCGGCGACCCGTCCACGCAGGACACCTTCGACGAGGTCTACAAGGGCCGCCGGATACAGGGCCGTCCGTCGAGCGGCAGCGGCCACCACCATGAACACGGCGGTGGCTACGCGGTGTTCGTGGACGGCGTCCAGCTGCACCTGATGCGCAACGCCGACGGCAGCTGGATCAGCGTCGTCAGCCACTACGCCCCGGTACCCACCCCGCGCGCCGCGGCCCGGGCCGCGGTGGACGAGCTGCAGGGCGCAGCACTGCTGCCGTTCCCGGCCAACTGACCGCCCCCCGCGAGGATTTACGGAGCACCACGCACCATGACCGTACGCAAGAACCAGGCCACCCTGACCGCCGACGAGAAGAAGCGGTTCACCGGCGCCGTCATCGAGCTCAAGCGCAGCGGACGCTACGACGACTTCGTCCGCACGCACAACGCCTTCATCATGTCCGACACCGACAGCGGCGAACGCACCGGCCACCGCTCCCCCTCCTTCCTGCCGTGGCACCGCAGATTCCTCCTCGACTTCGAGGCGGCCCTGCAGTCGGTGGACTCCTCGGTGGCGCTGCCGTACTGGGACTGGAGCGGCGACCGCACGGTCCGCGCCGCGCTGTGGGCGGCGGACTTCCTCGGCGGCACCGGGCGCGGCACGGACGGCCGGGTGATGGACGGCCCGTTCGCCGCGTCCACCGGCGACTGGCCGATCGACGTACGGGTGGACGGCCGTACCTTCCTGCGCCGCTCGCTGGGCACGGGCGTGCGCGAACTGCCGACGCGGGCCGAGGTGGAGTCGGTGCTGGCGATGGCCGTGTACGACATGGCGCCGTACAACAGCGCCTCGGACGGCTTCCGCAACCACTTGGAGGGCTGGCGCGGGGTCAATCTGCACAACCGGGTCCATGTGTGGGTCGGCGGCCAGATGGCCACCGGTGTCTCCCCCAACGACCCGGTGTTCTGGCTGCACCACGCCTACGTCGACAAGCTGTGGGCCGAGTGGCAGCGCAGGCACCCGGACGCCGGGTATGTGCCGACGGCCGGCACACCGAACGTCGTCGACCTGGACGAGACGATGAAGCCGTGGAACGACGTGCGCCCGGCGGACCTGCTGGACCACACCAAGCACTACACCTTCGACGTCTGATCAGGCGTCGGCGGTACGGCACTCCGGGTGGCCCCAGCCCTGCGCGTTCTTGGCGATGGACTCACCGGCCGCGTAGGAGCGGCCGCACGGGCAGCGGCCGGGGAACTTCGCCTTGATGGTGCGCGAGGACGCTCCGCCGCCGGTGCGGCGGGGCGTCTTGCCCCGCGCGGGGCGCGAGGCACCGGCCGCCGGGACGTCGGGCGACGGCGGCGGCTCGGCGGAACCGAGGGTGGTGCCGGCCGCCTCCTGGGCGGAGGCCGCCTGGCTGGCGGCGCGGTCGGCGAAGTCGTTCAGCGGGTCGCCGTCGACCTGGTGGGCCGGGACATAGCGGAACTCCACGCTGCGGCCGGTGAGCAGTTCGTCGATGCGGACGACCAGGTCCTGGTTGGCGACCGGCTTGCCGGCGGACGTCTTCCAGCCGTTGCGCTTCCAGCCGGGCAGCCAGGTGGTGACGGCCTTCATCGCGTACTGGGAGTCCATCCGGATCTCCAGTGGCACGTCCGGGTCGACGGACGCCAGCAGCCGTTCCAGCGCGGTCAGTTCGGCGACGTTATTGGTGGCCCGGCCCAGCGGGCCCGCCTCCCAGCGGGCGGGGGTCCGCTCGTCGTCGCCGGAGACCACCCATGCCCATCCGGCCGGCCCGGGGTTTCCCTTCGAAGCCCCGTCGCACGCGGCCACCACACGTTCACGCATGCGCACGATCATGCCATGGCCGCGTCGGCCGGTGTCCCGGGCCCGGTCAGACCTCCTTGACCGGGGGCATCTCGCCCTCGGTCGTGGTGACGTCGAGCACCGAGAGGTTGGCGCCCTGCGGGTCGCTCAGCGCCGCGAACCGGCCGAAGGGGCTGCTCATCGGGCCGAAGCGGAGGATGCCGCCGAGTTCGACGGCCCGCTCGACGGCCGCGTCGCAGTCGTCCACCGTGAAGTAGACGTTGACGTAGGAAGGCACCTCGGGCGGGAAGTCGTCCGTCATCCGCATCCGGCCGAGCACCGCGTCCCCACCGACGTCGAACACGCGGAAGTCGATCGCGTGGTCCTCGATCTGCTTCATCCGGTACGGGAAGACGGCGGTGAGGAAGGCGTCGGTCTGCTCCGGCTCGCGGGTGAAGACCTCGGCCCAGCAGTAGGCGCCCGGGGTCCCCGTCGCGCCGAAGCCCTCGTGGGTGCCGGCCTGCCACACCCCGAACACCGCTCCACTGGGCTCACGGGCCAGACACATGGTGCCGAACTCGCCGACCCGCATCGGCTCCATCAGCACCTCGCCGCCGTTGTCCCGGATCTTGGCGGCGCTGGCGGCGGCGTCCGGCGAGGCGAGGTACAGACACCACTGCGACTGGCCCTCCTGGCCGGGCATGGGCGGGACGACGGCGGCCACCGCCTTGTCGTTCACGAAGGCCTGCGTGTAGTTGCCGTACTCCGACGACGTCTCACCGAAGGTCCAGCCGAGGACCTCACCGTAGAACCTCTTCGCTCCCTCCAGGTCGGTGAACATCGCGTCGGCCCAGCAGGGCGTTCCCTCGGGTTGCACAGCCATGGTGGGCCCTCTCGGTCGGCCGGTCTGCCCCGGTTCCTCACGCTAGCCACCCCCCGGTCGGCCCGCTCGCCGAGCGGTACGGACCGAGATCGAAACCCCGGGCCCCCAGGGTGCGGGGGCGGAGGGCGGGCGCGCGATCACCCCAACCGTCACAGAACGCTCTCGAAGCGGGGTTTACACCACGCAATGATCACAACCGCCCCTTTCACGCGGTACCCGCGCGACACGGCTCCTGTTTGGCTGGAGCGCAGCCCCGGCGCACCGGCGTCCGGCGCGCCGCCCCGCCCCGATCCGCCTTCGCCTCCCGCTTCCACCCGTCCGCCCCACCCGTGTCCGCCTCTCCGCAGGAGGGAATGTGTCCACTCCGGACATCGCCACCGGCCCCGCAGTCGACGAACCAGAGCCGGTGAACCCGGCCGACGGGCAGCTCACCGCCCTCGGCACGCATGCGGCCCGCCGGCTCACCACCACCACCAAGTCCGAACCGCAGATGCAGGCCATCACCTCGCGATGGCTGCTGAAGACGCTGCCGTGGGTGGACGTCAAGGGCGGCACCTACCGCGTCAACCGCCGCCTGCAACTGCGTACCGGCCGCGGGCGCGTGTACTTCGAGCAGAACGGCGCCGACGACATCCGGGTCATCCCCGAGTCGCTCACCGAGCTGACGGTCCTGCGCGGCTACGACGACGCGGACGTGCTGCGGGAGATCGCGGGCCGCTTCCGGCCCCGGGAGGTGCGCGCCGGCCAGGTGCTGTTCGAGGCCGGGCAGCCGGTCACCGAGACCTATCTCGTCGTCCACGGCCGGTTCACCCGCTACACCGCGGGCAAGTACGGCGACGAGGAGATCATCGGCGTCGTCACCGGTGGCGACCAGATGGGTGACGAGGTGGTCGGCCGGTCCGATCCGCTGTGGCCGGTCTCGGTACGCGCCGAGACCGCCGGTGTGGTGCTGGCGCTGCCCTGGGCCGTCGTGCGCGAGATCACCGAGCGGGCGCCGTCCCTCGCCGCCCACCTCCAGGCCTACGCCGAGCGGCAGCGCAAGCCGGTGAACCGCAAGGGCGAGGCGGAGGTCCCCGTCCAGGCCGGCCATGTGGGCGAGCCGACGCTGCCGGGCGGGTACGTCGACTACGACCTCTCGCCGCGCGAGTACGAGCTGTCCCTCACCCAGACCGTGGTGCGGGTGCACACCCGGGTCGCCGACCTCTACAACGACCCGATGGACCAGACCGCCCAGCAGCTCCGGCTCACGGTGGAGGAGATCCGCGAGCGGCAGGAGTGGGAGCTGGTCAACAACCGCGAGTTCGGGCTGCTGCACAACGTCGACTACGGCCAGCGGATCAGCACCTTCACGGGGCCGCCGACGCCGGACGACATGGACGAGCTGCTGGCGATGCGGCGCAAGACCAAGGTGTTCCTCGCCCATCCGAAGGCGATCGCGGCGTTCTTCCGGCAGTGCAACAAGCGGGGCCTGGTGCCGGGGACCGCGAGCGTCGACGGGCACGAGGTGCCGGCCTGGCGGGGTGTGCCGATCTTCCCGTGCGGCAAGATCCCGGTCAGCGGCCACAACACCAGCAGCATCATCGCGCTGCGCACCGGCGAGGCCGACCAGGGCGTCGTCGGCCTGTACCAGACCGGCATCCCGGAGGAGTACCAGCCGGGGCTGAACGTCCGTTTCATGGGCATCGACCGCGCCGCCATCGTCAACTACCTCGTCACGGCCTACTACTCGCTGGCGATCCTGGTCCCCGACGCGGCGGGGATCCTGGAGAACGTCCAGGTCGGCCGGACCGCCGAGTGAGGGCCCGGAGCACATCATGAGCACACCCACCGCCTCCTACACCCTGCCCGGTCCGCCGAACATCGCCCGCACCCTGCGCGGCGGCCGGCGCACCGGGGCGATCCCCGGACTGCACTACCGGCCGGCCGCACCCGCCGACCCGGAGAAGGCCGCCGAGGTCGACCGGCGGCTGGAGGTCTGGGCCCGCGGCCTGGACCTGTTCCCCGAGGCGTGGAAGGGGGACTTCGCCGGCTTCCAGTTCGGCCGGGCCGTCGCCCTGCAGCATCCCGGCGCCCTCGACCTGGACCGGCTGACGGTCGCCGGCCAGCTGCTCCTCGCCGAGAACGTCGTCGACTCCTGCTACTGCGAGGAGGACGAGGGCCGGGGCGCGGCACGCCGGGGCCTCGGCGGCCGGCTGGTCCTCGCCCAGTCGGCGATCGACCCCTACCACGGCATCCCGGAGCTGGAGGAGGAGTGGCGGCAGGGCATGCGGGCCGACGGTCCGCTGCGCTCGTACCACTTCGCTCTCACCGACTACGCCGCGTTCGCCACCCCCGGTCAGACCAACCGGTTCGTGCACGACATCGCCCGGCTCCACCTCGGCTATCTGGCGGAGGCCGCCTGGGCCGAGACCCGGTACGCGCCGCGGGTGTGGGAGTACCTGGTGATGCGGCAGTTCAACAACTTCCGGCCCTGTCTGTCGATCGTCGACGCGGTGGACGGATACGAGCTGCCCGAGCAGGTCTACGCACGCCCGGAGATCCAGCGCATCACCGCTCTGGCCTGCAACGCGACCACCATCGTCAACGACCTGTACTCCTTCACCAAGGAGCTGGCCGGGGACCCGACGCATCTGAACCTGCCGCAGGTCGTCGCGGCCAACGAGCGCAACGGGCTGAAGTCCGCCTATCTGAAGTCCGTCGAGATCCACAACAGGATCATGGAGGCCTTCGAGGAGGAGTCGGCGCTGCTGTCGGCCACCTCGCCCCTCGTGGAGCGCTACGCCCGGGGGCTCGCCGCCTGGGTGTCCGGCAACCACGAGTGGCACGCCACCAACACCCACCGCTACCACCTGCCCGACTACTGGTGAGAAGCCACGTGTCAGCCGAACACCGTCAGCACCACGAGGAGACACCTTTGACCAGCGCCCCCGTCGCCCCGGCCACGACCGCGTCGGTACCGGCCCAGTCCACGTACCAGAGCCGCGTCGCGGACTACTGGAACGCCGAGGAGAACCCGGTCAACCTCGAACTCGGAAGGATCGACGACCTCTACCACCATCACTACGGCGTCGGCGCGGCGGACGTGTCGGTGCTCGACGAGCCCGACCCGCGGCTGCGCCGGGAGCGGATCACGGCGGAACTGCACCGGCTGGAGCACGCCCAGGCCGAGCTGCTCGCCGCCCGGCTCGGTCCGCTCTCCGCCGACGACCGGGTCTTCGACGCCGGCTGCGGCCGGGGCGGCGGCAGCGTCGTGGCGCACCTGCTCTACGGCTGCCACGCCGACGGTGTGACGCTCTCCGCCAAGCAGGCCGCCTTCGCCAACGAGCAGGCGCGTGCGCGGGGCATCGACGGCAAGGTGCGCTACCACCACCGCAACATGCTCGACACCGGCTTCCCCTCGGGGGCGTACGCGGCGTCGTGGAACAACGAGTCCACCATGTACGTCGAACTGGACCTGCTGTTCGCCGAGCACGCCCGGCTGCTGCGCCGCGGCGGGCGCTATGTGGTGATCACGGGCTGCTACAACGACACCTACGGGCAGGCCTCCCGCGAGGTGTCACTCATCAACGCGCACTACATCTGCGACATCCACCCGCGCTCGGAGTACTTCCGGGCGATGGCCCGCAACCGGCTGGTGCCGGTGCACGTCGAGGACCTCACCGAGGCCACCATCCCCTACTGGGAACTGCGCAAGGAGGCCGACCACCTGGTCACGGGCATCGAGGACACCTTCCTGTCCGCGTACCGCAACGGCAGCTTCCAGTACCTGCTCATCGTGGCGGACCGGGTCTGAGCGAGGCGTAATCGCGTGGACGGCGAGGGCGTCGAGGCGCTGGGATGAGCTGCGATGAACACCATCGACACCCCGGGGCCGCGCAGGATGCACGCGGACGAACCCGACCTCGACGTCCCGCTGGTCCGCCGTCTGATCGCCCGCCGGTTCCCCCGGTGGGCCGGGCTGCCCGTGCGGCGCCTGGCGTCCTCCGGGACCGAGAACGCCATGTTCCGTCTGGGCGCCGACCTGGTGGTACGGCTCCCCCGGCGGCCCGGTGCCGTGGCGGACGTGGCGCGGGAGCTGCACTGGCTGCCTCGCCTCGGTCCACAGCTGCCGGTGGCGGTGCCCGAGCCGCTGGGGCTGGGCGAACCGGACGAGGACTTCCCGTGGCCCTGGTCCGTCTACCGCTGGCTGGAGGGCCGCAACCCGGTGGCGGGGGCGGTCGCCGAGCCCGAGGGGCTGGCCGGGGATCTGGCGGCGTTCGTGCGCGCGCTGCGCCGGATCGCCCCGCGGGGCGGGCCGCCCGGTTACCGGGGCGGCCCCCTGGCGGACCGTGACGGGCCCACCCGCGCGGCCATCGCCGAGCTGGGCGGCCGCGTCGACGCCGGCGCGGTCACCGACCTGTGGCGGCGGGCCCTCGGCGCCCCGGCCCACACCGGGCCGCCGGTGTGGGCCCACGGGGATCTGACGCCCGGGAACGTGCTGGTGGACGGCGGCCGGCTGACCGCCGTGATCGACTTCGGCACCGCGGGCGTGGGCGATCCCGCCGTCGATCTCGTCGTGGCGTGGAACCTGTTGCCGGCGGCCGCCCGGCAGACCTTCCGGAAGGCCGTCGGCGCCGACGACGCGCAGTGGGCGCGCGGACGGGGCTGGGCGTTGTCGATCGCGCTGGTCGCGCTGCCGTACTACTGGGACACCAACCCCGCGCTGGCGGAGAACTCCCGGCACGTGATCGCCGAGATCCTGGCCGAGCCGGGCTGAGCGTTCCCGCACGGTCTCACGCGCCCGCGTACGCCTTCTCCAGCGCGGCGATGTCGAGCTTGCCCATGCCCAGCATGGCGGTCATGGCGCGGGCGGCCTTCTCCGGGTCCGGGTCGGCGGCCATGGCGGCCATGCGCTCCGGCACGACCTGCCAGGAGACGCCGTACCTGTCCTTGAGCCAGCCGCAGGGGCCGGGTTCGCCGCCGTCCTCGGTGAGCCGCTTCCAGTAGTGGTCGACCTCCTCCTGGTTCGCGCACGGGATCTGGAAGGAGATCGCCTCGTTGAACCGGAACCGGGGGCCGCCGTTGAGCGCGACGAACCGGTGGCCGTTGGCCGTGAACTCGACGGTCAGGACGGTGCCGGGGGTGCCGTGGGACCCCTCGCTGTAATGGGCGACCCGGCCGATGCCGGAGTTCTCGAAGACGGACACGTAGTAGTGCGCGGCCTCCTCGGCCTGGCCGTCGAACCAGAGACAGGTGGTGAATCCGTCGGTGGTCATGCGTTCCTCCCGGGGCGTGCGACGTGGTCATCCCTGTCGACCGGTTGCGGACGGAAAACTCATCGGCCGACGCCGTGCCCACACCGCCCGGATAATGCCGGGCGCGGCTGCGCGAAGGCCGCCTAGCATCCGGTCATGACCTCTTCGCCCGAGAGCATCCGGCCCTTCCGTCTGGCGGTCCCGCAGAGCGACCTCGACGACCTGTACGACCGCCTCGACCGCACCCGGTGGCCCGCCGAGCTGCCGGGCGCCGGCTGGGAGTACGGGGTCCCGGCCGGCTATCTGCGGGAGCTGGTCCGGTACTGGCGGCACTCCTACGACTGGCGCGCCGCCGAGGCGGAGCTGAACCAGTGGCCTCAGTTCACCACCGTCATCGACGGGGCGAACGTCCACTTCGCCCATGTCCGCTCCCCGGAGCCGAACGCCACGCCGCTGGTGCTGACCCACGGCTGGCCGGGGTCGATCGTGGAGTTCCTGGACGTCGTCGGTCCGCTCACCGACCCGGTGGCGCACGGTGGTGAGGCGGCGGACGCCTTCCATGTGGTGGTGCCGGGCATCCCGGGCTTCGGGCTGTCGGGGCCCACCACCGAAGCGGGCTGGGAGGCGGGCCGGGTCGCCGACGCCTGGGTGGAGCTGATGCGTCGGCTCGGCTACGAGCGGTTCGGGGCACAGGGCGGCGACTGGGGGGCGGCGATCTCGCGCGAGCTGGGCCGCGCCCACCCGGAGCGTGTGCTCGGCGTCCACCTCAACCTGCTGCCCGGGGCCCAGGCGACCGCCGAACCGACGCGGGAGGAGCTGGCCGGGCTCGATCCCGAGGAGCGGGAGCGGACGCTGCTGTCCTGGGACCGTTGGGCGAAGTGGTCGCGTGAGGGCACCGGCTACGCGGTGCTGCAGTCCTCCCGGCCGCACACCCTGGCCTATGCCCTGACGGACTCCCCCGTAGGCCAGCTCGCCTGGATCGTGGAGAAGTTCCGGGAGTGGACGGACTCGCGGGAGCTTCCGGAGGAGGCCGTGGCCCGGGACCGGCTGCTCACCAACGTGATGCTGTACTGGCTGACCGGCACGGCCGGCTCCTCGGCCCGTATCTACTACGAGCGGGCGCACGCCACCGGCCGCGGTGCCCGGCCGGCCGAGCCGTCGACGGCGCCCACCGCGCTCGCCCTGTTCCCCGCTGAACCGCAGATCCCGCTGCGGCACAAGGCGCGGCGGACCGAGAACCTCGTGCGCTGGACGGAGTTCGACCGGGGCGGCCACTTCGCTGCCATGGAGGAGCCGGATCTGCTGGTCGGTGACGTGCGGGCGTTCTTCCGCGAGGTGCGGCGGAAGTGACCGAGGGACCGGCGGCCCCGGAAGCCGTGGCTTCCGGGGCCGCCGGTCTCGGGGGCTGGGTCAGGCGGCCAGGCAGAGGCCGCCGTAGGGGCGGTGCGGGGCCGCGGCCGGCCGGCGTGTCGCGCGGACGGTGCGTCGTGTGGAGGCCGTGGGCGCGCTGCGGCGGGCCAGTTCGCCGTGCGCCAGTGACAGCAGGTCCCCGAGTCCCAGGCCGAGCGCGTGGGCGGCGGCCGCGAGGACCTCCGAGGAGGCCTCCTTGCGACCGCGCTCGACCTCGGACAGATACGGCAGGGAGATCCGCGCCTCGTCGGCCACCTCCCGGATCGTACGGCCCTGTGCCCTGCGCTCCCGGCGCAGCACCTCACCGACGAGATCGCGCCACAGTGGCTCCCGGGGCTCGGGTTCGGGGCCGTCCCGGCGGACGGGCGCCGGCCGGAGGGGGACCACTCGGGCTTCGTTGCTCACCTGATTGTTCACGTGGTCAGCCTAGGAGTCGCGGTGCGCACGACAAGGGGGCGGTGTTGCGCCCTGAGGGAACGGCCCGGCGGGCCGACCGGCCACGCGGCGGCCGGCCCGTGCGGCGGGTCACCGGGGGTGTCCCGTGAGTGAAAGGCCGCGCGGAGACGCATGAAGTCTCCCGTACGGGGTACCCGACCCGGCGCTGTCGCCGTTCAGGGGCGGCAGGCGAAGGGCGCGGGGACAGCCGTCGAGCCATGACATGGGTGGGAGAGGCAATGACAACCGCCGGGATCCGGCCGAAGGCAGAGGTCACCGTGACGACCGAGTGGGACGGGACGGGCCGGGTGGCACTGCCCGGCATCACCGACCCGGCGTCCGTCGCACCGCGCGACGCGCGGGAGCTGTCCCGCCAGTTCTTCCGCCGGCTGGCGGAGCTGGAGGAGGGCACATACGCGCACCAGTACGCGCGCAACACCCTCATCGAGATGAACATGTCACTGGTGCGGTTCGCGGCGGGCCGGTTCCGGGGCCGGGGCGACGACATGGAGGACGTCGTCCAGACCGGCATGATCGGCCTGATCAAGGCCATCGACCGGTTCGAGCTGTCCCGAGAGGTCGAGTTCACCTCCTTCGCGCTGCCGTACATCCTCGGTGAGATCAAGCGGTTCTTCCGTGACACCACCTGGGCGGTGCACGTGCCGCGCCGGCTCCAGGAACTGCGGGTGGAGCTGGCGAAGGCGCGGGAGGAGCTGTCGAGCCGGCTGGACCGGGATCCGACCGTCGCCGAGCTGGCCACTTTGCTGAACATCTCCATCGGCGAGGTGACCGAGGCGCAGCTCGCCGCCAACGGCTACAACTCCTCCTCCCTGGACGCCGCGCTCACCGGGGACGGCCCCGAGGGCGGCGAGGCCGTGCTCGCGGACTTCATCGGGGTGGAGGAGGAGGGGCTGCGACTCGTCGAGGACTTCCACACCCTCGCCCCGCTGATGGCGGAACTGAGCGAGCGCGACCGGCGGATCATCCACATGCGGTTCGTCGAGGAGGCCACCCAGGCGGAGATCGGGGAACGGCTCGGCTGCTCCCAGATGCACGTCTCCCGGCTGATCAAGCGGATCATCACACGGCTGCGCCAGGGCATGCTTGGCGAACTGGGCTGCGCCTGATTTCCGGAGCCCGCGCAGCGCCCGAGCCGGGTGCGGGTCGGATCAGCGTGCGAGCCGGAAGAGGGCGCGCACCCGCTTGCCCACGGGTACCCGCTCGACGGTGACCTCGGTGGCCAGGGCGTGCACGATCTCCAGACCATGGCGTCCGACGCGCTGGGGGTCCTTGGGGTAGCGGCGTGGAAGCGCGGGGCTGCTGTCGTACACGCACACCGTGACGGAGCTGTCGGTGCCCTCCAGTTCCAGAATGTACGGGCCGGTGCTGTGCTGGTCGGCGTTGGTGACCAGCTCGCTCACCACGAGCAGCAGCTCGCCGTCGGTACGGCTGTCCGCGGTGGCGCACCACTCGGTCCTGAGCTGCTGGAGGAACTGGGAGGCGAAGGAGCGGGCCTCCGCGATGCATCCGGGTTCGCCGGTGTAGTGAGCGGCGCGTCTGAGCGGCTCCACGGGGACATCGAAACCAGTCGGTATCACTGCCCCGCCCAGGTGTTCGGTCATACTGTCTCTCTCGAAGGCCAGGACCGGCCGGTTGCTGTTGCACCAGTCCTCGTACCCCGAGTCGTCCGAGACAGTCCACCGGATTCGTTCGCCCAGCGCGCACAGGGGCGCGAGGTACGGCGCGAGGCTCCCGACAAGCGCGTGCCGACCCCACTGACCAGGCGGTTTCGTTCTGGCGCGGCGCCATGCCGATCCGGGCTCCCGTCCGCTCCGCCCGGCGGCGCCGGCGCCCGTCCGTGGACACGTGTCAGGCGACGGGCACGACGAGCGGCGGGACGGTGCGCTGCATGCGCAGGGCGTCGACGGACTCGGCGAGCAGTTCGTACTCGGTGGTGTCGTCGTGGGCGGCGATCCGCACCAGCCGGCCGCCCGCGAGTTCGTCGGCGATCAGCTCCTGCTGGGTGTCGTCGGCGCACCAGGTGCGCAGCAGCGCGGGCACGTCGGCCACCGAGTTCGCGACGGGCACCAGCGCGCCCGCAGGGAAGGAGGCGTTCTCGGGGCTCGGATCGAGCCGTTCGGCGATCCAGGAGGCGCGGTCCCGCAGCCACCACAGCGCCAGTGCCAGGGTCGGCGCGCGGTAGGTACCGAGCGGTACGCCGATACGCCTGCCGTCGCACATGCCGTACGCCGTGACATGGCACAGGAATTCGTCGTGCACGTCTCACTCCCCCGTCGCCTCGCTGATGGCCGGCCCGGCCCTCGCTTGTCTGCGGCTCCTGTGCGGTGAAGTGCCCCTGGCGTTCGAGTATCGCCACTACAGAAACAGAGTCACCACGACTTTCCGGCCACTCTGCTGGCATATTCAACCGTCCGTTCTGGCCGGAATGCCCCGCGCTGTACGGCCCCGGCGGCGCATGACCTCGGAGGTAATCGACCCGGTCCACCCCGCCCAGGCATGGTGGTCACACCGGCTCGGCAACCTTCCGAACCCGGTCCGACCAGCGAAGACGATCCGATGGAGGCTGATTCACCATGTCCGCGAACACGAACCGTCACGAGAACGCCGCCGCCCGTTACTTCGAGGCCTGGAACGCCACCGAGCCGGCGGCCCTCGCGAAGGCCGTCGCCACCGCGTGGACCGCCGACGGCGGCTACACCGACCCGCTCGCCGAGGTCCGCGGGCACGCGGAGATCGCGGCCCTGATCACGGCGGCGCACGAGCAGTTCCCGGGTTTCGTGTTCCGTCCGCTCGGCGCGGTCGACGGGCACCACGACACCGCACGCTTCGGCTGGGAGCTGGTGAACGAGGCGGACGGCTCGGCGCCGGTGGCCGGGTTCGACGTGGTCACACTGGACGAGGAAGGCCGCATCACGCAGGTGCTGGGCTTCCTGGACCGGGTGCCGACGGGCGCCTGAGGGCGCGGGGCGGGCGAGCGCCCGTTCCGGCCGCCGTGGTCGCGCGGTGACCGTCCGCTGTCACGGGGGGGTTTCCGGCCGCCGCCCGGTAGCGGCGGGGCGCGACGCGGACGTTGCGCTTGTAGGCGTTGCCGAAGGCGCTCCCGGAGGTGTAGCCCACCGACCGGGCCAGTGCGGCCACGGGGATGGAGTCCCGACGGAGGGCGCGGGCGGCCAGGCTCATCCGCCGGTTCTGCGGATAGGTGAGGGGCGGCTCGCCGGCGGTCGCGCGGAAGCGGACCGCGAAGGTGGTCCGGGACATCGAGGCGGCCGTGGCGGGTTCCTCCGGCCGCGTGCGGTCCTGGGCGATCACGAAGGTGACGCGTGTCGTGGGGGCGAGGGAGAAGCCCCGCCCGACGCCGAACCGCTCGTGGACGCCGCCGTCGGCGCCGGAGAGCAGGGGGATGCCGAGGGTATGGCGCCCGGCGAATCACGGCCGCCCGGGGTCGGCGTGCGTCAGGCGCAGGGCGAGGGCCGGCCGCTCGTCCGCCACCGCCCGCAACCAGCCGGGCGGCAACCTCAGCCCCCAGGCCCTCAGCCCCCAGGCCTCAGCCCTCGCCCTCGCCCTCGCCCTCGCCCTCGCCCTTCAGGATCGCGTCGATCCGGGTCAGTTCCTCGGCGTCGAAGTCGAGGTTGCGGATGGTGCCGACGCTGTCCTCGATCTGGCGGGCGCTGCTCGCGCCGACCAGGGCCGAGGTGACGCGGCCGCCGCGCAGTACCCAGGCCAGGGCCAGCTGGGCCAGGGTCTGGCCCCGGGACGCGGCGATCTCGTTCAGCGCGCGCAGCCGGCCGACCAGGTCCTCGGTGACCGCGTCCGAGTTGAGGAAGGGGCTGTCGCTCGCGGCCCGGGAGTCCTCCGGGATGCCGTCGAGGTAGCGGCCGGTGAGCAGGCCCTGCTCCAGCGGGGAGTAGACGATGGAGCCGACCTGGAGTTCGTCCAGGGCGTCGAGCGCTCCCTCCTCCTCCGGGCGCCGGTCGAGCATCGAGTAGCGCGGCTGGTGGATGAGGAGAGGTGTGCCGAGGTCGGCGAGGATGCGGGCGGCCTCCCGGGTCTCCTCGGCGGAGTAGTTGGAGACGCCGACGTAGAGCGCCTTGCCCTGGCGCACCGCCGAGTGCAGCGCGCCCATCGTCTCCTGGAGCGGGGTGTCCGGGTCGGGGCGGTGCGAGTAGAAGATGTCCACGTAGTCCACGCCCAGCCGGGCCAGGCTCTGGTCCAGCGAGGACAGCAGGTACTTGCGCGAGCCCCACTCGCCGTACGGGCCGGGCCACATCAGGTGGCCCGCCTTGGTGGATATGACCAGCTCGTCGCGGTACGGCGCGAAGTCGGCCCGCAGGGCGTCACCGAGCGCGGACTCGGCGGCGCCGGGCGGCGGGCCGTAGTTGTTGGCCAGGTCGAAGTGGGTGATGCCGAGGTCGAAGGCGCGGCGCAGGATGGCACGCTGCGTCTCGACGGACCGGTCGGGTCCGAAGTTGTGCCACAGACCGAGGGACAGCGCGGGAAGCTTCAGGCCGCTGCGTCCGGTGCGCCGGTAGGGCATGTCGGCGTAGCGGTCGGGGTGTGCGGTGTACAACGCGACTCCAGAGGGGTTGGCACACGGTCTACCGGTTCCACTCTTCCCCCGACGGAGTGCAGCGGTCCAACAGAAGAATCCGATGGAATTGTGCGGCTAGGCTGCTCAATCATGGAACTGCGCCACCTCCAGCACTTCGTCGCCGTCGCCGAGGACCAGCACTTCACCCGGGCCGCCGAGCGCCTGATGGTGTCCCAGTCGGGTCTGTCGGCGTCCATCCGGGCGCTGGAGCGTGAGCTGCGGGCGCCCCTGTTCGTGCGCACCACGCGCCGGGTGACGCTCACCGAGGCGGGGCGCGCGCTGTTGGTGGAGGCCGAACGGATCCTGGCGCAGGTGCGCTCCGCGCACGAGGCGGTGGCGGCGGTCCAGGGTGTGCTGCGCGGCACGCTGGCGCTGGGAACCGAGCAGTGCATCGCCGGTGTGCACGTGGCCCGGCTGCTGGCGGCGTTCCGGGGCAGGCATCCGGACGTGGAGATCCGGCTGCGGCAGGCGGGCTCGGGCGCGCTGGCCGAGGAGGTGGCGGCCGGGCGCCTCGACCTGGCCTTCGCCTACCGCACGCAGGCGGACACCGACCAGTTGCGCTCGGTGTCGCTGACCAGCGAGCCGATGATCGTGCTGTGCCATCCCGGTCACCGGCTCGCCGCGGCCACCCCCGTCCTCGCCCCGGACGATCTCTCCGGCGAGGTCTTCGTCGACTTCCACCCGGACTGGGGCCCGCGCCGCACCACGGACGCCGTCTTCACCGCGGCCGGCACGCGGCGCACGGTCGCGCTGGAGGTCAACGACGTGCACAGTCTGCTGGACCTCGTCGACGAGAACCTGGGGATCGCGGTCGTACCGCGGCACTTCCGGCACAAGCGGCCCTCGCTGGCCGCGCTGCCGCTGAAGGACACGGGCGAGGCGCGGTACGAGACCGTCGCCCTGCTGCCGTCCGAGGGGGCCACCAGCCCCGCCGCCCGGGCACTCGTGACGCTCCTGGGGAGCCGGATCCCGGACGCGTGAGCGCGAGCTCTTTGGGATGGTGGGGGGTATGCACGCGAAGGACATCCTCATCGACGGCCACGGCCGCATCCGGGAAGAAGTCCATGCCGTCCTCGACGGCCTCGGAGCGGACGAGCTGAACCGTCGTCCGGCTCCCGAGGCCAACTCCATCGCCTGGCTCGTCTGGCACCTCACCCGGGTGCAGGACGACCATGTCGCCGACGCCTTTGGCCTCGACCAGGTGTGGCTCGCTCGGGACTGGGTGAAACGCTTCGGCCTGGACCTGCCCCGCCAGGACACCGGGTACGGGCACACCCCGGCCAAGGTGGCGAAGGTGCGTGTGGCGTCGGCGGACCTGCTGACCGGGTACTACGACGCCGTGCACGAGCAGACGCTGGGGGCGCTGCGGGCACTGGCCGCCAAGGATCTCGAACGGGTCGTCGACGAGGAGTGGGACCCGCCGGTGACCCTGGGGGTCCGCCTGGTGAGCGCCCTGTCCGACGATCTTCAGCACGTCGGACAGGCCGCCTACGTCAGGGGACTGCTTCAGAGAGCGGCCGCGTAACCCGGCAGGACCACGTCCTCGATGAGGGCCTTGCGCTCGTCGTAGGGGAGGAACGCGCTCTTGAGGGCGTTCACCGTGACCGTGCGCAGATCCTCGACCGTCCAGCCGGCCTCCTCGACCAGCAGGGACATCTCCCGGGTCATCGTCGTGCCCGACACCAGACGGTTGTCGGTGTTGAGGGTGACCCGGAAGCCGAGGTCCTTCAGCGCGGTGATCGGGTGCTCGGCGATCGAGGTGGCGCAGCCGGTCTGCAGGTTGGAGGTGGGGCACATCTCCAGCGCGATACGGCGGTCGCGGACCCAGGAGGCGAGGCGGCCGAGCTTGCCGTCCACGATGTCCTCGGTGATGCGGACGCCGTGCCCGATGCGCTGGGCGCCGCACACCTGGAGGGCCTGGTGGATGCTGGGCAGACCGTGGGCCTCTCCGGCGTGGATGGTGAAGGGCACGCTCTCGCGGCGCAGGTGCTCGAAGGCGGCCAGGTGGTCGGCGGGCGGGAAGCCGTCCTCGGCGCCGGCGATGTCGAAGCCGACGACACCCGCGTCACGGTAGGCGACGGCCAGCTCGGCGGCCTCGCCGACGCGGTCGAACATCCGCATGCCGCACAGCAGGGTGCCGACCCGGACCGGGGTGCCCGCGGCGGCCGCCTTGGCCATACCGGCGGCGAGGCCCTCCTGCACGGCCTCCACGACCTCGTTCAGCGTCAGTCCACCGCGCACGTTCAGCTCGGGGGCGTAGCGCACCTCGGCGTAGACGACACCGTCGGCGGCGAGGTCGAGGACGTACTCCTCGGCGGTGCGCAGCAGGCCCTCGCGGGTCTGCATGACGGCGAGGGTGTGCTCGAAGGTGGCGATGTAGCGGACCAGGTCGCCGGAGTTGGCGGCCTCGAAGTACCAGGCGGCCAGCGCGTCGGGGTCGGTGGTGGGCAGCGTGTGACCGACCGCGGCCGCGAGTTCGACGACGGTGGCGGGGCGCAGGCCGCCGTCGAGGTGGTCGTGCAGGACGGCCTTGGGGAGCCGGCGGAGGGTCTCGGTGTCGATGCGGGGCGCGGTCATGGCAGGGGCTTTCCTCGGCGATGGTTCACGGGATGGTGGGGCGGGGTCGTCAGACGGCGGGCTGGAGCAGGTCCCAGCGGTTGCCGTACAGGTCCTGGAAGACGGCGACGGTGCCGTACGCCTCGTGGCGCGGCTCCTCCAGGAAGGTCACGCCGGCTGCGGTCATCCGGGCGTGGTCGCGGGCGAAGTCGTCCGTGTGCAGGAAGAACCCGACGCGTCCGCCGGTCTGGTCGCCGATCCGGCCGCGCTGGTCCTCGTCCTTGGCCCGGGCCAGTACCAGCCCGGTGGCGTTCGCGCCGCCGCCCGGCTCGACGACGACCCAGCGCGATCCGTCGGGACGCGGGGCGTCCTCGACGAGCCGGAACCCGAGGGCCTCGGTGTAGAAACGAATGGCCTCGTCGTAGTCGCCGACGACGAGGGTGACCAGGGCGACGCGTCGCATCGGTACCTTCCGATCCGGGGTGGTTAGCCGGTGAGGTTATACGTAAAACGTCACGGACGCCAGTCGCTGTTCTACGCGCGTCACCACCGGCGGGACACGGGCGCCGGGGATTCGTCCGGGACGGCGGCAGTGCCCCTCTCACCCTCGGACGCCCGGGACGGGCCGGAGGCGTTCCCGGGCGCGTTCGCGCGGGGCCCGGACCGGACGGGTGCGCCGCGCGCGGAGCCGGCCCGCCCGTCGTACTCCTCGTTCCGGCCGGATGGGGCGCCGTGGCGTCCTCGCGAGAGTCCCGGTACGGCGGGGTGGCGAGGTCAGACCGCCCGGGTGCGGGACTCGTCCAGCCGCGTCAGCTCCTCCTTGGTGAGCCGCAGCGCGCCCGCGGCGACGTTCTCGCCCAGGTGGTCGGGGTTGCCGGTGCCCGGGATGGCGAGGACGTGCGGGCCCTGGTGCAGCGTCCAGGCGATGCGGACCTGCGCGGGGCTCACACCGTGGGCGTCGGCGACGGAGAGCACCTCCTCGTCGTGCGCGGTCGTCGTGCCGCGCTCCCCGGCCCGCCCGGCGACGGCGTAGAACGGGACGAAGGCGATGCCGCGCTCACCGCACTGCCGCAGCACCTCGTCGTCGACCGGGTCGGGCCGGTCCACCGCGTACCGGTTCTGGACGCACACCACCGGCGCGATCTCCAGCGCCTCGGCGAGGTGGCGGGGCTCGACGCCGGAGACGCCGAGGTGCCGGATCAGGCCCTTCGCCCGCAGCTCGGCGAGGGAACCGAAGTGCTCCGCTATCGAATCCTGCCCCTGGCGGCGGAAGTTGACGACGTCGAGATGGTCCCGCCCGAGCTGGCGCAGGTTCTCCTCGACGTGCCCGCGCAGCTGGTCGGGCCGCGCCGCCGTACCCCATCCGCCCTGGTAGTCGCGGTAGGGGCCGACCTTGGTGACGACGACCAGATCGTCCGGGTACGGGGACAGCGCGCTGTTGATCAGTTCGTTTGCGGAGCGCAGCGAGGAGAAGTAGAAGGCCGCCGTGTCGATGTGGTTCACACCGAGTTCGACGGCCTTGCGCAGGACGGCCAGTGACCGCTCCCGGTCACTCGGTGTCCCGTGGTGGAAGGCGGCACTGCCCGTCAGCCGCATGGCACCGAACCCGAGGCGACGGACGGGCAGGTCGCCGAGGTGAAAGGTGCCCGAGGCGTCCGCTGTGATCGTTTCTGCTGTCATCGGCGGAGTCTGGCACACGGCGGCCGGCTGTGGACCGGCCCGGTCCCGGCCATCACGCGCGTCCGGGACGGGTCGGGCTTCGGAAGATCAGCTCAGCGGTTTGGACAGCACCGCCTTGCGGTGGCTGAACGTCTCGATGGAGTAGCGGCCGTGGTAGTTGCCCATGCCGCTCTCCCCCACACCGCCGAACGGCAGGTCGGAGACGGTGAGATGGGCGAGCGGCAGGCCGTAGCCCAGGCCGCCGGAGGACGTCTCGGCGGCGATGCGCGCACGGGTCTCCTCGGACTCGGTGAAGACGTACAGCGCGAGCGGTTTGTCCCGGTCGTTGATGAAACCGATCGCCTCGTCGAGGCCTGCCACGGTGACGATGGGCAGGATCGGGCCGAAGATCTCCTCCCGCATGACAGGCGCGTCGGGGGCGACGTCCGCGAGGACGGTGGGCGCGATGTACCTGTCCGTACGGTCGCTGCCGCCGCCGACCACGACACGGCCGGAGCCGAGCAGCCCGGACAGCCGGTCGAAGTGCCGCTCGTTGACGATCCGCCCGTACTCCGTCGAGGCGGCCGGGTCGGTGCCGAACAGGGCCGCCACGGCGCGGACCAGCGCACCTTCAAGGGCGGCGGCGGTGTCCGGGTCGGCCAGGACGTAGTCGGGGGCGACACAGGTCTGGCCGGCGTTGAGGAACTTGCCGCGCGCGAGCCGGTCGGCGACGACGTCGAGATCGGCGCCGCGGTCCACGAACGCCGGTGACTTGCCGCCCAGTTCGAGGGTGACCGGGGTGAGGTGCTCGGCGGCGGCGCGCAGCACGATGCGGCCGACGGTGCCGTTGCCGGTGTAGAAGATGTGGTCGAAGCGCTCGGCCAGCAGGGCCGTGGTCTGCGGGACCCCACCCTCCACGACGGCGACCGCCTCGGTGTCCAGATAGGCCGGGATGAGCTCGGCCAGCGCGGCCGAGGTGGCCGGGGCCAGCTCGCTCGGCTTGGCGAGGACCGCGTTGCCCGAGGCGAGCGCGCCGACCATGGGGGCGAGCAGAAGCTGGGCCGGGTAGTTCCAGGGCGCGATGATCAGGACGACACCGAGCGGGTCGTACTGCGTCCAGGCCGTCGCGTCGGCACCCAGGTGCGCCGGGGCGGGCGCGGGCTCGGGGCGCAGCCATGCGTCCAGGTGGCCGAGCGTGTGGTCGATCTCCCGGACGGTGAAGTCGATTTCGGTGCGGTAGGCCTCGGTCCGGCTCTTGCCGAGGTCGGCGTTGAGGGCGGCGGCGAGGTCGGCGCCGCGTTCCGTGAGCATGGCGCGCAGCCGGCGCAGCTGCTCGGTGCGCCACTCGACGGGCTTGGTGCGCCCGGTGTCGAAGGTGGCGCGCAGCCGGGCCACGACGTCGGCGGGCTGCTCGGTGCTGGAATGAGTCACGGGTGCCTCGCTGGTGGCGGCCCGGGCCGGATCGGCCCGGGCCTGGGGTCTCGGTCAGTAAGATGTATATACCAACCTTTCATGACCTCAAGTTGATTCCGGGTCTGCCAGTGAGCGGAGTCACGTGCCCGGAGGCGGCGGGGCCTCGGTGGGTCACGTCTCCGGAGGGGAGGTCTCGCGTCGGCGGCGCTCCAGATACGCGCGTTCGGCCTCGCTCTCGGCCAGCTCGGCGGCGGTGCCGTACTCGTCGGCGGCCTCAGCGGGCCGGCCGAGCCGGCGCAGCAGATCCGCGCGGACGGCGTGCAGCACGTGGTAGCGGCCCAGTTCGAGCGCGTCCACCAGGTCCAGGGCGCGAGCGGGCCCCTCGACCTCGGCCACCGCGACGGCCCGGTTCAGGGCGACGACAGGAGACGGCGCGACAGTCATGAGCTGGTCGTACAGGCACAGGATCTGCCGCCAGTCGGTGGCGGCGGCGGTGGACGCGTCGCTGTGCACCGCGTTGATCGCCGCCTGGATCTGGTACGGGCCCGGCTGGTTGCGGCGCAGACAGCGGCGGACCAGCTCCTGGCCCTCGGCGATCAGCGCCCCCTCCCAGCGGGTCCGGTCCTGACCGGGCAGTGGCACCAGGGAGCCGTCCGTGTCCCGCCGGGCCGGCCGCCGGGCCTCGATCAGCAGCATCAACGCCAGGAGGCCGGTGACCTCCGGCTCGTCGGGCATCAGCGTGGCGAGCAGCCGCCCGAGGCGCAACGCCTGCGCGCAGAGGCCGGCATCGCCGGTGTAGCCCTCGTTGAAGATCAGGTAGACGACGGCGAGGACCGCGTCCAGCCGCTCGGGCAGATCGGCCTCGCGCGGCACCCGGTACGGGATGCCCGCGGCACGGATCTTGGCCTTGGCACGCACCAGGCGCTGGGCGAGGGTCGGCTCGGGCACGAGGAAGGCGCGGGCGATCTGGGTGGTGCTCAGGCCGCCGAGCAGCCGCAGGGTGAGGGCGACGCGGGCCTGCGGGGCCAGCGCGGGGTGGCAGCAGGTGAAGATCAGCCGGAGTCGGTCGTCGCGCACGGGCCCCTCCTCGGGCGGTGCGTCGGTCGCCTGCAGCCGGGCGGCCTCGGCGTGCCGGGCCGGCCGTGAGGACTCACGGCGCAGCCGGTCGACGGCCCGGTTGCGGGCCGTGGTGATGATCCAGCCGGCCGGGCTCGGCGGCGGGCCGGTCCGCGGCCACCTGTCCAGCGCCGTGGTGAAGGCGTCCTGCACCGCTTCCTCGGCGAGGTCGATGTCGCCGAGGAAGCGTACGAGGACGGAGACCGCGCGCCCGTACTCGGCACGGAAGACGGTCTCGATGTCGCGGGGCCGGGTCATGGCGCCGCGTTCACGGTCGGTGCCGCTTTCGCCATCGGTGCCGCGCTCGCCGTGGGTGCCGCGCTCGCCGTGGGTGCCGTTCTGGCTGTGGGTGCCGTTCTCGCCATGGGTGCCGTTGTCGGCGTCGCCGCCGGGTCTCATCGCCGTACCCGGGCCGGTCGTCGTCCACTGGTCCGTCGTCAGTGCTGGTCCGCGAAGGGGCGGACCTCGATGGGCAGGGTGGTGGCGAGGGCGGCCTTGCGGCCCCATGCCAGGGCCTCGTCCAGATCGGCGGCGCGGATCAGGCACACCCCGCCCAGGTACTCCTTGCCCTCGGCGTAGGGGCCGTCGGTGACGAGGACGTCACCGCCCTCGGGGCGGAGCATGGTCGCGGTCTCCGGGCCGTGCAGGCCGCCCGAGAAGACCCAGGCCCCCGCCGCGCGCAGCTCGTCGTTGAACGCCTCGACGTTGCGCATGATCTCGGCGAGCTCCTCGGTGGCGGGCGGACGGCCGTCGGCCGGCTGGACCACACTGAGCAGGTAGTGCTGCATGACGTCCTCCATGGCGTCGTGCCCGGATCGGGCTGTCTGTCACCTCCTACACGAACGGCCGGGCCCCGGATCGACACCGCGCCCCGGACCGGGCGGAAAAACTTCGGAAGAATCCCCTCCGTGCGGGGGCGTCGAGACCCTCGCTGCTCTCGCGGCTGCCACGCGGACATCGCGTGCGGCGCCACCGGTTCGCTCAGGCCCCGGCCCCGCCGGTGCTCGCGCTCGCCCCCGCGATCGCCACCGCCTGCCCGCTCACCCGCACGCGCCCGTCCGCGGTGGAGGCATCGACCCGGAGCAGGCTGGGCCGGCCGAGATCCTCCCCCTGGCGGATGGTGAAGGCGCCGGAGGGCGGAAGGGCGGCGACGGCGCGCAGGTAGCCGCCGAGGGCGGCCGCAGCGGCGCCGGTGGCCGGATCCTCGACGACACCGCCGATCGGGAAGGGGTCGCGGGCGTGGAAGAGTTCCGGGGTCTCACGCCAGACCAACTGGAGCGTGGTCCAGCCGTGCCGGTGCATCACGTCGGCCAGAGCGTCGAAGTCGTAGTCGAGGGCCGCGAGACGCTCGCGGGTGGCGACGGCCAGGACCAGGTGCTCGTTTCCGCCGAAGGCGACGTGCGGCGGCAGGGCGGGGTCGAGGTCCTCCGAGGACCAGCGCAGGGCCGTGAGGGAGGCGTGCACCTCCGCTTCGCTCGCCGGCCGGGAGCGGGTAGGGACGCTGGTGAGCGTCGCCGTCACGGAGCCCGCGGGCGTTGTCGAGGTGTCCAGGGCGATCTCACCCACCGGGGTGTCGAAGACGAGCGGGCCGGGGCCGATCCGCTCGGCCAGGGCGACCGCGGTGGCGACGGTGGCGTGACCGCAGAACGCAACCTCGGCCAGCGGGCTGAAGTAGCGCAGCCGGAATCGGCGCGCCGCCTGGTCCGCGGCGGTGATGAACGCGGTCTCGGAGTAGCCGACCTCGGCGGCGGTCGCGAGCATGGCGGCGGCGTCCAGCGCGGTCGCGTCGAGCACGACGCCGGCCGGGTTGCCGCCGACGGCGTCGGTGCTGAAGGCGGTGTAACGAAGGATCTCGGGGCGTGTCTGCGGGCTCATGCCCCTACCGTGGCACCGAGCAGGCATCCGGACAAACGATGGTTTGCGATCCTTCCCATCACATTCCTCGATGGCAGGTTATCGTCGACGGCATGGACACCCGGCTGCTGCGCACCTTCGCCACCGTCGCCCGAACCGAGAACCTCACCGCCGCCGCGGAGCGCCTGCATCTCGTCCAGTCCACCGTGACCGCCCAGGTGCAGGCGCTGGAGAGGGAACTCGACCTGCGCCTGTTCGACCGGCTGCCGCGCGGAGTGGTGCTCACCGGCGCCGGACGCGAGGTGCTTGCGCGAGCCGAGGAGGTGCTGGAGGCCGAGTCCCGGCTGCGGGCGGTCGCCGCCTCGGCCGGTGGCGCGGACGGTCGGGCGACCGGACGTGTGACGCTCTCGGCCGGGGAGACGCTGGTGTCCGCGCGGCTGCCGGGAGTCATCGCCGCGCTCAGGCGCAGCCACCCGGGGGTCGAGGTGGATCTGCGCACGATGGGCACCGCGTCCGCCGTCGCCGCGCTCCGCACCGGCGAACTGGACCTGGCGCTGCTGCTCGAAGACGAGGCGGCGTACCGCGACATCGAGTGCACGCCGCTGGCCCGCGAGCCCTTGGTGCTCGTCTGCTCGCCCGAGCACCCCGCCGCCGGCCGAGCCGCCGACTGGGCGGAGCTGGCCCGTGAGGACTACTTCCTGCACGAGCAGGGCTGCTCGTACAGCGACCGCTTCATCGAGCGCCTGCTCGCCGCAGCCGAGGGCGCGCCGCCCCGGATCACCCGCTTCGGCAGCCTGGAGGCCGCCAGGTCCTGCGTGGCGGCCGGTCTCGGCCTCAGCCTGCTGGCCCGCGCCAATGTCACGGAGGCGCTCGCGGCGGGCCGTCTGACGCAGGTGTCCGGCCCGCGGTTCCCCGACGTCACCGTCCAACTGGCTCGCCACCGCCGGCGCTGGCTCTCCCCGGCGGCGGCCGCGCTCACCACGGAGCTGCCGCACCACTTCCCACACTGAGCGCGATCGCGCCGGCGTACAGCGGGCCAAACCCGCGTGCCCCGTAGCCAGTCACTCGCGTTCGACCACTGATCGCTTCGGACTCACTCGTCTAGACTGCGCTCGCGGGGAGGGCGAGGCGCCGTATCGACCGTCGGCGGATCGGAGACGCACGGGGTATGACGAGCCAACTGTTCGCGATCTGCTTCCACGCGACCCGGCCCGAGGGCCTGGCGCGGTTCTGGTCCGGGGTGCTGGGCTGGGAGTTGGCCGACGATCCGGACCACGACGTCGCGATCCTCCCCCCTGACACCACCGGGTTCCGCATCCGGTTCCTGCCGAGCCGGGAGCCGAAGGCCGGCAGGAACCGGGCACACTTCGACCTGACGAGCACCACCCCGGAGGATCAGCGGCAGACGGTGGCCAGGGCGCTCGAGCTCGGCGCGACGCACATCGATGTGGGCCAACTCCCGCACGAGGGGCACGTGGTGCTCGCCGACCCGGACGGCAACGAGTTCTGCGTCATCGAGGCCGGCAACAAGTTCCTCGCCGACACCGGCTTCATCGGAGCCCTGGCCTGCGACGGCACGCGGGAGGTCGGCTACTTCTGGAGCGAGGCCCTGCGGTGGCCGCTGGTCTGGGACCAAGACCAGGAGACCGCGATCCAGGCGCCGAGCGGTGGTACGAAGATCACGTGGGGTGGTCCCCCGGTGGCGCCGAAGACGGGCACGAACAGGCTGCACTTCGAGCTGGCGCTCCCCGCGGGCGCCGACTGGGCCGCGGAGGTCGACCGGTTGACCTCGCTCGGCGCGACGCGGTCCGAGATCGGCGAGGACGACGGCGGCCGGTTGTCGATGCTCGACCCCGACGGCAACGAGTTCGCCGTGCGCAGGCCCCGGTAGGGGCACCCCGGTTCGCCGTGCGCAGGCCCCGGTAGGTACACCCCGCCGTCGACGGCGGACGGCCGTCGAGCGACTCGTGGGTGTGCTGGGCGAGTGCGTGGGTGCCGACGGCCGCCACGGTGGCGAACGCGAGTAGCCGGGCGATGTCCCGCGGGCGGGCGGGGCGCGGGACTCCGGGCCCGAGGCGGCCCCCGGTGCGCCACCCGTCAGCGGCCGCGGCGGCCCGTACCACCGGCCCGTACGACGGCCATCATGGCGAGCGAGCGGCGTACCGGACTCGCGCCGGTCCATGGCCTCCGGGCGCCGCACCTGCTCGGGCGGCGCGGGGAACCGTTCAACCCGGCACGGGATACGGGTCCGTGGCCGGCGCGGCACCACCACGACCTCCTCGCTGCCGTGCACGGCCCGCGCCGCGAGCAGACCCCGAGTCGCCTCCGTGGACGGGGTGTTCACGACCCGGTCCAGGGGGCCGTAGTCCGCGGGGCGGGTCGCTCAGCCCACGAACGGGACCTGCGCGGCGCGGACGCCGGTCTCCGCGTCCGGGTGCGTCCACAGTCCCTGCGCCGCCAGGCGGGGCAGTACGCCCTCCCCGAACCAGTAGGCCTCCTCCAGATGTGGATACCCGGAGAGCACGAACTCGTCGATGCCGAGGGCGTGGTACTCCTTGATCCGTTCGGCGACCTCCTCGTGGCTGCCGACCAGCGCCGTGCCCGCTCCGCCGCGCACCAATCCGATACCGGCCCACAGGTTGGGGTGGATCTCCAGGCTGTCCCGGCTGCCGCCGTGCAGGGCGAGCATGCGCCGCTGGCCCTCGGACTCGCTGCGGGCGAGGCCCGTCTGCACGGACCGTACGGTCTCCGGGTCGAAGCCGTCGAGCAACCGGTGCGCCTCCGCCCAGGCCTGTTCGGAGGTGTCCCGGGTGATGACGTGCAGCCGGATGCCGAAGCGCGGGGCGCGGCCGTGCCCGGCGGCCAGGCCCCTGATCCAGGCGATCTTCTCCGCGACCTGAGCGGGTGGTTCGCCCCAGGTCAGGTACACGTCCGCGTGCCGGGCCGCGATCTGCCCGGCCACGGGCGAGGAGCCGCCGAAGTACACCTCGGGCACCGGGTCGGGCACCCGGCTCAGCCTCGCGTCCGCCACCCGGAGGTGTTCGCCGTGCAGGTCGACGCTCTTGCCCGCCCACAACTCCCGAACCACCTGGAGGAATTCGCCGGTACGGCGGTAGCGTGCGTCCTTGTCCAGGAAGTCCCCGTAGGCCCGCTGCTCGTGGCTCTCACCGCCGGTGACGACGTTCAGCAGCAGCCGTCCGCCGGTCTGCCGCTGGAAGGTGGAGGCCATCTGCGCGGCGAGCGTCGGCGAGACGAAGCCGGGCCGGAAGGCGACGAGGAACTTCAGCCGCTCGGTGTGCTGGCTGACCATCGCGGTGGTCAGCCACGCGTCCTCGCACCAGGCCCCGGTCGGGGTGAGCGCACCGACGAAGCCGAGGTCCTCGGCGGCGCGGGCGATCTGGCTCAGATAGCCGACCGTCGGCGGCCGGTCCCGGCCGGAGGCGGTCGCCGGGGTGCCGTGGCCGCCGCCGACGACATGGCGGCTGTCGCCGTTGGTGGGCAGGAACCAGTGGAAGGTGAGGGACATACGGGTCTCCGATCGGGGCGGGCCGTGCCGGGGCGGCCGGGCATGCGTTCGGCACGTCGGTGACGGCGGCTCACCGTGAGCCCGCGCGCCGCCGTCGACGACGTGGGCGGTCACGGCCGGTCGACTCGCGACCGCCAAGGCCGGCGGCCGGTCAACTCGCGACCGCCAGGGCCGGCGTCCGGTCGAGGGCGGCCGAGAACTGGTCCACCACCTGCTCCAGCGCCTCGGCGGTGCCGGGCGCCACGGTGAGCGAACCGTCCTCCCGCACGGTGATGTCCTTGTCGAGGGTGAACCAGCCCTGGACTATGTGGCCGGCACCCATGGAGTTCAGCACCGGCCGCAGCGCGTAGTCGATGGCGAGGACATGTGCGGTGGAGCCACCGGTGGCGAGCGGCAGCACGGTCTTCCCGGTCAGCGCGTACTGCGGGAGCAAGTCCAGCAGCGCCTTCAGGACACCGGAGTACGACGCCTTGTAGACGGGGGTCGCGACCACGACGCCGTCGGCGCGGGCGAAGAGTTCGGTGGCCTCGACGATGGCCGGATGCCGGAAGTCCGCGCCGAGCAGGGCCTCCGCCGGGATGGTGCGCACGTCGAGCGGGACGACCCGGTGGCCCTGCGCGATGAGGCGCTCGTCCAGGTGGCGCAGCAGACGACCGGTGCGCGAGGACGCGGAGGGACTGCCGGAGACGGACAGGACGGTGGCCATGGGTACCTCGTTTCTGTGGCGCGCCGGACGCCCTACCGGGACAACGCCCGCGGGGAACGCGTCGGTCCGGTCGGAGTTCGTGCGGCGGCGCGGCGCGGTGCCGTACGGGTGTGCTCGAGAGGGGGTTCGGCCGGCCGTCCTGTCACGGCCCCCACTGTGGGATCGGACGCGGACCGCTCGCACCGTGACTGGGGGCGATGTCGGGCACACCGGATTCCGGCACGGAAAGCAGCGGGGAACGCGGACGTGAAGGGGCGCCCGGATCGAAGGGGCTGGAAGCGGCGGTCAGCCCGCGAGGCGACAGGAGGCGCTGGATACGCGCGCGAGGTCGACATGGCGTCGCCGCGTGAGGTCCAGTCGCATCGTCATGCCGCCGATCGTGGCAGCAGCCCCGAAGAACCGTCAAGGAAATCCCGGCCGGTCTCGTATCGCGGACCGCCGAACTCCGCGCGCGACGGCCGGACTCCCTGGCGCTGCCCGACGCCGCGCCGGGCGTGCCGGTTCCGCGCGGCGCCGGGTCCGACGGCTCCGACGCGGCACGGGCGTTGCGAGTACCGGTGCTGCGCGTAGCCCCGGCGCGGTGCGGCGGTCACGGCTGTGGCCCGACAGGGCCCGGCCGCCCCGGCCGCTGCTGACGCGGCTCCCCGTGGTCCTGGGTCCGCGGCTGCCGCGTCCGCTGCCTGACCCACCCGGACTCCCCGTCGGCTCCGCTCACCGTCTCCCGGGACGGACTGACCGCCCCCGTAGCGGTGTTCGGGGCCGGCGGCGACTGCGCGGCCGTGCCGTGTTCCAGTCGAGGCCCTGGCCCCGGATCGCGGAATCCCACGCGTCCTGCGAGGGGAGCACACCGTCTGCATGGCGTACACGCCGCACATTGTCCCGAGTGGGCGGCGGCCTCGGCGCGCTGAGCGGCCGGCCCCCGCCAGGTGTCGACCCGGGAACACGTCCACACGGCGTGTCCGGCGCCGTCCGGCAGCCGCTGTTCGGCGAAGTCCGAAGTGTGCACTGGTGGCCCGGACGCGCTGGCGTTCGCGGAGAGGGCGGTGTTGTGTGCTCGCGGCCCGGCAGCCGGGGCGTCACCGGCCCCCGGTCGGCGGGGACGTGATGTGACCGCCGCGCGGATGTGGTCGCACGCCGGCGGTCCGGGCGCCCGAGGGTTCCCGGGCCAGGGCGCGGGCCCGGCTGGGCACGGGCGCGGGGACGAGCCGCGCGGGACGGGACTGGCGGAACCGGCCGGCCGCCGGGGCGGGACGGCCCCGAACCAAGCCGGTGTGTGTGACGTCAGACGCCTTCGTCGTCGTGGCCCTCGACCACGACGAGGAAGGCGTCCGAGCTGAGGTCCATCACCACGGTCGCGGGCTCTCCCTCCGCACGCCGGGCGGCGGCGAACTCCTCCGCCGGCCAGGATCCACGCGGTGAGCCTGCGGGAAAACGCTCCAACACCTTCGCACTCATGGCGGCGGTCACCTCCGGAAAGACGGTCGGACGGAACGTACAGCCTGTATTTCCCCGCTTGCCCTGGTTCCGCGCGCACATGTCACCCCTTTCCCGCACAGGATCAGCCCATCGGGGGACACGCATCCGCGGCCCCGGCCGAGCGGGAAGTGATCTCCGGGAGACCACCGACGCGGAGGACGCGGAGCCATGGACGACGACGGGTCGAGGGACGGACTGCGCTGCCTGGTGACGGGCGCCACGGGCTACATCGGCGGCCGGCTGGTGCCGGAGCTGCTGGCCGCCGGGCACCGGGTGCGCTGCCTCGCGCGCTCCCCCGGCAAACTGCGCGACCATCCGTGGGCCGGTGAGGCGGAGGTGGTGCGGGGCGACGTCACCGACGCGGACTCCGTGGCCGAGGCGATGCGGGGCGTCGACGTGGCGTACTACCTGGTGCACGCCCTGGGCAGCGGCAAGGACTTCGAGGCGACCGACCGCCGCGCGGCCGGCGTCTTCGCGCGGAGCGCGAAAGCCGCCGGTGTGCGGCGGATCGTGTACCTCGGCGGGCTGACGCCCGCCGGGGTCCCCGAGGGCGAACTCTCCCCGCACCTCAGGTCCCGGACGGAGGTGGGCCGCATCCTGCTGGATTCCGGGGTGCCGACCGCGGTGCTGCGGGCCGCCGTCATCATCGGCTCGGGCTCGGCCTCCTTCGAGATGCTGCGCTACCTCACCGAACGCCTCCCGGTGATGATCACCCCCAGTTGGGTGCACACCCGCATCCAGCCCATCGCCGTACGTGACGTCCTGCGCCTCCTCGTCGCCGCCGCGAGCCTTCCCGACGACGTCAACCGCACCTTCGACATCGGCGGCCCGGAGGTCCTGACGTACCAGGACATGATGCTCGGGTACGCGCGCGTGGCGGGCCTGCCGCGGCGGCTCATCCTGCCCGTGCCGGTCCTGACCCCGGGGCTGTCCAGCCACTGGGTGGGGCTGGTCACGCCGGTGCCCGCGTCCATCGCGCGGCCGTTGACCGAGTCACTGCGCCACGAGGTGGTGTGCCGTGAGCACGACATCGCGCGGTATGTGCCGGATCCGCCGGGGCATCCGCTCGGCTTCGACCAGGCGGTGCGGCTGGCGCTGCGCCGGGTGCGCGAGGCGAGGGTGATCACGCGCTGGTCGTCCGCCGCGGTGCCCGGCGCGCCCAGCGATCCGCTGCCCACCGACCCCGACTGGGCCGGCGGCAGCCTGTACACCGACCGACGCGAGGCGGTGGTGGACTCCTCGGTGCACGATCTGTGGCGGGTCATCGAGGGCGTGGGCGGCGAGAACGGCTGGTACTCCTTCCCGCTCGCCTGGAGCCTGCGGGGCTGGCTGGACCGGCTGGTCGGCGGGGTCGGCCTGCGCCGGGGCCGGCGCGACGCCGAGCGGCTGCGGGCGGGCGACTCGCTGGACTTCTGGCGCGTGGAGGAGATCGAGCCCGGACGTCTGCTGCGGCTGCGGGCGGAGATGCGGCTGCCGGGCCTGGCCTGGCTGGAGATGTCGGCGGAGCCGGACGGCGACGGCCGCAGCCGGTACCGCCAGCGGGCCCTGTTCCACCCGCGCGGGCTGCTCGGCCACGCCTACTGGTGGAGCGTCTCCCCCTTCCACGCCATCGTGTTCGGCGGTATGGCCCGCAACATCGCACGGGCGGCGGCCCGCCAGACCCACGCGCGCGGCCGATGACCGACGAGGGGCGGAAGCGGGAACCGGCACGGGGCGGCACGGGCGCGTCGCGGGACCGTGGTCGAGTGGATCACACCCGGTCCTGACCGACACCGACCCACGGGGAGGCCGGGGTCGCGCGCCCCCCGCATCCGTTGGGCCCGCGGGTCCGGAACTGCTCAGCGTCGTCCGTATCCCTCGCTCCGGAGTCGCGCCATGTACGTCTCGGTCGTCCTGTTCACCGCCGACCTGCGCCTGCACGACCACCCGCCCCTGCGGGCCGCGCTGGACGGCCGTCGTGAGGTGGTCCCGCTCTTCGTGCGCGACAGCGGGGTGGCGGATGCGGGCTTCGCGGCGCCCAACCGGCTGGCGTTCCTCGCCGACTGTCTGCACGACCTGGACGCCGGGCTGCGCCGGCGCGGCGGGCGGCTGGTGGTGCGCTCCGGCGACGTCGTGGCGCGGGTGTGCGAGGTGGCGGCTGAGGCCGAGGCCGACGAGGTGCACATGGCGGCCGACGTGAGCGCCTACGCCCGGCTGCGGGAGCGGCGGCTGCGACGCGCCCTGGAGGCCGACGGACGCCGGCTGCACGTCCACGAGTCGGTGACCACGGCGGTGCCCCCCGGGCTGGTGACCCCGGCCTCCTCCGACCACTTCGCGGTGTTCACGCCGTACTTCCGCCAGTGGACGGGACAGCGGCTGCGCGACGTCCTCGACGCGCCCCGTTCGGTCGTTGTACCGGCCGGGGTCGGGTCCGAGGAACTGCCGTCGCGGGCCTCGCTGCGGGACCTGTCGCCGGCGCTGGCCGCGGGCGGGGAGACGGAGGGCAGGAGACGGGCCACCGCGTGGCTGCGTTCGGGCGTGGCCGCCTACGAGGACCGGCACGACGACCTCGCCGGGGACGCGACCTCCCGGCTCTCGCCGCACCTGCACTTCGGCACGCTGTCCCCCGTGGAGCTCGTGCACCGCGCGCGCCGGTCGGGCGGGCCAGGCGCGGAGGCGTTCGTACGGCAGGTCGCCTGGCGTGACTTCCACCGCCAGGTGCTGGCGGCGCGGCCCGCCGCGGGCACCGCCGACTACCGCACCAAGCACGACCGCTGGCGGTCCGAGCGGACGGCCGGCGCCGACATCGAGGCGTGGCGGGAGGGCCGTACCGGCTATCCGGTGGTCGACGCGGCGATGCGCCAACTGCTGCACGAGGGCTGGATGCACAACCGGGCCCGCCTGCTCACTGCCAGCTTCCTCACCAAGACGCTGTACGTCGACTGGCGCATCGGGGCGCGGCACTTCCTGGAGCTGCTGGTGGACGGGGACCTGGCCAACAACCAGCTGAACTGGCAGTGGGTCGCGGGCACCGGCACGGACACCCGTCCGAACCGGGTCCTGAACCCCGTCACCCAGGGCAGACGGCACGACCCCGACGGCGCGTACGTGCGGCGCTGGGTACCGGAGTTGAAGGGTGTGGCGGGTGCCGCGGTCCACGAGCCGTGGAAGCTGCGGGGTGCGGACCGGTCCGGTGTCGAGGGGTATCCGGATCCGATCGTCGACCTCGCCGAGGGCCTGGCCCGCTTCAGACGGGCCCGGGACCGGGGCTGAGCGGGGCCGGTGCCGGAGCCGTGGGGTGACGGTCGCGCACGCCGGCGGACCGCCGGCTCGTCAGCGCCCGGCCCAGGTCTCGGCCGCGTCGTCTCGGAGCGGTTCGCCGGGGGGCGTCGGGGCGTAGGCCGCCGCCAGGGTGTCGAGCGCCTCGGACAGGCCGGTCGGGCGGCGCATGCCGTGGCTGGGCCGGCCGGCCCAGCCGGGGCCGCCGAGCATCATCAGGGGCTGGCTGCGGGCTCCCTTGACGCCCCACTCCAGGGCGGCGATCTGTTCGGCCAGCGGCAGGCTCGCGGTGGAACGCGCCTGTGCCCAGAGCACCACGGCGGCCGGGCCCAGGCGTCGTACCGCCGCCGCGAGCGCCTCCGCCGGAACGGCGGCGCCGAACATCCGCGTCGGGACACCGCGGTGGCTCAGCGCGGCGTTGAGCGCCTCCAGCGCGAGGGTGTGCTGCTCGTCGGGGACGCAGGCCAGCAGCACCGGCCCGGCCCCGGGTGACCCGGCCGGTGTCGCGGGCACGCGCGTGTGGCGCCGCAGGGTGGTGGACACGTGCCAGGACAGCAGGTGCTCCACCTCGATGTACCGGTCCTCCGACGACGCCCACTTGCGGCCCACGGCGTGCAGGGTCGGCAGCATGACCTCCTGCCAGGCGGTCACGACGCCGTAGCGGATCACGGCGGTGTCCAGCTGTTCCCCGACGGCGGCGGCGTCGAGCCGGACCGCCGCGCGGGCCAGGCCCCGGCCGTCCTGACGGGCGGCGGCGGAGGCCGATGTGCCGGGCGCCGCCGCCCAGGGCCCCTCGTCCTCCCCCGCGGACGGGCCCGGTACGGGCCGAGGCACGAGCAGCGGCCGGGGCGGGGGCGCGATGCCCTCCGGGGGCCGGACGGCTGCCTGGTCCGCCTGCTGTTTCGCGGCCCGGGCGGCCTCGGCGGGCGGCACTCCGGACGCGGTGAGCCGGCACATCGTCTCCAGCATCGTGACGTCCTCGGGTGTCCAGCGCCGGTGCCGGCCGTCGGTGCGTGCGGCGGGGCCGATGCCGTAACGCCGGTCCCAGGACCGCAGCGTGGTGGGCGAGACACCGAGGCGGCGGGCCAGCGCGCCCGTCGTCAGCCTGGGTTCGGCCGCCCGCGAAGGACGGGCCGCCTTCGCGGTGCTCCGTGCGGCCGTGGACTCGTCCATGCGGCAACTATACGACGCAGAAACGATGCAAGTTGTGGGGCCTGTGGAACAGCTCACACGATGACCACGCCCGGGATCCGCTCCCGGGGAGGTCCCGGTCCGCCGTGGTGAAACGGGCACGTGCCATGCCCGTCACGTCCCGGCCGGCCATACGCGAAGGAGCCGTCATGAGCCCGTACACGACCACCGTCGGCCGCGGGCCGGCCGTGCCCTGCGCCGACCCGCCCGTCGCCACGTCCCCCCGGGCGTCGGCGTGGCCGTCCGCCGGGGAGCCGCTCGGCGACGAGGAACTGGCGCGGGGCCTGGTGGCCGGCGACGACGCCTGTCTCGTCGCGGCCTACCGGCGCTGGTCGGGCCTGGTGCACACCCTGGCGGCGCGCACGCTGGGCGATGCGAAGGAGGCCGAGGACGTCACCCAGCAGGTGTTCCTCGGGGTCTGGCGCGGACGCGCCGGTTACCGGCCGGAGCGCGGGACGCTGGCGGGGTGGATCGTCGGCATCACCCGCCGCAAGGTCGCCGACGCGCTCTCCGCGCGGACGCGCCGCGGCGAGCTGATCGCGGCCGCCGGCGCGGCCCTGCCACCGGACGACTCGGCCGCCGGGCGCCCCGACGCCGTTTTGGAGCGCGTCTTCGTGCGCGGCGAACTCGCCCGGCTGCCCGCGCCGCAACAGCGCGTGCTGCGCCTGACCTACTACGAGGACCTCACCCAGACCCAGATCGCGGAGCGCACCGGCTGGCCGCTGGGCACGGTGAAGAGCCATGCGCGGCGCGGCCTGCGCCAGCTGCGCCGGAATCTGACCGACGAACTACCCGCAGCCCCCTACACATAAAGGACAAATAAGAGCAAACTAGGAATGCGGTGTTGTTCCCGTACCGCACCGAAAGCGCTCTGGCCCACGCAGTCGAAGGAGACGAGTCATGGCCAACGTCTCGCACAGGGGTGACATGTCGACCCACCCCGATGTCCCCGAGATGCGCGATCGCTACGACCGCGTGCTCGGAGGTCGTGATGTGGCGCTCGTGGACGGGCCGGTCTTCCTGCTCGGCCTGTACTGCGCGGCATCTCCGTGGATCGTGCACTACTCCGCGAGCCAGCCCTCGCTCATGACCCACAACCTGATCATGGGCATAGCGATAGGTCTGCTCGCACTGGGATTCACCCGAGCCCCCGAGCGGATGTACGGCCTGAGCTGGGCCATGTGCGCCCTGGGCATCTGGATGATCATCGCACCGTGGATCGTGGGCAGTGGACCGGACAAGGGCGTGATCATCAACAACATCATCATCGGTGCGCTGGCGCTCGTCCTCGGACTCGTGTGCGCCGGTACGGCGATGAGGAGCACTCCCAGGCCGTAGGAGGGGCCCCGAGGAAAGGAAGGAATGGAAGTACAAGGGAAGAAGCAGGAACAACAACCGGAACAAACAGGGGCCGGTCCGCCCGGGCGGACCGGCCTTCCCCATGCCGGCCCGCGTTCGTACCGGGTCTCTCCGGCTGCCGGTGGCGGCGCCTGTCGCGCGGTTCCCGGCGCGATCGGGTAATCAGGAACGGTGAACAAGGACGCGAGCGACACCTTCGTGCATGTCCGGGGCGCCACCGAGAACAACCTGCGCAACATCGACGTCGACGTTCCGCGGGACGCGATGGTCGCCTTCACCGGCGTCTCCGGCTCGGGCAAGTCCTCGCTCGCGTTCGGCACGCTCTACGCCGAGGCGCAGCGGCGCTACTTCGAGTCCGTGGCACCGTACGCCCGACGGCTGTTGCAACAGGTCGGCGCACCGCACGTGCAGGAAATCACCGGACTGCCACCGGCCGTGGCCCTGCAGCAGCGACGCGGGTCGCCCAGCTCACGCTCGACCGTCGGCACCATCACCACGCTCTCCAATCTGCTGCGCATTCTGTACTCCCGCGCCGGTACCTATCCGCCCGGGGCCGCACGGCTGGACGCCGAGTCGTTCTCACCCAACACCGCGGCCGGCGCCTGCCCGCAGTGCCACGGACTGGGGGTCGTGCACGACGTCGCCGAGGACCTGCTCGTCCCGGACCCCTCGCTGAGCATCCGCGAGGGGGCGATCGCCGCCTGGCCGGGCGCCTGGCAGGGCGCCAACCTGCGCAGCGTCGTGAGCAACCTGGGGATCGACATCGACCGGCCGTGGCGCCGGCTCAGGAAGAAGGACCGGGACTGGCTGCTGTACACGGACGAGCAGCCCTCCGTGTACATCGAGCCGGAGGAGGACCGCATCGACTACGGCTACCAGGGCAAGTTCTGGAGCGCCCGCAAACACGTCATGCACGTCCTCGCCGACTCCAAGAGCGAGAAGATGCGCGAACGGGCGCTCCGGTTCGTCAGGAGTGTGCCCTGCCCCGAGTGTCACGGCAGCGGACTGCGGCCCGAGGCGCTCGCCGTGACCTTCGCCGGACGTTCGATCGCCGAGATCAACGCGATGCCGCTCACCGAGGTGGTGGCGCTGCTGCGGCCCGTCGCGGGGCGGTCCGAGGCCGACGCCACCACGTCGACCGCCCGATCCGGGGAGACGACCGAGGTCGCGGTCCGCATCTGCGGCGATCTGGTCGCGCGGATCGACGTACTGCTCGACCTGGGCCTCGGATATCTCAGCCTCGGGCGCCGCTCGACGACCCTCTCACCCGGCGAGGCGCAGCGCCTGCGGATCGCCACCCAGCTGCGCTCGGGGCTGTTCGGCGTGGTCTACGTCCTCGACGAACCCTCCGCGGGCCTGCACCCGGCCGACGCGGAACCGCTGCTGGACGTGCTGGACCGCCTCAAGGCGGCGGGCAACTCGCTGTTCGTCGTCGAGCACGACATGGACGTCGTACGGCGGGCGGACTGGGTGGTCGACATCGGCCCCGGCGCGGGCGAGGGCGGCGGACGCGTGCTGTACAGCGGCCCGGTCGCAGGGCTCGAGCGGGTCGCGGAGTCGGCCACGAGCCGGTACCTGTTCGGGCGCGCCCAGCCGCCCGATCACCGCCCGCGCTCACCGCACGGCTGGCTGCGTCTGCGCGGCGTCTCCCGACACAATCTGCACGACGTGTCCGTCGACGTACCGCTGTGCGTGCTGACGGCGGTGACGGGCGTGTCCGGTTCCGGAAAGTCGACGCTGGTGACGCAGGTGCTCGCCGAGGTCGTCCGCGGCCACCTCGGAGTCGTACCCGAGGAGCCCGACGAGGCGCGGCTGGAGGTCGACGTCCAGGACGCCTCGGGGGTCGAGTCGTTCGACCGGCTGGTCCTGGTCGACCAACGGCCCATCGGCCGGACCCCCCGGTCCAACCTGGCCACGTACACCGGGATGTTCGACGCCGTGCGCAAGCTGTACGCGGCGACGGACGAGGCCAGGGCGCGCGGCTACTCGGCCGGCCGGTTCTCCTTCAACGTGCCCGAGGGGCGGTGCGAGACCTGCCAGGGCGAGGGGTTCGTCGCCGTGGAACTGCTGTTCCTGCCCGGCACCTACGCGCCGTGCCCGACCTGCCACGGCGCCCGGTACAACGCCGAGACGCTGGAGGTCACCTACCGCGGCAGGAACATCGCGGAAGTGCTGGCGCTGTCCGTCGACGCCGCCGCCACGTTCCTGTCCGCCGTCCCGGCCGCCTCCCGCAGTCTGGAGACGTTGCGCGAGGTGGGACTGGGGTACCTGCGGCTGGGCCAGCCCGCGACGGAACTCAGCGGCGGTGAGGCGCAGCGCATCAAACTCGCCACCGAACTGCAGCGAGCCCGCCGCGGGCACGCGCTCTACCTGCTCGACGAGCCGACGGCGGGGCTGCACCCCTCGGACATCGCGCTGCTGCTGCGACAGCTGCACCGGCTCGTCGACGCCGGCAACACGGTCGTCCTCGTCGAGCACGACCTGGACACCATCGCCACCGCCGACTGGGTCGTCGACCTCGGGCCGGGCGGCGGCGACGCGGGCGGCCGGGTGGTCGCGGCGGGCCCGCCGGCCAAGGTGGCGAAGGCCCGCCGCAGCGCCACCGCGCCCTATCTCGCGGCCCGGCTAGCGCGCTCCTGACGACGCCGCGAGGAGCCGAGCACCGGTCAGCCGGTTCAGGGGCGCGGGGGGAGGCGCGCGTCGCCATGCCCGTCGTCCACCCGCCGAGGAACGACGTGGAAGTGCAGGTGGGGAACGGACTGCTCCGATCCCGGTCCGCCGGCGCGTCCGTGAGGTGGGGCCGGAGCCCGGGAGCGGGCAGCAGATGTTCAGGTCAGTTCCAGCGCCTCGTACTCCTCGCTCTCCTCGCCGGTCTCCCGCGCGCCGAACGGCCACACCCTCTCCCGTCGCGCCCAGACCGCGAAGGCCACACAGCCGAGGGCGAGCCAGGCGAGGGACCACTCGATGGGATGGCGGCCCGGGGAGTTCCTGTCGGCGTACCCGTAGATCACGCACCAGCCGGCGAAGGCGACGATGCTCGGCAGGGGGTAGAGCCACATCCGGTACGGGCGGTTCATCTCCGGCCGGCGTCTGCGCAGCACGGTCAGCGCGACGATCTGGGCGAGGGCCTGGACGAGGACCATCACCGTGGTGAGCAACTGGATCAGCGTCGCCAGGTCCGTGTGGCGGCCGATCAGGAAGCCGACGGCGGTGATCACGCCCATGGTCGCGAGGCCCAGCGTGGGGAAGCGGTGCCGGGGGTGCAGCCGCTCGTACGGGCGGAAGAAGACCCGGTCGCGGGCGGCGTCGTAGGGCACCCGGGACCCGCCCAGCAGTCCGGCGAAGACGGAGGCGAACGCGGTGATCAGGATGAGTACGGTCACCGTGTCGGCCGCGCCGCCGCCCCAGGTCTCCTCCAGCACCGCCGAGGCCACCGAGGTGGAGGCGATGTCGTGCGGGTCGGTCATCCGGTGCCAGTCCACGACCCCGAGGGTGCCGATCTGGAGCAGCAGGTAGATGGCCATGATGCCGAGGATGGAGTAGACGATCGAGCGGGGCAGTACGCGGCCGGGGGCCTTGATCTCGGCGCCCATGTAGGCGGTGGTGTTGTAGCCGAGGTAGTCGTAGATGCCGATGGTCAGGCCGGCCGCGAAGCCCGGCCAGAAGTGCTCGCTCGTGAGGTCGAAGGCGTGCGCCGGATAGGTGAAGGCCAGGTGCGGGCTGAAGTGCGTGGCGGCGGCCACGATCACCAGGAGCACCGAGGCGATCATCACGACCCACATCACGGCGGTGATCCGGGCGATGTGCTCGATGCCGCGCCAGAGCAGGAGCACCACCAGGGCGATCACGCCGAGCCCGATCAGGTCACCGGAGGTGCGGCCCAGGTCCGGGGCGAGATAGCCCAGGTACTGGACGAATCCGACCACGCCCGTGGACATGATCAGGGGGATGAACAGCATCGCCGTCCACACGAACAGGAACGGCATGAGGCGGCCGGTGCGATAGCGGAAGGCCTGGCGCAGATAGACGTAGCTGCCGCCGCTGCCGGGCATCGAGGCGCCGAGCTCGGCCCAGACCAGCCCGTCGCAGAGCGCCAGGACCGCGCCCGCGACGAACCCGACGACCGCCTGCGGGCCACCGAACGCCGCGACCATCAGCGGGATGGTCACGAACGGGCCGATGCCGCACATCTGGCTCATGTTGATGGCCGTCGCCTGGAACAGGCCGACGCGACGGACGAAGCCACCCGGGGGCGGCGGGCTACCGGACATGCGCACTCCTGACGCGGCGGGCGCCGGACGGCACCCGGCGGGACGACTGGCGGATAAAGTTAAAGAGCCTTACTAGAGGCGTCAAGTACGCGTCAGGAATGCACGAGAATGGTGCGATGCCCGCCGGAGACGTCATCGAGCAGCAGGGACAGCCCTGGAACCGCCGACGGCTGCGCAGTACCAACGAGCGCCTGCTCCTGGACCGGCTGCGCGGCCTCGGTGCCGCCTCGCGCGCGCAACTGGCCCGCGAGACCGGCCTGTCGAAACCGACGGTGTCCAGCGCACTGGCCTCGCTGGCGGCGGCCGGACTGGTCCACGAGGTCGGCACGCACGCCCCCGAGCGCGGGCGCACCGCCGTGCTCTACGCCCCCGACCCGGCGGCCGGGCACGTGCTCGGGGTGGACATCGGCCGGGGCTGGCTGCGGGTCGCGGTGGTCGACCTGGACGGCACGGTCGTCGCCCGGACCGACGTGCGCAATCGGGCCCGCGCCTCCGCCGCGCTGGCCGGCCTCGTGGTGGACACCGCCCGCCAGGTGATCGCCCACTCGGGGGTGGACCCGGCGGACGTGGTGCACGGGGTGGTGGGCACGCCCGGCGTGTACGACGCGCGGCAGCGGCGGGTGCGGTACGCGATGCACCTGCCCGGCTGGGGGCGTGCGGGGATCGTCGACCGGCTGGGCGATGAGCTGGGGGTGCCGCTGGAGGTGCACAACGACGCCAACCTCGCGGCGCTCGGCGAGTACACCTACGGCGTCGGCGCGGGCAGCCGGCTCTTCGCGTACCTCCTCATAGGTACCGGCCTGGGCATGGGGGTGGTCAGCGAGGGGCGGCTGTTCACGGGCGCGCACGGGCTGGCCGGGGAGATCGGCTTCCTGCCCTGGCCCGGCGGCCACAAACCGGAGCGGCTGGAGGACGCGGTGTCCGGGGTGGCGGTGGTCGAGGCCGCGCGGCGGTTCGGTATGAGCGGGCAGTTGTCGGCGAAGGCCGTGTTCGACGCGGCCCGGCGGGGCGATCGGGCCGCCCTGCGCGCGGTGGAACTGGAGGGCGAGCGGATCGCGCACACCGTCGCCGCGGCCACCGCGGTGCTCGACCCGGATCTGGTGGTGCTCGGCGGCGGGGTCGGCCACAGCGTGGACCTGCTGCTGGAGCCGGTCCGGGAGCGGCTGCGTGACCTCACCCCGCTGCGCCCGCGAATCGCCCCGAGCCGGCTCGGCGAGGACGCGGTGCTGCTGGGGGCGGTGGCGACGGCGCTGGACACCGCGCGGGACGTGGTGTTCGAGCGCAGGACGGCCGGAACCTGACGCGGCCGACACCCGCCACGGCCACGCTCGTTGACACGGTCCGGCCGGCGTCCTAGCGTGGGCCAGATTAGTAAAGTTTCCTAACTTTACGAGGCTGGAGACCCCCGTGTTCCCTCGCCGCGCACTCGCACGCCGGTACACCGCCACCGCCCTCGTCCTCGGTCTGCTCTCCACACCGGCCTCCGCCGCCTGGGCCGGGGACCGGCACCCGGCCCCGTCGCGCGGGCGTCCCGCGGTGACGCGCGTCCCCTCCACCGCCGGATCGAGCACCCCGCTGGCCGGTTACGGCGTGCAGTCCACGGCGAAGGTCGGCGACCCGGCGTCGGCGGTCTCCTCCCCCGGCTATCCGATGGCCGGCTGGCATCCGGCGGGCCCGCACTCCACGGTCCTCGGCGCCCTCCTCGACGACGGCGTGTACGCCGACCCGTTCCACTCCACCAACCTGAAGGAGATCGCGCGGTCCGACTTCCAGGTTCCCTGGTGGTACCGGTCCGACTTCACCGTCGAGGACACCGCGCGGCGCACCTTCCTCGACTTCAGCGGCGTGGTCTCGGCGGCCGACGTCTACGTCAACGGCCGGCAGGTCGCTTCGGCCCAGGAGGTCACCGGTGCCTACACCCACCACGAACTGGACATCACCTCGCTGGTCCGGTCCGGCACGAACACGGTCGCCTTCCGCGTCCGGCCCAACGACCCGGACAAGGACCTCACCATGGGCTGGCTGGACTGGCTCCAGCCGCCGCCCGACCGGAACATGGGCCTCGTCCGCGACGTCCTCGTGCGCAGGAGCGGCCCGGTGGCGCTGCGCGACGCCCACGTGACCGGCAGGCTCGCCGTGCCCTCGCTCGCCACCGCGGACCTGACGGTGAAGGCGCGGGCCCGCAACGACTCCGGGGCGGCCGTCACGGCGGAGATCTCCGGCAGCGTCGCCGGGACGGCCTTCTCCAGGACCGTGCCGCTCGCCGCCCACGAGACGAAGACCGTCACCTTCTCCCCCGCCGACGTGCCCGGACTGCACCTCGACTCGCCGAAGGTGTGGTGGCCCGCCGGCATGGGCGGCCAGCCGCTGTACGACCTCGACCTCACCGCCGGCGTCGCGGGTGCCACCTCGGACACCGCGCACCAGCGCTTCGGCATCCGGGACGTCCAGGCACCGCTGAACTCCGACGGCGCCCGCCAGTACCTGATCAACGGCCGCAGGCTGCTGGTCAAGGGCGGCGGCTGGTCACCGGACGAGTTCCTGCGCTGGGATCGCGGCTACGCCGAGGACCGCCTGAGATACGCCGTCGACCTGGGTCTGAACACCATCCGTCTGGAAGGCCACCTGGAACCCGACGAGTTCTTCGACCTGGCCGACCGCTACGGCGTGCTCACCCTGCCCGGCTGGGAGTGCTGCGACAAGTGGGAGGGCGAGGTCAACCCCAGCGGCTCCGGACAGAAGTGGACCGAGGCCGACCATGTCGTCGCTAAGGCGTCCATGGCCGCGGAGGCCGCCCGGCTGCGCGGCCACCCGAGTGTGCTCTCCTTCCTGATCGGCAGCGACGCCGCCCCGAACGCGGCCATCGAGAAGGACTATCTGGACGCCCTGGGGGCCGCCGACTGGACCGCCCCCGTCGTGCCGGCGGCCTCCGAGAACTCCTCACCGCGGCTGGGCCGTTCGGGCATGAAGATGACCGGCCCCTACGACTGGGTGCCGCCCGGTTACTGGTACGCCAAGCGCGAGGGCGGGGCGACCGGCTTCAACTCCGAGACCAGCGCGGGGCCGAGCATCCCCACCCTCGACACGCTGCGCCGGATGATGACACCCGCCGAACTGGACACCCTCTGGAAGGACCCCGGCGCCCGGCAGTACCACCGCTCGCCGTCCTCCGTCTTCGGCACCCTCAAGATCTACGACGACGCCCTGGCCGCCCGCTACGGCCGCCCCACCGGCCTCGCCGACTATGTGCGCAAGGCCCAGCTGGCCCAGTACGAGAACGTCCGCGCCCAGTTCGAGGCGTACGGGCGGGGCGCGACGGATCCGGACCGACCGGCCACCGGTGTGATCCACTGGATGTTCAACAGCGGCTGGACCTCCCTGCACTGGCAGCTGACGGACCGCTATCTCGACCAGAACGGCAGCTACTTCGGCGCGAAGAAGGCCAACGAGCCGCTGCATGTGCAGTACTCCTACGACAACCGCTCCGTCGTGGTGGTGAACAACCGCACCGCGCCGGAGAGGGACCTCACGGTGCGGGCCACGCTGTTCGACCCCGACGGCACGCCGCGCTACGACCGGACCGTGAACGGCGTGGCGGTGAACGGGGACGGGGCGCACACGGCACCGCTCACCCTGCCGTCCTCCGTGAGCGGGCTCGCGCGGACGCATCTGCTGCGCCTGGTGCTGACGGACGCGGACGGCACGGAGGTGAGCCGGAACGTGTACTGGCTGTCCACCGAGCCCGACACCCTCGACTGGAACGGCACCACCTGGTACTACACACCGACGACACACTCCGCCGATCTCTCGGGGCTGGCCTCGATGGCTCGGGTGCAGGTGTCGGCGACGGCGACGACCACGTCGTCCGGTGACACGTCGACCACGACGGTGACCGTGCGCCACGCGTCGGACGGAAGCACGCCCGCACTGCTGACGGACGTCCATCTGGTGGACGCGCAGGGCAGGCCGGTGCTGCCGGTGCGCTGGTCGGACAACGAGGTGAGTCTGTGGCCGGGCGAGTCGGCGACGCTCACCGCCACCTACCGCACGGCCGATCTGCACGGCTCGGCACCGGGCGTGCGGGTCTCCGGATGGAACACGCCGGAACGGACGGTTCCGGCGGGGTGACCGGACGGGGCGGGCCGGCGGGCCCGCCCCTCTTCGGCCTCAGCCGACGTCGAGCGAGGTGTCGTCGATGACGAACGAGGTCTGGAGGGTGGAACCCTCGGTGCCGGTGAACTTGACCGTGACCGTCTGGCCCGCGTAGCTCGTGAGGTCGAAGCTGCGCTGGGTGTATCCGCTCGCCGCGTTCAGGTTCGAGTAGGTGGCGAGCGTCGACAGCACGGTGCCACCGCTGTTCACCACCTGCGCCTTGAGGGTGTCGTAGGCCGTCGAGGTGGTCGTCTCGGCGGTGTCGACGTGCAGGTAGAAGCTCAGGGTGGCCTTGGTGCAGCCGGCGGGAATGGTGACCTGCTGCGCGAGGGTGTCGGTGCGGGCCGAGCCGTAGCCGTCCAGCCAGGCCTTGTAGGAGCCGGTGCGGGCGGCTTCGCCGCTGTCGCTGGTGATGACTCCGCTGGAGGCGGTCCAGGTGGTGGCGCCGGACTCGAAGCCGTTGTTGCCGAGGAGCTGGGCGGCGGTGCAGCCGCCGGTGCCGCCGCCTCCCCCGCCACCGGTGCTGCCCGAACCGGCCAGCCAGGCGGTGGCGTTCAGGGCGAGGGGCGCGTTGGTGGCGCTGGAGTCGTGCCAGCCGTCGTAGAGGGTGTTGCCGGACTGGCCGGTGCCGTCGTCGATGGGCGAGCTGTCACCCCAGAAGGCGACCCGGCCGCTGCCGAAGGTGCTGGTCGCGAAGAAGGCGCCGGTGTTGCCGGAGTAACCGCTGCGGTAGAGCAGGCCCTTGACGGCGGGGTTGTCGGCGGGCTTGAGGGTGGCGGTCGTGCCGTCGGCGATCAGGCTCTTGGTGACCGTACCGAAGGGGCCGTGCAGCACCGGGTCGCCGCTGTCGCTGATCGCGGCCGGGTTGCCGGAGCCGATGTCGAGCGCGTCGATGGAGAAGCCGAACGGGTCGGTGGAGTCGACGCTGTTGTTCGTCATCAGGTCGTTGAAGATCTCGACCGCGTCGTAGCCGTCGTTGTTGCGGTCGGCGCCGGTGTGGTCGGAGATCATGAACAGGCCGCCGCCGTTCTTCACGAAGTTCATGATCGCCGTCTTCTCGGCGCTCGTGAACAGCGTGTTCGGCTCCGGCAGCACCAGCGTGTCGAAGTGGGACAGGTCGGTCGCGGACGAGCCGCCGTAGCCGAGGGAGGAGCCCGAGGGCAGCGTCTTCAGGCTGTACCCGCCGGCCTTCTGCAGCGCGACGCCCCAGGAGGAGAGGGCACCGGTCCAGTCGGTCTCGGCGGACGGGGAGGGGTTCTGGCCGAGCGGGTCGGGCTGACTGGTGGAGATGATCCAGTCGGCGTTGCCGGCCGTCTCGGCATGGGCGTTGTCGAACAGGACGCGATGCGTGGTCGCCGCGTGTGCGGGGGTACCGGCGCCGACCTGCAGGACGGTTCCGGTCAGGAACAGCCCGAGTCCGGCCAGGGCAGTGGTGAGTCTGCGAGGGGATCTCCTGGATCCAGGCATCCGGCGAACCTCCATGAGAGTGGGGAGAGGGTGGTGCGGGCGCCAAGTCTGCGCGCGTAGAACCGGCTTGAGGGTTCTACACGCGTCAAGTGGTTGAAAGCTACATGGCGTGAAGGGTGGGTGAACAGAAAGTCCCGGCAATAAGCGGAGCGGCTTGCCCCACGCCCGCGGCGGGCACATCCCCCCAGACGGCGTTCACGCCAAGAACACCGAATGCCTGGAAGGGGAGGGGCCATGGAGGTTTCCGGCGTCATCAGCGCCCTCGTGATCGGGCTCGTCATCGGCGTGCTGGGCCGACTGGTCGTGCCGGGGCGCCAGCACATCGGCGTGCTGTGGACGATTGTCGTCGGCATCGTGGCGGCGCTGCTGGGCTCGGCGATCGCCGCCGGTCTCGGGGTCGCCGACACCAAGGGGCCGGACTGGATCGAGTGGTTCATCCAGATCGGGCTGGCCGCGGTGGGTATCGCGGCGCTCGACCGGTCCCGGAGCCGCCGCTGACCCCGCCCGGGCCCCGAGGAGGGCGACTCCCCCGCGGTCGGGCGGCGTTCGGCCTTCGCCTCGGCCGGTGGCGGTCAACTCCCGTACAGGTACGGAGTCGTTGTGCTCAGCGCGTGGAAGCCGAGACGCTCCAGGATCGGGCGGCTCATCGCCGAGGCGTCGACCTGGAGATAGCGGTATCCGTGGGCGGCGGCGACCCGGGCACGGTGGGCGACCAGGGCGCGGTAGACGCCCCGGCCCCGCCAGGCCTCGACCGTGCCGCCGCCCCACAGTCCGGCGAACCCGGTACCGGGTAGGAGTTCCATCCGGGCCGCGGTGACGGGTTCGTCACCGGCGAGCGCGACCACCGCGACGACCGTGCCGGGGTCGGCGGCCAGCCGCGCGAGCAGCCGGTGCCGCAGCCGGGTGCCGTCGGTGCCGAAGGCCCGTTCGTGCACGTCCACGACCAGGTGGACACCGGCCGGATCGGTGGCCGTCACCAGCCGGATGCCCGCCGGTGGTTCGGCGTCGAGGGCGAGCCGGTCCACCTCGCCGATCAGCAGGGTCTCCGCGGGCTCGGCCCGGAACCCCGCAGCGAGGAGCCGGGCGCCCAGATCCGGCGGCCCGTCATGGCCGTAGAGCTTCCACTCGAAGTCGCGGCCGAGGCCGGTGAAGCGGGTGATCTGCTCGCCGATCACCCGGTCCGCGTCGGCCGCGTCCAGCCCCGACCAGAGCACCCCGTTCCAGCCCTGCGCGTCCGCCACCTGGCGCACCACCGCGCCGGCCCGCTCGATCCGGGCGCCGGGGCCGTCGGGGCGGGCGCCACGGCGCACCTCCCGGTCGTAGCGGGCGAGCACCGCCGTGTGATCCATGCGACCACCGAACCATGATCGCCTGTCGTGCACCAACAGGATTACCGGTCCGGCACGGCGCGTGCCGCCGGGGACGGGACGGGTGGGCGCTCCGGTGGGGCCGGGGCGGATCGGGGCTCGCCGGGGCATCATGACGACGCGGAGCGACCGTTCGCCCCGGCTGCGGCGGCGCCCGCGTGGCCGGGAAGGGATACCGGTGCCCCGCGGCCCCCTCACGAGCGGCCGCGAGAGCGCGGGCAGGCCGGTCCTCGGCGGCCCCCGGCGCCCGGCGCGGCCGGTGTCACACCGCCGGTGGGCGAACCGGCGACGATGCCCGCGTCGCCCACCGTGGTCCGCGGCGCCGTCGCCACCTCGCGGCCGGTCGGGCCCGTACACCACCAGTTCGGACGGGGCGGGGCGAACCCGCCCCCGATTCAGCCGAGTTCGAGGGTGGTGACCCCGTACACCCGCTCTTGGGCGTACGCGCGCACCGGACCCGTGTACATGCGGGCGGTCTCGAACGAGGGACGGAATCCGGCCTCTTCGGCGAGCGCGACGCCGGCCGTGTTCGGCTCGGGCACGTCGATGGCGACCTCGCGGCCGGCGGCATCCGCGGCGAGGGCGGTGAACAGTGCCCTGGCGTCCTCGGCGGTGTCGGCGAAGAGGGGCCCGATGCGCGGGCGGTCCAGGCCGGGGCGGATTACGCCGTAGCCGGTGAGGCGCTCCCCGTCGTGGCGGACGAAGACGCGGTGGCCGGGGCCCGCGAGCCACGCGGTGAGGAAGCGCGGCCGGTCGGCGGGGCAGCAGGCATTGTCGTAGGTGGCGATCGCGGCCAGGTCGGCGGGGCGGGCGAGCCGTACGCCCGGCGCCACCTCGCCCTCGGGGCCGGTCCCGGTGAACCGGATCGTGCGGTAGGCGAGTTCGAAGCCGGACTGGCGGTAGTTGTCCTGCTGGGCGACGACCCCGTCGAGGCCGACCGTGCGGTTGCCGGCGTGGGCGAGGGCGGTCTTCCAGGTGGTGAGGCCGTGGCCGTGACCGCGCAGGTCGGGGCGGACGAGGTAGCAGCCGAGGAAGGCGTAGTCGGAGCCGTAGTTGACGACGGAGACGGCCGACACCGGCTCCCCGTCGATCCGGCCGAGGAAGAACCCCTCGGGGTCCTGGGCGAAGAACGCGGGCCCGTCGGACAACCCGGGGTTCCAGCCCTCCGCGGCCGCCCATCCGCTGATCACCGGCCAGTCGGCGAGGGTGGCCTGCGTGACGACGAGGTCCTGGGGGGCCGCAGAGGTCATCGGTGTGCTCCGTTGTGCGTCGGGGTCGGATCTGCCGCGCAGCATCCTCGCGGATCAACGGGGCGCACGCCATGGGGGGATCGGCCGTTGTGGATCACTCGGCCGACGGGATGCCACGACCGTGGTGCGTCAGACGGCCGTCGTGCGTCTCCCGGCGACTGTCGATGCCGCGACCCTCGTGCGTCACGCGGCTCGGTGGTTTCGCGCGGACGCGTCGTCCGGCGGGACCGGTGTGGCGAGGGGTGCCCCCGGGCGGCGGCGGACGGCAGCCTCGGGCCCCACCGGGCCGGCGACCGGTGGGGGCTCGAGGAGGCCGCTCAGCGGGTGCGGCCCGGGGCGAACCGGCGGTACAGGACCGTGCCGGTGAGCAGCAGCGCGGCGCTGCCCGCGACGGCGGGGGTGGTCAGGTCCGTACCGGTGTGGGCCAGTGACGCCACCGCCGGCCGCGCGGCCGGACTGCGGTGCGCCGGGCGGGACTTGGCCGGGGCCGGGGGCTTGACGGCCGGGGTGCGCGGGGTACGGGGCGGCGTGGTGGGGCCGTTGACCGAGTGGTTGCCCTCGGCCGGGTTGCCCAGGCCGACCACGTTGACGCTGTTGCCGCTGATGTTCACCGGCAGGTGGACCGGCAACTGGATGCCGTTGCCGGAGAGCACGCCAGGGGAGCCGGTGGCTCCGCCCCGGGCCGCTGCCCCGCCGGACGCGTCGGAGCCGTGCCCGCCGGTGCCGCCGGCGTGCGCCGTGCCGGTGTTGGCGCAGGTGTTGCCCGCGGCCGGATTGAGCAGCCCCACGACGTTCACGGTGTTGCCGCACACGTTCACCGGCACGTGGACCGGGAGCTGGATGCCGTTGCCGGAGATCAGTCCGGGCGAGCCGGCAGCCGTGCCGTCCGTCGTGGCACCGTCCGCCGCGAAGGCGGCGGACACCGGCAGTGCCACGGCCATCGCGCCGGACGCGGCGGCGACGGCGATCACACCGTTTCGGGTAGCCCGTCTCATAGGTTCCTGCCTTCCAGACATCGTGGCGGGCATTCGCCCGCGCCTCTTAAAACGCGGGCGAACCATCCGAGTTATGGCTTATCGGTCTTTCACCCCATCGAGTGGCAGGTTTATCGAACCTCATGTAAAGCCGCCAATGATCGTCAAGGGGGTGCCGGACGGATGCGGAAGGTACGGCGCCGGGGCCCCTCGTTCCGCCCGGAGGCGGGTTGTGCGGGGCCCGCTTATGGTGGTCCGAGGGCGCCGTCCCCCCGGTCCTTGGCGGGCGTCCCGGGAGGCTAACGATGCTGGCCATGCTGTCCCCGCGGCCCGCCGTGCGGCGTTGCACGGGTGCCGGAGCCCTCGCCCTGGCGCTGCTCGGCGCCGGGCTGCCCGCGGCCGCCGCCGACACCTCGCAGCCCGATCTGTCGCGCTTCTACCGGCAGAAGGTGGCGTGGGCCGCCTGCGAGGGTCCGGACATGCCGAAGGACCTTCAGTGCGCCAAGGTCACCGTGCCGCTGGACTACGCCCGCCCGCGCGCGGGCACGCTGGACGTGGCCCTGGCCCGCTACCGCGCCACCGGCCCGTCGCGTGGCTCGGTGCTGCTGAACTTCGGTGGCCCGGGCGGCGCGGGGGTGGATGAACTGGTCTCGGACGGGCGCCAGTTCATGGAGCTGACCAATGGCTACGACGTGGTCACCTTCGATCCGCGCGGGGTCGGCCGCTCCTCCCCCGTCAGCTGTGCCGACGCCGGCGACGACGCCTCGGCCGTGACGAACGAGAACGCCGATCTGAGTCATCCGCAGCCGCTGCTGAAGCGGTTGCGGCAGACCGCCGACCGGTGTGCCCGGCGCTCCGGTCCCGTACTTCCCCACATAGGCACCGTGAACGCCTCACGGGACCTGGACGTGATCCGCGCGGCCCTCGGCGACGACAAGCTGAACTACCTCGGTTTCTCCTACGGCACACGGCTCGGGGCGGTGTACGCGGCGCAGTTCCCGGACAAGGTGGGCCGGATCGCGCTGGACGGCGTGGACACGCTGACCGAGCCGCTGTCCGAGCAGGGGCTCGCCGGCGCCGAGGGGCAGCAGACCGCGCTGGACGACTTCCTGGACTGGTGCGTGACGGACGTGGCGTGTCCGTTCGGCAAGGACCGGCGCGCGGCCGGGGCCGAGGTCGTCCGGGTCGTGCGTTCCCTGGACGAGAAGGCGCTGCAGACGGACTTCGGCGGCTCGTTCTCCGGCCAGGATCTGGTGGGCGCCATCGGGCAGGCCCTGTACAGCAAGGAGATGTGGCCCTCGCTGGAGCGCGCGCTGGCCTCCCTGATCGAGGACGGCGACGTCCGGGGCGTGCTCAACTTCTCCGCCGGCGGCGCCGTCCTGCCCCGCGACCGGCAGCCGGGCAACGGCGGCCTGGTCGACGCCGACGAGGTCCCGGCGGACAACCTGCCGGCCGCGTTGATGGCGATCAACTGCGCCGACGACCCGGACCGGCCCGGCGCCGCCCGGATCACCGAGGACCTCAAGGAGCTGCGGCCCGCGTACGAGAAGGCCTCCCCCGTCTTCGGCCGCTACCGGCTCACCCAGCTGCTGATGTGCTACGGCCGCCCCCGGGGCACGGACTTCATCCGCGACCGGGTCAAGGACGTCCCGTCGTCGAAGATGCTGCTCGTGGGCACGCGCGGCGATCCGGCGACGCCGTACCGGTGGGCCGTGGAGACGGCGGAGCGGCTCGGCCCGTCGGCCGTGCTCCTCGACAACAGGGGCGACGGTCACACCGGCTACTCCTCCTCCACGTGTGTGCACCGCAAGGTCGACGACTTCCTGCTCTACGGCTCCCTGCCGGCGAACGGCAGCTCCTGCCCGGCGGACGGCCGGGGCTGGAGCGGCGTCCCGTCATCCGGCTGAACGGGTGACGGGACGCCGACCGGGACAACCTTCCGTTCGTCCCGACCGTCTCACCGGGCAGACCGGCCGAGCCGCCGTGTCCCGTGTGAACCGCCGACAGGGGAATCGATATGCGTATCCGTACCGCCGTCGTACCCGCCGCCTCGGCCGCCGCCGTGGCGCTGCTGCTGGCCGCGCCGGAGAGCCAGGCCGCGGCGGGCCTTGCCGGGCCCGCGCGCTGTGCGGAGCGGGTGCTGACCGTCCGGGCCGGGGCGGTGCCCGCCCACCCGACCGTGGTGCGGATGAGCGTCACCAACCGCGGCGTCCGCGTCTGCCTGGTCGACCGGGTTCCGACGGTGACCTTCGGGGATCTGGACGGGGCCGCGCTGCCGGTACCGGCGGGCGGCACCGGCGGTTACCGGCTCGCGGCGGGCGGCACGGCCTACGCGGCCGTGCGGACCATCGGCGACCCGGCGGATCCCGAGGCCCGCCGGACCGACTCGCTCACCGTGGCCGCGTCGGCGGCGCACTGGGGCCGCTCCTTCACCGCCGCCCGGCTCGGCACCGGGAGGAAGATCCCGGTGTGGGAGCCGGTGACGACGTGGTGGCAGCGTACGGCGGCGGCCGCGGACCGCGGGATCGGCCTCAGCTGAGCGTCAGTTCCGGCGTGTAGAGGTCCAGCCACCGGGCGAGGTCCAGGGCGCGTTCCAGACCGCGTCGGGCCACCGAGGTGACGACCGGTGCGTCCCGTTCGGCGGCCGTCCGGAGCCGGTCCCGGTCGACCAGGTCGAAGACGCGGTGGGAGGGGCGCGAGAGCAGGTCCTTGGCCTGCTCCTGCAGGGCGCGCCCGTAGCGCGGGTCCTGGGTGGACGGGTAGGGGCTCTTGACCCGGTCGTACACCGAGCGCGGCAGGACGTCGGCGGCGGCCTCCCGCAGCAGGCTCTTCTCCCGTCCGTCGAAGGACTTCAGCGCCCAGGGGGCGTTGTAGACGTACTCGACCAGCCGGTGGTCGCAGAACGGCACCCGGACCTCCAGGCCGACGGCCATGCTCATCCGGTCCTTGCGGTCGAGCAGGGCGCGGACGAAGCGGGTGAGGTGCAGATGGCTGATCCGGCGCATGCGGTACTCGAAGTCGCTCTCGCCGGCGAGCCGGTCGATGCCGGCGACGGCGGTGCGGTAGCCGTCGGCGACATACCCCTCCAGGTCGAGGGCCTTGGTGAGGTCGGTGCGCAGGACCTCGGTGTCGTCGCCGAAGTGGCGGCCGAAGCGCACCAGCCAGGGGAAGGTGTCGGCGCGGCGCGCCTCCTCGTCGAAGAACTGCAGGTAGCCGCCGAAGACCTCGTCGGCCGACTCGCCGGACAGGGCGACCGTGGACTTGCCGCGGACGGCGCGGAACAACAGCAGGAGCGAGGTGTCCATGTCGCCGAAGCCGGCGGGCAGGTCGCGGGCGCGGATCACCAGGTCGCGTACCGCGGGGTCGGCGAGGGCCTGGGCGTCGAGCACGATGTCCTGGTGGTCGGTGTTCGCCAGCCGGGCCACGTCGTGCACGAAGGGGGTGTCGGGGGTGCCACGCAGTTCGTCGGCGACGAAGTTGTCGGCCTGGCCGACGAAGTCGACGGAGAAGCTGCGTACCGTCTCGCCGTGCTCGGCCAGCCGACGGGCGGCCAGCGCGGTCATCACCGAGGAGTCGAGGCCGCCGGAGAGCAGGGTGCAGCGCGGTACGTCGGCGACCAACTGGCGGCGCACGATGTCGTCGAGGAGCGAGCGCACGGTGGCGATGGTGGTGTCGCGGTCGTCGGTGTGCGGGCGGGTCTCCAGACGCCAGTAGACGCGGGTGGAGAGGCCGGAGCGGTCGACCGTGACCACCGTGCCGGGCTCGACCTCGCGCATACCGTCCCAGATCGCGTGCCCGGGGGTCTTGACCATGACGAACAGCTCGCGCAGACCGTCCAGCGCGACGCGGGGGCGCGCCAGCGGGTTGGCCAGGATCGCCTTGGGCTCGGAGCCGAACAGGACGCCGTCGGGGGTCGGGTAGTAGTAGAACGGCTTGATGCCCATGCGGTCCCGTATCATCACGAGCTTGCCGTGACGGCCGTCCCACACGGCGAACGCGTACATGCCGTTGAGGCGTTCGGCGACCGCGTCGCCCCATTCGAGGTAGCCGTGCAGGACGACCTCGGTGTCGGAGTCGGTGGTGAACCGGTGGCCGCGGTCCGCGAGTTCCCGGCGCAGTTCGGTGAAGTTGTACGCCTCCCCGGAGTAGACCAGGGCGACGTTTCCCTCGGGGGTGGCGAGGGACATCGGCTGGCGTCCGCCGGGGAGGTCGATGATGGCGAGCCGGCGGTGTCCGAGGGCGGCGGGCCCCTCGGTCCAGCTGCCGCGGTCGTCCGGGCCGCGGCAGGCCATCGTCTCGGTCATCGCATGCAATGTGGTGGCCTCGGTGGTCAGGTCACGGTCGAAGGAGACCCATCCGGTGATGCCGCACATGCGCTACCTCCTGCCTCCGGCTCGCCGACGGCCCCGCACCCACCTGCGCTTTCGCCGGAGGGGAGGCCCCGAGGGCAAACCAGTTGTATCGAGCACCTATATGACGAGCCTCCGCCTGTAGGGGGCCGCGGTCAACGCGGCCGTAACACCCGCGGCACCCGCGCCCCCATGGATTCGGCCGGGTTTTGCCCGCGCGAGATCCGGTGAGGCCCGTGCCGCCTGGCCTGTGGGGTCGGGAACCGGCCAGCGGTAAAAACTTCCCCAACCGCCCGGTCAGGGCGTCCCGGCCAGGAACCGGTCCAGCACGGTGGTCAGCTCGGCCGGCTTCTCCACGGGCAGCTCGTGACCCGCGTCCAGAACGCGCACGACCGCGTCCGGGTAGGCCTTGGCCAGCCGGAGCATCTGCCGCACCGGCAGCTGGACGTCGTGGTAGCCGTGCACCATCAGGGTGGGCGTGCCGATCTCACCGGCCCGGTCGAGGAGGTCGAAGGCGCGCATCGCGCCGTACAGCGTCATGACGACCTCGCGCGGGGTGCCCGCCGAGGCGCGGATGCGCGCCCGGACCTCCTCCCGCGGATATCCGGGCGCGAAGGCCCGCCGGATGTTGGCGGCGACGAACAGCTTGAAGGGCACCAGCGTGGAGGCCGCCATCAGCAGGCCCCGGCCGCGGCTGTACGTCATCCGCCCGATGGAGTTGACCAGCACCATGCGTTCGACCCGGGCGGGGTGCGTGAGGGCGATGGTCTGCGCGATCATCCCGCCCATCGAGTGGCCGATCAGCACGAACCGCTCGACTTCGAGGTGGTCCAGCAGCGCGAGGACGTCCTCGGCGAGCGCGGCGATCGTGGGGACCCCGGCGCCGGTGCTCTCCCCGTGGCCGCGCAGGTCGAGGCGGATCACCCGCCGTCCGTCGCGGAAGTGCGTCAGCTGGTGGTCCCAGCGGTGCCGGTCGGCCGTCCAGCCGTGCACGAACACCAACGGCGTCCGCGCCCCGTCGCGAGGCCCCTCGTCGTCGTACGTCAGGGCCGCTCCGGCGACTTCGAGCTGCGGCATGGGGGCCTCCTGGGGCACGGTACCGTCCGGTTACTGACCGGTACGGTATCCGGCGCGGCGGCACCGCGTCACCGGGCACCGGCCCCCGGACGCGTCCTCGCTCCGGCCCGGTTTACCCCGAATGCCGTAATGCCGGATTCGCCCTATCGTTCTGTCATGGAGCACGCACTGAGTCCCGCCACCCTCGCCGAACTGCGGCGCCCGCGCCCCTATCCGGCGGTGTCCGTGCTGACGCCGACGCACCGCCGGGGACCCGAGAACGGCCAGGATCCGGTCCGGCTGCGCAACGTCGTGGCCGAGGCCCGCAAACGCCTGGAGTCCGATCCGGCCGTCACCCGTGACCGGCGCGCCGAGGTCGTGGCGCAACTGGACCTCGCGGTGGCGGAGGTGGACCTGACGCACTCCGAGGACGGCCTGGTGATCTTCGCCGCCCCGGGCGAGCACCAGGTCTGGTCGCTGGGGCGCAGGGTGCCGGAGCGGGTCGTGCTCTCGGACACCTTCCTCACCCGCAACCTGGTCGCGGCGCAGGCCGCCGAGCGGCCCTTCTGGGTGCTGTCGGTCTCGGCCGACCGCGCGACGCTGTGGAGCGGCGGTCCGGACCGGGTCGTCGAAGACCACGCCGGGGGCTTCCCGCTGTTCCACGACAGGAAGAACTTCGACGCCGAACGGCAGATGCGGGTCGGCGAGGTGCCGAGCACGTTCAGCGACGAGGGCACCCGGCGGTTCCTGCGGGAGGCGGACACCGCGATGGCCGCGGTCCTGCGCGAGGAGCCCCGTCCGGTGTACGTCACCGGGGACCAGGAGGCGCTCGCCCTGCTGGAGGAGGTCGGCGGTGTGGCCCGGACCGCCGTGCAGGTGCGCAAGGGCGGCCTCGCGCACGCCGCTCCCGAGGTCGTGCGGCAGGCCATCGTGCCGGTCCTGGAGGCGGAGACGGCCAAGGGCACCACGTCCGTGGTCCGCGAACTCACCTCCGCCCGCGGCCACCGCGCCTTCGCGGCCGGGCTGGACGAGCTGTGGCAGACCGCCCGTGAGGGCCGGGTCCGGTTGCTGGCGGTGGAGGAGAACTACCGCGCGACCGTCCGCGACCTCGGCGTCCATCTGATGCCGGCCGAGCCCGGCGACCCGGACGCCCGCGACGACATCGTGGACGAACTCGTCGAACAGTGCCTGGAGACCGGCGCCGACGTGCGGTTCGTTCCCGACGGCACCCTGGAGGACGCGCAGGGCATCGCGGGCGTGCTGCGGTACTGACACCCCCGTGCGGCCACCGCCGAGCCGCTCAGGGGCGGCCCTTCCGTCGGCGTACGCTACGGCGTGATCGTCGGTGGGAGGGAGCACACACATGGGTGACCTGCTGGGCGTGGCGGTACTGGGTGCCGGCCACATGGGTGCCGACCACATACGGCGACTCGATCAGGTGGTCAGCGGCGCAAGGGTCGCCGCCGTGGCCGACCCGGACCTGGAGCGGGCGAGGGAAGCGGTGGCGGGCATGACCGGTGTGAGCGTGCACGCCGATCCGTCGGCCGCGCTCGACGCGCCCGGTGTGCGCGCCGTGCTGATCGCCTCGCCCGGTCCCGCCCACGAGGAGGCGCTGCTCGGCTGCTTCGCCCGCGGGCTGCCGGTGCTGTGCGAGAAGCCCATGGTGCCGGACTCCGCAGGCGCGCTGTGCGTGGCGGAGGCGGAGGCCCGGCTCGGCCGCCGGCTGGCCCAGATCGGTTTCATGCGCCGCTACGACACCGAGTACCGGCGGCTGAAGACCCTGCTGGACGGGGGGAGCCTCGGCCGGCCCCTGATGCTGCACTGCGTCCATCGCAACGTCTCCTCCCCCGCCGGGTTCACCAGCGCCATGCTGATCAACAGCTCCGCCTCGCACGAGATCGACGCGGCGCGCTGGCTGCTCGCCCAGGAGGTGACGGCGGTGACCGCGCTGCGGCCCGCCTCTTCCCCCGGCGCGCCCGAGGGCCTGATCGATCCGCAGTTGCTGTTGTTCGAGACCGAGCGGGGCGCCCTCGTCGACGTCGAGGTGTTCGTCAACAGCGGCTTCGGCTACCAGGTGCGCTGCGAGGCCGTGTGCGAGGCGGGCAGCGCCCGGATCGGCGACGAGCACACCATGGTGGTCACTTCCCGGGGCGGCGCCACCCAGGAGGTCGCGCAGGACTACCTGGTGCGGTTCGCCGACGCCTACGACCGCCAGGTGCAGGCCTGGGTCGACGCCACCCGACGGGGCCGCGTCGCCGGCCCCGGCGTCTGGGACGGGTACGCCGCGTCCGCCGTCGCCGAGGCGGGGGTCCGGTCCCTGGAGACAGGCCGCCGGGTCGCGGTCGACCTCGCCCCGCGTCCCACCCGGCCCTAGCCGGGGCGCGGTCCACCGCTGGTGCGACGGGCCCCGGCCCAGGGGGCGTCCCCGCCCGGCGGGTCGTGGCTCACACCCCGTCGAACAGGGCACCCAGCCCCCGCTCCACCACCGCCGCCATGTCCTCCTGCCCGGCCGACACCGCCTCGTAGGTGCGCAGGAGGAAGCGGCGCAGCGCGGAGGCCTGGAACTGCAGCAGGGCCAGACCGTAGGGCGAGTGGAACTCCAGCACCGTCCGGGTGCGGCCGTACGGCCATATCTGCACGTCGCCGTGGCCGGCCGGGGCCCGCAGCCCCTGGTCGAGCAGGGAGCGCGCGAAGGTCCAGGTGACCTCCTCGCCGGCCAGCGACGCCTCGGCGGGGAAGTCCACGAAGACGGCGAGCGGATCGTCCGGCGTGTATCTCAGGGTCGCCGACACCGGGATCTCCCGGTCCTCGGCGGTGATGAGCCGGGCATGGGTGGGCTGTTCGATGCAGACGTCCATGCCTTTATGGAGTGCGCGGAGGCCCTCCGCATGGCGCCAGATCCGGTCAGAATTCGATGAATACACGCCGGTCGAGCGCGGCTTGGAACACCTGACCCTCGAACACCCGGGCGACTGCGCCGAGTAGGCCGCCGCTATGCGACAACTCCCGTAGAGCCTCTACGACTTGACCGCGCCGCGCAGTAGGCCGCATGTACCCCCGGGGACACTCCGGGAAGACTCTGGCATATGCCGGAAGCACCACCGTATCGTGTGTTGCCGAATCCCTTACGGGGCGTCGCGGGCTGTGCCACAGTCGTAGCGGTCCCCCGCCCCCTCTGGCCATACCGTCCCCCCTTCGGAGTGCGCATGCCGTCCCCAGTCTCCGCGGACCGCTCAGCCGCCCAGCCGCCCGGGCGCGACTCGGTCGAGACGTTGATAACGCAGGCGCGGCGGCTCAAGGGCGACGTGGACGCCGTACGACGGGACACCCGGAGCGACGCGGCGGACCCGGAGGAGCGCTGGCAGCGCGCCCTGTACGACCTCGCCCTGCATCAACTGGACGACCTGGACGCCCACTTGGCCCAGCTGCGGGACGGGCCGCAGCCCACTGCGCCGGTGCCGGCCGCGACAGCGGCCGTCCGGCCGGCGCCGCCCGGGACCCCGCGCGGATCGTTGCTCACCCGCGTGGGCAGCGCGGAGTGGAACATGCTGACGGACGAGGCCACCTGGTCCGGCGAGCTGTACCAGATCCTCGGACGCGACCCGGCCGGACCCGCCCTCACCCTGGACGAACTCCCCTCCCTCGTCCTGGAGGAGGACCGGCCGCGGCTAACGGCGATGGTGACGGACTGTCTGATCGACGGCAGGCCGATCGACGGGGAGTTCCGCATCGTGCGGCCCGACGGCGACTTGCGGACCGTCCACATGATGGGCGAGCCGGTGCTCGGCGCCGACGGCGGCACCGCCTCGATGTGGGCCGTGCTGCGGGACGTCAGCGAACTGCGCCGCAGCCAGCTCGCGGTGCGCGAGACCCGTGACTCGCTGCACCGCCACCGCCGCCGGGAGCAGACCGAGCACCGGATCGCGGCCGAGCTGCAGGAGGCCGTGGTGCCGCCGTGGCGCGGCTCCCCGCGACTCCCGCACGAGGCACCACCGGCCCTCGAACTCGCCGCCCACCGACTGTCGACGGCACCGAGCGGCGCCATCGGCGGAGACTGGTACGACGCGCTCGAACTCGGCGACGGCCAGACCCTGCTGAGCGTCGGTGACCTCACCGGACACGGAGTGGCCGTCGCCTCGGGCATGGCGATGCTGCTGGGCGCCGTACGCGGCATGGCCATGGCCGGCACGGCGCCCGGCCCCTTGCTCACCCTGCTCAACCGGTTACTGGACACCGCCGTACAACCCGCCCTGGGCAGCGCCGTCTGCTGCCGCTACCGGCCCGGCAGCCGCACCCTGGTCTGGGCGCGGGCCGGGCACCCCGCCCCGGTGCTGTACCGCGACGGGGCGGGGCGCAGGCTGGACACGCCGGACGGTGTCCTGCTCGGCGCCACCCCGGGCGCCGTCTACGGGCAGGCCGAGGTGACCCTGCGGCCGGGCGACCTCCTCCTGCTGCACACCGACGGACTGGCCCCGGGACACGGTGGCCCCGGGGGCGGGGACCCGCTGCTCGACCTCGCCCCGCGTCTCGGCGCGGCGCGCAGCGCGCAGGACTGCGTGCGCATGATCGTCGAGGCGTTCGGTGGCTCCGGGCGCGCGAACGACGCGTGCGTGCTCGTCGCCGAGGTCACCTCGTGAGCTGACCCTCGACCGGTCTCACCGGCATCCACCGGCGCACAGGCTCCCTATGCCTGTGCGCTGCCTGCTCCCTTGGCTCTCGGCTTGGGCAGGGCGAGCCTGATCTCCTCCCGCAGTTGGTGGATCCCCGGGTATCCGGAGTACTCCGCGGTGAGCCGGTACATCTGGCGCAGCCGGTCCCAGGTGCGCCGCGAGGAGTTCGACCCCATCGACATCAGGGCCAGTCGGGCGTAGCGGTCGGCCTGTTCGGGGTCGTCCGCGATGAAGCAGGCCGACGCCATGGACAGATGGTCGAAGATCTTCGACCGCTCACGCCCGTCCACGCGCAGGGCGAGGGCCTTCTCCGCGTAGTACTGGGCGTGCGTGGCCGCGCTCGGGTCGAACTCGGCCAGGGTGCGGTAGGCCAGGGCCTGCATGCCGTACAGATCCTCGTCCTTGAAGGTCTGCATCCAGTCCGGCGGCTCCACGTCCTGCCGGTCGGAGACGAAGAGGTCCTCCGCCCGGCCGAGCGTGCGCCGCATCGCCTGGCCCTTGCCCATCGCCGCCTGCGCCCAGGCCTCGATGGTGTGGAACATCGCCTTGGTACGCGGCTGGAGGCGGTCGCCGGCGCCGGACTGGGCGAGATTCATCAGCTCCAGCGCGTCGTCCGGCCGGCCGAGGTGCACCATCTGCCGGGCCGCCCGGGACAGTGCCTCGCCGGCGCGGGGCCGGTCCCCGCCCTCGCGGGCCGCGTGTGCGGCGATGACGAAGTACTTCTGTGCCGTGGGCTCCAGGCCGACGTCGTGCGACATCCAGCCCGCGAGGACGGCGAGGTTGGCGGCGACGCCCCACAGGCGCCGCTGGAGGTGGGGTGGATGGTGGTAGGCGAGCATGCCGCCCACCTCGTTCAGCTGGCCCACCACCGCCTTGCGTTGCAGCCCGCCACCGCGGGCGGCGTCCCAGGCGCGGAACACCTCGACCGAGCGCTCCAGCTCCTCGATCTCCTGCGATCCGATGGGGGCGGCCTCGTACCGGTCGAACCCGGCGGGGTCGGCGTGCAGAGGGTCGTCGAGGACAGGGGCGTCGGCCTTGAGGGCCGGGTCGGTGTGCAGCCAGTCGTACATGGCGCTGCTGAGTGTGGATCCCGCGGCGAGCGCGGCACCCGCGCCCACCAAGCCGCGTCGGTTGAGCATGAGGTCCATTCCCGTGAATTCGGTGAGGACCGCGGCGGTCCGCTCGGGCGCCCACGGCACACCGTCGGGATGTTCCTCGATCCCGGCGCCCTGCCGTTTCCCCGCACGCCCGTGCCGTACCAGACCAAGGTCCTCCATGGTCACGACACGGCCGAGACGCTCGGTGAACAGAGCCGCCAGCACCCGCGGCACCGGATCGCGCGGGATCTCTCCCGTGTCGATCCACCGCCGCACCCGGGAGGTGTCGGTCGACAGCTGGGGGTGGCCCATGGCCGCCGCCTGCTTGTTGACCATCCTCGCGAGTTCGCCCTTGGACCAGCCGGCCAGGCCGAACAGGTCCGCAAGGCGGGTGTTGGGTTGTCCGCTCACGTCAAGCCCCCAGGTACTCGGCTGAGTTGACAGTAGCCCGCCGGAGGTTGCCGGGCGACTATTCGCCACGGTTCGCCAGGGTCCGCCAGATGGTGTGCCACTGGGCGCCGGGTGTCAGGTAGGAAAGCGCCACCCCGACCCGGTCGCCGCCTTCCCAGCGAGGGCGTTCGACGGCATATGACGGGCACATTCCCCAGGGTGTGCCCGGCGACCGGGCCGGGTCACGCGTGAGAAGCACAGGCAGGCACCGCAGGCACACGAAGGGATCTGTATCTCCCATGTACGCAGCATCGTCCTCCGTGTCCGCCCCGTCCCGGCCGCTACGCCCCCGTCCGGCGGGTGTTGGCGGACCGTACCTCGACCCGGCGGCGCGACCGGGCGGTCCCGTGCTGGGCACGGGCCGGCCCCGGCGGGTGCCGGGTCAACCCGGCACCCAACCGCTCAGCGGGAGACTCGACTTGTCCGGCCCCCAGGGCGCGCAGCTGCGCACCGCGATCGCCTCGGTGCACCGGATCTGCCCGGAGTTCGCTCCGGTGCAGGTGCTGCGGCGCAGCGGCCGGTCGGTCCTGCTCGTCGGGACGACGGGGCGCAGCACGGCCGTCGCCAAGTGCCTGCTGGACCAGTCACCGGCGTGGGCCGAGCGGATCCGCCACGAAATAGCGGCATACCGCTCGTTCGTCCGGCACCGGCCACCGGTCCGTGTGCCGAGGCTGATCGCGGCGGACCCGGACAACTGCACCCTGGTCATCGAGCGGATGCCGGGCCGGGTGGCGGCGCTGCAACGTCACCCGCTGGAGGCCCCGCCCCGCACGGACATCCGGGCCGCACTCGGTGCCGTCTGCCGGCTGAACGCCTGGCGCCCCCCGGCGGGCACCTTCGACATGCCGCTGGACTACGCCGCCCGGATCTCCCGGTATCACGAGCTGGGGCTGCTCACCGACCGGGACCTGGGGGACCTGCAGAAGCTGCTGCACGGCATCGCCCACGAGGTGGGCCGGCAGGCCATGCTCCAGTTCTGCCACGGCGACGCCCTGCTGTCCAACGTCCTGCTGTCACCGACCGGTCCGGTCCTGGTGGACTGGGAGCACGCGGGCTGGTATCTGCCGGGCTACGACCTGGCGACGCTGTGGCTGGTCCTCGGTGACGCACCGGTGGCCCGGCGGCAGATCAGCCAGATCGCCCAGTCGGCCGGCCCGGCCTCCCGGGACGCGTTCCTGGTGAACCTGATGCTCCTGCTCACCCGGGAGATCCGGACGTACGAGACGGCCGTGCAGCGTTCGATGCAGGACACGGCCCCGGTGCCGGCGGGTGCGCCCCACCCGGGTGCCGCGTCGTCCGGCGAGGAACAGCGGCTGCTGCTCAGGCGGTTGCACGACGACTGCCAGATGGCCCGCAAGGCCGTCCGCGCGGCGGTCGGCACTCGCTGACGACGGGAACGAAGGTCCGCGGTGCGCCCGGAGCGGCGGCGCACCGCGGACCTTCGCATGCCCGGCGTCGTGATGAACGGCTCGCCCACCGTCCCGTACGCCCGGCCCGGCCTCGTGCACGCCGGCACCGCGGGCCTTGGTGGGTACGGCCTTCGGGTGGGCGGCGCCCGCGGTCAGTGGTGTATGCCTGTGACGCTTCGCAGGCCCGCGCACCGCCGCCGCGAAACTCGCCGAAACCCTTCGTGACGTGGGAAATCCCGTCGGTGAAGGCATCATTGACGGATCGTCGGCGAGCCGGTACCACTGACCCAGCCTGGCGCCGCACGCCCCGCCACGCCCGCCCGTCACAGGAGGCCGCATTGCGAGGTTCCGCCACCGACCCCACGTCCACACCCGGTCACAGACATCTACGGCGGACCGCCGGCCCGCTCGCTTCCGCGGCCCTGCTGCTGCCGCTGCTCGGCGCGGCCCCGGCGCACGGCTCCGAGGAGTCCTCCGCCGGGAGGCTGCAGCAGGCGTTCGCCACCGCCGCGGCCGATCACCACGTGCCGCAGAGCGTCCTGCTGGCCGTCTCCTATCTGCAGTCCCGCTGGGACCGGCATGGCGGAGCGCCCAGTGTGACCGGCGGCTACGGCCCGATGCACCTCACCGACGCCCGCGCCGCGCTCGCCACCACGGAGCATCTCTCCAAGGGCACGGAGGACGCCCGGGGCGACTCCGCCCGCGCCGCCCTGCACCCCGACGTCCAGGAGCCGGCCAGCTCCGCGGTCCCGGCCCGGCTGCGGACCCTGCCGAGGGCGGCGGAGCTGACCGGCATCCCGGCCGAGCGGCTGCGCACCGACCCGGCGGCGAACGTGGCCGGCGGCGCCGCCCTGCTCGCCGCCGCGCAGAAGGAGCTGGGCGAGCCGCCGAGCGCGGACCCGGCCGACTGGTACGGCGCGGTGGCCCGCTTCTCCGGTGCCGACGACATGGCGACCGCGGCGGCCTACGCCGACGACGTCTACGACATCCTGCGCACGGGTGAGGAACGCACGACGGACGACGGCCAGCTGGTCGCCCTCGCCGCCCGGCCGGGGCTGGCCCCCGACACCGCCCAGCTGAAGCGGACCGGCCTGCGCACCCTGCCCACCGACGACACCGAGTGCCCGAGGTCGGTGTCCTGCGAGTCCGTCCCGGCGCCGTACGCCCAGTTCGGGAACGACGACTACGGCAACCACGACCTCGGTGACCGCCCGGCCTCCCAGCGCATCAAGTACATCGTCATCCACGACACGGAGGGCACCTGGGACGGGGTGCTCAACCTGGTTCAGGACCCCACCTATGTGTCGTGGAACTACACGATCCGCTCCACCGACGGGCTGATCGCCCAGCATGTCAAGGCCAAGGACGTGGCCTGGCACGCCGGCAACTGGGACGTCAACGCGCGCTCCGTCGGCATCGAGCACGAGGGCTTCCTCGCGAACCCGGACGCCTGGTACACCGAGGCGATGTACCGGTCCTCGGCGCGACTGGTGAAGTACCTGAGCCGGAAGTACGACATCCCCCTGGACCGGCAGCACATCCTCGGCCACGACAACGTGCCCGGACCGACGGCGTCCACCATCCCGGGCATGCACACGGACCCCGGCCCGTACTGGGACTGGCGGCACTACTTCCAGCTGCTCGGCCACCCCTTCAAGCGCACGGCCGGCAAGCGGGCCGCGCTGGTGACGATCCTTCCGGACTACGCCGCGAACCGGCCCGTCTACACCGGCTGCGCCACCTCCGGCCAGCCCTGCGCGGACCACGGTTCCAGCGAGGTGCGGCTGTACTCGGACCACGACGTGAACGCGCCGCTGATCAAGGACATCGGCCTCGGCACGGCTCCGACCGAGGGGGTGAACGATCTGTCCTCGCGGGTCTCCACCGGTCAGCAGTACGCCGTCGCCGACCGCTGGGGCGACTGGACGGCGATCTGGTACCTGGGGCAGAAGGCCTGGTTCGAGAATCCGCCCCGTGAGCCGTCCGCGGTGCCCGCGAAGGGGTTCGTGGTGACTCCGAAGGACGGCGCGGCCGGTGTCCCGGTGTACGGCCGCGCCTACCCGGAGAAGGAGGCCTATCCGGCGGGTGTCCCCGCGCAGACGGTGGTGCCGCTGCCGTACACGATCCCGGCCGGGCAGAAGTACGTGGTCGGTGACGAGATGCCGGGCGAGTACTACTACGCGGTCACCTTCACCACCGACTCGCACCGGGTCGTGGTGGGCAAGGACCTGTACTACGAGATCCAGTACGGCCACCGGGTCGCGTTCGTGCGCGCCGCCGACGTACGCCTGGAGGGCTCGGCCGGCTAGCGCAACGCCGCTGCCTCCGCGCTCGCCCCGCGTCCTCAGCCCTGCTGGAAAAGCTCCGCCGGGAGCGGCTTCAGCAGGGCGTACAGGTCGTCGGTGATGGGGCGGTCCCAGGCGGCGATGGTCACCAGGACGCCGTCACTGCGGTCGAACTGCACGCAGGAGATCCGGCTCTCGGAGAGCTTCAGGCGCCGCACGATGAGGAGGTTGTCGCCCTGGAGGACCGGCGTGTCCTCGGTCTCGACGACGGTGACCTCCTCGTCGTTCTCCAGCGCCAGCAGCAGCTGGCCGACCTCGAAGGGGACCTCTCCCTCGGCGACGTCGCGGGCCGGGGAGCCCTGCGGCAGATTGCCGATGATCATCGCGGGACCGCGGCCGCCGAAGAGGTCGTAGCGCAGGAAGACACCCTGGCAGGTGCCGTCGGGAGCGGGCAGCAGGCCCGCGCCGAGATTGCCCGGCCAGTCGCCCGGGTCCATGGCCAGCACGTCGAATTCGGGTCCGGCGGGAGTGGCGCTGCGGCGGCGGAGGAACGACATGCGGCCATGGTACGTGTCCGGGCCCCGGTGGGTGACCTGTGGGCGCCGGGTGGCGCAACGCCGGACGCGCGTACCGCCGGCCGGGTCGTCCGCGGCCCGGCCGCCTCGCGAGGGGCGCACGTGTCCCGGCCCGTTCGAGCGGTGCCTGGAAAGACTCATGGGGGCGGGCGCGTCAGTCCTCCGGCGGGACCGGTGGGACCACCGCGACCGGGCTCGCCGCGTGCAGGAGTACGGCCTGGGTGACCGAGCCCATCATCCGGGCCGGCGCGAGCAGCCGCCGCCGGTGCCGTCCCACGACGACCAGTTCGGCGTCCCGGGACGCGGCGACGAGATGGCCGGCCGCGTCACCGGGCAGCGCCTCGGCGTCGGCGCGGACCTCCGGGTGCCGCTTGCGGTGGGGGGCGAGGAACCCCTCGGCGAGGACCCGGGTCTCGTGCTCGACGGCGTCCTGGTCGATCGGGGGCGGCACCAGCTGGCCGGGGGCGGACCAGGTCTGCACGGGCCAGGGGTAGGCGGCGATCACCTGGACCCGGGCGTCGCGCAGGGCGGCCTCGTCGAAGGCGAAGGCGAGGAGGTTCTCGTCGGGGCTGTCGACGTGGAGGCCGACGACCACCCGGGGCCCCGGCTCGGCGGGTCCGTCCCCGTGCACCTCGCGCCCGGGCGGGGGTACGACGACCACCGGGCAGGCGGCGTCCCGGGCGACCGCGAGGCCGTTGGAGCCCAGCAGAAGGCTGGCGAAACCGCCGCGGCCCCGGGAGCCGAGGACCAACAGCTGGGCGTCCGCGCCCAGTTCGGGCAGGACGGCGCCCGGTACGCCCTCCAGGGCGACGTACTCGAGGCCCGGTTCCCCGGCGCGGCCCGCGAGGCGGGTGCGCACCTCGTCGAGGACCGGGTCACCCTCCGCTTCGGGCGGTCCGGCGATCAGTACGTCGGCCTGGCCCCAGGCAGCGTACTGCCGTACGTGCACCACCCGCAGTGGTGCCGCGCGGCGGTGGGCGTCGGCCAGGGCCCACTCCAGGGCCCGGATGCTGTCCTCGGAACCGTCGACCGCGGCGATGACCGGCGCAGCGCTCATGCTTCCTCACCTCCGGAACACGACCTTCCCCTTGCCGGGGCCAGCCTGGCTCAGGCCGGCCCCCGGCGGGGCGCTGCTGATCGCGTGTCCGCGAAACCGGCCGGAACACCCCCGGTTCGGCGGCGGGCACCGGCGACGGCGGAGGTCAGGTCAGGTCAGGTCGAACTCGCCTTCCCGTGCTCCCGAGACGAAGGCGCCCCATTCCGCGGGAGTGAAGATCAGGGAAGGACTCTCCGGCCGGCCGCTGTTGCGCATCGCGATGAAGCCCTCGACAAAGGCGATCTGGACATCGCCCTTCCCTCGGCTGCTGGACTGCCACTCGGCCCCGCTGAGATCCAGTTCCGGCTTGTCCCAGCCCGCGAGCGGGTGCTGCTGGATGGTGCTCTCGGCCACGTCCGTGCTCCTCCCGGTTCGTCGTCCGCGGCCAGCCTAGCGACCGGCCCCGGCGGCGGACAGGCCACGCGAGGGGGAGCTTCGGGGACTCCGGGGCCTTCCTTTCGGATCTTGCCGGGACAGACCGTGCGGCGCCCCTGGCTCGGGCCGGCCTGATCCGGAGGGAAGGCCCTCCGCCATGCCCTGAGGGGCGCGTGTCAGGCATCGGGTGGCTCCGACCCCACGAGCCACATGGAGAAGAACTGCGAGCCGCCGCCGTAGGCGTGTCCGAGTACCCGGCGGGCGCCGTCCACCTGGTGTTCGCCGGCCTGTCCGCGTACCTGGAGGGCCGCCTCGGCGAAGCGGATCATGCCGGAGGCGCCGATGGGGTTGGTGGACAGCACCCCGCCCGACATGTTGACGGGCAGGTCCCCGTCGAGTTCGGTCACCCCGGACTCGGTGAGCTTCCAGCCCTCGCCCTCCGCGGCGAAGCCCAGGTTCTCCAGCCACATGGGCTCGTACCAGGAGAACGGCACGTACATCTCGACGGCGTCGATCTCCCGGCGCGGGTCGGCGATGCCGGCCTGCCGGTAGACGTCGGCGGCGCAGTCCTTTCCGGCCTGCGGGGAGACGAAGTCCTTGCCCGCGAAGAGGGTCGGCTCGCTGCGCATGGCGCCTCCGAGCAGCCAGGCGGCCGGCCGTGGCGCGCGGGCGGCTCCGGCTCGGTCGGTGAGGACCATGGCGCAGGCGCCGTCGGAGGACGGGCAGGTCTCGGAGTAGCGGATGGGGTCCCACAACATCGGCGAGGCCTGGACCCCCTCCAGGGTGATGTCGTGTTCGTGCAGGTGGGCGTAGGGGTTCTTCAGGGCGTTGCGCCGGTCCTTATAGGCGACCAGGGAGCCGACGGTGTCGGGGGCGCCGCTGCGCCGCATGTAGGCGCGTACGTGTGGGGCGAAGAAGCCGCCGGCCCCGGCGAGCAGCGGCTGCTGGAAGGGGATCGGCAGGGAGAGCCCCCACATGGCGTTGGACTCGGACTGTTTTTCGAAGGCGAGGGTGAGGACCGTGCCGTGGACGCGGGCCGCGATCAGGTTGGCGGCGACGAGCGCGGTGGACCCGCCGACGGAGCCGGCGGTGTGCACCCGGAGCATGGGTTTGCCGACGGCGCCGAGGGCGTCGGCGAGGTACAGCTCGGGCATCATGACGCCCTCGAAGAAGTCGGGCGCCTTGCCGATGACCACGGCCTCGATGTCCGCCCAGGTCAGCTCGGCGTCCCGCAGGGCACGCCGGGCGGCCTCGCGGACGAGTCCGGCGATCGACACGTCCCGGCGTGCGGCCACGTGTTTGGTCTGGCCGATCCCTACGACGGCCACGGGCTCCTTGCTCATCGTGGATCCCCTTCGAGTACGGCGACCAGGTTCTGCTGCAGGCAGGGTCCCGAGGTGGCGTGGGCGAGGGCGCGGTCCGACGCGCCGCGGTGGATGCGGGCGGCGGCCTCGCCGACACGGATCAGCCCGGCGGCCATGACCGGGTTGGCGGCGAGGGCGCCCCCGGAGGGGTTGACGCGGACGTCGTCGCCGAGCCGGAGCGCCTTGCGCAGCACGACCTCCTGCGCGGTGAAGGGGGCGTGCAACTCGGCGGTGTCCACGGGGCGTTCGAAGGCTCCGGCCTTCTGCGCGGCCAGCCGGGCGGAGGGCGAGTCGGTGAGGTCGCGCACGCCGAGTCCGTGGGCCTCGACGCGGTGGTCGATGCCCCGGATCCAGGCTGGCCGCTCGCACAGTTCCCGGGCCCGCTCCCCCGCCGCGAGGACGACCGCGGCGGCCCCGTCGCCGATGGGCGGGCAGTCGCCGGTGCGCAGCGGACCGACCACCTGATCGCCGTGCGGGACACTGCCCCCGAGCTGGGCGTGGGGGTTGGCTCGCGCGTCGGCCCGGCTGCGCGCGGCGACGGCGGCGAGCGCCTCCTCGTCGGTGTCGCCCGCGTCGATGAGGGCCTGTGCCTGGAGTGCGGCGAGGGCGACGGCGTCGGGCCACAGGGGGGCCACGTAGTACGGGTCGAGCTGGCGGGTCAGTACGTCCCGCACCGAGCCGGGTGAGCACTTTCCGTAGGAGTAGACGAGCGCGGTGTCGGCGTCGCCGGTCAGGAGCTTGACCCAGGCCTCGTACAGCGCCCAGGCGCCGTCCATCTCGACGTGCGACTCGGAGATGGGCGGCCAGGCGCCGACGCCGTCGAGGGCGAGGGTGAAGGAGAAGGCGCGGCCGGCCAGGTAGTCGCTGGAGCCGGAGCAGGTGAAGCCGATGTCCGCGGTCTTCAGGCCGGTCCGGGCGAGGACCTCGTGCAGGACCGGCATGAGCATCTCGACTTCGGAGGACTCCTCGGTGGAGCGCCGGTGGTCGCTCTGGGCGAAGGCGACGACGGCCACGTCCCGGACGGCGGGGGCTCCTTCGCTGGTCACAGCAGCTCCTTGTAGGTGTCGTAGTCCGCGTCGGGTTCGCCGGTGGGCCGGTAGTGGTCGGGGTGGCGGGCGCCTTCGGTCCAGACCGGTTCCACGCGCAGGCCCATGCGGACCCGGTCGTAGGGGATGCCGCCGATCCGGGCGTGCAGGGCGAGGTCGGCGCCATCCAGGGCGATGTGCGCGTAGACGTACGGCACCTCGATGTCCAGGTTCCTGGCCTTGATGTTGACGATGCAGTAGGTGGTGACCGTGCCCCGGGGACCCACTTCGACCTGTTCGTATGTGGCGAGGCCACATGTGGGGCAGGCGCCTCTCGGCGGGACGTACACCTTGCGGCAGGAGGGGCAGCGTTCGCCGACGATGCGCCGTTCGGCGAGCGCCTCGATGTAGGCGGACTGGGCGCGGCCGGGCGAGTAGGTGTAGTCGAGACGGGCGGGGGCGACGATGCCGGTGATCGGATCCTCGAACTCGCCGGTGTGGCCTGCCGGGGGTGCGGGGTCGCCGTCGTACGGCTCGAAGCAGGCGATGTCGGTGATGGCGCCGGTGCGGTTCTCGGCCCAGCGGACGCGCACCCGCATGCCGGAGCGCACGGTGTCGGGGCCCGGGGCGTCGAGGGCGTGCAGCAGCGCGGTGTCGGCGCCGTCGAGCCGGACCAGGACCCAGGCGAAGGGGGTGGCGAGCGGCTGGCCGCGGCGGGGCTCGTGGTTCCAGGCCCAGGTGGTGACGGTGCCGGTGGGGGCGACCTCGACCAGGTCGCGGAGTTCGTCGGCGGTGACGGGGTCGTACTCGACGGGCGGGACGAGGGTGCGGCCGTCGGTGGTCCTCACGCCGAGGAGGACGCGTTCGCGCAGGCCGGTGAGGAAGGCGCTCTGGACGGGTCCGAGGGAGCGGGTGAAGGGGAACTCGACGACGAGTGGGGCTTTGAGGACTTCGGGCATGGCGGGCTCCTCGGGTCAGGCGCGCTTGTAGACGGGGGGCCGTTTCTCCGCGAAGGCGCGGGCTCCCTCCTTGGCGTCGGCGGTGTCGAAGATCGGCCATCCGCGGGTCAGTTCGGCGGCGAGTCCGTCGGTCTCCGTCATCTCGGCGCTCTCGTACACGCTGGCCTTGACGGCCTCGACGGCCAGCGGTCCGCAGGCGTTGATCCGTCCGGCGATCTCCAGTGCCTTGGCGAGCGCGGTGCCGTCGGGCACGACATGGCCGATCAGACCGATGCCGGCGGCCTCGCGGGCGTTGTAGGGCCGTCCGGTCAGCAGCATCTCCAGGGCGTGGGTGCGTGGGATCTGGCGTGGCAGCCGGACGGTGGAGCCGCCGATCGGGAAGAGTCCGCGCCGGACCTCGAACAGGCCGAAGGTCGCGGACTCGCCGGCGACGCGGATGTCGGTGCCCTGGAGGATCTCGGTGCCGCCGGCGACGCAGGGCCCTTCGACGGCCGCGATCACCGGTTTGCGCGGGCGGTGATGGCGCAGCATCGCCTTCCAGTGCAGGTCGGGGTCGGCCTTGAGCCGGTCGCGGTAGTGCTCGCCCCGCATGCCGTCGCCGGCCAGTGCCTTGAGGTCCATGCCGGCGCAGAACGCGCCGCCGGCCCCGGTGAGCACGACCGATCGGATGGTGTCGTCCTCGTCGGCCTGGATCCAGCCGTCGTACAGGCCGACGAGCATCGGGAGCGAGAGTGCGTTCCTGGCGTCGGGTCTGTCGAGCGTGAGCACCAGTGTGGCGTCCTCGCGCCGCACGGTGAGGTGTTCCGTCCCGGCCATGGGCCATCTCCCCTCGGTGAGAACGAGAACAGGTTGCAGGAGGGAAGGGGGCACTTCAAGGGTTTTCTGATAGTCAGTCAGTTTTTCTGCGCGGGCTCTTCCAAGTTGCGGCCCGCTTTGCTCTGATGACCGCGAACCGTCGGATGCTTCCTCCTTCGGGCTGTGTCCTTTCCCGGTCTTCTTCAGCTTTTCTTCTCTTCTTCAGCCTTTCTTCGTCCGGGGCGCCGGGAGTGCCGGAGCGCCGGGGTCAGGGGGAGCGGTGGAGTACAACCTCGCCGATCTGTTCGAGTCGGTCGTCGACGTGGTCGCGGACCGCGAGGCGCTCGTGTACGTCGACCACCCCGGCACGGGCGCGGAGCGCCGGCTGACCTACGCCGAGCTGGACGCGGCCGCCAACCGCGTCGCACACCACCTGCTCGACAGTGGCGTACGGCCCGGCGAGCACCTCGGACTGCACCTGTACAACGGGGTCGAGTACCTGCAGACGGTGCTGGGCTGCCTGAAGGCCAGGGTCGTTCCGGTCAATGTGAACTACCGCTACGTGGAAGAGGAGTTGGTGTACCTCTACCGGGACGCCGATCTCGCGGCGCTGGTGTTCGACGCCGAGTTCGAGGACCGGGTGGCGGGGGCGCTGCCGCGGGTGCCGGGGCTCCGGCATCTGCTGCGGGTGGGGGCGGGGCCGGCGTCGGGCCCGGGGGTGCCGGGGGCGGTGCCGTTCGCCGAGGCGGAGGCCGCCGGGTCGCCGGAGCGGGGTTTTCCCGCCCGGTCGGGAGACGATCAGTTCATCGTCTACACCGGTGGCACGACGGGGATGCCCAAGGGGGTGATGTGGCGTCAGGAGGACCTGTTCTTCGCGGGGCTGGGGGGCGGGGCGCCGACCGGGGAGCCGGTGCGCACGCCGCGGGAGCTGGCCGACCGGGTGGCCGCGAGCGGCTCGGGGATCACGTTCTTCCCCACTCCCCCGCTGATGCACGGCACCTCGACGCTGACCGCGTTCATCGGCTTCAACTTCGGCCAACGCGTGGTCGTCCACCGTAAGTTCGTGCCGGAGGAGGTGCTGCGGACCATCGAGCGGGAGAAGGTCACCAGCATGTCGCTGGTGGGTGACGCGATGCTTCGGCCGCTGATCGACGCGCTCGCCGGACCGATGAAGGGCACGGACTGCTCGTCCCTGTTCAGCGTCTCCTCGTCCGGCGCGATCATGTCGGAGACGGTACGCAGACAGTTCGCCGAGCTGGTCCCGGGCGCCATGCTGCTGAACAACTACGGTTCCTCCGAATCCGGTTTCAACGGGACGGCCACGGACGACTCCGGACCCGAGCGGGGATTTCGCCTGCGGGTCAACTCCCGTACCAGGGTGGTGGATCCGGTCACACACCAGCCGGTGTCCGCCGGCGAGACCGGCCGGGTGGCCCAGTGCGGCCATGTCCCGCTCGGCTACTACAACGATCCGGGGAAGTCGGCCGAGACGTTCTTCGAGAAGGACGGGCGGCGCTGGGTGCTGCTGGGCGACATGGCGACGGTCGACGAGGAGGGTGTGGTCACCGTCCTCGGCCGGGGTTCCCAGTGCATCAACACCGGGGGCGAGAAGGTCTACCCGGAGGAGGTCGAGCAGGCGCTCAAGGCGCATCCGGATGTGTACGACGCCCTGGTCGCGGGCGTGCCGGATGCCACCTGGGGCCATCATGTGGCGGCGGTGGTGCAGCTGCGGCGGGGGGCGCCGCGCCCGTCGCTGGCCGACATCCAGGCCCACTGCCGCACCCGGCTCGCCGGCTACAAGGTGCCCCGCCAGCTGGTCGTCACGGACACCGTCCAGCGTTCCCCCAGCGGCAAGGCCGACTACCGGTGGGCACGCGAGGTGGCGGTGGCGGCGGACCACCCGTGACGCCCCCCGCGCGCTCACTCCGCGAGGAACCCCGAGACGGCGGAGAGGAACTCCTCCGGCCGGACCTCGTGCACCAGGTGCCCGGCGTCGACGGTCACCAGTCGGGCGTTCGGGATCAGCTCCGCCAGCTGTGCGACCTGCCGCTGCGGGATGGGACTGGAGGGTCCGCCCCCGATGACCAGGGTGGGCATGGTGATCCGGGCCATGTGGTCCCACCACATGGGATTCGGCGCGTTGCGCTGCTCGTCCGCGGTCCGCACCATCTCCCAGTCGAACGGCAGCTCGTCTTCGGGCCGCTCGGCGGGCGGCCGGGGCGGATCGAGCGGCACCGGCGCGCAGACGTCCTCCAGGACCAGACGCCGTACGACACCGGGGTGCCGCTGGGCGAGGAGGTAGGCGACGAGACCGCCCAGCGAGTGTCCGACGACGTCGGCGCCGTCGATCCCGAGGGCGGCCATGAGGGCGTGGACGTCGTCGCTCATCGTCTCGGCCGTGTAGTCGCCGGGCCACGCGCTGCGGCCGTGGCCGCGCAGGTCCGGGGCGTACACCCGCCGGGGGCGCGGGGGTGCCGCGAGCCGCTCGGCGATCCGGGTCCAGTCCGCGCCGTCGGCACCTCGGCAGTGCAACAGGACGACGGGCGGCGCGTCCGCCGGGCCCCACGCGCGCACGGCCAGGGTGATGCCGTTCGCCTCGACGGTGTACGGCGCTGCGGTCTCCATGGCCGCACGCTAGTCGGCGATGCGGCCCGGTGCTCCGGGCGCGGAAAATCCTCGCAGCCCTCTTGCCTCCCGGCGGATGGCCTGAATTACTGACCCCGGACGGTTCGACCGAATGATCGGTCGTCCGGAATGTGAGGACGGGCGAGGGAGAGGTTTCGATGGCCGACGCGACGGACGCGCTCGACGCGGGCGAACGGCTCGGGCCCGAGGAGCTGCGGGTACTTCAGCTGGAACGGCTGCGAGCCTCGCTGCGGCACGCCTATGACCACGTGCCGTTCTACCGCGAGTCGTTCGACAAGGCCGGCGTCCGCCCGGAGGACTGCCGCACGCTCGCGGATCTCGCCCGTTTCCCGTTCACGACCAAGGCCGACCTGCGGGAGAACTACCCCTACGGCATGTTCGCCGTGCCCCGTGAGCGGATCCGCCGACTGCACGCCTCCAGCGGCACCACGGGACGGCCCACGGTGGTCGGCTACACGGACAACGACCTCTCCATGTGGGCCGACATGGTGGCGCGGTCGATCCGCGCGGCCGGCGGCCGGCCCGGGGACATCGTCCATGTGGCATACGGCTATGGGCTGTTCACCGGCGGCCTGGGTGCCCACTACGGCGCCGAGCGCCTGGGCTGTACGGTCGTCCCGGCGTCCGGCGGGATGACGGCGCGGCAGGTGCAGCTGATCCAGGATCTGCGACCGTCCGTGATCATGGTGACGCCCTCGTACATGCTCACGCTGCTGGACGAGTTCGAACGGCAGGGCGTGGACCCGCGTGACACCTCGCTGCGGGTGGGCGTCTTCGGCGCGGAGCCGTGGACCGAGCGGATGCGGCGCGAGATCGAGGAGCGGTTCGCGATCGACGCGGTCGACATCTACGGGCTGTCCGAGGTGATCGGCCCGGGGGTGGCCCAGGAGTGCGTGGAGACCAAGGACGGCCTGACCGTGTGGGAGGACCACTTCTATCCGGAGGTGGTCGACCCGATCACCGGTGAGGTGCTGCCGGAGGGTGAGCGGGGCGAGCTGGTGTTCACCTCGCTGACCAAGGAGGCCATGCCGATCGTCCGGTACCGGACCAGGGACCTGACCCGGCTGCTGCCCGGCACGGCCCGGGTGTTCCGGCGGATGGAGAAGGTCAGGGGGCGCAGCGACGACCTGGTGATCCTGCGTGGGGTCAACCTCTTCCCCACCCAGATCGAGGAGATCGTGCTGCGGACGCCGGGGGTGGCGCCGCACTTCCAGCTCCGCCTCACCCGGGAGGGCCGTATGGACGCGCTGACCGTGCGGGCGGAGGCCCGCCCGGGGGCGACACCGCGGGCGCGGCAGGAGGCGGCGCGGTCCATCGTCGCGGCCGTGAAGGAGGGCATCGGCGTCTCGGTCGACGTGGAGATCGTGGAGCCGGAGTCGCTGGAGCGCTCGGTGGGCAAGATCCGCCGGATCGTGGACCTGCGTCCGCGCTGAGTCCGCGTCCGGCGAGGCGCCCCGGTGACCCGCCGGCCCGAGTCTGTCGTCGCCTGCCCCGCCCGGGACATGTCCCGGGCGGTACGGGCCGTGGGCCTCGGCTCCACACGCGATGCCACCGGTCCGGACTAGGGCACGTCGTCGGGTTCCAGCCTGCTGAAGCGGTCCCTCAGCTCGCGTTTGAGAATCTTGCCGCTGGCGTTGCGCGGCAGCTCGTCCACGAACAGGACCCGCTTCGGCGCCTTGAAGGGCGCGATTTTCTCCTTCACATGGGCGATCAGCTGTGCCGGTGTCACCTCTCCGCGCGGGACGACGACCGCCGTGACCGCCTCGATCCACCGTTCGTCCGGCAGGCCGATCACGGCGGCCTCCGCGACGGCCTCGTGGGTGTAGAGGGCGTCCTCGACCTGGCGCGAGGCGACCAGCACGCCCCCGGAGTTGATGACGTCCTTCACCCGGTCGACGATCGTGAAGTAGCCGTCGGCGTCGCGCACCGCGAGGTCGCCGGAGTGGAACCAGCCGTCCCGGAAGGCCTCCGCGGTCTCCTCGGGCTTGTCCCAGTAGCCCTCGCACAGCTGCGGTGATCGGTAGACGATCTCGCCGGGCGTGCCGTCGGGGACGTCCTCGCCGGTGTCGTCGACGACCCGGGCGTCCACGAAGAGCACGGTCCGACCGCAGGACTGGAGTCTGCCCTCGTGTTCGCCGGGGCCGAGCACGGTGGCGAGCGGACCGATCTCGCTCTGCCCGAAGCAGTTGAAGAGGGCGAGTCGCGGCAGGCGCTCGCGCAGCCGCTCCAGCACGGGGACGGGCATGACGGAGGCTCCGTAGTACGCCTTGCGCAGGCCGCCGAGGTCGCGGGTGGCGAAGTCGGGCCGGTTGGTGAGGCCGATCCACACCGTGGGCGGCGCGAACAGACTGTCCACGCGGCCCGCCTCGACGAGGTCGAGGAGCCGGTCGCCGTCCGGCGCGTCCAGGATGACGTTGGTGGCGCCGACGGCGAGATGGGGCAGCAGGAACACGTGCAGCTGCGCGGAGTGGTAGAGCGGCAGCGCGTGCGCGGGGCGGTCGCCGGCGCTCAGATCGAGGGCGGTGATGGCGCTCAGGTACGCGTGCACCAGGGCCCGATGGGTCATCATGGCGCCCTTGGGCAGCGCGGTCGTGCCGGAGGTGTACAGCAGCTGCACCAGGTCCTCGGTGCGCGGCTCGGGGCCGTCGTACGGCGGTGTGTCGGGGAGCCGGGCGAGCAGTGAGTCCTCGGTGTCCCGCAGCGGCAGGATCCGCACCCCGTGCGGGAGCCGGCCGGCGAGTCCCGGGTCCGCGAGCACCAACGTGCTGCCCGACTGGCCGACGAGGTAGGCGAGGTCGTCCCCGGTGAGGTTGTGGTTGACCGGCACATGGATTAGGCCCGCGCGGGCGCAGGCGAGGAAGCCGATCAGATAGGCGTCGGAGTTGTGGCCGTAGGCGCCGACCCGGTCGCCGGGCAGGAGGCCGCGCGCGAGCAGGAGCGCGGCCGCGCGGGAGACGGCGTCGTCGAGTTCGCGGTACGTCCAGCTGCGCTCGCCGTACTCCACCGCGACCCGTTCCGGGGTGCGCCGGGCGCTGCGTCGCAGGACCCCGTCGACCGTGCTGCCGTTTCCCTGCGTCATGACAGCCGATCCTGGGGGCCGCCGCACGTGCCGGTCAAGCGTCCGGGACCGGTGTCACACCTGCCGGTCGCGCCCTTCCCAGTAGGGGGCGCGCAACCGCCTCTTGTAGAGCTTGCCGTTGGGATCGCGGGGCATCTCGGCGATGAAGTCGACGCTCCCGGGCCGTTTGTAGCTCGCGAGCCGTTCGGCGCAGTGGTCGAGGAGGGCGGCCGCGAGGTTTGGACCGGGTGCGTGCCCGGGGGCCGGTTCGACGACGGCCTTGACCTGCTCGCCCCAGTCGTCGTGCGGGATGCCGAAGGCGGCGGCGTCGGCGACGGCCGGGTGGGAGAGGAGCACGGACTCGATCTCGGCCGGGTAGATGTTGACCCCGCCGGAGATGATCATGTCGATCTTGCGGTCGCGGAGGAAGAGGTAGCCGTCCTCGTCGAGGTAGCCGAGGTCTCCGACGGTGAAGAAGTCGCCTATGCGGTTGGTGCGGGTCTTGGTCTCGTCCTTGTGGTACGAGAAGCCGCCGGTGCTCATCTTCAGATAGACGGTGCCCAGCCGGCCGGGCGGGAGCCGCTCGCCGTCGTCGTCGAAGACCGCGAGTTCGCTGATGGGCCAGGCCTTGCCGACCGTGCCGGGCTTCTTCAGCCAGTCCTCGGCGGTGGCGAAGGCGCCGCCGCCCTCGCTGGCCGCGTAGTACTCCTCCACACAGCTCCCCCACCAGTCGATCATGGCCCGCTTCACATGGTCGGGGCAGGGCGCGGCGCCGTGGATGGCGTGCCGCATGGACGAGACGTCGTAGCGCGCCCTCACCTCGGCCGGCAGGGCCAGCAGGCGGTGGAACTGGGTGGGAACCATATGGGTGTGCGTGCATCGGTGTGTGTCGATGACACGAAGCATCTCCTCCGGTGTCCACTTGTCCATGAGCACCAGGCGGTGACCGATGTGCAGGGACGCGCCCGCGAACTGCAGGACGGCCGTGTGGTAGAGCGGTGAGCAGACCAGATGGACGTCGTCGCCGAACGGCCTGATGCCGAAGATGGCGAGGAAGCCACCGAGGTAGGCCTCCTCGGGGGCCTTGCCGGTCAGCGGCCGGCGGATGCCGCGCGGGCGTCCGGTCGTACCGGAGGTGTAGTTCATGACCCAGCCGAGTTCGCGGTCGGCGGGCGCCGACTCCGGTTGCCCGGCGAGGAGTCGGGCGTAGGGCCGGAACCCCTCGACCGGTCCGACCGCGTAGCGGTGCGTGGCCGGGAGGCCCGCCTCGTCGGCCGCGGCGCGGGCGGCGCGGCCGAAGCGTTCGTGCGCGATCAGCACCTTGGCGCCGGAGTCGGCGACGATCCAGGCTATCTCCGGGCCGACGAGGTGGTGGTTGACCGGGACGAGGTAGAGGCCCGCCTGGCCGGCGGCGAGGTAGGCCGTGAGGAACTCGACGCCGTTGGGCAGGACGACCGCGAACGCGTCGCCGCGCCGCAGCCCGGCGGCGCGCAGCCCGTGCACGAGCTGGTTGGCCGCGGCGTGCAGACGGCCGGCGGTCCACTGCTCGCCGTCGGAAGCGATCAGGACGGTGCGGTTCGGGTCATGGGCGGCCTGCGCCCAGAATCCGGCGGGGGGTGTGCTCACGACTGGCCACTCCTTCCGGCGATGCGGTTGACGCGGTCCACGGCCCGTTCGAAGCCGCGGGTGAGGTCGTCGAAGACGGCCTGGACGCTGCGTTGGGCGGTCAGCCGGCCGACGATCTGGCCGACGGGCGTGCCGAGCAGCGGCTCCACCTCGTACTTCTGGATGCGGGAGACGGCCTCGGCGACCAGCAGGCCCTGCAGGGGCATGGGCAGGGTGCCGGGCCCGGCCGGGTCGTCCCAGGCGTCGGTCCACTCGGTGCGGAGCTGGCGCGCGGGCTTGCCGGTCAGGGCGCGGGAGCGCACGGTGTCCCCGGAGCCGGCGGCGAGCAGTTTGCGGGTGAGGGCGGGCGCGTGCAGATCGGCTTCCGTGGTGGTCAGCCATATGGAGCCCAGCCACACACCCTGGGCGCCGAGGCTGAGGGCGGCCGCCACCTGACGGCCGCTGCCGATACCGCCCGCCGCCAGTACGGGCAGTGGGTCGACGGTGTCCACCACCTCGGGAGTGAGCACCATGGTGGCGATCTCACCGGTGTGGCCGCCGGCCTCGTACCCCTGGGCGACGACGATGTCGAGGCCCGCCTCCTGGTGTTTTCGGGCGTGCCGGGCGCTGCCGGCGAGCGCGGCCACCAGTACGCCCCGGTCGTGGGCGCGGGCGACGACGTCGGCGGGCGGGGAGCCCAGGGCGTTGGCCAGCAGCCGGATCGGGTAGTCGAAGGCGACGTCGAGCTGGGTGCGGGCGACCTGTTCCATCCAGCCGGTGATGCGCCACCCGGACGCCTCGCCCTCGGCCAGCTCCGGAACTCCGTACCGGGCGAGGGTGTCGCGGACGAACCGGCGGTGCCCCTCGGGGATCATCGCCTCGACGTCCGCCTCGCCGACGCCCTCGACCTTCTTGGCGGGCATCACCACGTCCAGCCCGTAGGGCCGGCCCGCGGTGTGGGCGTCGAGCCAGTCGAGGTCGCGCTTGAGGTCGTCGGGCGCGGTGTAGCGGACCGCGCCGAGCACGCCGAAACCGCCGGCCCGGCTGATGGCCGCGGTGACGGCGGGGAACGGTGTGAAGCCGAAGACGGCGTGCTCGATTCCCAGGCGCTTGCTCAGCTCCGTCTGCATGGGCGCAGGATGCCGCAGTCCTCCGTACGACGGAAGAGTTTTTCTGACGCTCTGTCAGATTTACCGACGGACATCTCGCGCCCCGTTGACACGCCCCCACCGTGACAGGAAAGTTTCACCGTGCGGGGCGAGCCCCGAAAGATTCTTTCAGGCGGGAGGCCGCGCGATGACGGACAATCACACAGGCGGACAGGCATACGGGCTGACGCGCCGTCGGCTGGTGGCGGGCTCCCTGGCGTCGGGCGGAGCGCTGGCCCTCGCCGCGCTGCCCGCGGGTCCGGCGGCCGCGGCATCCGGCCCGGCGCGGCCCACTCTGCGCCGCGGCACAGCCGAACAGGCCGGGCTGCTCCCCGCGCATCTGCGGCGGCTCGTCACGGACGCCGAGGCCTTCCTCGGCCCGTCGCCGGCCCACCCCTGGTACGCGGGCGCGGTCCTGCTCGCGGGACGCGGCGGCACCGTGGCCCTGCACGAGCCGATCGGGATGGCGGTGCGCTACTCCGGCTACGACGAGAAGAGCGACACCGGCGTCGAGCTGCCGACCGAGCGGCAGCTGCCGATGACCCGGGACACCGTCTTCGACCTGGCCTCCGTCTCCAAACTGTTCACCTCGCTGCTCGCGGTGCAGCAGATCGAGCGGGGCGCGCTGCGGCTGGAGGGGAAGGTCGCCGCGTACGTCCCGGAGTTCGGCGCCGCCGGCAAACAGGATGTCACGATCCGTCAACTGCTCACCCACACGTCGGGTTTCCGTCCCTGGATCCCGCTGTACACCGCCTCGACGCACGAGGCGAAACTCCGGCTCGTCTACGACGAGGCACCGCTCAACCCGCCGGGCACCGTCTACCTCTACTCGGACCTGAACCTGATCTCGCTCCAACTCGTACTGGAACGGGTCACCGGCCGCACCCTGGACGTGCTGCTGCACGACGACGTCACCGGTCCGCTGGGACTGCGGCGCACCCGCTACAACCCGCCCGCCTCCTGGAAGCCGGCGATCGCGGCCACCGAGGACGCACGCCGGCCCTGGTCGGGGCTGGACCGCGGGATGGTGTGGGGCGAGGTGCACGACGAGAACGCGTTCACCCTCGGGGGCGTGGCCGGGCACGCCGGGGTGTTCTCCTGCGCGTGGGACCTCGCGGTCCTCGGCCGCACCCTGCTCAACGGCGGCTCCTACGGCCGCGACCGGATTCTGCGGCGGGAGTCGGTGGACCTGATGTTCACCGACTTCAACACCGCCTTCCCCGGCGACGCCCACGGCCTCGGCTTCGAGCTCTACCAGCACTGGTACATGGGTGCGATGGCCACCCCGCGCACGGCCGGGCACACCGGCTTCACCGGCACCTCGCTCGTCCTCGACCCCACGACCGACTCCTTCCTCGTCGTCCTCGGCAACTCCGTGCATCCGGTGCGCACCTGGCGTACCGGCTCCGCGCCGCGGGTCGCCGCCGGGAACAACCTGGCCCGCGCGGTGCCGGTGCGCCCCGCGCGGGGCCGTACGGCCTGGTTCTCGGGCCTGGCGAGCGCCACGTCCGCCACGCTCGCGCTCCCGGCCCTGGACACCTCCGCCGGTGCGGCGAGTCTGCGCTGCGCCCTGTGGTGGGACACCGAGCCCGGGCCGGACGTCCTGGTCCTGGAGTCCGCCACGGACGGCGGTACGGTCTGGCAGCCGGTCCCGTTCACCACCTCACGGCCCGGCGAGGACCCCCAGGACCACCCGTCGGGCACGCTCACGGGCTGGTCGGGCCGCGTCTGGCACCGGGTGACCGCGCACCTCCCCACCCACCACCGGCTGTCCCTGCGCTGGCGGTACACCACCGACGGGCGGTACGTCGGCCGGGGCGTGTACGTCGACGACCTGCGGGTGCGGGCGGCCGGGGAGGTGCTGTTCGACGGCACACGCCCAGGGGACGCCGCACGCGTCACCGCGGCGGGATGGGAGCGGTCGGGCGACTAGGAGGGCGGATGCGGGACGCACCTCAGGAGGCGGCTGTGGATCCGTGCGGTGCGGGGCGCGCCTGCGGGCCGAGTCTCGCCATGGCGCGCAGGATGTGCCGGGGTGGGAGCTGCCAGCGCACCCGTGCGGGGACGCGGCGCAGCAGGGACCCGGTGGTGCGCAGTCTGCGGGTGACCACGGCGGGGGGCGGAGCGGGTCTGCCGTACAACTCGTGGGCGTACGGGGGCAGGGCGGCGTACGCCAGGTGCGCCACGCGTCGCCACAGCAGCTCGCGCGCGGGTGTGAGGAGGGGGTGTACGGGCGGGCGGAGCAGGAAGTCGTCCACTTCGAGGGCGTCGGGCCCCGCGGTCAGTCCGGGCCGCACCCGCTCGAAGTACGCGGCCAGTTCCGCCCGGTCGGCTGGTACCGTCCCGGGTTCGAGTCCCACCAGGCGGGCGCTGACGCGGTGTTCGGCGACGTAGCGGTCGGCCTGGGCGTCGGTCAGCGGGAAGCCGGAGCGGCGCAGCACGTGCAGATACGAGTCGATCTCCGCGCAGTGCACCCACAGCAGCAGCTCCGGCTCGCCTATGCCGTACCGCTCGCCGGTGTCGGGGTCGGTCGCCGTCAGCATGCCGTGGATCTTCCGTACCCGGGCCCCGGCCCGTTCGGCCGCCTCGGTGGTGCCGTAGGTCGTGGTCCCGACGAAGTCGGCGGTGCGCAGCAGCCGGCCCCACGCGTCGCGGCGGAAGTCGGAGTTCTGCAGGACGCCGCGGACCGCGCGCGGATGCAGCGCCTGGAGATAGAGCGCGCGGATCCCGGCGATCCACATCATGGGGTCGCCGTGCATCTGCCAGGTCACGGAGGCGGGCGTGAACAGCCCGGGGTCGCCCCTGTCGGAAGGTGTGACCACAGCCATCGGTTGTCACCTCTTGTCGTCGCCCACCCGCGCTTCGTGCGTCCCGACTCCAGATCGTAATCATCGGCGGTCATATGTCCATGGGCGCCTCACCACGGCAGCGGCCCACAAGCACTGTCGGCCGGTCCGTCAGAGCCGGCGGGTGAGCACTGCGCGCAGCCCGTACGCGGCGGCACCGGCCGCCATCACGGCGACGCCGGTCAGGACGGAGGTGAGGGGCAGGGCGAAGGCCAGCGCCAGACAGCCGGCCATACCGGTGATCGGAACGACGCGGGCCGGGCGGCCTTCGGCGGTGGTCAGGGTCCAGGCGGAGGCGTTGGCGATGGCGTAGTAGGCCAGCACGCCGAAGGAGGAGAAGCCGATCGCGTCGCGCACGTCCGCGACGGTGACCAGGACGGCGACGACCGCGCCGACGGCGAGTTCGGCACGGTGGGGCACCTGGAAGCGGGGGTGGATTGCGGCCAGCGCGTGTGGCAGATGCCGGTCGCGGGCCATCGCCAGCGTGGTGCGGGAGACCCCCAGGATCAGGGCCAGCAGCGAGCCGAGCGCCGCGACGGCCGCGCCCACCCGTACCACGGGGGCCAGTCCCGGCACGCCGGCGGCACGGACCGCCTCGACCAGGGGGGCGCCTGCGTGGGCGAGCCTGTCCGGCCCGAGTACCAGCAGGACACCGGCGGCGACCGCCGCGTAGACGGCCAGGGTGATGCCGAGTGCGACGGGGATCGCGCGGGGGATGACCCTCCCCGGGTCACGGACCTCCTCGCCGAGGGTGGCGATGCGCGCGTAGCCGGCGAACGCGAAGAACAGCAGGCCCGCCGACCGGAGCACTCCGCCGGGTGAGGCGTCCGCGCCGATGTCCAGGCGAGCCGCCGCCGTGACGTGCGACGTGAGGCAGGCGGTGACGACCGCGGCGAGGACCGCCAGGACCAGGGCGACGATCGCGCGGGTGAGCACCGCGGACGTGCGCACCCCGGCGTAGTCCACCGCGGTCAGCGCGACCACCGCCGCCACGGCGATCGCGTGTTCCCGCCCGGGCCACACATAGGAGCCCACGGTGAGGGCCATCGCCGCGCACGAGGCCGTCTTGCCGGCCACGAAGCCCCAGCCGGCCAGCCAGCCCCAGAACTCGCCAAGCCGTTCACGGCCGTACACATAGGTCCCACCGGACTTCGGGTACCGGGCGGCCAGGCGTGCGGAGGAGGTCGCGTTGCAGTAGGCGACCACCGCCGCGAGCGCCAGCCCGAGGAGGAGGCCGGACCCGGCCGCGGCGGCGGCCGGGGCGAGAGCGGCGAAGACACCCGCCCCGATCATCGAGCCGAGCCCGATGGCCACGGCGTCGGACATCCCCAGGCGCCGCTTCAGGCTCTCGCCGCCCCGCCCCGCCGCCGTCGTGTCCATGCTTCCACTCCCCGCGCCGACCGCCCTTGGCCGGCAAGAGCCGTATCCCGATCCCGGCGCACGGTATCCGACCGGGGTGAACGGCACGGGCGGCCAGACGGGGGCGGCCTCGGCCCTCACAGGGCCGCCGAGTCCAGCGCGGACTGGAGCGACCGCCGGTAGCCGTCGCTGGTGTACGTGGCGCCCGACACCATGTCGATGTCCGCGCTCTGCGCGGCCAGTGCCTCGCGCCGCAGTTGAGGCAGGGCGTAGCTGTTGATCTCCTGGTCGCGCGGGTTGCCCTGGGGGTAGTCCACGGCGTTGACATCGGTGAACTTGCCGCCCTGGAGCGTCACCCGTACCCGTACGGGCCCCCAGCGGGTCTGCACGGTGTCGCCGGTGACCGTCCCGGAGCGGGTCGGCGCGGGCGCGGTCGAGCCGCTCGACACCGTCGATGACGTGGCGCTCGTCGGCTCCGGCGCGGGGGTGGTGTGCGGCTTCAGCGACAGCAGCAGCACCATGGTGGAGACCGTGGCCGCGCCGGCCAGCACGATCCGACGCAGCGGGCGGTTCTTCCTCAAGGGATGCATGGTGCGGCCTCACAGCTCGAACGACTCGTGGTGGATACGGCGGTCCGGGACCCCGGCCGCCCGCAGTGCCTCGTACACGTCCCGCGCGAATCCGTGCGGGCCGCAGACGTAGACGTCGTGGCCCGGCAGGCCCGGGAACGTCGTGCGCAGCCACTCCGCCGTGAGGTGCGGACGCTCCCCGCCCGGACCGTTCAGCGCGTACAGCACCCGCGCGCCGCGCCGGCGGGCGATCTCCTCCAGTTCGCCGCCCAGCGCCAGATCCTCGGCGCAGTGCGCTCGATAGAGGAGGGCGACCTCGCCGGGCAGTGTCTCGAACAGTGTCCGCAGCGGCGTGACACCGGATCCGGCCGCGATGAGCAGGGAACGGTGGCTGGTGGCCCGGTCGGCGGTCAGCGAGCCGTACGGGCCCTCCGCCCACACGCGGGTGCCGGGCCTGAGCAGGGCGACGGCCGCGCTGTGGTCGCCGATCGCCTTGACGGTGATCCGCAGCAGGTCCGGGCGCGGTGGCGCGGACAGGGAGTACGGCGTCGACGCCCAGCGCATGCCGTCGCAGAGGAACCGCCAGCGGAAGAACTGCCCGGGCCGCGCCCCGAGCTCGTCCAGGCGCCGTCCGCGCACCACGACCGAGTACACGCCCCGAGCCTCTTCGTGCACCGAATCCACGCGCAGCCGGTGGCGCCGGTTGAGCCGGACCGGGACGAGGACGCGGAACCACAGCACGAGGGAGGCGACGCCCAGGTACAGGGCGTACCAGAAGGCGGTGGCGACCGGCTTGCCGTTGAACTCCTCGCCGAGGGTCACCTGGTGGAAGAAGGCGAGGAAGACGGCCGCGTAGGTCAGCAGGTGGACGTAGTACCAGAACTCGTGGCTGGTGCGGCGGCGCGCGGCCCGGACCGAGGTGACGCCGACCGCGAGGAGGATCACCGTGCCGGCGGTCGCCTTGAGCATGTCGGGGTAGTTCAGGACGACGTTGATGGTCTCGCGCCAAAGGGAGGCCCGGTCCTGGGCGGCGTACCCGGCGAGGATCAGTGCGACGTGCGCGACGAGCAGGCAGATCGTGTAGCGGCCGGCCATGGCGTGCCAGCGGGCCACCCGGTCGGAGCCGATCCGTCTCTCCAGCGGCGGCACCCGTGCCATCAGGCCGACCAGGACCGCGCAGGCGTAGCCGCACAGCAACCCGGCGATCCGTCCGGCGCCGGTCAGCCTGCCGGCCGTGCCGACCACGGACGCGGTGTCGGCCCACCACAGCGCGAGCACGGCCACCGCGCCGCCCCACAGCACGGCCGGCACCAGGCCGGCGAGGGAGCGCCGCGCGATCACGGGTGCGGGCGGGGCCGCCCGCCGGACCTTCACGGTGGTCATCGATCGCCGTCCCTTCGTACGTCGTGCCCGGTCGCCACGACTTGCCTGGCCACTGTGGGGGCCGAAGCTCTGAAAGACCTTTGAGTAAGAGCCGGGCGGGCCCACTCAAAGGAAACTCAGAGGAACGGGGTGCGCCGGGCGCGCCGCGGACGAGCGATGCTGGTATACGCCATGAACAGCACCCGCCCCGGTCATCCGGTCCTCACCCGCCCCGACGGCACTCCGCCGCGTGTCCTCGTCGTCGACGACGACCCCGATCTGGCCGAGGTGCTCACCGGAGTCCTCGGCTACGAGGGCTGGGAGGTGCGGGCGGCCGGCGACGGTGCCGCCGCGCTCACGGTGGCGCGGGAGCTGCTGCCCGACGCCGTCGTCCTGGACGTCATGCTCCCGGACACCGACGGCTTCGCGGTGCTGCGCCGCCTGCACCAGATCAAGCCCGACGTGTGCGTGCTCTTCCTGACGGCCCGGGACGCGGTCGAGGACCGGATCGCCGGAATCACCGCGGGCGGCGACGACTACGTCACCAAGCCCTTCAGCCTCGAGGAGGTGGTGGCCCGGCTGCGCGGTCTGCTGCGCCGCGCGGGCATGGCACGCACACAGGACGAGGGTCCGCGGCTGATCGTGGGCGACCTGGTGATGGACGAGGACGCCCACGAGGTGACCCGAGGCGGCGCGCTGATCGAGCTCTCGCCGACCGAGTTCGAACTGCTGCGCTTCCTCATGCGCAACCCGCGCCGCGTCCTCAGCAAGGCGCAGATCCTCGACCGCGTGTGGTCGTACGACTTCGGCGGCCGGGCCCATGTGGTCGAGCTCTACATCTCCTACTTGCGCAAGAAGGTCGACGCGGGCCGCGAACCCATGATCCACACGGTGCGGGGCGCCGGTTACGTACTGAAGCCGGTGTCCCGGTGACGCGCCGATCCGGCGCGCGTCGCCCGCGCCCGCTGCCCCGGCCTCGCACCCTGCGCGCCCGCCTCACGGTCGGCCTGGTGGTGCTGCTGGCGGTGAGCTGCGCGGCCGTCGGCCTCGCCGCGGTCGTCGAGCTGAACGGCTTCCTCACCCGGCGCCTGGACGAACAGCTCGTCCAGGTCGGCACCCGGTTCCCGCAGAGCCTGGAGCACAACGGCAAGCTGCCGAGCGATCACGACGGTGACGAGTACGGCGACACCCGCCGACAGGCGACCGGCACCTTCGGGGCCCGTCTGGTGGACGGCAGGGTCACCAACAAGGGGCTCATCCGGTCGGGCGACCCGGCGGCGGACCTGCGCATCGGCCTGACCGCGCGGGACGCTGCCCGGCTGGCCCGGGTGCCGACCGACGGCAGGCCCCGCACCGTCGACCTGTCCGCGCTGAACGACTACCGGGTCGTCGCCTCCCCCGGCCGCGACGGGGACGTCCTGATCGTCGGTCTGCCGCTGGAACCGGTCCAGGCCACGGTGCACCGGCTGGAGGTGGTGTCCGGCGTCGTCTTCGGTTTCGCCCTCCTGGTGACCGGCGTCGCCGGCGCCTTCTGGGTGCGCTGGTCGCTGCGGCCGCTCGGCCGGGTCACGGCCACCGCCACGCGTGTCAGCGACCTTCCGCTCGCCAGCGGGCAGGTGACGTTGCCGGCGCGCGCACCGGACACCGACCCGGGCAGTGAGGTCGGGCGTCTCGCCGCGGCCTTCGACCGCATGCTCGGCCATGTCGAGGACGCGCTGACCAAGCGGCACGCCAGTCAGGAGCGGCTGCGCCGCTTCGCCGCCGACGCCAGCCACGAGCTGCGTACGCCGGTCGCCTCGGTCCGCGGTCACGCCGAGCTGGCGCTCCTGCACCCGGCAGCGGTGCCGCCCGAGATCACCCGGGCCCTGCGGCGCATCTCGGCGGAGTCCGCCCGCATGGGCGAGATGGTCGACGACCTGCTCCTGCTCGCCCGTCTCGACGCCGGCCGCCCCCTGGAGCGCCTTCCCGTCGACCTGACCCGCCTGGTCCTGGACGCGGTCACCGACGCCCGTGCGGCCGGCCCCGGCCACCGCTGGATCCTGGACCTGCCCGAGGACCCGGTGACCGTCCCGGGCGACGCCCACCGTCTCCACCAGGTGCTGGCCAACCTGCTGGCCAACGCCCGTCTGCACACACCCGTCGGCACGAAGGTCACGGTGACGCTGGAGACGGATGGCGACTCGGCTCTCCTCTGCGTCCACGACGACGGTCCCGGCGTTCCCGAGGACGTGCGCCCGGACGTCTTCGAGCGCTTCACCCGGGCCGAACACCGCCGTCATCCGGACGCCTCGGGCGGCGGAGCGGGTCTGGGCCTCTCGATCGTCGCGGCGGTGGCGCAGGCGCACGACGGGAGCGTGGGCCTGGAGAGTGCTCCGGGCTCCACGACCTTCACGGTCCGCTTGCCACGGTGAGGGGTGACCGAGCCGGGGACCGCATAGGGCGGCTCGACCGGCTGCTCGGTCGGTTGAGAGCCAACGGAGAGGTTCCTGTGCCAGTGTGGCGCGCCCACACCCCCCATCAGGAGCCCTCGATGACTCTGATCAACGGTCTGCCCGCACATGTGCTGCTCGTCCATGTGGTGGTGGTGCTGATACCCCTGACCGCGCTGGCCCTGGTGGCGGCCGCGCTGTGGCCGCGTGCCGCCCGGCGCCTGGGCGTGCTGCTCCCGGTGCTCGCTCTCGTCGGCCTGATCAGCGTGCCGTTGACCACGCAGGCCGGCGAATGGCTGGAGCGGCACGTGGCCGACGACGCCATGGTGCGCCGGCACACCGAGCTCGGTGACGGACTGCTGCCGTGGGCCCTGGGTCTGTTCGCGCTGGCGCTCGTCGTGTGGTGGGCGGGGCGGCAGGGGCCGGCGGAGCCCGGGAGGCAGGGCGGCGGCGCACGCTGGTCCGCACTGCCGGTAAGGATCGTCGTCGGCGTGCTCTCGCTGGCCGTCGCGGTGGGGGCGGTCGTGGACGTCTACCGGATCGGCGACTCCGGGGCCAAGGCCGCCTGGCACGACGCGTACTCGAAGACGGCGACGGGGGCGGAGCACGGCTCCTGAGACGGCCCCTGCCGGCTCCGGGCGGCTCGTTTGCCGGGGCTATCGCCGCACCCTCGGCATCCCCAGGCCGATCCAGGAGATGATCTCGCGCTGGATCTCGTTGTTGCCGCCGCCGAAGGTGAAGATCACCGCCGAGCGGTAGCCGCGCTCCAGTTCGCCGTGCAGGACGGCGGCCGCCGAGCCCTCCTTGAGGGTGCCGGCCGCGGCGAGGATCTCCATGAGCCAGGCGTAGGCGTCCCGGCGGCCCTCGGAGCCGTAGACCTTGACGGCGGAGGCGTCGTGCGGGGTGAGCGTGCCGTCCTGGACGGCCGAGACCATCTGCCAGTTGAGGAGCTTCATCGCCTCGAGCCGGGTGTGGGTACGGGCCAGCAGCCGGCGCACCCAGGGCAGATCGGCCACCCGGCGGCCGTCGGCGAGCTTGGTCTCCCGTGTCCAGCGCTGCACGTCGTGCAGGGCGCGGATGGCCATGGTGCCGTGGGCGGCGAGCGTGACGCGCTCGTGGTTGAGCTGGTTGGTGATCAGCCGCCAGCCCTGGTTCTCCTCGCCGACGCGGTGGGAGACGGGGACGCGGACGTTCTCGTAGTAGCTCGCGGTGGTGTCGTGGGAGGCGAGGGTGTTGATGACCGTGCAGGAGTAGCCGGGGTCGGAGGTCGGTACGAGGAGCATGGTGATGCCCTTGTGCGGCGGCGCCTCGGGGTCGGTGCGCACGGCCAGCCACACCCAGTCCGCGGTGTCGCCGTTGGTGGTCCAGATCTTCTGCCCGTCGACGACGTAGTGGTCGCCGTCGCGTACGGCCCGGGTCCGCAGGGCGGCGAGGTCGGTGCCGGCTGCGGGCTCGCTGTAGCCGATCGCGAAGTCGATCTCGCCGGAGAGGACGCGGGGCAGGAAGTAGGCCTTCTGCTCCGGTGATCCGAACCGCATGAGCGTCGGGCCGACGGTGTTCAGGGCCATCAGGGGCAGGGGTACACCGGCCTGCGCGGCCTCGTCGAAGAAGATGAACTGCTCCATCGCCGTCATGCCGCGGCCGCCGTACTCCTCGGGCCAGCCGACGCCTAGCCAGCCGTCCGCGCCCAGCTTGCGGATGGTGTCCCGGTAGAACCGTTTCCGCGCCGCCGGGTCGGCGTACCGGGCGTAGGCGTTGTCCGGGACCAGCCGGGCGAAGTAGGCGCGCAGCTCGGCGCGCAGTCCCTGCTGCTCGGGCGTGTGATCGAGGTGCACGGCGCCTCCAGGCTGCCAAGGGCGGTCCTGACGGCGCACACCGTAGAACGTGTTCCAGAAATTGGGAATGGCGGGCCCGGCGCGATTTGTCACCGCCACAGCCGCCGCCGGAAGGCTGCCGACGGTGCGGCGGCCACCGTGACAGTCAACAGGCCTTCGTCGGGGCGGCCGGGGCGGTCACCCGAGGGTCTCCAGGAAGTGCGAGCACGCCTCGGCGCAGGCCCTGCACGTCGCCGCCGAGGACTCGGCGCCCGGGTAGGCCTCGAAGGCGTGGGCGCAGTCCAGGCAGACCGAGCGGCACCACTCCAGCCGGACCCGGATGGCGTCCTCGTCCTGCCGGGTGTCCTCGCTCAGCACACGGCAGGTGGCGTCGCACACCTCGGCGCACATGATGCCCATGCGGCGTACGCGCTCCTGGCACTCGCTGCCGTCCGGTTCGACCAGGCTCGCCCGGATCGCACAGGTCCGGGCGCACTCGGTGCACGCCTGGGCACAGGTGAAGCGGTCCTCCAGGAACCGGTACAGCTGCTGTTGCGAAATCGACGGTGTCACGCTGTGCGGGTAGCCGGGGCGCGGGGTGGCAAACCACTGCCGGGGGCCGTCGGCCGGGGTCGCCGACCGTCGACGATCGGACACCCAAAGTGTCCTGGTTCGTACCGTTGTGGGAGGGGTATTTCTCTCGCATGACTACCGCATCGACGCAGTTGGCCGCAGCGAGCGGCTTGGTGAGCCTGGTGATGTTCGTCGTGGCCATGGGCGTCCTCGCACTGCTCGCCGGCGGCTTCTGGATGAACTCCCGGATCAAGTACCGCGAGTCCGCTCGGCCCCGGCCCGAGGAACAGCCCCGGCTGCCGGCCGAGGGAGCGGTGCACGAAGTGCGGGAGAACCGCGAGGGCTCGGAGATCCCGCAGATACCGAAGGGTGGCCGCCCGCTGACCCCGTACGAGCTGAGCAACATGCACTCCAGGCCGAGCGAGTCCAAGGACCGGCCGCGCTGGAGCAGCGGTTCCAGCGGCTCGTTCGGCGGCGGCGGCCTCGGCGCCCACTGAGGTCCGTTTGAACCTGGTGGATCAGGCGTCCGGCGTGTGTCGGGATCCCGTGCGGCCGGCGGTGTCCAGGCGGCCGACGTGCGCCACGTTCCGCACGTCCTCCGGGTCGTCGCTCGGCTCGGCGGCGAACCAGGCGTCGAGGATCTCCCCCAGCAGCGCTTGTGAGGTCAGACGCAGGCCGAGCGCCAGGACATTGGCGTCGTTCCAGCGCCGGGCGCCCTGCGCGGTGGCGGCGTCCGTGCACAGGGCGGCGCGTACGCCCGGCACCTTGTTGGCGGCGATGGAGGCGCCGGTGCCGGTCCAGCAGCACACCACCGCCTGCTCGGCCGCCCCCTCGGCGACATCGCGGGCGGCCGCCGCCGAGCAGACGGCCCACCGGGCGTCGGCCCCGGGCCGCAGCGCACCGTGCGTACGCACCTCGTGCCCACGGCGGCTCAGCTCGGCCACGAGAAGGCGGGCCACGGGTTCGTCCATGTCGGAGGAGACGGAGATCCGCATGGGGGGAGCCTAGCGCGGGCATCCCGCGGCCGTCCGCCTGCGGGAGCGGGTCAGGCGGCGGGGCGCGTCAGCGTCCGGTGGAGGTGCTCGAGCGCGTCGAGCAGTACCGAGCGGTGGTACCAGCTCAGCCATGCCGCCGTGTCGCGGGCCAGCGCGCCGAGGGCCTCGTCCCGCGCGGCGGTGGGACGGTCGCCGGCGCCGGACCGGAGCAGGGTGATCACACCGGTGCAGGAGCCCGCCGAGGACAGCACGGGCACGCTCTGCAGGGCACGGGTGCCGGTGGTCAGCAGGGCACGCCGGTTCTCGTCGCAGAGCAGGGGATCGGTGGCCACGTCGGCCACGGTCACCGGGCGCCCTCGCGTCCGGGCGGCCGCGTCGGCCGTGCCGTCGCCCCGGCCGCGCACCACGTGGTCGAGGTAGGCCTCGGCGCAGCCGTGGTGGGTCTCCAGTGTGAGCGCGTTGACGGCAGGGTCCACGAACTGCACGTACCCGGCGGGCGCCCGCCCGATGGCCAGCGCCTCGCGCAGCACCGCGTCGACCATCTGCCGCCGGTAGCGCGGATCCCGGCCACCCCGGCCCAGCAGCCGCAGCGGGGGCACGGGCAGGGGCCGACGGCCCGGGAACCACACCTCGCCCTCCGGGGGCCGGGCCACCACGACGGCGGAGACGAGGACACGCAGCGGTACGTTGAACCGCTGCGAGGCCTCCCGCAGCGCCCGGAAGGCGCTGCCCGAGTCCGGCAGGCCGTAGCGGGCCATCAGCGTGCCCTGCGCCATGCCGATCACCGGGGCGGTGCGCACCCGGGCGCGCAGGGCGCGGACCTCCTGGTGAAGGTCCTCGTAGGAGGGGCGCAGCGGGTCCGCCATCTCCGAGCGCCAGGCGGGCGGTTCCTCCACCCGGGCGGCGCCGCGGGCCAGCTCGCGCAGTGCCTCGTCGAGGGTGGCGTACAGCCGTACGCCGTCCAGACACGCGAGGTGCACCGCCTCGCGCACTCCGGGGCGGGCCCTGACGATGATCAGGTCGGGGCGTCCGGTGCGGGCCCGGGCCGTCTCACTGAGCGTGCGGAGCACGGCCGAGCCGGTCAGCTGCGCGTGGGCCATGTCGAGGACGGGGCGCAGTCCGGCGCGGTCGGCCTGTTCCAGATGGCCCCTCAGCTCCGCCGACCAGGACCGGGCTCCGTGCGCGTCGAGACTGCCGGACATGCGCAGGAGCAGGGCGCCCTCGGCGGGGAGTCCCTCGACGACGGAGGACTCGATCACCAGCGCGGCGGCCGGTACGCCGAGACGGTCGGGAGGAGCTTTCATGGCATCACCCAGACAGGAACGTCGCACGGTACTCGGTCGGCCTCTTTCCTGACCTTGAACCACCTTGCACGGTGGGCAGGAGGGGCTCAACCGCTGCGGTGGTGCGGGCGCCACGCGGCGCGCCGCCCGGGTGAGGCCACGGCCTCCCGCTTCCGGTGGCGGTGCGGCGGCGCGGGGCGGGTCGGGGTACATCGTGCGGCTCGGCGTATGTACCGCCGAGTGGGTGACGTTCCGGGCGCCGCCGCGCTCGGCCCCGCGCCGGCTCCGGCGCGCCCGCGCCCGGGTCGCCGCCCGGTTGACGCCCGGTCGCGGAACCGGTGGGTGCGGCTGGGGGCCGGTGGGCGCGGCCGAGGGGCCGAAGGTGCGGCTCGGGGGCCGTTCAGTGGAGGACTCGCGCCGTCTCCGGTCGGTGGCGCGGGGGCCGGTCGCGGGCGGGCCGGAGCAGCATCAGGCAGGCCGCGGCGACCTCGCCGGTGCTCAGCCGCATCAGACGGGCGTCCGGGGTGCGACCGTGCGGGTCGCCGGGCGGTCCGGGCCGCCACAGGGCCAGATGGTCCGGGCTGCGGGGCGGCCCCCACAGACGCGGGGAGACGGGGCCGAACAGGGTGACGGAGCGGGTGCCGTGGGCGACCGCGAGATGTGCCAGGCCGGTGTCGCCGCTGAGCACCAGGGACGCCTCGGCGACCAGTGCCGACAGCTCGCGCCAGGGCAGACCGCCGGTGAGTACGTCGCCCGCCCGCTGCCCGCCGCGCTCGGCGACCGCGCGCACCAGGGCGTCCTCGTCCGGGCCGCCGGTGAGGACCACTCGGTGTCCTGCGGCGCGCAGGCAGCGTACGACGGCGGCGAACCGCTCCCCCGGCCAGCGGCGCGAGCCGGAGGCGGCTCCCGGGTGCACGACCACCGCGCCCGGCGCCGGCGAGGGTGTGTCGGGGCGGGGCAGCCGCAGGTCCAGGGGGTCGGCCGCGATGCCGTAGCCGCGCAGGAAGGCGCACCAGCGGCTCCGCTCGTGGGCGTGGCCCTGCCAGGGCGGCCCGTCCGGGCAGGCGTGGGCGAGCAGACGGCGTGGGCGCAGGGCGGCGAGCGCGTCGCGGCTCTCGGGGCCGTTCCCGTGCAGGTCGATCGCGACGTCGGGCGGCGCTCCGGTCCAGCGCCCGAGGGACGGCACCGCCCGGCCCGGCGCCTCGGCGGCCAGCACGGCGTCGATCGCGCCGGTGGCCAGGGCGGGTTCGGCCAGCCCCGCCGGCTGGGCGAGGAGGATCCGGTGCCTCGGGAAGGCTCGCCGGATGCCGCGCAGCGCGGGCACACCGGCCAGGAGATCACCCAGTCCGAGCGCGCGCAGTACCAGGACGGTCGGGGGGTGCGCCGTGGCCGGGAGGCCGGCGGCCGGTGCGCACGCGGGGCTCACCCCGTCGGTCCTTGCGTCCGTGCCGGGGTCAGGGCCGCGCGGCGCGCCAGGCCCGTGGTGGACCGGCCGTCGAGGTAGGGCAGCAGCAGGACCTGGCCGCCCCAGCTCTCCACCAGGGGCTGTTCGGGCAGCCGGGTGCGCGCGTAGTCGCCGCCCTTGGCCCAGATGTGCGGGCGGAGTTCGCCGAGGATGCGTTCGGGCGTGTCCTCGTCGAAGACCGCTACGGCGTCCACGCACTCCAGGGCGCGCAGCACCCGGACGCGGTCGGCGACCGGGACGAGCGGGCGGCCGTCACCCTTGCGACGACGCACCGAGCCGTCGGAGTTGACGCAGACGACCAGGCAGTCACCGGCCCGGCGGGCGGCCTGGAGCAGCGCGACGTGCCCGGCGTGCAGCAGGTCGAAGCAGCCGCCCGCGGCGACGACGGTTCCGCCCGCCGCCCGGATCCGGGCGGCCGTACGCACCGCGTCCGAGGTCGTGTCCGCGCCGGACGCGCCCTCGGCCCGCGCACGCGGCTCCTCGGGCGTGGCGATCGCGCGGGCACCGCCTTCGGCCACGTAGCGGCTGGCGGCGTGCACGGCCGCCTGCACGGCGGCCTCGGTGAGCGTGCCGTCGGCGAGCAGTCCGGCGGCGGTCGCGGCGAACCGGTCCCCGGCTCCACAGGGGTCCCGGTCCGCGGCGGCCGGCGTCGGCACGAGCAGCGGCGTCTCACCGTGGGAGAGCAGCGCGCCACGCTCGCCCAGGGTCACGGCGACGGCGCCGACCCGCCAGGCGCCGACGAGCGTGCGGGCGTCGCGGGCGGCCGTGCGCAGGCCCGCCTCGTCGGTGCGGTCGTCCGCGTCGTCGGCCAGTTCCCGGGCGAAGGCGCGGGCCTCCTGTGCCGAGGGGGTGGCCAGCCGGACGCCGGGAACCGGGGCCCGGCCCCGTACATGGGGGTCCCAGACGACGGGTGCCCCGCCGGCCGCGGCGCTCAGGGCCGCCCGCAGGACATCGGCGGTGCCCCGGCCGTAGTCCGCGACCAGGACGCCCCCGGCACCGGTGACGGCGGCCTCGGCGGCCTCGGTGGCCGTGCGGGCGCGGCCCTCTCCGTCGTCCAGGCGCAGCAGTGGCCGGTCCCCGGCGAGGATCCGGGTCTTGCTGCTGAGGGTGCCGTCGAGCGGCACCTCCACCAGGTCGACGCGGTCGGCCAGCAGTTCGCGCAGGGTGTCGCTGGCCGCGTCGTCGCCGAGCGCGGTGACGAGGGTGACCGGGCGGCCGTCGCCGGCGGCGAGGCAGGCGGCGAGGGCCGCGCCGCCCGGACGCGAGCTTCGCCGGGTGCCGTGCACCACCGGCACCGGTGCGTCGGGGGCCAGCCGTTCGGCGCGGCCGCACAGATCGTGGTCGAGCAGGGCGTCTCCCACGACGACCAGGGGTGTGCGAGAGGTGCTCATGCCTGTCCCTTCCCGGGGGCCGCGGGTCCGTCGGGCGTGGCCCGGCCGACGGCCGGGTCCGCGCGTCCGGTGCGTCGGCCGCCGGCCCCCGGCCTGCCGTGGGTCTGCCGCGCGGAGTCCGTCCCCGGCCCGGCGTCCGCGACCTGCTCCTCGCGCGCGCCCGCCTCCCCCCGCTCGACCGCGTCGTCGAACGCCTCGCAGAGCATGTGCACGGCGACCAGGTGCACTTCCTGCACGGTGGCGGAGAGCGGGGCGTCGACGCACACCGCCTCGTCGGCGTCGAGCTGGAGGGGGTTGGGCGGGCGCCCCGTCAGCGCCCACACCGTCATGCCGAGGTCGCGGGCGCGCTCGGCGGCGGCCAGCAGGTTGGCGCTCGCGCCGCTGGTGGACAGCAGCATGAGCACGTCTCCGGGGCGGCCGTGGGCGGCGGTCTGCCGGGCGAACACCTCCTGCACGCCGTAGTCGTTGGCGATCGCGGTCGTGGAGGAGGTGTCGGCGTGCAGTGCGAGCGCGGAGAACGGCGGCCGGTCCTCGCGGTAACGTCCGACCAGTTCGGCCGTCAGATGCTGTGCCTGCGCGGCGCTGCCGCCGTTGCCCGCGACGAGCAGCCGGGCGCCGCCGCCGAGACGCCGGGCGAGTGCGGTGCCCCAGCGTTCGATGAGCGGGCCCTGGTCGCGGAAGGTCTCCAGCGCCTTGACCAGGTCGTCGCAGTGGGTGACGTCCGGGAGTGCCTTCGCGGCAGAGAGCGCCTCGGATCCGCTCTGCGCGCCGGTGACCGGCTTCGTGCTGGTGACGGGCCTCATCGGACGACTCCGGAGAGCGAGTGGGCCGAGCAGGCGGCGCCGTAGGCTCCGGCCACGCCGTCGGCCACGCGGTCCCAGGTGTAGTGGGCGAGGACCCGTTCGCGGCCGGCGGCGCCGTAGCGGGCGAGCCGGTCGGGGTCGGCGAGCAGGGAGCGGACGACCGCGCCGAGGTCGTAGTCGTGGTCGGCCGGGACGAGGACGCCCGTGGTGCCGTCCACGACGGTGTCGAGCTGGCCGCCCACCGCGGTGGCCACCACGGGGGTGGCGCAGGCCATGGCCTCCAGCGGGACGATGCCGAAGGGCTCGTACAGGGGCAGCGACAGCACCAGGTCGGCCTGGGACATCAGCCGGGGCATCCGGGCCCTGCCGACCCCGCCGAGGAGGGTCACCCGGTCGGACACCCCGTACTCGCCGGCGATGCGGTGGAGGCGCGCGGCCTCGGGCTCGGAGCCGAGTAGGTGGGCCTCGGGGCCGCCGGCGATGAGGAGTTCGGCGTCGGGGACGCCGGCCAGGGCGCGGATGGCGTGGTCGAAGCCCTTGCGGGGCACCAGCCGGCCGACGGTCAGCAGCCGCCGCCGCACACCGGGCGGCCGGGGCGGCGCGACGGGCGCGAAGGCGTCGGGGTCCACTCCGCAGGGCACGACGCTGATCCGGTCCTCCGGCAGGCCCATGGCCTTCAGTTCGGCGACCTCGTCGCTGCATGTGGCGATGATCCGGGCGCACTCGTGGCCGATGGCCTCCTCGATCGCGAGGCGTGCGGCCGGGCTGGTGTCGGCGGCGCCCTGGTAGCGCTTCTTCACGGTGCCGAGCGCGTGGTAGGTCTGGACGACGGGGACGCCGAGTCCCCGGGTGCCGGTCAGGGCGGCGAGGCCGGACATCCAGAAGTGGGCGTGCACCACGTCGGGTGGGCTCGTCGCCCACTGCCGGGCCAGGAAGTCGCCGAACTCGGGCATGTACGGCAGGAGTTCGTCCTTGGGGACGGGTGTGGGCGGGCCGGCCGGCACATGCACGAGCTGCACGCCGTCGATCAGGGTCACCCGGTCGGGCAGACTCGTCGAGTCCCGCCGGGTGTACACCGTGACCAGGTGTCCCCTTCTGGCGAGTTGCCGGGCGAGCTGGGCCACGTACACGTTCTGGCCACCCGCGTCCGGTCCGCCGAGCGCGGCCAGGGGGCTGGCGTGCTCGGAGACCATGGCGACGCGCCCGGCCGTGTGCGGGATGCGGGTCATCGGGTGACCTCCTTGATCAGGCGCTCCCAGTCGTCCAGGAAGCGCCGCTCTCCGTAGCGGGCCTGTGCCGCGGCGCGGGCTGTCTCGCCCGTGCGGCGCGCGTGCTCCGGTTCGGCGAGGAACGCGCGGACGGCGTCCTCCAGTACGTCGAGGCGGTTGGAGACCACCCCGGCGCCGTCGGGTACGGCCTCGCGGACCTCGGTGGTGTCCAGGGCGACCACGGGCATGCCCAGGAACATGGCCTCCAGCAGGGACAGTCCGAGCGAGGTCCAGCGCACGGGGTGCAGATAGACCCGGCACCTGGCCATCTCGCGGTGCAGCCGGTGCTGGGGCAGGTCGCGGGTGCGGCAGCGCTCGGGTGGCAGGCCCAGGTACGCGGCGAGTTTGTCGGCGCGCATCCCGAAGACGTCCAGCGGAGCGGCCCGGGCGAAGCGGGGCAGCAGGTCCGTTCCGGTCGTACGGCCCCTGCGCACGGGTTCGTTGACCACGACCGCCGCGCGCCGTTCGGTGCCGGTCCACAGCGGGCCGGGGTCGATGACGCCGTGCTCCACGACCTCGGTCGGGGCGCGGCCGTTGTCCCACATCAGCCGGTTGAAGTGGGTGACGTGGACGATGGGGATCCTGGACTGCCCGGCCAGCGCGTGGAGTTGGCGCTCGGGTGAGGCGTCGGGGCTGTTGTGCTCGACGTACACGGCGGGCACGTCCACGCCGGGGCGCCGGCCGGTCCAGCGCGGGGCCAGGTCGAGTTCGTGCGGCCGTTGCAGCACCATCAGGTCGATGTCGTCGTGCCGTAGTTGGTCCGGGGTCCGTTCCCGTACGGACGCCGGCCAGTCCCAGGTCACGGCCCTGCCCAGCCCGTCGGGTCCCCGGTCGTCGGTGACCGGGACCAGGTAGGTGTGGGGGCCCTGCACGAAGGGGGTGAGCCATGAACCGTGCACGTGCCATACGAGGATGTTCATGAGTGCCGCTCCTGGATGAGCTTGTGCACCGCGCGCACCACGTCCTGCCCGGTGACCTCGTCCAGGCAGGGGTGGCCGGGCACCGGGCAGGTGAGGGCCCTGGTGTCCGCGCATGGCGCCGACTGGTCGCCGAGCAGGATGACGGGGACGCCGTACGGCGCCCAGCGCGCGGCGGGTACCACCGGCGCGAACAGGCTGACCACGGGTGTGCCGACGGCGGCGGCGAGGTGGGCGGGGCCGGTGTTGGCGCTGACGACGACGTCGGCGAGGCGCAGTACCCCGGCCAGGGTGCGTGGTCCGGTCCGGCCGCCGAGGTCCACGGCCAGGCCGCCGGCGACGTGCCGGGTGAGATCCTCCTCGCCGGGGCCGCCGGTGACGACCACGCGGTGCCCGGCGTCGGCGAGCAGCGACACGGCCTCGGCGCACCGGTGGGGGCTCCAGGCGCGTGCGGGTGCGCTGGCGCCGGGGTGGAGGACGACGTATGGGCCGTTGCCGGTCAGGCCGCCGGTGTCGGGGGGAGGCAGCACGCGCAGCCGGCCGTCGTCCCCGGGCGGCGGTTGGAATCCCATGGCGGCGGCGGTGTCGAGGGCCGCCTCGGCCTCGTGCCGGCCCTCCCGCCTGCGGTGGCGTACGTCGAGCAGCCGCCCGGCGTGGTCCACGCTCTCGGCGCCGATCCGGCCGACGCCCGCGAGCCGCAGCAGCAGCGCGGTGGGCAGCGGGCTCTGGTGGTACGAGGTGAGGACCAGGGCGGCGTCGTAGGCTCCGGCCCGCAGCCGCCCGATCAGCGCGTCCACGTCCGCCGGGACGACCGGGGGCGGGTCGAAGCCCTCCCAGGGCGCCTCCCACACCAGCACCTCGTCGACGCCGGGCAGCAGCCGGGCGGCGTCCGCCCCGCGCGGGCCGCAGAGCAGCGTGACGTGCCCGGCGTGGGCGGCGACGGCGCGTACGGCGGGGCCGGCGAGCAGCACGTCACCGAAGCTGTCGAGCCGGACGACGAGGGCCCTCATCGCGACCGCCTCCCGGCCGGAGCGTCGGCACACTCCACGGGGTCGGGTCGTCCCGGATCCTCCACGTCCTCCAGAGCGCCGCGTACCGCGCTCGGCAGGTCGGGGGCGCTCACCGGGGCGAAACGTTCCACCTCGTCCGTCGCGGTGGCCGCGTTCGGCACCAGCACGCCACGCGCGCCCGCCGCCCGGGCGGCCAGGACGTCGGCCGCGATGTCGCCGACCACCAGGCACGCGGCGGGCGGGACGCCCAGGCGGGCGGCGGCCGCCAGGATCAGACCGGGGCGCGGCTTGCGGCAGCCGCAGCCGGTGTCCGGGGCGTGCGGACAGAACAGCCACACGTCCAGCCCGCCGAGCAGCGCGTCGGCGCGCGCGTTGACGCGGCGCACCTGTCCGGCGGTGAGCAGTCCGCGCCCGATGCCGGACTGGTTGCTGACCACACCGGTGGCCAGGCCGTGGGCCCGCGCCAGCGCCACGGCCCGCGCGGCGCCCGGCAGCAGCCGGACCCGGTCGGGGTCGCCGTTGTACGGCACGTCCGCCACGAGGGTGCCGTCGCGGTCGAACAGGACGGCGGACACGGTACTCACCCGGCACCTCCGAGGGGCCTGGCATGCCGGTGGCGGACGATTCCGCGCAGCCAGTGCCGGACGGCGAGGGGCGGGATGAGCACGCTGGTGCCGAGCATCCCGGCGACCTCGCGGGTGGTGCGCGGTCCGGGAAGGATGCGGGCGAGGGCGAACTCGGCGGTGCCCAGCGTCCACAGCGCCGCGCACACGCTCGCGGCCCGGCGGCGGCCGGTGAGCGCGCAGGACGTGGCGGCGAGCGCGGCGCCGGTGACCGCGAGGTGGCGGCGCAGCCGGCCCCGGGGCGCCTGGGCGCGGTCCCACCAGTCGCGCCCGTGCAGCCGGTTCATCAGCGCGTCGTCGGCGTTGCCGCGCTGGGCGGGCAGGGAGGCCCACCAGTGCGCAGGGCGGACCGGGTGGCGGGTGACCCGTGTGCCGCGCTCCAGCGTCCAGCCGGCCCGCTCCACCCGCAGGGCGAGGTCGGCGTCCTCCCGGAAGGCGCGCGGGAAACGTTCGTCGAAGCCGCCGACCCGGGTGAGGGCCCGGGTGCGGTAGGCCATGTCCGCCGTCGCCCAGGCGGCGTTCTCCAGGCCCTTGGTGTTGCGTTCCCAGTCGGTGGGCCGGCGGTCCGCGGGCAGCGGGACCCGCAGTCGCCCCTGGATGCCGCCGACCTCCTCCCCGGCCTGCCGCAGATCCTCGGCGAGCAGCCGGGACCAGTCGGGGAGCACCTGGACGTCGTCGTCGAGGAAGACCGTCCAGGGTGTACGGACGGAACGCCAGCCGGCGTTGCGGGCGGCGGCCGGCCCCTTGCCGCAGGTGCGCAGGGTGCGCACCCGGTCCAGGAGTTGTCCGGCCGACTGGAGCGGCAGGTCGCCGTCCGGCTCGGGCCGGTCGTCCACGACGATCACCTCGTGCGGGGCGTGCCCGGCCGCCTCGGCGAGGGCGCGCAGGCACTCGGCGAGGCACGGGCGGCCGATCGTCGGGACGACGACGGTGTAGGCGGGCGTGTCACTCATGCGAACGCCTTCCCTCGACGGATCGCGAACGGTCCCAGCACCAGCAGGTCGACGGGGGCCGAGCCGAAGCACTCCAGCGCGTCCCGGGGGTCGTCGACCATGGGCCGGACGGCGGTGTTCAGGCTGGTGTTGACCACGACCGGCAGGCCGGTACGGCGTTCGAAGCCGTCGATCATCCGGGCCACGAGGGGTTCCTGGGCGCGGTCCACGGTCTGGATGCGCGCGGTGCCGTCGACGTGGACGACGGCCGGGATGCGGGCCCTCCAGTCCGCGGCGACGTCGTGCACGAACAGCATGTGGGGGCTGGGCAGCGGTCCGTCGAACAGGTCGGCCGCCCGCTCGGCGAGCACCATCGGGGCCACCGGGCGGAACTCCTCGCGTCCCTTGACCGCGTTGAGCCGCTCCAGGTTGGCGGCCTTGCCCGGGTGGGCGAGCAGCGAGCGGTGGCCGAGCGCGCGCGGACCGTACTCGCTACGGCCCTGGAACCAGGCGACGATCCCGTCGGCGGCCAGCGCCTCGGCGGCCGTCTCCGCGATGTCGGCGGGCTCCTCGTAGGGTACGGCCGCCCGCTCCAGCCACTCGCGCAGTTCGGCGTCGCTCCAGCCACGGCCGAGGGCGGCGGTCGGCATCGGCTCCAGGGTGTCCTTCTGGCCGGCGATGTAGGCGGCGGCGCCCAGGGCGGTCCCGGCGTCGCCGGCGGCGGGCTGCACCCATACGTGCCGGAAGCCGCTCTCCCGCCACAGCCGGGTGTTGGCGACGCAGTTCAGCGCGACGCCGCCGGCCAGGGTGAGCGCGTCCTCGCCGGTGCGCTCGCGCAGCCCGCGGGCGAGCGCCAGCATGGTCTCCTCCAGGCACAGCTGGGCGCTGGCCGCGAGGTCGGCGTGGTCCTGGTTCCAGGAGCCGTCGGCCGGTCGGGCCGGGACGAGTTCGGTCCAGGGCACCGGGCGGGCCCGGAAGCCGCCCCGGTCGTCGGCGTGGACGTAGGCGCGCAGCCGGTCGGCGAAGCGCGGGGTGCCGTAGGAGGCGAGGGCCATGACCTTGAACTCGTCGCTGCTGCGCAGGAAGCCGAGGTGCTCGGTGAGGTCCTCGTAGAACAGGCCGAGGGAGTCGGGCAGTTCCTGGGTGCCGAGGACGGTCAGCTCGCGGTTGGTGCAGCGGCCGGCCAGGTGGGAGCCGCACTCGCCGCGGCCGTCCAGGACGAGGACGGCGCAGTCGGGGTACGGCGAGACGGATCCGGCGGAGGCGGCGTGCGCCACGTGGTGGGCGACGAAGCGGACCTTGGCGGGGTCGAGTCCGGGCAGGGCCTCGGCGAGGAACTCCGGCGCCCGGCGGGCGTACTCCTGGCGCAGCGCGTCCCAGGGGTCGTGCAGTCCCAGCCGGGCGGCGGGGCGGGCGAGCGCGGGGTCGTAGGAGTAGGCGACGGCGTCCAGGTCGGACGGTTCGAGGCCGGCCTGCCGCAGGCACCAGCGGGCCGACTGCTCGGGAAGCTCCCAGGCGGAGAAGGGCAGGGGTCGCTTGCCGTGCTTGCGGCGGGAGAACCGCTCCTCCTCCGCCGCCGCCATGACCTTGCCGTCTGTGATCAGGGCCGCGGCGGGGTCGTGGAAGAGTGCGTTGATTCCGAGGACATGCATGCGCTGTCTCCAGGGCGGCTGGCGGGCAGGGGCAGGGGCGGGACCGCCGGAGTCCGGGTCCGTCTCGGCCGGGGCTCGTGGGCGGGGCGGGAGGCACGCCCGCGCGGTGCTGCCGGGCGGCCCCCGGGACCTCATGTGGGCCGGGTCGCGAAGTAGGCGATGGTCTTCTTCAGGCCCTCCTCCCAGGCGACCTGCGGTGACCAGCCGAGCAGTTCGCGGGCGAGGGTGGTGTCGGGGCGTCTGCGGCAGGGGTCGTCCACGGGCCGGTCGACGAACGCGATCGGCGAGCGGGAGCCGGTGAGGTCGACCACCCGGCGGGCCAGTTCGGCGACGGTGATCTCGTCGCTGCCGCCGATGTTCACGGGCCGTACGGACTTGCTGGCGGCCACCCGCAGGACACCGTCGACGGTGTCGTCCACGTAGCACAGGGAGCGGGTCTGGCTGCCGTCACCGGTGACGGTGAGCGGCTCGCCCGAAAGGGCCTGGCAGACGAAGGTGGGCACGGCGCGACCGTCGTGGGCGCGCATGCGGGGACCGTAGGTGTTGAACAGCCGCACGATGCCGGCGTCCGTCCCCCGGGTGCCGGCGTAGGCGGTGACGAGTGCCTCGGCGAACCGCTTGGACTCGTCGTACACGCTGCGCGGCCCAATGGGGTTCACGTTGCCCCAGTAACCCTCGTGCTGGGGGTGCACCAGGGGGTCGCCGTACACCTCGGAGGTGGAGGCGAGCAGCAGGCGCGCGCCGTCGCGTTCGGCGATCGCCAGGGCGTTGCGGGTGCCGAGGCTGCCGACGTCCAGGGTCTCCAGGGGCATGCGCAGATAGTCGGCCGGCGAGGCCGGACAGGCGAAGTGCAGGACCAGGTCGTACCGGCCCGGCAGGTGCGCGGGACAGTCGGGAGCGCAGACGTCGCATTCCACGAACCGGAAGCCGGGGCGGTCCTCCAGCTGTGCGACGTTCTCGCGGCGACCGCAGGCGAGGTTGTCGGCGCAGTCGACTTCGACGCCTGAATCCAGCAGCCGCTCACACAGATGGGAGCCGAGGAAGCCCGCGCCGCCGGTCACGAGGGCGCGCCGCCAGGAAAACGGTGTCTCACCAGTCATGGTGGCTCTTCCTTCGTCCACGTCGTCCTCGTCGTCCGCGCCCGCGGAAACGCGCCTCCATGGGGCGTTCGGCGCGTGCCGCGTCGGCGGACCGCTGTCTTCGGCCCGTCGGGGGGACCGTCGAGGGAGGAAAGGACAGGGGCCGGTTTCCCGCTGCTCCGCAGGACCGCCCTGGTCGGCCGCCGCTGTCTGGACGGCACTGGCAGCCGAGTTCCCCTGCCAGTTGAATTCATACGTTGCACGCTCATTGTCCGGAATGAGCGGCGTCGGCGCGACTTCAGCGGCCCCTTATCACGGCACGGAGGACTCCGCGCGCCGACGACGCCCCCGGCCCCGGCGGTTTCAGGGCCAGGACGGCCGGGCTGGGGAGGCTCAGAGCCAGGGGGTGACGGCCCCCGGGCCCGGCCTGGAGCGGTCGGTACGGTCGCGGGTCACCCGGCACAGCAGCCGGAACGCCTGGAAGAGGGTCAGCGGCCACAGCAGGGTGAAGCACCACGGCAGCGCGGGATCCGAGGTGTGCGCACCCATGACGGCGACGAACACCGAGGCGGCCACCAGCAACAGCACCGCCGTCGGCAGCCACACCCCGTGCCGGGCCTCGCCCATGCGGCGGGCGAACCGGCGGTCCTGCCGCAGACCCGCCTCGATCCGCAGCAGCGCCAGCCGTTCCGCCGGCGACAGCGGTACCTCGTCGCGCCTCCGCCCCATGTCCCAGTCGTCCACGGCCGTGGCACCTCCTCCGCCGGTCGGCGGCCCTCGTTTCCCCCGCGGCCGAGTTCCCCCGGCGGGCCGGCCGATGCGCTGCCGCACGCGCGCGAGGGGCGACGGCGACGAGCGATCGCCCTCATATCTGCCAGGCGCACGCCCGGGACCTCATCACCGCGTGTCACGCAACCGCGCGCCTCCGGTCCGCCTTCCCGAGTGGTTTGCCGACCGGTCCGGGCCGCGCGGCGATAGCGACGCGGCGAGCAGGGCATCAACCCCCCGAGCCCCGTGGAAGATCGCATTCCACTCAGCGGGCGAGCGACGTCCGGTCGGACCGGACTCGGCTTCGCCGCCGGGCCGTGCCTGTGGCGGGTCGCCTGATACGGCCGGCTGCCACCCCGGAAAGGAGCACCCATGCGCACCCGTTCGGCGCCACGACTGCGCGGCACGATGGTCGCCGCCGCCGTCCTCGGCCTGGGTGCAGCCTCCCTGGCGGCCGCGGAGACCTACGATCCCGTTTCGCCGGCACCCGCGGTCCGGGCCGCCGAGGCCGCCGACATCCCGGGTCAGGAGATCATCAACCGGTCCGACGGCTCCCGGCTGGGGATCTGGGACGACGGCACCTTGAACGGCAACTGGAGTGCCACGCACCGGAGCGCGGGCTACGAGCGGCGCAAGACCCTCACATGGCGATTCCTGGACCGGGGAGACGGCACTTGGCGGATCCGCAACGAGACCGCCGGCCAACTCTGCCTGGCGACCGAGAGCGCTCCGGCCGTCGGGGTACGGGTGATCCTCGGGAAGTGCGACGCCGACGACCCCGCGCAGTCGTGGCGGACGGTCCCCGAGCAGACCGACCTCCCCCGCGACGACCCGGGCGGCGCCGCGACCGGCTGGTGGAGCCTGCGGCCGGCCGACTCCACCGAGCTCGCCGCCGCGGTCGAGAGGATCGGTGCCGACTTCAGCGGCGTCTTCCTGTACCGGGCCACCAACAGCGTCGACCGCCTCTGGCATCAGACACGCCCCTGGCGCAGCTGGTAGGGCGGGGTGGGCCGGGTCCCCCACGCTGCCTCGCGCGGCCGCGTACTCGTGACGCTACGCACCGTGACGTCGTAGCGTCGCAGGTGACCTTCGCCGCCGCAAGGTCGATACTTCGAGTAGACGGGACGGGCGACCACTCCCCAGGGAGGGCCGTCTGCGCGTGACGGCCCGTCAGCGAAGTCGGCGGCCAATCGGCGACAGACCCCGAGTCCAGTGCGAGCCTCACAAGGAGACCCCCATGAGGATGCTGATCAACGTGCCGGAGACGGTCGTGGCGGACGCGCTGCGCGGCATGGCGGCCGCCTATCCCGATCTGACCGTGGACGTGGAGAACCGGGTGATCGTCCGCCGGGACGCGCCCGTGGCCGGGCAGGTCGGCCTGGTGTCGGGCGGCGGATCGGGGCACGAGCCGCTGCACGGCGGGTTCGTCGGACCCGGCATGCTGTCCGCGGCCTGTCCCGGGGAGGTGTTCACCTCGCCGGTACCGGACCAGATGGCGCGTGCCGCGGCCGCGGTGGACAGCGGTGCGGGGGTGCTGTTCGTCGTGAAGAACTACACCGGCGACGTACTGAACTTCGACATGGCGGCCGAGCTGGCCGAGGACGAGGGCATCCGGATCGGCAAGGTGCTCGTGAACGACGACGTCGCGGTCACCGACAGTCTCTTCACGGCCGGGCGGCGCGGCACCGGGGCGACGCTGTTCGTGGAGAAGATCGCGGGCGCCGCGGCGGCGGAGGGGCAGCCGCTGGAGCGGGTGGAGTCCGTGGGCCGCCAGGTGAACGACAGCTCGCGCAGCTTCGGTGTCGCGCTCAGCGCCTGTACGACACCGGCGAAGGGCAGCCCCACCTTCGATCTGCCGGACGGCGAGCTGGAGTTGGGCATCGGCATCCACGGGGAACCGGGCCGGGAGCGGCGCGCGATGATGACCTCCGGGGAGATCGCCGACTTCGCGGTGAACGCGATCCTGGAGGACATGCCCCCGCACGCTCCCGTGCTGGTGCTGGTCAACGGCATGGGCGCCACCCCGTTGCTGGAGCTGTTCGGCTTCAACGCCGAGGTGCAGCGGGTGCTCGGCGAACGCGGGGTGCCCGTGGCCCGCACCCTCGTCGGCAACTACGTCACCTCCCTGGACATGGCGGGCGCCTCGGTGACGCTGTGTCAGGTAGACGAGGAGCTGCTCCGGCTGTGGGACGCGCCGGTGAAGACCCCGGCGCTGCGCTGGGGCATGTGAGAGCGCGGGGCGGGCGACGCGACCGCCCTCCCCTTCACTACCCGTCAACAGCCGTACCACGCAAGGAGACGCAGTGCTCGACGCCGACTTCTTCCGCCGTTGGATGACGGTGGCCGCCGCGTCCATCGACCGCGAGGCGGACCGACTCACCGCCTTGGACGCGGCCATCGGGGACGCGGACCACGGCAGCAACCTCCAGCGCGGGTTCCGGGCCGTGGCGGCCGCCGTGGACAAGGACGCGCCGGATACCCCGGGCGGCGTCCTGACCCTGGCCGGACGGCAGTTGATCTCGACGGTCGGCGGCGCCTCCGGGCCGTTGTACGGCACCCTGCTGCGCCGGACCGGCAAGGCGCTCGGTGATGCCGCCGAGGTCGATCTGGAGCAGCTGGCCGAGGGGCTGCGGGCGGGTGTGGACGGGCTGATGACCCTCGGTGGGGCGGCGCCCGGTGACAAGACCATGCTGGACGCGCTGGTGCCGGCCGTGGAGGCACTGGGCAACGGTTTCGCCGCCGCTCGGGCCGCCGCCGAGGAGGGCGCGGTGGCCACCGTGCCGTTGCAGGCGCGCAAGGGACGGGCGAGCTATCTCGGCGAGCGCAGCATCGGCCACCAGGACCCCGGGGCGACCTCGTCGGCACTGCTGATCGCCGCGCTCGAGGAAGCGGCCGGGACGGCGGAGGGCTGACCGTGAGCGCACAGCGGGTGGTCGGGATCGTGCTGGTGTCGCACAGCGCCGAGGTCGCCGCCTCGGTGGCGGAGCTGGCGAAGGGGCTGGCGGGCGGGGCCGCGGCGGTGCCGGTCGCCGCCGCGGGCGGTACGGAGGGCGGCGGGCTCGGCACCAGCGCCGAGCTGATCTCCGCCGCGGCGGCCTCGGTCGACCGGGGCGCCGGGGTGGCGTTGCTGACGGACCTCGGCAGCGCCGTGCTGACCGTGAAGGCGCTGCTCGCCGAGGGCGACGAACTGCCGGACGCCTCGCGGCTGGTGGACGCCCCGTTCGTCGAGGGCGCGGTGGCGGCGGTCGTCACCGCGGCCGCGGGCGGTGACCTGGACGCGGTGGAGGCCGCGGCCGTGGAGGCCTACGGCTACCGGAAGGTGTGACGGCCTACTTGGCCGTCAGGAACCGCCTGGCCAGCCGCTCCCCCTGCGCGATCGCCGCGGCGTGGTCCTCGATGGACCGCGTCCGGGAGTTCCTGAACACGATGTAGGTGACCCCGGAGGCCGCCCCGCCGTAGCGCGGATCGGTCCGGATGCCGAGCCCCCGGGCAGTGGCGTAGGACGCCTCGCCGATGATGTCGCGCGGGCCGGTGTCGCCGACGACGGCGTACCGCACCCGTCCCCGGTAGACGATCGCGGCGACCGAGCCGCCCCGCACCCCGGACACCCAGGGCTTCCAGATGCGGCTGGGGCCGGGGACGACGATGTAGGGCAGGGTCTCGGCGTTCAGATGGCTGCCGTCGGACTGCTGGAAGGCGGTGGCGGCGGAGAACAGCGGGTCGGTGCGGCGGTTGCAGCGGGCGGTGGGGCGGCCGTCGCAGTCGATGTCGAGGTCGGCCTTCCAGTAGACGGCGTCCCGGGTGCCGCAGACGGGCACGCTCGCGGAGCCGTCCGCGTCGGTGCGATACCGGCCGCGGGAGATCTGGTGGCACCTGCCCAGCCGGGCCAGCAGGTCGGCGGCGGCGACACTGCCCTCGCCGCCGGCCGTGGGCCCCTGGACGGGCGGGACGACGGCGGCGGCCGGGGTGGGCACCGACCCCGGGGTGAGCAGGGCGACGCCGGCCACGGCCAGGGTCAGCGACGGGACACGCACACGCACGATGGGGGGACCCTCTCTTCGGGGACGCGGGGACACCCGGCCCACTGTGAAGCGGACCGGGGCACCAGACCACCGGGGCCGCACCGAAGGGGCCGGATGGAGCACGCTTCTGACACCCCATGAGGGGACGGGCGCGCGGCCCGGCGAGGTCGGGTGCCCGCCGGCGGCGGGGGACCCGGGGCGATGACCGTCCCCGATCCCCCGGCCGCCCAGGCCGGCGCGGTTCCGGCGACGACAGCGTGTCCGCGCCACCGGCCTGAACTCCCGTGTGGGTGCGGGAAGTTCGGCCATCGGGAGACACAGCATACGTACCGCCCCCGGACCGTCGCCGACACCCCCTGGATTCCGGGCACGGGGAGTCGCGCACGCCGCCCTCTTGATGCGTACCCGCCGTTCGGGTCATATTGGTCCGGACCTTTGCAGTGGTGCCGATGGAGTTCGGGGAGGCCGAGCCGTGCGACGTGTTCCCCTTCCGCTCGTGCCGCTGTGCGGCGCGCTGCTGCTCGTCGCATCCTGCGGCTGGAGCGGGGCCGCCGAAGGTGACGAGGGCCGGGCGCCCGGCGCCCCCACCGGCATCACCGCGACGGCGGGCAGCGCCACCAGCGTCCACGTGATGTGGAACGCGGTCACGGACGGTCCCGGCGTCCGCACCTACGAGGTATATCGGGGCACCACCAAGGTGAAGGAAGTACCGGGTTCGGAACACATGGTGGACGTCACCAGGCTCAGGCCGTCCACCATGTACGCCTTCACCGTGCGGGCCCGGGACGAGGACGGCCGTCTCGGCCCGCCGAGCCGGGCGATCCGGGCGCGGACGCCGGCCGCGGTGGCGGCGGACCGCTCGGCGCCGACCCGGCCGACGCGACCCGCCGGGCGCCCCGTCGGCGGTCGCGCCGTCCAGTTGAACTGGAGCGCCTCGCGGGACGACCGGGGCGTGGTGTCGTACGACGTCTACCAGGGTGGCGCGAAGATCCACAGCGTCGGCGGGAACCAGACGGCGACCGTGATCACCGGTCTGCGCCCCGGTACCGCCTACGTCTTCACGGTGCGGGCCCGGGACGCCGCCGACAACCTCTCCCCCGCGAGCGGCCCGGTCCGTCTGACCACGCCGGGCACCGACGACGGCCGGGGCACCGCGCCCACCTCCTTCACGGCCACGACCCACCGGTCCGGCGGCGCCTACTACATCGACCTGTCCTGGATGCCGCCGCGCACGGACGGGGTGGTGACCGAGTACCAGATCCGGCTCGACGGCACCGCGGCCACCTCGCTGGTGTGGGGCGGCACCCCGCCGGCCGGCCGGGCGCACTACGGCTTCTACACGGGCCGGGTCGCCGGCGAGGAGCACCGGGTGCGGCTGCGGGCCCGGCTGCCGGACGGGACGTGGGGCGGCTACTCGGTGGCACGGACCGTCACCACGGGCGACTGACGATCACGAGAGGTCGGCGTGTCGCCCTGCGCCGGACGGTGGATCGCGTCACCTGGCCGGGTGCCTCCTGCGTGCGGGACCGCCCGGGACCGCGTTTGCTGCGATGGAGGGCAGCACGGGCGTTTCCGACCCTCGGCGGCGCATGGGACGTACCGCCAACCGTGCCGCCGGAGGCCAGCCCATGCAGACATCGCGACCCATCATCCGAGCCGGCCTGACCCTGGCGGCCGCCGCTGCGCTGCCGGCCGTGCTCGCCGGGCCGACCGCCGCGGCCCCCGGCATCTCCGTCAGTACCACCGGCTCCTCGGTCTCGGTGGTCACCAGCGCCTGTACCCTGATCAACGGCAGCTGGGGCACCGCGGCCCTGCTCACCAGCGCTCAGGCGAACTTCTCCCAGGGCCGGCAGGTCGCCCTGACCGGAACGTCCGTCAGCCAGTCCGCGGCGTGGTCCGGGGTGAACCCGGGGACCTACACCGTCGCCGTCGTCTGCTCCAGCGGCAACACGGCGGGCAGCCAGTCGGTGATCGTCTCCGCCGTCTCCGCCACCACCCGCCCGACGATCTCGGCGACACACACGGCGGCGCCCTCCCGGGGCGTCAAGGGCGGCCTGGGCGGTGCCGTGCGCGACTACGGCCCGGTCACCCTGGGCGTCGGCGCGGCGCTGGTGGGCGCCGGTGTCGTCGCCACGGGCTGGGCCCTGCGCCGCCGCGCGAAGCCGTACCGGTTCTGAGGGCCGTAGGGGGCTCAGGTGCCTCAGAGGCTCCAGGGGCTTCAGGGGCTTCAGGGGCCACCCTCGCCGCGCCCCGCGTCACCATCGCCGCGCTCCCCGTCCGCGTCGCCGCCGCCTCGCCCCTCGGGCAGTTCGGCGAACTCCGTCAGAGCATGGGTGAGCCACTGGGTCCAGAAGGTCTCCAGGTCGATGCCCGCCCGCAGGACCAGATGGCGCAGCCGGTCCTGCGGGGTGTCCCGGTGCGCCGGGAAGTCACGCTTCTCGATCTCCTGGTACTCGGCCAACTGCCGCTCGTGCAGCTCCAGATGGCGCCGCAGGTCGGCCTCCAGGCCGGCGGTGCCGACCACGGCCGCCGCGCGCAGCCGCAGCAGCAGGACGTCCCGCTGCGGTTTGGGCTCCTGCGCGGCGGCGGTCCAGCGGGCCAGTTCGGCGCGGCCCGCCGGCAGGACCTCGTACCGCTTCTTCTGCCCGCGGGCCGGCTGCTCGGACGGCAGCGTGCGGATGGAGCCCTCGGCCTCCAGCCTGCCCAGCTCGCGGTAGATCTGCTGGTGTGTGGCGGACCAGAAGTAGCCGATCGACTTGTCGAACCGGCGCGTCAGCTCCAGCCCCGACGACGGCTTTTCCAGCAGGGCGGTGAGGATCGCGTGCGGGAGTGACATGGGCTCATCCTAGGGAGACGCGCCGCGGCCCCTACAGGACCGCCGCCAGCTCGGTGCCCTGCTTGATCGCCCGCTTGGCGTCCAGCTCGGCCGCGACGTCGGCGCCGCCGATCAGGTGTGCGCTGCGCCCGGCGGCGACCAGCTCCTCGTACAGGTCGCGGCGGGGCTCCTGGCCGGTGCAGAGCACCACGGTGTCGACCTCCAGGACGGTGCTCTCCTCGCCGACGGTGATGTGCAGGCCGGCGTCGTCGATGCGGTCGTAGCGCACGCCGGGGACCATGGTGACGCCGCGGTGTTTCAGCTCGGCGCGGTGGATCCAGCCGGTGGTCTTGCCGAGCCCGGCACCGACCTTGGTGGTCTTGCGCTGGAGCAGGTGGACGGTGCGCGGCGGGGCAGGCCGGTGCGGGGCGGCGAGGCCGCCCGGCGCCTGGTAGTCCATGTCGACGCCCCAGTGCCGGAAGTAGGTCCGCGGGTCCTCACTCGCCTTGTCGCCGCCGTCGGTGAGGTACTCGGCGACGTCGAAGCCGATGCCGCCGGCGCCGAGGACGGCGACGCGGTCGCCCACGGGGGCGCCGTCGCGCAGGACGTCGAGGTAGCCGAGGACGCTCGGGTGGTCGATCCCGGGGATGTCGGGGGTGCGGGGGGCGACGCCGGTGGCGACGACGACCTCGTCGTACTCCGTCAGGTCGCCGGAGTCCACCCGGGTGTCCAGGCGGACGTCGACACCGTGCCGGTCGAGCTGGTGGCGGAAGTAGCGCAGGGTCTCGTCGAACTCCTGCTTGCCGGGGACCTTGCGGGCGACGTTGAGCTGGCCGCCGATCTCGCTCGCGGCGTCGAACAGGGTGACGGCGTGGCCGCGCTCGGCGGCGGAGACCGCGCAGGCCAGCCCGGCCGGACCGGCGCCCACGACGGCGACGCTCTTGCGCAGCCGGGTCGGGGCGAGCACCAGTTCCGTCTCGTGGCAGGCGCGCGGGTTGACCAGGCAGGAGGTGATCTGTCCGCTGAAGGTGTGGTCGAGGCAGGCCTGGTTGCAGCCGATGCAGGTGTTGATGGCCTCCGGTGTGCCGGCGGCGGCCTTGGCGACGAAGTCGGGGTCGGCGAGCATCGGGCGGGCCATGGACACCATGTCCGCGTGCCCTTCGGCCAGCAACTCCTCCGCCAGCTCGGGGGTGTTGATGCGGTTGGTGGTGACCAGCGGGACGGACACCTCGCCCATGATCTTCTTGGTGACCCAGGTGTAGGCGCCGCGCGGCACGGAGGTGGCGATGGTGGGGATGCGGGCCTCGTGCCAGCCGATACCGGTGTTGATGATCGTCGCCCCGGCGGCCTCCACGGCCTTGGCGAGGGTGACGACCTGCGCGAGCGAGGAGCCGCCGGGCACCAGGTCCAGCATGGACAGCCGGTAGATGATGATGAAGTCCTCGCCCACGGCCTCGCGTACGCGCCGGACGATCTCCACGGGCAGGCGCATCCGGTTCTCGTACGAGCCGCCCCAGCGGTCCGTGCGCCGGTTGGTCTGGGCGGCGATGAACTCGTTGACGAGGTAGCCCTCGGAGCCCATGATCTCGACGCCGTCGTAGCCGGCCCGGCGCGCGAGGCGGGCCGCGCGGGCGTAGTCCCCGATGGTCCGCTCGATGTCCGCGTCCGTCATCTCCCGGGGCGGGAAGGGGCTGATGGGGGCCTGCAGCGGGCTCGGCGCCACCAGGTCCTTGTGGTAGGCGTACCGCCCGAAGTGCAGGAGCTGCATGGCGATCCGGCCGCCCTCGCGGTGCACGGCCTCCGTGATCGTCCGGTGGTCCTCGGCCTCCGCCTCCGTGGTGAGCTTGGCGCCGCCCTCGTAGGGCCGGCCCTCGTCGTTGGGCGCGATACCGCCGGTGACGATGAGTCCGACGCCGCCGCGCGCGCGGGCCGCGTAGAACGCCGCCATCCGCTCGAAGCCGCGCTCGGCCTCTTCCAGGCCGACGTGCATCGAGCCCATGAGGACGCGGTTGGGCAGCGTGGTGAACCCCAGGTCGAGCGGGGTCATCAGGTGGGGGTAGCGGCTCATCGGGCCCTCCGTGCGCGGTGTCGTCGCTTCATGTTCTAGAGGAAGCCCGACGCTTTATGCAACTTGTTGCACAAACCTGCGGGGTGACTCCGGCCACTGTGTACCTACTGGTATGTACAATTTGGATGCGCGCGCACCCCCATCGCCTTCCCGGAAGCAGAGGACGCCCCATGCCCTTCGTTCGCATCGACACGCTCGGCACCGACCCGGCGCGCCTCGACGCGCTCGGCCAGGCCGTCCAGGACGCCCTGGTGGAGACCCTGGGAGTGCCGCCCGAGGACCGGTTCCAGGTGCTGACCGGCCACGACGGTGTCACCAGCACCTTGCGCTACGGCGACTATCCCGGTGTGCGCCGGGACGACTCGCTCGTCTTCGTCGCGGTCACCATGCGTGCCGGACGCGACGCGGACGTGAAGCGGGCGATGTACCGGCGGATCGCCGAGACGGTGTACGAGCGCACGGGCACCGAGCCTCGCAACGTCTTCGTCACGATCATCGAGAACACGTCCGCCGACTGGTCGTTCGGCCACGGCCTGGCGCAGTACGCCCCGGCCGGCGGGGGGCCGGCCGGGGCGTCGGGCTGATCCGGCGGTGTGGTGTCAGCGGTGTGGTGTCAGCGGCTCTCCAGGAGCAGGTGCAGGTCCCTCTCCTGGTCACCGGAGGCCGCGCTGGTCTCCCGCACGCTGAACATCGAGTCCAGGGTGGTGCGGAACCGGTCGACGGCCCAGGGGCCGCCCTGGACGTCGGCCTGGACCGAGGCGTCCAGATGGACCGGCGGGCACCCCTCCTCGCGGGCGTCCGCGACGTCGTACGTGCCGAGCCAGACCATGGGACGACTCTCGTCGAGCTGCTGGGGCTCCTCCTCCGCGCCACGGTCGGTGGCGAAGCAGGACCTGAGCGCGTCGAAAACGAGACGGGCGTCCTCCTTCGATCCGCTGAGCTCCACCGTGACGGTCTCCGGATGCGACCGCTCCGTGCGTGCCATTGATCGCTCCTTTCCTGGCCGCGCTGCGGTGGAAAGGGGTACCCCGCCGAGCCGCGTCCATCCTCAGGAAAACATCACGGGCCGACGAGCACACCTCAGCCGCGGGTGAACTTGTACGTCTTGCTGTCGGTCAGCACGCAGAAGCCCGGCGACACCACGATGACCCGCAGGACGCCCGTGCGCCGGTCGTAGTCGACGCCCTCCGCCTCGAAGCTGCCCGAGCAGGAGCTGCGCAGCGGCAGCTGACGCAGGGCCGTGACGTGCCCGGAGACGTCCGCGGTGCCGTTGGGGGGCGCCGAGAGGTCGACCTGGAGCAGCGGCTTGGTGATGCCGAAGAGGCTGCCGTCCGGGTCGTCGGAGGAACACAGCAGGGTCGTGGGACCCGAGAAGTCACAGCCCTGGACGTCGCGGACGGCGTGGTCCAGCTGGACCGTCGAGGCCTGCGGGAGGTTCGCGGAGGGCGACGTGGCCCGATTGACGCCGGGCGTCGGGAAGACCAGCAGACGGGTCATCGTCCCCCACTCCCCCGAGAGCATCCACTGGCCGTCGGGCGTGACGGCGTCCCAGGAGTTGTTGAGGGCCTCGTCCGGGCCGAGTGCGTGGACGTACTCCGACCAGCCGCCGCCCGGCGCCTGCACGCGATACATCTTGGAGCTGCCGGAGTCGCGCTGGTAGGGCTCGATGTAGTAGCCGTCGTAGGAGGTGTCCGGGTCGCCGACGTGGTTCCAGCCGCGCGCGGAGTCGCCCAGCGGGACCGTGCCGATGCCGGTGTAGCGGTTGGGGCTGCCGGCCGGGACCTCCACCGAGGCCAGCCCCTGGCTCTCGGTCAGCGGATCCGCGCGGTCGGAACCCGCCTCGCTCCAGGTGTCGGCCGCCGAGGCGGGCGCGGGTGCGGCGAGGGACACGACTGCGGCGGTGGCGAGGGTGACCAGTCCGGCGAGGACGGTGTGGCAACGTTGCCGGGCGGACGCGGGCATGGCCGACTCCTGGGACGAGGGTGGGGGCACTCGGTCGGCGGACAGTCTGGCGTGGCGTGATGGTCATGTACAGACCAGAACAGCAACATGGGCGTGAACTCTCACGGTCCGCGGGACCGGCCTGTACGGTCTGCGCAGGCGCCCCCGCGGGACGCGCGCCGCCGGCGCGACGGCTTCGGCGGACGTCCGCCGCCGTGGTGAGAGATGGTGGAGGTAGACGGCGAGGGCGTCGGAGTGTCGGTGTGAGCGCGGTAGAACCATCCGAGCGCGGTAGAAGTAGGGAGTCGGCCCGGGGGACGGCGTGCCGGGCGAACGGTCGAAGGCGGTGCGTGGCATGAGTGCAGCCGAGGCTCCCGTGGCCGAGGGCGACGAGCCCGCGCGCGGGCCGGTGCGGCCGGGCGGCCTGCTCGACGTGCTGGGCGTGGCGTCGGTGGTGCTGGACACCCAGGGGCGGATCGTCCTGTGGAGCCCGCAGGCGGAGGAGCTGTTCGGTTACACCGCGCCGGAGGCCCTCGGCCAGTACGCCGCCCGGCTGATGGTGCACGAGCGGCACATCCAGCTGGTGGGCAAGCTCTTCGCCGACGTCATGCGCACCGGGCAGAGCTGGGCCGGCGGTTTCCCGGTCCGGCACAAGGACGGCAGCACCCGCCTGGTGGAGTTCCGCAACATGCGGCTGACGGACGACCGGGGCGATGTGTACGCGCTCGGGCTCGCCGCCGACCAGTCGACCGTACGGCGGCTCGAGCAGGACGTGGCCCTGTCCGAGCGGATGGTCCAGCAGTCCCCGATCGGATACGCCGTCCTGGACACGGAACTGCGGTTCGTCTCGGTCAACCCGGCCCTGGAGGAGATCAACGGCGTCCCGTCGGGCGACCATGTGGGCCGGACGCTGCACGAGGCGCTGCCGCTGGTGGACTCCGACGCGCTGGAGGGAGCCGCGCGGCGGGTGCTGGAGACGGGCGTACCGGTGATCGGCGCCACGTTCGTCGGCCGTACCGCCGCCCGGCCGGACGAGGAGCGGACCTGGTCGGACTCGCTGTACCGGCTCGAGGACGCCATGGGCAACGTGCTCGGGGTCGCGGTCTCGGTGGTCGACATCACCGAGGGGCACCGGGCCTCGATGGAGGCGGAGGCCGCCCGGCGCCGGCTCGCGGTCATCGCCGACGCCTCCGCCCGGATCGGTACGACGCTCGAACTGGAACGCACCGCCTGCGAGCTGGCCGACGTCGCCGTACCGGTACTGGCGGACGTGGCGGCCGTGGACCTGCTGGACGCGGTGGTGGAGGGCCGGCCCAGCACACTGGGCCCGTCGGAGTCCGCGCTCATCCGCGCGCTGGCCCTGCGCCCGGAGGACGGCACGGACGCGGTGCGGGCCGCCGACTCGCCCGGTCACATCGCCCGCTACGCGCCCGACCGCCTGGTCACCGAGTGCGTGCGCACCGGCGAGGCGGTGCTCGTGCGGCAGGTGAAGGACACGGACCTGGCGCGGATCGCCCGCTCGTCCGAGGCGGCCGCGCTGCTGGGCCGGGCGGGACTCCACTCCTATCTGGCGGTGCCGCTGATCGCGCGCGGCGAGGTCCTCGGGGCGCTCGACCTCAAGCGCACCGCCAATCCCGAGCCGTTCGACGAGGACGACGTGCTGCTGGCACGGGAACTCGCCGCCCGCGCGGCCGTGCAGATCGACAACGCCCGCTGGTACCAGAACGCCCGCAACACCGCCCTCACCCTCCAGCGCAGCCTCCTGCCCAGCGATCCCCCGGTCACGACGGGCCTCGAGGTGGCCTCCCGCTACCAGCCGGCCGGCGCCACCAGCGAGGTCGGCGGCGACTGGTTCGACGTGATCCCGCTGGAGGGCGGGAAGACCGCGCTCGTGGTGGGCGATGTGATGGGCAGCGGCATCAGCGCGGCCGCCACGATGGGGCGGCTGCGCACCGCCACCACCACCCTGGCCGCGCTCGACCTCGACCCGGCCCTGCTGCTGGAGCAACTCGACAAGACGACGTCGAGCCTGGACCACTCCATCGCGACCTGTGTCTACGCCGTCCACGACCCGGGTCTGCGGCAGTGCCGGATCGCGAACGCCGGCCACCTGCCACCGGCCCGGGTGCGGGCCGGCCACCCGCCGGAGCTGCTCGACCTGCCCACCGGGGTACCCCTGGGGGTGGGCGGGGTCGCCTTCACCACGGTCACCGTCGACTTCGAGCCCGGCGACGAGCTGGTGTTCTACACCGACGGTCTGGTGGAGACCCGCCGCCATTCGCTGGACGAGCGCCTGGACTTCCTGCTGTCCCTGCTCGACGACCCGGAGCGCCCGCTGGAGGAGACCTGTGACCTGCTCCTGCGGACGCTGCACCACCCCGACAACCATGACGACGTGGCGCTGCTCATCGCCCGGGCGCAGCAACTTCCCTGACGGTCAGGCCCGTTACCCGGGTCGAACGCCGATCACCACATGCGCGTACAGCTCCCCCGACACCGCCAGCCGGGTCGTCAATCCCGCCGCGCGGAACACCTCCACGGCGGTCGCCGCCTGGTGCTCGCCGGTCTCGGTCAGCAGCCGGCCACCGGGCGCGAGCCACTCGGGTGCCCCGGCGGCCACTCTGCGCAGCACGTCGAGGCCGTCCGGCCCGCCGTCCAGCGCGGCCACCGGCTCATGGTCGCGGGCCTCGGCCGGCAACAGGCGCACCTCGCCGGTGGGCACATAGGGCACGTTGGCGGCCAGGACGTCGACGCGGCCGCGCAGCCCGGCGGGCAGCGCCTCGTACAGGTCGCCCTGGTGCGCGAGGCCGCCGTAGGGGGCGAGGTTGCGGCGGGCGCAGCGGACGGCGGCCGGGTCGATGTCGGCCGCGTGCACCTCGGCCTCCCCCAGGGCGGTGGCGAGCGCGGCGCCCAGCGCGCCGGAGCCGCAGCACAGGTCCACGACGACACCGGCCCGCGGCGCCGAGGCGAGCGCCTGGTCGACAAGGAACTCGGTACGGCGGCGGGGGACGAACACCCCGGGTTCCACGGCCACGCGCAGTCCGTGGAACGGCGCCCAGCCGAGGACCTGTTCGAGGGGGAGCCCGGCGACGCGCCGGGCGACCATCGCGGACCGCTCCTCTGCCGACCGGGCGGCCGCGAGAATCAGCTCCGCCTCCTCCTCGGCGAAGACGCACCCGGCGGCACGCAGCGCGGAGACGACAGCGCCGACGGAGGAGGAGGGGGAAGCGGGGGAAGCGGATGAGTCGGAAGGTGTGGCTGACAGAGAGGACATGGAGGCCTGGAGCCTTTCGGAAGCGCGAGATCCGGGAGCGCTCCCGCGGTCACCGCTTCCGGTGTACCGCGCCGTCACAAGGAGAGAGCACCCCAGCCGACACAGCGGTAATGGGTCTCACCTCCTCGCGTCGAATCCGTCGAACCGTCAAAAAACCAAGGGCCGTCGGGCCGTGGACGTCCACGACGGGACGGCCACCATACCGCAGGCACACGACGGGCCTGCGCCGGCGCCGAGTTGGGAAGGCGGCGTGGCGCCGACGACGGGGGGGGGGGGGGGGCCCCCCCCGGGGGGCCCCCCCCCCCCGCTTCGTGAAGCCGTGAAGCCGTGAAGCCGTGAAGCCGTTGAAGCCGTGGAGCCCGGGGCCCCGGGACCGGGTAGCCGTGGGGGCGGACGGTCAGACGCCGACCGTTTCCTCGACCTCTTCCTCGACGTCCGACTCGACGTCCGACTCGACCTCCGGCTCGGGCCGCTCCCAGGCTTCCGGACGGGGAGTCGCCTGGTGGGCACGCCGGGTCCGCTCGTGGTGCGCCGCCACGGCGGTCACGACCAGGCCGACCAGCAGCCAGACCACCAGGGTCCACACGTCGCGGACGAGCCCGTCGCCGCCGAAGTACAGCAGGCCGCGGACGCCCTCGACGAAGCCGGCGCCGTTCCAGAAGGCGTGCAGGGTGCCGAAGAAGCCGTTCTGCAGCTCGGGGCGGAACAGTCCGCCGGAACTCGTGAAGTTCAGCATCACGAACAGCACCATCATGGTCAGCGTGGTCCACCGCTTGAGGAAGGTGTGCAGACCGACCCCGATGAAGAGGATGCCCGCCGAGTACAGCCAGGCCATGCCCCACACTCCGGCGAGGTCGTGGTGCGCGAGGTGGAACACCGGCCCGGCGAGCAGCGCGCCGATGCCGCTGACCACCGCGGAGACGCCGAGCACGAGCAGTGCCCGCACCCGCATCGCGAGCCCGGCGCCCGCCGCGCCGAGGGCGGCGACGGAGGCGTAGGAGCCGATACTGAGGGCGATCAGCAGGAAGAACAGCCCCTGGCCGGTGGGGTCGTCGGCGACCGTCGGGGCCACGTCGGTGATTTTCAGCGGGGTGCCGCGCTCCTCGGCGACCGGTGTGAAGACCTTCTCCACGGCCATCGCGCCCATGTCGGAGGCCGCGCCGGCCACCAGCAGCTCGGGCGCCTTGGCACCGGGCACATAGGCGCCGGTCACATCCCGGGACGTGAGCAGGTGGACGGCGTCGGCGCGGGTGGCGACGGTACGGACGTCGAGCTTGTCCCCCGCCGTGTCCTTGATGGTCTGCGCGAAGACCTTGGCCTTCGGGGTGGTGCCGACGACGGCGACCGGCATGTGGTGCGGCTCGGGGGTGACGAAGGCCCCCATGTACGCGAGCCCCATGCCTATGCACATCAGCAGCGGGGTGATCAGGTGCGTGAGCACATGACGCAGGGCCGGTGACCTCATCGCGGGCGACCTCCAAAGGTTGGCTTATACAACTCTCAGTCCAGTTGTACTATACAACTAAAGCATCGGAGGAGGTATTCCCGTGAGCGCAGCGGAGACGACGCACTCGGCACACTCGGCGGAATCGGCCGTCGAGACGATCCAGCGCGAGATGACGATCTTCGCCCGCCGGGCCCGCGCCTCGGCGGGACGGATGCACCCCGAGCTGTCACTGGTGTCGTACACCCTGCTCGGACATCTGGAGGAGAGCGGCGGCTGCCGGGCCACGGACCTCGCGGCGCACTACGCCCTGGACAAGTCGACGGTGAGCCGCCAGGTGACCGCGCTGGAGCGGACCGGGCTGATCGAGCGCCGGCTGGACCCGGAGGACCACCGGGTCCAGGTGCTGCATCTGACGGGCGCCGGTGAGGAGATCCTCGCCCAGGTCACCCGCAGCCGCCGGGCCGCGTTCCGAGAGCGGCTCGCGGACTGGCCGGAGGGGGACCTGGTGCGCTTCGCGGCCTATCTGGAGCGGTACAACGCGACCCCGCCCGGAGTCGACGCGGACTGACCGGGCTCGGCGCTCGCCGCCGGTGCCGAGGCGCCGTGCCGGTACCGGCCACCGCGACGGGCGGCGGTACCGGCCCCGGTCAGCCCACCGGCACCGCCGCCCGCTCGTCCGGCAGCCGGTCCGGGACCCGGGCCGCCAGGAACACCGTGTGCCGGCGCAGCCGGAAACCCAGGGCCTCGTACAGCCGGATGGCGTTGATGTTCCGGGCGCTGGTGTGCAGGAACGGCGTCTCGTGGCGCTCCCGGATGCCGTGGGCGACCGCGAGGACGAGCCGGGTGGCCAGGCCCTCGCCCCGGAACGCGGGGTCGGTGCAGACCGCGCTGATCTCCGTCCAGCCCGGCGGGTGCAGCCGCTCCCCCGCCATCGCGATCAGGGCGCCGTCCCGGCGGATACCGAGATAGGTGCCGAGTTCGACGGTGCGGGGAAGGAACGGCCCCGGCTGGGTGCGGGCGACGAGGTCGAGCATCTCGGGTACGTCCGCCGGACCGAGACGGACCGCCTCCGGCTCGGGCGCGGCGGCGAGGCCGTCGTCCACGAACTGCACACCCGGCATGCGGAAGGTGACCTCCCAGCCGTCCGGGATCCGCCCGCCGAAACCGGCCAGGGCGACCTCGGCGCCGGGGCCGGCCAGCGCGGCGAGGTCCGCCCAGTCCCGGGCGTCCGGCTCCTCGGGCAGCGCCAGCCAGGGCGAGACGTCGGCCGGGTAGCGCAACACCCGGCCGCGCCCCTCGGCGAACCCGGCGTGCGGGCCGGTCAGGGAGGCGAGGGCCGGATTGTCGAGGACGTGCGGGGCGTCGCCGGCGGTCGGGTCGCAGGCGCCGGAGGTGTCGACGAGACTCACGCGGCCACCCCGATCAGGGTCCTGTCGGTCACAATCCTGAGGACGTACGCCTTGGGCATCCTCTCTCCTCACTTCTCGCGTGCTCGTAACCGGCGCACCGGAGCCGGTACTGAGGGCCAAGGAGGCGCGCCGGGCCGGTATTCCCGCTGCCCGGGAGAGTTCATACGGCCGCAATGTCCAGGCCGGGGGCGACAGCCCTGCCTCCGTTCCACCCCCGTCCCAGCTCGCTCATCCGCCTCGTTCGGGCCGTCGCGACCCGTCGTGGGCGGCACTGTGACCTCCTCGGGTCGCGCCGCGGGGACGGTAGCGCGATCGTGGGGCGCATGGCGCGTTCCGTGCTTCACGGAGGCTTGAACTCGCGGTCCACGGCACGCGCGAGGTGCGCCGTACGGGGTACGAGACGGATGTGGACGCTCGTGTGCGCGAGCCATGAGGGCGGCGGGCCGTGGACCGGCTCGCCCGGCTCTCCGGCTGCGGCGGTGGCGAGGAGGTGGACATGCGTACCCGGGTGCGTGGCTGGCGCTGGCGCCGCAATCCGCTGAGGCGCCGGTCCGATGTCGTCGAGGCCTGGACGGCGCTGGTCGTCGCCGTCCTGCTGTTCGTGGTCGTCCCCCTGGTCGGGGTCGCGGCGGGGCTCAGCGCCCACGGCCGGGCCCAGGCGCTGGCGGAGGTGCAGCGGGCCGAGCGCCATCAGGTGGGGGCCACCGTGATCGGCGATCCACCGCGGCGTCTGTCCTCCACCATGGGCGACCGCGAGCACCCGTTCCGGGCCCAGGTCCGCTGGACCGAGCCCGGCAAGGGGACCAGGACCACATGGGCGCGGGTGCCGACCGGAACCCGGACCGGTGACACGGTCTCCGTGTGGCTCGACTCGCGGGGGCGCGGCGTCGCCCCACCGCCGGACGACGCGGCGGTCTGGCAGCACGCGATCACCCTCGGGCTTGGCGCGGCGGGCGGCGCCGCGGGCGTGGTACTGGTGGGGCGGGCCGTCGAGCGCCGGATCGCGCTGCGGCACCGGCTGACCGAGTGGGAACGCGCGTGGGCGCGGACGGGACCGCGGTGGACCCAGCCCAGGATGTGACGGGCACCGCGGTGACGGCCGCCGTGCCGTGAACCCGGGTGAGCTCCTCTCGCACGGACCCCGACGAGTCCCGGCGGGCGACCGAGGTGCGCCGACCGCCCTCCCACGTACGCCTTGGCCCACCCCCACCCCGTCCGTTCGTCTCACGACGCCCTTCCCTCCAGTCCGACCAGTCGGTACGTTCGGGGACCCCGGACGCGCCGTCGCGCCCGGGTTTTTCCGGCGAGGACGGAGGCCCCATGCCCGCGCACGAGGCACAGCACGAGGCACAGCACGAGACCCAGGCCGAGACACAGACCGAGACACAGACCGAGACACAGGACGCGTCGCTGCACGAGGCACGGCGGGAGTCGTCGCGGCCCCGGATCGACGGCCACTGCGACGCGCGGTTCGCCGCGGTGCGGGAGGCCTTCGAGGAGAACTTCCGCGACCGGGACGAGCTCGGCGCCGCCGTGGCGGTGACCGTCGACGGGAAGACGGTGGTGGATCTGTGGGGCGGCTGGGCCGACCCGGCCCGCACCCGACCCTGGGAGCGGGACACGGTCGCGAACGTGTGGTCGACCACCAAGGGGCCGGTGGCGCTGTGCGCGCACATCCTCGCCGACCGGGGCCTGCTCGACCTCGACGCGCCGGTGGCCGCGTACTGGCCGGAGTTCGCGGCCGCCGGCAAGGAGGGGGTGCTCGTACGGCATCTGCTGTCGCACCGCGCCGGACTGTCCGGCCTGCGCGAGCGGCACTCCCTGGACGACCTGTACGACTGGGAGCTGACCACCGCCCGGCTCGCGGCCACCGAGCCCTGGTGGGAGCCGGGCACCCGATCCGGGTATCACGCGCTGACGTACGGCTTCCTGGTCGGCGAGGTGGTCCGGCGCGTCACGGGGCTGCGTCCGGGCGCCTTCCTGGAACGGGAGGTGACCGGGCCGCTCGGTATCGACTTCACGATCGGTCTGCCGGTGAAGGAGTCCGGCCGGGCGGCCGAGCTGGTGCTCCCGCGGCCCGCGTCGGGGACCGAACAGGCCACGGACGCACGGAGGTTGACCCCCGTCGCCCTCGCCGCGCTCGCCAATCCCCTCGTCGGCCCGGCCGAGGCCAACTCGGCGCGGTGGCGGGCGGCGGAGATCCCCGCGGCTAACGGCCACGGCACCGCCCGGTCCGTCGCGGCGCTGTACGGCGTGTTCGCCGGGGGCGGCTCCGGCACCGGGCGGCGGATCCTCTCGCCGGAGGCGGCGGAACGCGTGCGCGAGAGCCAGGGGAGCTGCCGCGATCTGGTGTTGGGGGCCGGGCTCGAGGGCGAGACCGAGATCGCGCTCGGGCTCTGGCTGAGCGGCGCCCAGGGCTCGTACGGACCGAACCCGCGGGCTTTCGGTCATGACGGGTTCGGGGGTTCGTGCGGTCTCGTGGACCCCGAGGCCGGGGTGTCGCTGGGCTACGTCATGAACCGGATGGGACCGCGCATCGCCGACGATCCCCGAAAGATGGCACTGGTGGACGCCGTCTACCGGGCGCTGTAGCCCGCCGGGGGGCGCTTCGCGGGGCGCGGACGTGTTTCGGCCGAACCACTGGACCACTCTTCCCTTGTGGTTTAGACCAATGCTAATTGTGGTCGCGCAATGAACCCGTACAGCTACGTCTTGTCACCAACAGGAGGGCGCGGCATGGCCCGCACCACCACCCAGCAGCCCCCGCAGAGCGACGACCGCGACGACCGGCCCCGGTACGCGCGCGTCGCGTCGCAACTGCTCCAGGAACTGCGCGACGGCACCATTCCGCCGGGCGAGCGGCTGCCCGGCGAACGCCACCTGGCCGCACACTTCGAGGTCAGCCGGGAAACGGTCCGGCAGGCGCTGGAGGTGTTGCGCCGCGGCGGTCTGGTCGCCACCGACCGCCGGGGCAGCCACGCCACGCTTCCCGGCCGGCCGGTCGAGGCACCGGAGTCGCTCACCTTCCCCGTGGGCGCCCGCTCGGCCGACCCCTGCGCGGTCGACCGGGCCACGGTGACCTGGGAGACACCCCCGGCGGAACACGCGCAGGCGCTGGGGCTGGCCCCGCGCCGGCCGACGCTGGTGCACCGGTTCCGGTCGGTCACGCCGGACGGCCGGTCGCTGCGCACGGCGGTGACCTCGTTCTCGGCGGTCGCGCTGGCCGAGGTGGCGGAGCTGGCCCGCTACCGGGACCGCGCCGACGGGGCCACCCCGGCGCAGCTGCGACGGGCGTACGACTGGATGCGCAAGGCCGGCCTGACCCTGCATCACCGGGACTCCATCACGCAGGTCGGCGACGCGTCCTCGGTCCGGGTGACCCGGCGGGTGCACGACCAGTACGCCCGCCCGCTGGAGATCACCGACCTGGTGGTGAACGCCGAACAGGACGCGCTGGTCTACGAGTTCACCCTCCCGGCGGCGGGGTGACACTGCGGGCGACCACCAGCCGGGCCCGCGGGCTGCCGTCGTCGCGCCATCCGAACGCGGGCAGCGCCGACAGCTCGACCGCGAACCCGGCGCGTTCCAGTTCCCCGAGCACGGCGCCGAGCCGGAAGGCGCGGTAGTACATGACGAACGGCGGCCGCCACAGGGCGTTGCGCACCCGCATCACCGCGTCGAAACCGAGCAGTGCCCAGTAGGCCGGGTGCGTCGGCCGGGGCGGTGCCGGCACCGGGAAGGCGAAGCTGCCCCCGGGGCGCAGGGCGGTGTGGACCTGGCGGAAGAGGCCCGGCAGTTCCCGGGGCAGGAAGTGCCCGAACGCTCCGAAGGAGACGACCAGATCGAAGGCGGCCGTGAACGGCAGGGCCCGGGCGTCGCCGCGCACCCACACGGGCCCGGGTCCTCCGTCCGGCCGGGCGCGCCGCCGGGCGACGTCGAGCATCCCGGCGCTGAAGTCGAGCCCGGTGACGCTGCGGCGGCACAGGCCGGCGAGCGCCCACGTCCCGGCGCCCGTGCCGCAGCACAGGTCGAGTCCGTCCTCGAACGGGCCGATCCCGGCGAGTGCCTCGGCGACGGAGTCCAGTACCCGGTCGGGCGTGCGGAAGGGGGTGTGGTCGAACTTGGGGGCCAGCAGGTCGTAGCCGTGCTCGACGGAGGACAGGGCCTGTGCGGCGAGCTCCCGCAGGGTGGGGCCGTCGGGGCCGAACATCCGCGTCAGCCCCGCGCCACGCGTTGCCGCAGGGTCGCCAGCGCCCGCTCACACCACAGCACGTTCTGTTCCTCGAAGCCGATCCCGGCCAGAAGGGTGAGGTACGGTCCGACGCGATCGGAGGTGCGCAGGTACTCCTCCTCGGTGCGGCCGTCGAGCATGCGGGCGCGCAGCCGGCGGTACCGGTCGAGCTTGCCGCGCGCCCAGCCCATGCGCTCCTCGATCAGCGCCCCGGTGACCGCCGGGTCCGTGCCGTCCATCGCCTGGACCTTGATGAGGAGTTCGTCCCGCACGGCGGTCGGCCGCCTGGGTGGCTCCGCGGCGAACGCGCCCAGCTCGGCCCGCCCGGCCTCGGTGAGCGTGAACATCCGTTTGTCGGGCCGTCGTTCCTGATGGACCGTGCGGCCTTGAACGAGCCCCTCCAGCGCGAGGCGCTCCAGCTCGCGGTAGAGCTGCTGGGGGGTGGCGGGCCAGAAGTTCGCGAGCGAGACGTCGAACGACTTGGACAGTTCGTAGCCCGAGGCCTCGCCCTCCAGCAGAGCGGCCAGGACGGCGTACCGGAGCGACATGTGGACAGGCTAGCAGCGGATGATTATTGTCATCCGCACCTATTAAACAAATTGACTATGCGAGGTGATCCGATGCGCGCGTTCCGCGAGGCGGTCGAGGCCGGGGACATGGACGCCGCCGCGGCCCTGCTGGCCGACGACGTCGTCTTCACCAGCCCGGTCGTCTTCAAGCCGTACCCGGGAAAGGCCATCACGGCGGCGATCCTGCGGGCGGTCGCCCAGGTCTTCGAGGACTTCCGGTACGTGCGGGAGATCGGGGACCCGGCCGGCCCGGACCACGCGCTGGTCTTCACGGCCCGGGTGGGCGACCGTGAGCTGACCGGCTGCGACTTCCTGCACGTGAACGAGGACGGCCTGATCGACGAGTTCACGGTCATGGTCCGTCCGCTGTCGGGCGCCCAGGCCCTGGCCGAGGCCATGGGCGCGCGGTTCGAGCAGATCGTGGCCGATGCCGAGGCGCGGTCCGTCAGCCCTTGAGCTGCCCCAGCGTGGCCTTGGCGTCCGTCCGCAGCCACTGCGACACGTCGGTGAGCGCGGGCGGGTTCTTGTCCTGGTCGTAGGAGCTGAGGTAGACGCTGTAGCTCATCGTGTACGTCACCCAGCCGTCGCGGACGGCGATCGTGGCGTACCGGGAGCCGCTGGAGGAGCCGTTCGTGGTGTCCTGGCTGACCAGGTACGCCTCGTCGCCGATGCCGTTGACCGGGGTCACGTCGTAGTCCTTGTGACTGTCACCGTAGTTCTTCCAGGTGGCGGTGAACTCCGGTCCTGGGTCGGTCTTCCTGTGCAGGTCCAGTTGCATGGAGAGGTAGGCGTCGGCGTAGCTGGATCCGGGTTTCTTCAGGCCGACGCTGCAGGAACTCTCCTCCAGCGCCGTGTCCTTGAGTGATGTCCGGGTCGGCGAGGAGTCGTCCTGGGTGTACTCGTCCTTGAAGGACGAGTAGTCGGCGCTGGAACACATGTTGCCGGGCGCCGCGTAGCCGCGCAGGTCCGCGCCTTCATTCCGGCCGCCGAGCAGGAAGACCCCGGCCGCCCAGGCGGCGGACGCGACGACCGCGCCGACGACGGCCCACAGCACCGCCTTCCCGGCTCCGCCACCGGCCAAAGGGGCGGGGGCGGGGCCGTACTGCGGCTGCGGCGCGTAGTAGCTCCCCGGCTGACCCGGCTGCGGCTGAACCGGCTGACCCTGCTGCGGTTGTATCGGCTGTCCCGGCTGCGGCTGACCGGGCGGCGAGGGCTGGGCCGTGGCCGGGCTCACCAGGGTGGGCTGGGCGTAGAAGTTCCCGTGCGGCGGGGACTGCGGGTCCGGGTAGGGGTAGGCGGTCGGCTGCGGCGGGACGGCCGGCTGCGCCGGAGACTGCCGGGGCGGCTGATCGGCCGGCTGCGGAGGCTGCGGTGGTGTGGACATGGCCTGAACATAGTGGACGGTTGGGGGCCAAGTCCCCCGAGAAAGCCGATCGTTGTGGTCCGGGGACATCTGATGCGGTTCTCTGACACAGCGGTCACACGATGGGGCGGGAGGGACCGCGCCCCGGCCCCGCCCGCGTTCAGGTGCCGGCGGGGGTCGGCCGGACCGGCAGGCTGCGCACGCTGTTGCCGACGAAGCCCGCGTGCGGGGCCGGATCGGTCTCGGGGGTGGCGAGTTCGAGCGTGGGGAAGCGGGTGAACAGTCGCTCCAGTGCCACCGTGGCCTCCAGCCGGGCCAGCGGCGCGCCCAGGCAGTAGTGGGCGCCGTGCCCGAGGGAGAGGTGGCGTACCGCGTCGGGGCGGGCGGGGCGGGTGACGTCGAAGCGGCTCGCGTCCGGGCCGTGCGCGGCCGGGTCGCGCCCGGCGGCGGAGTAGCCGGCGAGCACGGGTGTGCCGGCGGGGATGAGCGTGCCGCCGACGGTGAGGTCCCGCACCGGGTAGCGGAACGGGAAGTAGCTGACGGGGGCATCCCAGCGCAGCGTCTCGTCCACCACGTCGGCCCAGCCCGCCGCGCCGGTGCGCACCAGTGCCAGCTGGTCGGGATGGGTGCACAGGGCGCGGACGGCGTTGGTGATCAGGTTGAGCGTGGTCTCGTGCCCGGCGATGATCATGAGGATGAGGGTGCCGATCAGCTCCTGGTGGCTGAGCCGGTCGCCGCCCTCGTCCCGGGCGGCGATGAGCGCGCTGGTGAGGTCGTCCGCCGGGGCCGCGGCCTTCGCCCTGGCTATCTCGTCGAGGACGGCGACCAGTTCGCGGTTGGCCCTGACGGCTTCGGCGGGTTCGATGTCGGTGGCCACGACCTGGTCACCGAGGTGGTGCAGCCGGTCCCGGAAGCGGGGTTCGACACCGAGGAGTTCGCTGATCACGCCCATCGGCAGGGGCAGCGCGAAGTGCCGTCGAAGATCGGCGACTCCGTCGTCCGCGACGGCGGCCCGCGCCAGGTCGTCGAGCAGCTGGTCGGTCAACTCCACCACGCGAGGCCGGAGTTCCTCGACGCGCCGGGGGGTGAAGGCGCGACCCACCAGGGATCGCAGGCGCCGGTGGTCCTCGCCGTCGGCAGTGGTCATACCCTGGACGGTGGCGAAGGTCAGCAGCGGCCAGCCCGGGGCGATGCGCCCCGCGCGCAGAGCGGCGAAGTGGCGTGCGTCCTTGGCGACATCGGGGTGCTGCAGGAACTCCTTCAGCGCCGTGTGCCCGAGGACGGCCATGCCCTCGATCCCGCCGGGCAGTTCGACCGGGGCCACTGCACCCTGGGCCAGCAGTCGTGCGTTGAGGGCGTGCGGGCAGCCGCCGGCCGGATCCAGGCGGTGCGGTGTGCGGACGGGCGAGGTGTCCACCGGATGCTCCAGACGTCCCCGGGACAAGACCCGTCGATCGTAGGCCCTCCGGGTGACGGTGGCGCGGTGTCGCGAGCCGAACCCGGTGTCGCGCCGCGGACCCGGTGGCGGCGGCGCCGGTGTCCGCCGGTCCCGCGGTCACGCCAGTACCCGGTCACGCCGGTTCCCCGGTCAGCCAGTACCCGGTCACGCCGGTCCCGGCACCCGGGAACACACCGGCGCGGCGACTTGTTGCAAGGGTCAGGGACAGAGTGCCGGATCGAGTGGTACTGTTCCCACAGCACTCGTGCACGCCGACTGCGGCCGCCGGTGCCAGTTCCTCTCTCACGCTGATCCACCCGTCGCTTTCCCGGTTCTCCGGCTCCCGGCGCGTCAGCTTCTCGACACCACCTCCCGACGTGGCCTTCCGTGCCCCGCCCGAGGTGCTTTTCCCGCCGCCCGGAGGCAGCTGTGCCCGCCTCCCGCTCGCGGCCTCTCCCCCCTTCTGCTCGCTGTTCCGTCCGCGAAAGGACACCCCTTGACCACCACACTCGAACCCCTCGCGACGGCCGCGCAGGCCCCCGTCGCCCGGCTCGTCACCGGCGTGCTCGACATCGACGCGCACGGCAAGGGGCATCTGAGGGCCCCGAGCCTGCTGTCCTCCCCCGCCGACCCGCAGGTCCCCGCGGCGCTGATCCGCCGGTACGGACTGCGCAAGGGCGACCTGGTCGAAGGCTTGCGGGGCACCCAGCGCGCCCTCACCGACATCGCCCGGGTCGACGGCCGTACCCCGGCGGACCCGCGCTCGCGCCGGAACTTCCGCGATCTGACCCCGCTCCACCCGCACCGGCGCCTGCGCCTCGAACACCCCGCGTCCGGGCTCGCCGGCCGCGTCACCGATCTCTTCGCCCCCGTCGGCAAGGGTCAGCGCGGCCTGATCGTGGCCCCGCCCAAGAGCGGCAAGACCGTACTGCTCCAGCAGCTGGCCGCCGCCGTGGCCGGCAACCACCCCGAGTGCCGGCTGATGGTCCTCCTGCTGGACGAGCGGCCCGAAGAGGTCACCGAGATGCGCCGCTCGGTGCACGGCGAGGTGTACGCCTCCACCTTCGACCGGTCGGCCAAGGAGCACATCGCCCTCGCCGAACTCGTCGTCGAGCGGGCGAAGCGCCTGGTCGAGGCCGGTGAGGACGTCGTCATCCTGCTGGACTCGCTGACCCGGCTGTGCCGGGCGCACAACAACGCCTCCGCCGCCGGCGGCCGCACCCTGAGCGGCGGGGTCGACGCGGGCGCGCTGCTCGGCCCCAAGCGGTTCTTCGGCGCCGCCCGTCAGGCCGAGGAGGGCGGCTCGCTCACCATCCTCGCCACCGCGCTGGTGGACACCGGCTCCCGCGCCGACGGCTACTTCTTCGAAGAGCTGAAGGGCACGGGCAACATGGAATTCCGCCTCGACCGGGAACCGGCCTCCCGCCGTGTCTTCCCGGCCGTGGACATCGACACCACCGGCACCCGGCGCGAGGAACTCCTCCTCACTCCGGCCGAATTGTCGGCCGTACACGGTCTGCGCCGCGCCCTGCGCTCCCGCGACGGCGCCTCGAACGGCCTGGACACCCTCCTGGAGCGGCTGCGCGGCACCCCCGACAACGCCACGTTCCTGCGGCAGATCCGGCCCACCCTGCCCACGGGCTGACCCGGCCCCCCAGGCGGCCCGGGTGCATCATCCGGGTTGCTCCCCTGGGCCGAACGGCCCGGCCGACGCGCACACGGCGCTCACCTTCGTACGTTGAATATATGATCACCGGACTTTCTCATCGGACGGCCGCGTCAGCCTGTGCCCTGTGCGTGGCAGGCGTGCTGGCGCTCACGCCGGCCACGGCAGCCGCCGGAGCCCGCTCCAAGGAGCCCGCGCCACCGCCCCGGGCTGCGATGCCGGGTCCGTCCCTGCTCTACCACCAGGGCGCACAGGTCCGGCCGCACCGGGGCGCCCCCGCGCTGCCGGAGGTGTCGGCGCTGTCCTGGCTGGTCGCCGACGCCGACAACGGCAATGTGCTCGCCTCGGACGAGGCGCACCGCGCGCTGCCGCCCGCGAGCACCCTGAAGACCCTGTTCGCGGTCACCGTGCTGCCGGGGCTGCCCAGCGGGCTGCGGCACACCGTGAGCTACAAGGAGCTGGCGGACGTCGGCGAGGGCAGCAGCCTGGTCGGGGTCGAGGAAGGGCACAGCTACCAGGTCTCCGACCTGTGGCACGGGGTGTTCCTCAGTTCCGGGAACGACGCCGTGCACGTGCTCGCCTCCCTCGGCGGCGGCTGGCAGGCCACGGCCAAGCGGATGCAGGAGAAGGCCCGCTCGCTCGGCGCCCTGGACACCCACGTCGTCTCCCCCGACGGCTACGACGCCCCCGGCCAGGTCTCCTCCGCCTACGACCTGGCCGTCTTCGGCCGCGCGGGGCTGCACAACCCCGACTTCGCCCGGTACTGCGGCACCGCCGAGGCCAGCTTCCCCGGTGACGGGTCGTCGTACGCGATCGAGAACACCAACCGGCTGCTGACCGGCGAGGACGGGGTGGCGCCCTACCCGGGGCTGATCGGCATCAAGAACGGCTACACCAGCAACGCGGGCAACACGCTCGTGGCCGCGGCCCGCCGGGGCGGCCGCACGCTCGTGGTGACCGTGATGAATCCCCAGGAGGGCGGCGGTTTCGCGGTGTACGAGGAGGCCCGCAGGCTGCTCGACTGGGGCTTCGCGTCGGCCGGACTGGTGGACCCGGTCGGCTCGCTGGACGGGCTGCGCGTGAAGTCCGCGCCGGCGACGGCCGCCCCGGTGGCGGCGGCGTCCGCCTCGCAGGTCCCGGACGACGACTCGGGCTGGTCCGGCACCGCCGTCGTCGCCGGGCTCTCCGGACTCGGCGCCGGGGCCGTGGCGCTGCGGCTGCGGGCCAAGGGCGGCCGAAGCGGGCCCGGCTGACCCACCGCCGCACCGCGTACAGGGTGCCCGCGACCCGCGGGTGCCCGACGCGCACCGGCACGGCGAACGACGGCGGCAGTCACAGCGGACCAGGCGGGCCGTCCTGTGGACCACGGCATCCCCCGTCGATCTCCGCAGCCGCCGGTCGCTGGGGCAGGCCGGTACGGACGCCCCCATGGACGTTTACGACCATGGCCCCGTCCGGCCCGGCGGGTCGCTTGCCGAGGAGGCCGCCCCGAGGTGGCCGCACCCTCGGCGCCGCGCAGGCGCACCTCGGCGAACCGGCCCGCCCGCTGTGGCGAGTGGTGCCCTCACCGGCGGTCGGCCCCGACATGACCGCAGTGCGGGCGCGGTCAGAAGACCGAGAGACCGGTGAGGGTCGTGAAGCGGTCCAGTGCCGCCACTCCGGCCACCGAGTTGCCGCGCTCGTCCAGCCCCGGGCTCCACACGCACAGCGTGCAGCGGCCCGGTACGACGGCGATGATCCCGCCGCCGACCCCGCTCTTGCCGGGCAGGCCCACCCGGTAGGCGAAGTCACCGGCCGCGTCGTAGGTGCCGCAGGTCAGCATGACCGCGTTGACCTGCTTGGCCTGGCTGCGGGTGAGCAGCCGGGAGCCGTCGGCACGGATGCCGTGCCGGGCGAGGAAGCCGGTGGCGAGGGCCAGGTCGGCGCAGGAAGCGGCGATGGAGCACTGGCGGAAGTACTGGTCGAGCAGGACCGGGACTTCGTTGTCGATGTTGCCGTAGGAGGCCATGAAGTGGCCCAGGGCGGCGTTGCGGTCGCCGTGCGCGGTCTCGGAGGCGGCGACGTCCATGTCGAAGTCGAGGGTCTCGTCGCCGCTCTCGGCGCGCAGGAAGGCCAGCAGTTCACCGGCCGCGTCCCCGGTACGGGTCTGGAGGCGGTCGGTGACGACGAGTGCGCCCGCGTTGATGAACGGGTTGCGCGGGATGCCGTTCTCGTACTCCAGCTGCACCAGTGAGTTGAACGGGTTGCCGGAGGGCTCGCGGCCCACGTGCTCCCAGAGTTCGTCGCCCTCACGGGCCAGGTCCAGGGCGAGCGTGAAGACCTTGGTGAGGGACTGCGCCGAGAACGGCCGGCGCCAGTCCCCCACCCCGTACACCGTGCCGTCCGGCTCCGCGACCGCCATGCCGAAGCTGCGCGGGTCACAGGCCGCGAGGGCCGGTATGTAGTCGGCGGGACGGCCGCGCCCGGGTGTGCGGCTGATCTCGTCGGCGATGCGCTCCAGGACCGGCAGGTAGGTGTGGGACGACGTCGTTGTCATGATCACCATTGTGCCTCCAGGCCGGTCCCGCAACGAGTCGGCGCCCGCGTACTCGCAGGTCAGACGGTAGGTGACCCGCTGCCCGCGAGGATCTCGGGGCGCAGCAGGCCGGCCAGCGTGTCGGCCGGCAACAGGCCCTTTTCCAAGACCAGTTCGGCGACGCCACGGCCGGTGAGGAGGGCCTCCTTGGCGATGTCGGTGGCGGCCGTGTAGCCGATGTGCGGGTTCAGGGCGGTGACCAGACCGATGGAGTTCTCGACGGTCGCCCGCAGCCGCTCGGTGTTGGCGGTGATGCCGCGGACGCAGCGCTCGGCCAGGGTGAGGCAGGCGTTGCGCAGATGGGTGACGGACTCCGACAGGGAGTGCAGGATGAGCGGCTCGAAGGCGTTGAGCTGGAGCTGTCCGGCCTCGGCGGCCATGGTGATGGCGACGTCGTTGCCGATCACCTCGAAGGCGACCTGGTTGACCACCTCCGGGATCACCGGGTTGACCTTGCCCGGCATGATCGACGAACCGGCCTGCACCGGCGGCAGGTTGATCTCACCCAGCCCCGCGCGCGGCCCGGAGGACAGCAGCCGCAGGTCGTTGCAGCTCTTGGAGAGTTTGACCGCGATCCGCTTGAGCACGCCGGACATCTGCACGAACGCACCGCAGTCCTGGGTGGCCTCGACCAGGTTGGCGGCGGTGACCAGGGGCAGACCGGTGATGGCGGACAGATGCCGGCGGGCGGCCTCGGCGTATCCGGCGGGGGCGTTCAGGCCGGTGCCGATGGCCGTGGCGCCCAGGTTGATCTCCTGGATCAGTTCGACGGCCTCGGCGAGCCGGCTGCGGTCCTCCTCGATCATGACGGCGAACGCGGAGAACTCCTGGCCGAGGGTCATCGGCACGGCGTCCTGCAACTGTGTGCGGCCCATCTTGAGCACGTCACGGAACTCCAGGGCCTTGCCCGCGAAGGCGTCCTGGAGGACGGCCATCGCCTTGAGCAGTCCACGCACCGCGAACACCGTCGCGATCTTCACGGCGGTCGGGTAGACGTCGTTGGTGGACTGGCCGAGGTTGACGTCCTCGTTGGGGTGCAGACGCGCGTACCGCCCCTTGGCGTGGCCGAGCAGTTCCAGCGCCCGGTTGGCCACGACCTCGTTGGCGTTCATGTTGGTGGAGGTGCCGGCACCGCCCTGGATGACGTCCACCACGAACTGGTCGTGCAGCCGGCCGGCGCGGATCTCCCGGCACGCGGCGACGATCGCGGCGGCCTTCTCGGGCTCCAGCAGACCGAGTTCCTCGTTCGCGAGCGCGGCGGCCTCCTTGACGGAGGCCAGGGCGTCGATGAGATGCGGGTAGGCGGAGATCGGGGTGCCGGTGATGGGGAAGTTCTCCGTGGCGCGCAGGGTGTGGATACCCCAGTACGCGTCGGCGGGGACGTCCCGGTCGCCGAGCAGATCGTGTTCGCTGCGGGTGGCGGCGGTCATGGCGAAGGGATCTCTTTCCGGAGGATGGGACGCGAGCGGTCCGGGCCCGGGGGTGCGGGCGTGGAACGGGCGGACGCGGCGGGGGGCTTGAGGCGGAGGGGCTTCAGGTGATGGAGGAGTCACCGGCCGGCGGTGCGGATGCCGTGGCGCGGGCGCGACCGGTCACGGACGCACGGCCGCACGGACGCCGGAGGACGGGGCGGCCCGGGCAGGCCGGGCAGGCCGGGGGCGACCCACGCACCCGGCCGGCCCCGGCCCACGGCCGGCCCCCGCCCGGAATCGGCTGTGGACCGCCCGTGCACGGGCAGAGCCGCGGGTCGCCCCGCGCACGGGCGCGGCCCATACGGCGGTGAGCTAGGCGCACGCCGGGAGCGGGAGCGGGTCCAGCGCGCGTACGACGCGCACGCCTCCCACCGGCTCCCCTCCCCCGAGCAGCGGCTCCCCCGCGAACCCGGTCAGCAGCGCCGGGTCGACGCCGGCCCGTGCGAGCGCCGCCGCGGCGACCGGGACACGGGCCCGGTTGGCGCCGTCGGCGATCTTGACGGCGATCGCGCGGCCGTCCGGCAACGCGGCCACCTGGACGCCTTCGAAACCGTCCTTGGCGAGCAGCCCGGGCACGGCGCGGATCAGCGCGGCGACGTCGCGGCCGGAGCCGGAGGCCATCTCGGCGTGCGTGCGCATCGCGTCGGCGACCCGGGCCTCGGGCGTACCGGGCACGGCGGCGGTGATCCGGGAGAGCGCGCGGGCGAGGCCGTGCAGCGATATGGAGAACAGCGGGGCGCCGCAGCCGTCGACGGTGACGCGGGCGACACGCTGACCGGTGAGGTCCTCGACGATCTCGGCGATGGCCTGCTGGAGCGGGTGCGCCGGGTCGAGGTAGTCCTCCAGGGACCAACCGTTGAGCTTGGCCGTCCAGAGCATGGCGGCGTGCTTGCCGGAGCAGTTCTGGGCGAGCCGGGAGGCCGGCCGGGAGGCGCGGACCCAGGCGTCCCGGACGGCGGGGTCGTAGGGCAGGTCGGGGACGTTGCGCAGATCGTCCTCCGTCAGCCCGGCGAGTTCGAGGATGCGCCGGGTGCCGGCGAGGTGGCGTTCCTCGCCGGAGTGGCTCGCGGCGGCCAGCGACAGCAGTTCGCCGTCCAGGGGCAGTCCGGCCCGCAGCATGGCCACGGCCTGGACCGGCTTGAGGGCCGAGCGGGGGTAGAAGGCGGCCTCGATGTCGCCGAGTTGGAAGCCCACCTGGCCGTCGGCGTCGAGGACGACGACCGAGCCGTGGTGGACGCCCTCGACGACTCCGCCGCGGACGAGGTGGGCGACGGGCGCGTGGAGGGGCTCGCGCACGACGGGCGCTTCGGCCAGGGAACTGCTGTACATCACTGCCTGCGTCTCGGGGTCGGGTTCGGCCGGCACGCGGGTCACGCGTCCGCGCCGGTGGATATGCGCGCCGTGCCGCCGCGGTAGCGGTCGGCGACCGGCGCCGCGAGGTTCCCGATCACCGTGAACCGGGAGCGGGAGCGGGGCGCGGGACTCTTCCCGGGTGCGAGACGCCGCGCGACGAGGTCCTCGCCGTGCTGCGCGCTCATGCCAGGGGTCCGGCCGGTGTCGGGAGATCCGTGCGCCGGGCGCGCACGATGTCGGTGAGGCTCGTCTCCACGCGGTCCAGGTGGTGGCTCATGGCCTCCACGGCGTCGTGCTCGCTGCCGTCGGCCAGCGCCTCGAGGATGGCCCGGTGTTCGCGATCGGACTGTTCCCGGCGGCCGCCCAGTTCGTTGAGGAAGGCCGACTGGCGTGCCAGCGCGTCCCTGATCTCCTCGATGACCCGGCGGAAGACCGGGTTCTGGGCGGCCTCGGCCACGGCGAGGTGGAAGAGGGTGTCCATCGCGACCCAGGCCGTGGTGTCCGTCTCCCGCCGCATGCGGTCGAGCAGATGGGCCAGGTGGTCCAGGTTCTCCGGGGTGCGGCGCAGGGCCGCGTATCCGGCGACGGGGATCTCGATGTGGCGGCGCACCTCGAGCAGGTCGCTGGCCGCGTAGTCGCCGAAGGTGGGGTCCTCCACGGCGTTGGCGACGACGAAGGTGCCCTTGCCGGTCCGGGAGACGGTCAGCCCCATCGTCTGCAGCGCGCGCAGCGCCTCGCGCAGCACCGGCCGGGAGACCTCGAGGGTGCGGCACAGCTCGGCCTCTGAGGGCAGCTTGTCGCCGACGGCGTACCGGCCGCGCTCGATGGCGTCACGGAGGTGGACGAGGACCGCTTCCATGGCGCTCACGCGCCTCGGACCCGCACCACCTGTCTGGCTGTCTGACAGGTTCACGGATGCGATCCTGCGGGTTCCGGGCCGAACCTGTCAAGGCGGGCCCCGGGAGCGAGGTGGGGAGACGAGAACGGGGTGCGGCGCCCTGGTCCAGGCATCCGCACCCCGTGGGTGATCGGCAGGGGCCGCTCAGCCGCTGAGCGTGCCGGTGGCGAGCAGCCCGAGCAGGGCCGCGCCGATGACGAGCCGGTAGATCACGAAGGCGTTGAAGGAGTGCTTGGCGACGAACTTCAGCAGCCAGGCGATGGAGGCGTAGGCCACCACGAAGGACACGACCGTGCCGATGGCCAGCGGGGCGGCGCCCACGCCCGCGCCGAGGGCGTCCTTCAGCTCGTACACGCCCGCGCCGGTCAGGGCGGGGATGCCGAGGAAGAACGACAGGCGGGTGGCGGCGACGCGGTCCAGGTCGAGGATGAGCGCGGTGGACATGGTGGCGCCGGAGCGGGAGAAGCCGGGGAAGAGCAGGGCGAGGATCTGGGAGCAGCCGACCCACATGGCGTCCTTGAAGGAGGTGTCGTCCTCCCCGCGCTTGTGGCGGCCCATCTGGTCGGCGGCCCACATCACGCCCGAGCCGACGATGAGCGAGCCGGCCACGACCCAGAGCGAGGCGAGCGGACCGTCGATGAGCGGCTTCGCCGCCAGGCCGACCACGACGATCGGAATGGTCGCGGCGATGACCCACCAGGCGAACTTGTAGTCGTGGTGGTAACGCTCCTCGCGGTGGGTCAGACCGCGGAACCAGGCGGAGACGATCCGCTTGATGTCCTTGAAGAAGTACACGAGCACGGCGGCGATGGCGCCGACCTGGATGACGGCGGAGAACCCGACGACGGACTTGTCGTCGACCGGGATGTCCATGAGTCCCTCGGCGATCTTCAGATGTCCGGTGGAGGACACCGGGAGGAACTCCGTCACCCCCTCGACGACTCCGAGGACGACGGCTTGACCGACGGAGATGGCGCTCATGGGATCCAGTTCTGAGGAGAGTGGGTCGACAGTGCTGTAGACAGTACTTGCTGTGTCCGGCCGCGCGGCAGGCGCCTAACCCCACAGGGCTGCGGCGAGCGAGACACCGGCGAAGGCCGCGGCGAGCCCCGCCGCCACGCTCGCGACGACGTTGACGGCAGCGTAGAGCCCGGACCCGGCCTCGGTCAGCCGCAGGGTCTCGTAGGAGAAGGTCGAGTACGTCGTCAGCGCCCCGCACAGCCCGGTGCCCAGCAGGAGTTGCAGGTGGGATCCGGCGGCTCCGGCGGACGCGGCACCGGTGAGCAGGCCGAGGACCAGACATCCCGTGACGTTCACCACGAAGGTGCCCCAGGGGAACAGCGAGTCGTGCCGGGCCTGTACGGCACGGTCGGTGAGATAGCGCAGGGGCGCGCCGACGGCGGCTCCCGCGATGACCAGCAGCCAGTTCACGACGACTTCTTACCCCCCGGGTCCGGCGCGCCCGGGCCGGGCGCGCCGCCCTGGCGCCGGACGACCTCGCACTCCTCCAGTGTCACGAGGGCGTCGCCGACCACTTCACCGAGCCGCGGCAGGAACGCCCGGACGTGCTCCTCCGTGTCCACGACGACCACCGCGACCGGCAGGTCCTCGCTCAGGGACAGCAGGCGGGAGGTGTGGATGCGGGCGGAGGCGCCGAAGCCCTCGATACCCCGGAAGACACTGGCCCCGGCGAGCCCCGCGGCATGCGCCCGGTGCACGATCTCGGAGTAGAGGGGCCGGTGGTGCCAGGTGTCGCCCTCGTCGAGGTAGACGGTCAGCCGGAGGGCCCGGCCGCTGAGTGACGTCATCGCCGCCTCCCGGTCAGCACGCGGCGGGCGGCGGCCGAGGCCAGCCACACCGCGGTAAGGGCCGCGAACACGGTCGCGGCCAAATAGCCGAGCCCCAGGCCGGGGCGGCCGGCGTCGAGCAGTCCGCGGACGTCGACGGCGTAGGTGGAGAAGGTGGTGAAGCCGCCGAGCACGCCGGTGCCGAAGAACGGGCGGACGAGGCGGTGGGCGGCCCATACATCGGTGACGAGCACCATGAACACGCCGATCACCGCGCATCCGGTGACGTTGGTCCAGAAGATCGCCCAGGGAAAGCTCCCGGCCGGCGTGGGCCAGTGGAGGGTGAGCGCGTAGCGGGCCGACGCGCCGAGGGCGCCGCCGAGCGCGACCACCGCGACGACGGCCGCCTGTGCACCCCGCCCGGACCGCCGCCGGGGCTCGGGACGGGTGCGCACACTCTCGGCTTCCGGGGCTGTCATCGTCGTACGTCACTCCTGTCCGGCCCGCCCCCACGGGTGATCACGGCCGGGCACCAGGGTACCGCCGGGACACCGCCCGGCTCACCCGGCGGGGAGCGCGCAGACCGCGACGCCCGGCTCCCGGAGGCTGCCGAGGACCAGGTGGTCGCCGCTCACGCAGACGCTGGTGACCATGCGGTAGCCGGAGCGGCGGCGGGTGAGGTGGTGCACGGTGTGTCCCTCGTCGTCGAACGCGAGCACACCGACGGTGCCGCCCGGCCGGAACGGCGCGTGTACGGCGGCGCGGGCGGCGGTGGCCCGGACGGCGGGCGGAGTGCGGTGCAGCAGGTCCAGCGCGGGCACGCGGGGGCCGGCCAGCGCGACCCAGAGGGGGCCGTCCGGGCCCGCGCGCCAGAGGTTGTCCGGCATGCCCGGGAGGGTGGCGAACAGGTCCGTGTGTCCGGCGCGCGGGCCGGTGAGGTGATAGCGCGTCAGACGGCGGGCACCGGTCTCGGCGAGCACCAGGAAGGAGCCGTCACCGCCGACGACCAGGCCGTTGGCGAACTGCAGCCCCTCGAGCAGCACTTCGGGTTCGGTGGCGTCGGGCGCGAGCCGCAGCAGCCGTCCGGTGCCGGTGTGTTCGACGATGTCGCCGATCCACTGGTGGAGCGGATAGCGGCGGCTGGAGACGGTGAAGAACACGGTGCCGTCGGGCAGGGCGACGACGTTGCTGCAGAAGCGCAGCCCCTCCCCCGCCACCGAGTCCGCGAGGACGCGCACGGTGCCGTCGCCGAGGTCGACGCGCAGCAGACCGCGTTCCGCGTCGCACACCAACAGGCTTCCGTCGGGGGCGAGTTCGAGCCCCAGGGGGCGCCCACCGGTCTCGGCCAGCACCTCCACCCGGGCGGTGGGCGGGTCGCCGAGGTGGTGGACGCGCAGGATGCGTCCGTCCTCCACTCCGGTCAGCACACGCCCGTGCGCGTCGGCGATCACGTCCTCGGGGCCGCGGGCGCCCAGGAAGACGTAGTGCAGCGGGACGAGTTCCGTGGTCCGGTCCATGTGCGGTGCCCTTCGCCGTCGGTCGGCCCATCCTGGCACCCGGGCCGCCGGATCGGGCCCACGATCGGTGACTCGGTGTTCACCAGCCCTTCTCGAACATCCGCGTCACCTCGGCGATGCGGATCTCGTCGCGCCGGTAGTAGCGGCGGCAGCGGCTGCGCCGGACGCGCAGCAGCCCGAGGCGGGCGAGGAGGTCCAGATGGGCGGCGGCTGTCCGGCGAGGCACGCCCAGCTTGGCGGCGACGGCCCGGACGGTGACGCCGGCCGTGGCGGGGGCGCCGTGGCCGACGGCCGGGAAGTGCTCCGCCGGGTCCTTGAGCCACTCCAGGATGGTCTGTCGTATGCGGCCCGAGGGGGTGCCCGTCATCCGTCCGTCCTCCGTCCCGGCCTCCTCCACGCGTTGTTCCCCACTGTGGCGCGGGCGATGCCGTCGCGTCCGGGACTCGGCGACCGTTGTCCGGTACCGGACGGCCGTACGACGGAGAGCGGGATGGACGGGCCAGGTACCCGGGTGGCGGCCGACGGGGTGCCGGGTCGGCGCGCAGCCGGGTGGCCCGTCGGGGACCGGTCAGGATCGGAGAAGCCGTGACGGGCCGCCCGGGCCTAGCGTGAAGGGACCGGCGGGCGACCGCCGGGCCCCGCACCTCAGAAGGAGTGAGCCCTGTGACCGCAGGCGTGCAGACGATCATCTACCCCGTCAAGGACCCGGAGCGGGCCAAGGCGCTGTTCACCGCCCTGCTGGGCGTCGAGCCGTACGCCGACGAGCCGTACTACATCGGCTTCAAGGCGGCCGGGCAGGACATCGGCCTCGACCCGAACGGGCATGCGCAGGGCATGACCGGGCCGGTGCCGTTCTGGCACGTCACCGATCTCCGTGAGCGGCTCGCGGCCCTGTTGGCGGCGGGTGCCGAGGTGCTCCAGGACGTGCGGGACGTCGGCAACGGCCGGCTGATCGCGTCGGTGAAGGACCCGGACGGCAATCTGGTGGGGCTGCTCCAGGACCCGGCTGCCTGAGGCTCGCGGAGCCGCCCGCACAGCACACTAGTTGCACAATCAATTATTGGCTGAATCGGTGCTACGGTGCGGGTATGGCAGTCAAGACGGCCGACGCCCGGCTCGAGGAACGGTGGCGGGGGATACTGTCGGTCCACGCGCGCACGATGTGCGAGATCGACCGGGCGCTGCACCCGCACGGGCTGGGCGCCAGCGACTTCGAGGTGCTGGACATCCTGGCGTCCGAATCCCTCCGGGAGGGCGACCACTGCCGGGTGCAGAACCTCGTCGGGCGGGTCCATCTCAGCCAGAGCGCACTGTCCCGGCTGATCGGCCGGCTGGAGAAGGACGGCCTGGTGGAGCGCTCGGTGTGCGTGGAGGACCGGCGCGGGGTGTGGGTCGCCCTCACCCCCAAGGGCCGCGCACTGCACACCGAGGTGCTGCCGGTCCAGCGAGCCGTGTTGCAGCGCATGCTGGTCGGGCAGGACCGCTAGGGCCCCTCTTCCGGGTCGGGCCGGCCGGGATCGGGGGCGCCGCACGGCCTACCCGACTCCGCGACCCGGGCAAGATCTGGACGAGAGGCCCTCAGATCACCAGCTCGGCTCCGTCCGGCAGGATCTCGACGCCCTCGGCGGTGACGAAGGCGCGGGCCGGGGAGGCGGGATCCAGCAGGGTGTTGGTGTGGTTGAGGTGGGTGTAGACCCGCCGTACGCCGAGGTGCCGGGCGAGTGCGGCGAGCGTGCCGTCCGGGCCCACGACGGGCAGATGTCCCGCGACCGGAAGCCGGCCCGTGAGCGGCGGGTGTGCCCCGACCGGCGGCCGTCCTCCGGGCGGGGGCGCCGGGCCTCGTACGGCCGGCTCTCCGGTGCCGGGCCGCGCCGCGTCCGTCTCGTCGGCCGCGAAGAACGTCCCGTCCAGCAGGACGCAGTCGGCCTCGGCGCACAGCTCGTCCAGGGCGGGGCTCCAGGACCCGACGCCCGGCGCGTAGAGCAGCGCTCCCCCGCCGGCCAGGTCCTCGACGCGGTACGCCGTCACCCAGGGGCCCGCGGGCGACGGCACTCGCGCGGGGACGTACCCGGGGACTGTCGTGTCCATCGGGTGAGCCGTGACCACCAGCCCGCCGGCGAGCACGAAGCCGCCGTCGGCCAGGCTGTCCGCCCACTCCCAAGGCGCGTACCGGTCCAGCGCGGCCCGGGCCTGGCCCAGGACGGCGCGTACCGGCGAAGCCGCGTACACCTTCAGATCCGGCGCCCCGCGCAGCTCGGCCAGACCGCCGACGTGGTCGGCCTCGGCGTCGGTGAGGAGCACCCCGCGCAGCGGGGAGCCCCGCCGCCCCGGACCGGGCCACAGCGCCGGGGTCGCGGCGAGCTGGGCGCGCAGGTCGGGCGAGGCGTTCAGCAGCCACCAGTCCCGGCCGTTTCCGGTGACGGCCGCGCACTCCCGGGTCCGGGAGGGCAGTCGGCCGCCCCGGGCGGCGGCGCACAGCTCACAGGCGCAGTTCCAGCGCGGAAAGCCGCCCCCGGCGGCGGTGCCCAGCAGGACGACCCTCACGACCATCCGCTCCCTCGTGCTCGCCCGGACGTGTCCCCCGCTGGGATCTTCCCTGCGGAGGGACGGGAGCTACCCCTCGGCGGGGGGCAGTTCCGGCCGTCCTGCGGGCGGCCGCCGGTCCATCGGGCGCAGCGGCGGGATCGGCGCGCCGGGGAAGTCGCGCGGGCCGGTCCACAGGGCGGGTACGGCGTCGCAGCGGCGGCACAGCTCGTAGGCGATCGCCTCGTAGTTGACCCGCCAGCCCCGGAAGTGCGGCCAGGCCTCCTTCGGTGAGCGCTCGGACCGGAAACCGGCCGTCTCAAGCATCGCCGCCGCGGCGTCGAACTCGGCGAAGGAGAGCCGCACCGGCGCCTGTGGTGACGGGTCGGCGTCGAAGGGGATGCGCAGGGCCCGGGCGATGTCCCGCAGCGCGGTGAATCCGGCCCGCAACACCAGCCGGGCCTCCGGCGGGGCGGACCGGGGGGCCAGGGCGAGCTGGAGGGCCGCCGCGTCCATCACGGCGACGAGTCCGACCAGCCAGCTGCGGTACGGCCGCGGCGAGCGGAAGGTCAGCAGGACCGGATAGGTGGAGTGGCTCTCGCCCATGTCGGAGGCGAGCCGCTCCCAGGCGCGGTACAGCTGCGGCAGCGCGGTCTCGGTGTCCACCAGCCACTGCCGGGCCAGGATCTCCGGCCCCCAGGCGGGTTCGCCGGCCCGGGCCAGGAGCAGGGTGACCTCCAGCTCCCGGCGGTTGTAGGCGGCGTAGAGAGTGGGCAGGTAGGCGATCTGGAGGGCGATCAGGATCGGTCCGGTGGCCGCGGCCATGAAGTCGAGCACGGACAGCTTCAGCCGGGCGCCGCTGGCGAAACCGAGCGTGAACAGACTGGAGCCCGCCTCCCGGAACGCGGTGGTCCAGGACAGCGGGGACAGCGCGTGCAGCAGGAGCCCGTAGCCGACGAGGGCTCCGACCAGCCAGCAGACGAGCATGCCGATCAGCATCAGCGGGGCGAGCCAGGTCTGCTTACGGTCGATGGCGTCGTACCCGCCGCGCGGAGCCGTTGTGAGGCGCAGGGCCCGGCGCAGCAGCCACCACAGACGGAACACCAGCACGGAGTACAGGCCCCGGGGAACGACGAGGGTGCGCAGGACACTGCTCAGCACCAGCGCGAGGACCAGTGCCCCGGCGATGCCGGAGAGGAATTCCATGGCGTCATTCTGTCGCCCGGAAGGCCGCCCCCCGGGGTGAGCGCGACCGGGTCCGCCCACCCCGGTGGGGTCAGCGGGCGAGCAGGGTGCGCACCCCTTGCGAGGTGAGGGTGAGCGCGTGGGACGAGCTGCCGTCGATGGCGAGGGAGAGGTCCTCGTCCGGCCACTGCGAGGCGAGCGCGCCCAGCGGGATCAGGCGGTAGCGCGAGACGAACGGCAGGAGTTCGACCATCTCGCCCTCCGTGGTGAACACCGGGACGACCGGCTCGCCGCCGGGCTGTTCCAGGATGGGCAGGGCCACGGTCTCGCCGTCGGCGCCCTCCCCGTCCACCGCGTCGTCCGGCACCGGGACGAGTACGTCGGTCTGGGCGAGGGTGTCCAGGGCAGCCTGGTCCTCGGCGTTCACGGTCAGCGCGTCCAGCGCCTGCTGGGCCGGCGTCGGCAGGTCGTCGTGTGCGGGTGTCTCCATGGCAGGTCCCCTGGTAGCGGTGGTCTTACGGCCGCCTGGACCGGCTGGCCGCGGGCGTGCTCAGCCTCGCGTACCCGGTGGGGTGCGGGGCATGCGCGAGCGGCGGACCGGGGTCCCGGGTTTGTTCGCAGCTGCGCCTCGGGCGCCGAGTCCCCGGGCCACCCAGGCTCCGATCCAGGGTGATATCCCTCACAACGGTGCCGACCACTAAGCGGGCCGGATAGTAGACGCCACTCCAGCGATATTCAGTATTTGTCCGTCTTGCCATAGGCGTGATGGCCGCTTCGACCGAGGGCACCCCCGGCACCCGACACCTTCCCGTAGTCGTTCTCGCGCACGCCTTCCTGACACCACGACAGATGTGAGCAAACGTCGCTAGTGCGAAGGCGGCACTTCTTCGCTCGCCTGACAAGGGTCAGGAATGACTACTAAGAGGGCTAGTAGCAGGGTCCTTTGCGCTCCTTGTGGAGCCGTCCCGAGAATGAGCGCTCCGCGATCACTGAGTGAGGTTGACGTATGGGCCAGCACCGCAGGACGCAGAAGTACCGGCGGATAGTCGTCACCGCCGTGGCCGTGGGAGCCGTGGGGGTGCCGTCCGTGGCCCTGGCGTGTTCCGACTGGCCGTACGGCGGGGAAGACCCGTCCCACGCGGCCGCGGCGAACGCGCTCGTGGGACAGACGAGTGCGGCCGTGCCGCAGTGGCAGTCCGCCCTCGGGGGGCAGACCACCGCACCGGCCGCACCGCCCGCGACCGCTCGGCCGAGTGCCGCAGGGGCCGAGAAGGCCGAAAAGGTCGAGAAGAGGGTCGTGGTTCACAAGCGGGCCGCGCGGACCACCGCTCATCGCGCTCCGCGAGCCACGCATCACCACCCCGGCGGCCCCGTGGCCACCGCCTCCGACGCTTCCGCCGCACCCTCCGTTCCCGCCGTACCCGCGGCTCCCGCCGCTCCCGCCGCTCCGAGCACCCCCGCCGCGGCGAGCACGCCGGAGGCCACCGCCACGGCGTCCGGGACCACCGCGCAGATCCTGCGGCTCGTGAACGACGAGCGGGAGAAGGCCGGTTGCCAGGACCTGGCCCTGAACCCGAAGCTGACCAAGGCAGCCCAGGACCACAGCGCGGACATGGCGGCCCACCAGAACATGTCGCACACCGGCTCCGACGGCTCGTCCCCCGGCGACCGCATCACCGGTGCCGGCTACTCCTGGAGCAGCTACGGGGAGAACATCGCCTACGGCTACACCACGGCGGACCAGGTCATGGCGGGCTGGATGTCCAGCCCGGGCCACCGGGCCAACATCCTCAACTGCGCGTTCAAGGAGATCGGCGTGGGTCTCGCCCAGCCCGGCAGCTACTGGACCCAGGACTTCGGCACGGCCGGCTGACCGGGCGGTCCCCGGACCGGACCCGCGTCAGGCGCCTCTGCCCGCCGGTCCGGCCACGGGCACCGGCCGTCCGCGGGCGGCGATCCGAGGAGCCGTACTCAGGTGAGCGGCCCGGGGTACCCGGGTCCGTGTCCGGATCCGGCCGGTGACCGCGCCGGACGACACCGTCGGCACGACATCCGGCGGCGTGGCGCCCCGCTGAGCGGTGCCCGCCGCGGCGAGGATGGTCGTCGGCGGGAGAGACGGCTGGGAGGCGGCTATGACCGTGAACCGTGTCGGCCTGGTGGTGCACGGAGGACGTGGGGAGGCCGTGGCGGCGGCGCGGGCCGTGCGCGAGTGGTGCGACGAGCACGCCGTGGGGTGTACCGACATCGACGTGTGGCAGCAGGGCGAGCGGCACAGTGCCCGCGAGGAGATGGACACCGCGGGTGATCCGGACCTGATCGTCACCCTGGGCGGTGACGGCACCTTCCTGCGCGGTGCGCGGCTGGCGGCGGAGAACGACGCCCTGGTGCTCGGCGTCGATCTCGGCCGGGTCGGTTTCCTGACCGAGGTGCCGGCACCCGCCGTCCGTGCCGCGCTGGACGCGATCCTGCAGGACAGGATCAACGTCGAGAGCCGGATGCTGCTGACCATGCGGGCGTCGTGCCGGCTGGAGGTGCCCGCCCACATGGAGGAAGTGCTGAGCTACGGCCGGGGCCCGCTGCTGCCGCCGCCCCGGGTCCGGGTGGACTGCGAGGCGGGCGGCGACTGGGGCGTGGCGCTGAACATCTTCGCGCTGAACGACGTCGTCCTGGAGAAGTTGGCCCGGGACCGGCAGGTGTCGGTCGGCGTCTATCTGGCCGGCCGGCTGCTCGCCTCCTACTCCGCCGACGCACTGCTGGTGGCCACACCGACGGGCTCCACCGCGTACAGCTTCGCCGCCGGTGGCCCGGTCGTCTCGCCCCGCGCGGAGGGCCTGGTCTTCACGCCGGTCGCCCCGCACATGGTGTTCAACCGCTCGGTCGTGGCCGCGCCCGACGAGCCGGTGGCCCTGCGGGTGCTCGAACGGTCCGGCCAGGCCGCGGTCAGCGTCGACGGGCAGCTGCGCGGTGTGCTGAGCCCCGGGGACTGGATCGGGGTGTACGCCGCGCCCCGTCGGCTCAAGGCGGTGCGGCTGGGTCCGACGGACTTCTACGGCAGGTTGCGCGAGCGCATGAACCTCACGGACGCGCCGGCCGCGCTCGCCGACGGCACCGCCGCCCCGCTGTGGCCCGTGTCCACGCCGCCGCCCGGTGATCTCGCCCACCTCGCGCTGCCCCCGGTGCCGGGCGACACACGCCCGCCGACCTGAGCGGTCAGGGCACGGCCCGGACGAGGACCAGCGACCCTTCCAGGAAGGGCTGCCGGCGCAGTCGGCCGTACCGCTCGTCCCAGGCGCCGGAGTCGAGGTCCGCGCGGAGCCGTTCGGTGGAGCGTCGTGCCTGTTCGGCGTCGACGAAGCTCCAGGCCGAGCAGGACTGGCGGGCGGCCGGGTCGAGCAGCCGCTCCGGACGGGCGTAGTAGGCCTCGTTGAACCCGTCGACGCAGTCGGCGGGGATCGGCACGGGGGTGATGTCGGCCCGGCCGCCCAGCGCGGCGGTGATGTCGTCGAGGGCGGGGTAGCGCCGGGCCTCGGTGTCCAGCACCCCCGGCGCATAGTCGTACAGCCAGAAGTCCCGTACCCTCGCCGGGTCACAGGTCAGGACGACCACGGGGCCCCGGGCGACCCTGCGCATCTCCCGCAGGCCCTCGGTCGGCCCGCTCCACTGGTGGACGCTGAAGGTGGTCATCGCCGCGTCGAACGAGGCGTCGGGGAAGGGCAGTCGCTCGGCCACCGCGTCCACTGCGGGCGGCAGGTGCGCGGGCCGCTGGGCGCGCATGGAGGCGGACGGTTCCACCGGTGTGACGTCGAAGGCCGTCGACTCGTACGAGCCGGCACCGGCGCCCACGTTGACCACGGTGCGCGCGCCGGCCAGCGCCCGCTCGATCAGGGCCGCGATCCGTGGCTCGGGTCGGCGGTGGACCGAGTAACCTGCCCCGATCCGGTTGTAGTCGGCGTCGCCGGCGCTTCCGTCGACGGCTCGCGTCGTCATCGCGGTCCCTTCTGCACGGTGGTCCGGGCCGGGGTCGTGGCTCCCGGCCGGAGGGTGCGGCGTAGTTCCTCGAAGGCGGTGGGGCGTGGCCGGTCGGCCAGGAAGTCCCGGATGCGCAGGGCGCATTCCCGCGGGGAGAGGAGGCTGGTGTCCACGTCCAGGTCGTGCCGTCCGTGCGCGTGGACGTGACCGAACTGGAGGGCGGCCAGTCCCGGTTGCCGGTCTCCGCGCTCGCGTTCACGCCGCTCCAGCTCGGGCAGGGGGCAACGGACCGCGATCAGGGCGGTGTCGGCGGGCACGAGCAGGTCGAGCAGGTCCAGCAACCGCCATCGCAGGCTCAGCGGGTGGTCCACGACCAGGTTGTTGCCCGCCGCGGCCATCCCGGCCACGGCACGGTGGAAGCCCTTGGCGGTGCGATCGATCTCTTCCCGCAAATCCTCGTCGGCGAGGGGGTGTCGGCAGCGCATGGCGTGGAAGGCGTCGACCGGCATATGGAACCAGATGCCGTCGAGCTCCTCCAGGAGGGCGCGGGCGATGCTGGACTTTCCCGAGCTGGACGTGCCGTTGAGCAGCACGACCGTGCCCCCGGCGGGGGTGGTGGGGACGCGTGCGTGCACGGGATCGTGGGCGGGGGCAAGCGAAGTCGGCACGGTCACCACGGGTTTCCTCCCCCCACGCATACGTCCTGGAAGGAACCTACGGGACGCGTGTGGCATCCCGCCAACGGCTTGTCCGTGGGCGCGGTCAAGCCGAAGGCCGGCGGGACCGTGGCGGTCGCCGCGTGGGGGCCGCCACCGGGTGCGGCGCGAAAGCGTGCCGCTCCGCGGACTCCCTACGGCGCGGACCTGCGCATACGTGGTGGACGCGCACCATGCGGATGCTATGTTCGCGAGAACCGTCGCCGTCGCCACCGCCACCGTGTGATGCCCGGTCCGGGGCGGGCGAGGAGGAGGTGCGTGCCATGACCCGGCGAACGGTGGACCGCGAGGTTCGCGCCCACGCCGGGCCGCGCCGGCACCCTCCGGCACTCCGCGTCCACCGGCTCGTCCACGCCGAGGACATCCCCCTGGGGACGCCCGGGGCGCGGCGCCCCTCGGGCCGGGACGCCGGGTCCGCGAGCGCCGTGGTCGCGGCGGGCGGGCCCGCCGGCCGGTGGACGACCGGCCATCGACCTCGACCGGCGCACCCACGCGCCCTACCAGGCCGAGTCCCACACTCCATGACGGCGGCAGACAGGAGCGCTTCGTGACCAGCCGTGTGTACCTCGTCTCGCCGGCCATGAGCGCGTCGACGCGACAGGCTCGCTTCGACGACGGCGGCTCGATCGACCAGGTCGCGGCGGCCCGGGCCCGGGCGGCCGCGGGGGCGCTGCCCCCGGCGGGCCGGGTCCTCACGTCGCCCGCCGTGCGGTGCCGTCAGACGGCGGTGGCCCTGGGGCTCGACGGGCCGGCGGTGCCCGAACTGGCGGGGCTCGACGTGGGCCGCTGGCGGGGGCGCACGCTGGACGAGGTGGGGGCGGCCGAGCCGGAGGCGGTGGGCCGCTGGCTCACCGACCCCGAAAGCGCGCCGCACGGGGGCGAGTCGGTGCGGGATCTGTGCGGGCGGCTCGCGAACTGGCTGGCGGACATGGCGCGTACGGACGGACGGACACTCGCCGTCGTCGAGCCGGATGTGGTGCGGGCGGTGGTCGTCCGCGCGCTGGGGATGCCCGACGCGGCCTTCTGGCGGCTGGACGTTCCCCCGCTGACGGTGACGGAACTCAGTGGGCGGTCCGGTCGCTGGAACCTGCGGCTCGGTCGTCCGCCCGCACTGCGGGACGCCGACTAGGCTCTGCCGACGGCCAGTTCAGGGGACCGGCCGCCGGGTCGCGGTGGCGGCGCGGGAGGTCGGCTATCGCACAGGAGAGGCAGTCGCCCACCGCGCGACGTGTCCGCCATCGCCTCGGCGCGAGCCATCGCTTAGGTGGGAGCCGTGGCTTCGGTGCGTGCAGCGCTCCCGCGGCCGGCCGGTCCGGTCGGGACAGCCGTCGAAGGGGTCCGTTGTCAGCCTCTCCAGGTCGTGCACGAGCCGTGCGGTGCGTTTCGCCTGCTGGGCGAGGACCCGCACCCTCACGCTCCGGCCGCCGAACTGCTCTCGGCCGGCGATCAGTTGCTCGTGCTCCTTCGGAGGGAGCGCGACCGCCTCGCGCCCCGCGAGGGTGATGCGACGCGGCTGGGGCCGTCCGGCCATCGGGCTCCTCCCCTTCCCACCTGGGTGCCGCCTTCCCCTCGGGCGGCTTGCCGTGTCGGGCGGAACGCGTGAGGGCCCCGGGATGGCTCCACGGGGCCCTCACGCTGTCCGGAAGTGGGTCAGCGCGCCGTCGGCACCATCCGAGCGGCCGACGCCGTCACCGGCTTGGGGTTCAGCAGCCGTTCGGCCAACTCCCCGAAGAGCAGCCCGAATCCGCCCCACAGCACGGCCTGGATGGCCAGCGCGGACAGCCGGAACCGCCAGAGCAGGGCGGCCGGGAAGTCCTTCGGCACCTCGTCGACGGCCGGCAGGAACCCATAGGCCACTCCGATCACGACGGCGAAGGCGGCCACCGCGGTCACGGTCGCCCACCAGGTACCGAGCGCGGGCGCGAGCCGCTTGCCCAGGAGGGTGGCGGCGATCGCGAGGAGGACGCTGAGCAGCATCATCAGGAAGTACAGGCTGGTCCGCTTGCCGATGGTGTCGGGGTCGCCGACCGAAGGCGGGTTGGCCGGGTACTTCAGGAACGGCACCACGTACACGGCGAGCAGTGCGCAGCCGGACAGCAACAGCGCGGTCGCCCGCGGTCCGAACCGGCCGACGCGGCCGAGGGCGAAGCAGTAGGCGAGCGCGGCGATGCCGCCGAAGGCGACCCCGTAGACCAGGACGCCGGTGGCGAGGCCCGCGGTGGACTGCAGGGAGCGGGAGACGACCTCCATCTCGTGCTCGTGGGAGTGGGCGTCCTCGAAGCCGATCGCCTTGTCGACGCTCGGCTCACCGAGCAGGTAGGCGACGACCAGGGCGAGCACGCCCGCTGCCAGGCCGGCGAGCATGCCCCGGACGAGCAGATTCCTTACGGTTGGGGAGTTCATGGTTGTGCGGCGTCCCTCGTGTCAGTGGCAGGGGAAGCCGAGGAGGTGGCGGGCGTCGTGCACCCACTCGTGGACGTCCGTGCCGTTGAACACGGAGGTGGCGCCCTGTTCGGCGCCGACGAAGTAGAGCAGGACCAGCATCAGGATGCCGAAGAAGACCGCCCAGGGAGCTATCGCCTTCAGCGGCAGCTTGGTGGGAAGGGCGGGAGTGGTGACTGTCGGCTGGGCGACATGCTGCGCCATGGCAGGGGCCTCCTCTGGGAGTTCGCGTCCCATCTCGGTGGTGCGGTGGACGACGGCCACGGGTCTGACTCGCGCGGCGCCTCGGCCGAGGCGCCGCGCACACAGTGGCGCGACCGTGCCGGTTTCACACCGGCTTCCGTTTCGCCGTCGTCGGTATCGGTCAAGACCGTAGCGTGTGTGGCGAACATGGCCAAGACCGTGTCCGTCCGCCGGGCCGCGACCTTTCTCTCATATCCGCCATCAGGGACCGCCGCCGACCGGTGAGGGCGGGACGGCGGCCGTTCGGCTCGTCAGACTCCCTCCGTGCCCGCCCCGGGCCCGGCCAGCCCCAGTTCCCGGTCGCCGAGCGGAGCGAAGAAGCGTGCGACATCGGCGTCGGTGACCTCGGCGAGGGTGGCGGGGGACCAACGCGGGCTACGGTCCTTGTCGATGACCTGGGCGCGGATGCCCTCCACCAGGTCGGGGGTGCTCAGGGCGGCGCAGGAGACGCGGTACTCCTGGTCGAGGACCCGCTCCAGCGTTCCCTGTCGCCGGGCGCGGCGCAGGGCGGCCAGTGTGGCCTTCAGTGCGGTGGGCGACCTGCCGAGCAGGGTCTCGGCCGCCTCCTTCGCCTCCGGGCCGCCGTCGGTCAGCAGCCGGTCGAGGATCTCCTCGACGGTGTCGGCGGCGTAGCAGGCGTCGATCCACTCCCGCCGCCCGGCGAGCACACCTCGCGGTGGCGGCTGCGCATGGCGGGCCAGGACGTCTCGTACGGGCAGGTCCGCGAGGTCGTCGAGGAAACGCCCGAGCGCGGCGGACGGCACGTAGTGGTCGGCGAGGCCGCACAGCAGGGCGTCGGCGGCGCCGATCCCGGCGCCCGTCAGCGCGAGATGGGTGCCCAGTTCGCCCGGGGCCTGGACGAGCAGGTAGGTGCCGCCGACGTCGGGGACGAAACCGATGCCGGTCTCCGGCATGGCGATCCGCGACCGCTCGGTGACGATCCGGACGCTGCCGTGCGCGGAGACACCGACGCCGCCGCCCATGACGATGCCATCCATGACGGCGACATAGGGCTTCGCGTAGCGGGCGATTCGGGCGTTGAGGTGGTACTCGTCGCGCCAGAAGGCGGCCGCGGCGCTGCCATCGCCGTCGCGGGCGTCGTCGTGGACGGCGCGGATGTCACCGCCCGCGCACAGTCCGCGCTCCCCCGCCCCGGTGATGACGACGGTGCGTACCGCGGGGTCGTCCTCCCACACGGTCAGCGCCTCGTCGATGCGGCGGACCATCTCGTGGTTGAGGGCGTTGAGGGCCCTGGGCCGGTTGAGGACGATGTGGGCTGCCCGGCCGTCGGTGTGCAGCAGGACGGGTTCCTCGCCGCCGCTCATCCGGACGCCTCCGTCGGGCCGCGGGACACGATGACACGCATGAGCTCGTTGGTTCCTTCCAGGATCCGGTGGACGCGCAGGCCACGGACGATGTTCTCGATGCCGGACTCGCCAAGGTAGCCGTAGCCGCCGTGCGGCTCGAGCGCGCGGTCGGCTACCGAGTACCCGGTGTCGGTGGCGACCCGCAGCCGGAGGTGAGCGTCCGGAACACGGGCACGCCGTCGGCGTGGGTCAGGACCGAACCGCCGGCCTCCTCGCACCGGCTTCCCCGCACGGCGGCCTTGCCCCCGCATCCAGGGTCGGGCGCGCCCTGGAAGGTTCAGGGCGAACCGTCGGGACCGACGGGTGGCGTCGGACGCGGAAGGGCTCCCGCCGGCGGGGTGCCGGGGGAGCCCTCCGTCGAGCGCCTGCCGGTGAGGGGCGAGAAGACGATCACCGGCGGGACGACCGCCTGAGCCGGGGGGTCAGGGGCGCAGGAGCAGGCTGTCGCCGCGCTCCTTGGCGGCGGCGTAGCGCTTGGCCACGTCCTGCCAGTTGACGACCTGCCACATGGCCTCGATGAAGTCCACCTTCTGGTTCTTGTACTGGAGGTAGAAGGCGTGCTCCCAGGCGTCGAAGACCAGGATCGGCGTGGAGCCCTGGCCGACGTTGCCCTGGTGGTCGTAGACCTGCTCCACGATCAGGCGGCCGCTGAGCGGCTCGTAGGCGAGCACGCCCCAGCCCGAACCCTGGGTGGTGGCCGCCGCCTTGGACAGCTGACCCTTGAAGCCGGCGAACGAGCCGAACGACTCGGCGATGGCGTCGGCCAGTTCGCCGACACCGTCGGCCGCCAGCGGCTCGCCGCCGCCGTCGCCGGTCATGTTGTGCCAGTAGATGGAGTGCAGGATGTGCCCGGAGAGGTGGAAGGCCAGGTTCTTCTCCAGGCCGTTGATCGAGCCCCACGTCTCCTTGTCGCGCGCCTCGGCGAGCTGCTCCAACGTGTCGTTGGCGCCCTTCACATAGGCCGCGTGGTGCTTGTCGTGGTGCAGCTCGATGATCTCCGGGCTGATGACCGGCGCGAGCGCCGAGTAGTCGTACGGAAGCTCAGGGAGCGTGTAGAGCGCCATGTCCAACGTCCTCCGACGTTCTTGCGAATAGTATGCAGGTGCACGCTAACAGCAAGAGCCACCGAGTGCCGATCAGACCTTGGACCCAGGGCTCCGGTCGTGTCGTCCTCGACGCACGGCGACGGCGGAGGCGCCGGGGGGCGACCCCTCATCGACGGGGGGCACGAGCGGTACGGGGGGAGCCGGCTCACAGCCGATACCGGGACCCACCCTGCCTACGCGCTTTGTTGACGGGGCAACGGAAATGCGTATTCGGCCGCCTTTCCATAAGGCGGCCTTTAGCCGCACTCAACGCATGTTTATGGATGACGCGTCCCATGTGATCACCGTCTCCGGATCCGACGGAACCGAAAGGCGCCGTCGCACATCCGTGGGCGCAGGCGACACCAAGCCCCTTGCCCATCTCGCGAGTTGGCGCAATCCCCGTCCTGAATAGTGAGATACGCTGATGCCCCGGACGCCCCGTTCACCGTGGGCGCGCCCCTTCATCACATCCTCGGCGACCCGGTTCACGCACGTCGCAGTGGACCGGCTCCGTCGCCCCCGTCGGCCGTTCGCCTGCCGACGGTCCACGCCTTCGAGCAGGAATTGATGCCCGTTCAATCATTTACGGAGCTCATACGCTTCGTTCGCCACCACTCGCCTTTCTATCGTGAGCTGTACGCCCGTCTCCCCGAGCACGTGGCCCATCTCACCGATCTCCCGGTCGTGCCGCAGGCCGACTTCTGGCGGGCCAATTCACCTCGTGGCAACCGGCTGTTGACCGCTCCTTTGGAAGAAGCGGTCGTGTTCCGCAGCGGTGGCACGACGGGGGCGCCGAAGTTCTCCTACTACACCCGCACGGAATGGCGGGAGTTCACCACCGCGTTCGGCGCGGGACTCGTCGCAGCGGGGCTGCGGCCCGGTCACCGCGTGGCGGACCTGTTCTACGCCGGTGACCTGTACGCCAGCTTCAGCTTCGTCCTCGACTCGCTGCACCGCTCCCCCGTGGCCAACGTCCGCCTGCCCATCGGCGGCGCGACGCCCTGGGAGTCCACCGCCGCCACCCTGGAGGAGTTCCGGGTCCAGGCCGTGGCCGGGACACCGACCACGCTGTGCTCACTCGCCGAGCGCCTCACCCGGGCAGGCCGGACGCTGCCCGCCGTGGAGCTGCTGTTCTTCGGCGGCGAGTGTCTGTTCGGCGACCAACTGCCACTCCTTAAAGCGGCGTTCCCGAACGCGGAACCGCGCTCCCTGGGGTATGCCAGTGTGGACGCCGGGCTCCTCGGCGAGGCCGTGCCCGGCGGTGACCCGCGCGTGCACCGCGCGTTCACCCCGTACACCGTGGTCGAGATCCTCGACGACGAGAGCGACGATCCCGTCGGCGACCCCGGCGTGCCCGGGCGGCTGGTCGTCACCGACCTGCGCAGACGGCTGATGCCGGTACTCCGCTATCCGGCGGGCGACCGGGCCGAGTGGGTGGACCGGGACGCCGGGGTGTTCCGCATCCTCGGCCGCGCCGAGGAGGGCGTGCGGGTCGGCCCCGTCTCCCTGTACACCGAGGACGTGCACGAAGTCGTCGCGGGCGCCGACGGGTCCGGCACGGTGAGCGGCGTACAGCTCGTCGTACGGCGCCGGGACGGCCGGGACGGGCTCGTGCTGCGGCTCGCCGTCGCCCGACCGGGCGAGGAGCACCGCGCCCTGGAGGACTCCGTCGTACAAGGCCTCCTGGCGCAGCGGCCGTTCTACGCCGAGGCGACCACCGCCGGGCATGTGAACCCCCTCGTCGTCGAATGGGTACGCCACCAGGACCTCGCGGTCAACTCCCGCTCGGGCAAGCTCGTCCGCGTCGTCGACGAACGGCCGCACTCGTGAGCGCGGCACCCGCGCCCACCCGGCGTCTCCCGCTCGTGCTGCGCAATCCGTCCTTCGGCCGGGTCTGGGCCGGCCAGCTCCTCACCCAGGCGGCGAGCCGGATGTTCCAGGTCGGCGTGGTCTGGTGGCTCGTCGGCTTCGCGGGCGGTGCGCACCGCGGTCTCGCGTCCGGACTGTTCCTCGCGGTGAGCACCCTGCCCGCGGTGGCGCTCGCCCCCGTGGTCGCCCGCGTCGTCGCACGGTACGCACACCGCGCCGTGCTGGCGGGCGCGGCAGCCGTGGCCGGCGCCGTGGCCGCCACGGCGGCTGGCGCCGCGTACGCCGGGGCGCTGCCCGTCGCCGCCGCCTACGCCGTGGGGTTCGTCCTGGCCGCCTGCCAGGCCGTGTTCGACCCGTGTCTGACCACGTCGGTGCCCGAACTCGTCGAGGACGCCGACATCGAGTCGGCCACCGGTTTCGAGTTGTCCACCCAGTCCGTCGCCGGGCTCTGCGGGGGCCTGCTCGGACCGCTCGTGGTCGACGCGGGCGCCCTCGGCGGCGTCGTCGCCGTCAGCGCCGGCGCGTACCTCCTCGCCGCCCTGCTGGTCTTCTCCGCCCGCTTCCCGGGCCCCACGACCGCGGCCGGGGCGACGGAGGGCACCACACAGGACCAGGCACCGATACCCGCACCCGCACCGCGGACACTGCGACAGGTGCTGGCCGGTCTGCCGTTCATCCGCCGTGTACTCGTCTGCTTCGCCGCCGCCAACGTCTTCACCACCGCCGTCTACGTCGTGATGCCGCTGTACACCCGGCAGGTACTGCACGCCGACGGCTCGACCGTCGCCTCGCTGGAGGCGGCGCTCGGCGCGGGCACACTCGTCGGGTCGTTCACCGGAGGACGGCTGCCGGGCCGTCCGATCGCCGTCGGCAGCGCCTGCCTCACGGTGATGGCCGCGGCTCTCGCCGGGCCGGGCCTGTTCGCCGGACACGCGGCGGCCCTCGGCTCGATGGCCGTCGCCGGCTGGTGTGTCGGTGTGATCGGCGTACGGTTCGTCGCGCTGTTCCAGCGGCTGGTGCCCGCCGCCGACAAGCCGGGGTTCTTCGCCGTCATGCAGGCACTGCTGGGGGCCACCTTCCCCGTGTCCTCGCTCGTCTTCGGGGCGCTGGGCGACCATCTGACGGCCCGCACACTGTGCGTGGTCCAGGGTGCGGGCCTGGTGCCGGTCGCGCTGGCGCTGTGGTGGCTCGGCAGCCGGGCCGACGGGGCCGTGCCACGGCCGCTCGCGGCGCCGACGCGGCCCCTGACACCGGCGGGAGAATCGCGGTGAACGCCGTCCTGCGCCCCGCCCGCGTCCAGGACATCGCGGAACTGCGGCAGTTGTACTTCGAGGTGTACGGGCACGGCTACCCGGTGCCGCTCGGCAGCGACCCGGCGGTCATGCGCCAACTGATCACAAACGGCACCGCGCACTGGCTCACCGCCCGCGCCGACGGCGGCACGCTGGTCGGGTCCGCCGTCGTCCTGACCGAACCGGGCAGCCGCATCGGCAAGCTCGTCGGGCTCGCCGTGCATCCCGGCCACCGCGGCGGCGGGCTGGCGTCCCGGCTGACCGGGGCGGTCTGTGACGAGGCGTTCGCCACCGGCCGACTCGACTCGGTGTACGCCACCGTCCGCGTGGTCACCGAGGGTCCGCAGCACGTCGTCGTACGCAACGGCTTCCGGCCGCTCGGCCTGCTGCCGAACGCCGTGGAGGTCGACGGCTGCGAGACCCTCGCCCTGTTTGCCCGCTACGCCGACGGCGTGCTGGAACACCGGGCGCCCGTGGCGCACGTACCCGAACGGCTGTCGGCCCTGCTGTCCGCCGCCGGGCGGGGCGTAGGCATCGACTACGCGAGCGTCGACCACGGCGACACGCCCGGTCCGCCCGGCCCGCCCCGGGACCACTCGGACCACTCGGACCACGTGGGACGCGCGGGCAGGAGGGCCGGCGGCGAGCACATCGAGCTGATCGCGGCACCGGCCTTCGTCCGCCGCCGCTTCCTGGAGGTCTTCGCGCAGGCCGACGCCCGCTTCTTCCCGCTGCACACCCCCAACGCGGTGCTGGTCGCCGCCGACGGCCGTTTCGAGGCGTACGCCGACCTCGACCCGGTGGCGGGAAGCTGCGCGCTCGTCGCCGTCCATCCGCGTCCGGCCGCGGTCGCGGGCGCCCTGGAGACACTGATCGCCACGGTCACCCGGGCCGGCGCGGACTACGTCGAGGCGCTGCTGCCGCTGGCCGACACCGCGGCCCTGCGGGTCTTCCTCGACTCGGGCTTCGTGCCGAGCGCGCTCTATCCGGCGATGCGCCGCGTCCCCGGCCCCGACCAGGACCGGCACGGGGACCGCTTCCACGACCACGTGGTGCTGTCGCGCACCAGCCGTCAGATCGACTTCCGCTCTGCGGCCGTCAGCCCGCTGCTCCAGCCGTACCTCGGCGCCTACCTGAGCGCCTGGACGGCCACCTATCTGCCCCTTCCCGAGGTGTCCCGATGAAACCCCATCTCGCTCCCGTCACGGTTCCGGACCCGGCGGCGCTCGGCCATGTGCAGCGGCTGTGCGACCTGACCGAGCCCTATGCCGAAGGCCCCGCGGCGGACGGCCTGTTCGCCGCGGCGATGGCCGAGACCAACGCCTGGCACGCGGCACGCTCCCCGTTCTTCGCCGCCCTGCTCCAGGACCCGCCCGAGTGCCCCGCGCCGACCGTCGGCGACGGCGTCCGCGCCCCGCTGGTACCCGCCGCCTTCTTCAAGCGCCACGAGGTGCTCTCGGTCCCCCGCGACGAGGTCTTCCTGCATCTGACCTCCTCCGGCACCACGGGCCAGAAGTCGCAGATGTTCTTCGACGAGTGGACGATCCGCTCGGCGCAGCGCATGGTGGCCCGCATCTTCGACCACTACGGCTGGATCACCCCCGACAGCCCGGTGAACTACCTGCTGTACAGCTACGAGCCCGCGCCCTCCCTGCGCCTGGGCACGTCGTTCACCGACAACTACCTGTGCGACTTCGCCCCGGCCCGGCACACCACACACGCGCTGCGGCACACCGGCACCGGCCACGAGTTCGACGTGCACGGCTGCATCGCGGCGCTCCAGCGGTACGCGCGGGACGACGTCCCCGTCCGCATCCTCGGCTTCCCGGCCTTCCTGTACTTCACCCTGGAGCGGATGCGCGCGATGGGGCTGCCACCGCTGCGGCTGCCCGAGGGGTCGCTGGTGGTGCTGGGCGGCGGCTGGAAGGGCCACGCGGACCGGCAGATCGGCAAGGACGCGTTCTACGCCGAGGTCACCGAACGCCTGGGTGTTCCGGGGGACCGTGTCCGCGACACCTTCGGCTCGGTCGAGCACTGTGTCCCGTACGTCGAGTGCGCCCACCACCGGCTGCACGTCCCGGTGTGGTCGCGCGCGGCCGTCCGCGACACCGGGACGCTGCGCCCGCTGCCGTACGGCGAGCCCGGGTTCCTGCACCTGGTCAGCCCGTACATCACGTCCGTACCGGCGCACAGCGTCGTGATGGGCGACCTCGCCTCGCTGCACCCGGGCGACGAGTGCCCCTGCCCGCTGTCCACCGACTGGTTCACCGTGCACGGCCGTGCCGGGGTGAGCCGCAACCGCAGCTGCGCGGTGGCCGCCGCCGAACTGATGAAGGGAATGTCGTGACCACCTCCGCACCGCACCTGTGGCAGGGCGAGTTCATCGAGGACGCCGAGGCGGGCCGCCGACTGGCCGGGCTGGCCGGGCTGGCCGGCCGGGTGCTGGCGCGCCCGCTGCCCACGGACGTGGTCCTCGGCGCCTGCGCCGCCGTCAGCCGCGACCTGGCCGATCCCGCCTCCGCCCTGTACGGCCGCCTGGCCGCACACCTGCCCGCCGCCGACGCCGCGCCCGTCCTGGCCGAGCTGGCCACCGCGCTCTCCCGGGAGGCGCTGGAGCGCAAGCTGCGCCGCGAGCTGGGCGGCCCGCGTCCGGAGCGGCTGACCCGGCCGGACGGCCGCGAAACGGTGTACGAGGCCTGGGCACCGGTCGGCCTGCTGGTCCACATCGCCCCGGGAAACGCCGCCGCCGTGGCCCCTTTGAGCGTCGTCGAGGGCCTGCTCGCCGGCAACCTCAACGTACTGAAGACCAGCAGCTCCGGCACACCGAGGACGGACGGCGGCTCCGACGCCCCGGGGACGGGCGGCTCCCATGTCCCGCGGGTGGCCGGCCCCGACACCCCCTCGGCCGGCGGCGCCGGCACGCCGCCGGTGGCCGGCCCCGACCCCGCTCGGACGGGCAGCCCCGGCACCCCGCGCGCCAGTGACGCCGACGCCTCGGCGCCGGGCGGCTCGGACGGCGCTCTCGCCGTCGGTCTGCTCGCCGCTCTCGGGGCGGCCGACCCGTCCGGGCTGATCGCCGAGCGCGTCGTCGTCCTGCCCTTCGCGTCCTCGCGCCGCGAGTGGCTGGAGGCGCTGTGCCGGGCCGCGGACGCGATCGCGGTGTGGGGCGGCGAGGACGCGGTGCGTGCGGCGGCCGAACTGGCGCCGCCCGGCTGCCGGCTGGTCGAGTGGGGCCACCGGATCTCCTTCGCCTATCTGACCGGGCGGGCGGCGTCGGACACCGCCGTGCTCGACGCGCTCGCCGAGGACGTGTGCCGGCTGGAGCAACAGGCGTGCTCCAGCCCCCAGGTGGTCTATCTCGACACCGAGGACCCGCGGGAGCTGTTCGCGTTCGCCGGACGGTTCGCCGAGCACCTGGCGAAGGTGTCGGACGCCCGGCCGGCACCGTCGCCGGGTCCGGCCGAGCGCGCGGAGATCAGCACCGTGCAACAGCTCGCCCGGCTGGAGCAACACCTGGGACTGACAAGGGTGTTCACCGCCGAGGACGCCTCCTGGCGGGTGCTGGCCGACACCCGCCCCGCGCTCGACGCCTCACCGCTGCACCGCAGCGTCTGGGTGAAGCCGCTGCCCCGGCACGCGGTCACCGAGACCCTGCGGCCCATGCGCCGCTATCTGCAGACCGCGGCGATCGGCGGCGATCGCGCCGACGTGGCCGCGCTGTCGCGCGCGGTGTTCGCCGCGGGCGTCACCCGCGTCACCCCGGTCGGCTCCATGCTGGAGAGCTACGAGGGTGAACCCCACGACGGCGTCTACGCGTTGCAGCGCTACAGCCGCCGGGTGAACGTACGCGCGACCGACCCGGCCTTCCGTACGACGGCCTGTCTGGACGATCTGGTGGCGCCCCCGGTGCAGCCTCCCGCGCCGGACGGGCCGCTGCTGGGCAAGGAGGGCGTACAGCGCGCGCTCGCCACCCTCGACCCCCGCCACGCGCATCTGTACTTCCGCAGCGGAGGTTCCACGGGCGCGCCCGCGTTGTCGGTGTTCACCTGCGACGACTACGACAACCAGATGCGCGCCGCGGCGGACGGACTGCTCGCCGCCGGGTTCGACCCGGCCCACGACCGGGCGGCCAACCTGTTCTACTGCGGCGGGATGTACGGCAGTTTCATCAGCTTCTTCTCCATCCTGGAGCGGCTGAACGCCACCCAGCTCCCGATGGCGGCCGGACCCGACCACGCCGTGGTCGCCGAGGCGTTGGTGGCCCACGGCGCGGACACCCTGTTCGGGATGCCGTCGTACCTGTGGCAGTTGTTCCACGCCGAGGCGGACCGGCTGCGTGCCTACGGCGGGGTGCGCAAGGTGTTCTACGGGGGTGAGCACTTCACCGCCGAACAACGCGCGGTCCTGACCGAGGAGTTCGGGGTGGAGGTGATCCGTTCCGCGGCCTACGGCAGTACCGATCTGGGGCCGCTGGGCTACCAGTGCGCCTCCTCGGACGGTGCGGTCCACCATGTGCTCAGCGACCTGCACACGCTGGAGATCCTCGATCCGCTGGAGGACCGGCCGGTGCCACCGGGCGAACCGGGACGGCTGGTGTTCTCCTCCCGTGGGCGGTCCGGGCAGCGGCTGGAGCGCTACGAGATCGGGGACCTGGGGCGGGCGGTGGAGGGCGCCTGCGCGTGCGGCAGCCATGTCCCCCGCCTGGAGCTACTGGGCCGCTACGGGGACGTCGTGCGCGTCGGCACGTACTTCGTGAACTACCGGCGTGTGGTGCGGGCGTTGCAGGAGCGGCTCGCCTATCACGGCGAGGTGCAGATGGTGGTGGCCCCGGGCGCCGGGCGGGAGTCGCTGACCGTCCGGCTCGACGAGGAGTACGCGCCGGACCCGGATGCCGCGCGGGCGGCACTCGCCGCCGGGGTGACGGAGCTGGCGGCGGCCGAGGCCGAGGGGCTGCTGTGCCTGGCCGTGCGGCCCGTGCGCCGGGAGGAGTTCGAGCGCACCGAGACCAGCGGCAAGCTGCGCACGGTGATGGACCTGCGCTGACCGGGGCACACACCGCGGCACCTCCGCGCCGGCCACCCAAGGCCCGGAGGTGCCGCACAGGTGCGCGCCGCCGAACCCCGCCGCCCAGCCGGACTTCCTCCCCGGCCAACCCGTTCCCGAACGGACACGGCTCCCGCCCGGTCCCGACCCGGGCCGCCACCGTGATCCCCCGCGGACAGCGATCCCGGGCGGTCCCGATCCCGGTCGTCACCTTGCCCCGCGCGGCCAGCGATCCCGTGCGGCCCGTGCGCCGGGAGGAGTTCGAGCGCACCGAGACCAGCGGCAAGCTGCGCACGGTGATGGACCTGCGCTGACCAGGGCACGCACCACGGCACCTCCGCGCCGGCCACCCAAGGCCCGGAGGTGCCGCACAGGTGCGCGCCGCCGAACCCCGCCGCCCAGCCGGACTCCCCCCGGCCCAACCCGTTCCCGAACGGACACGACTCCCGCCCGGTCCCGACCCGGGCCGCCACCGTGATCCCCCGCGGACAGCGATCCCGGGCGGCCTGTGACCCCGGTGTGGACGTCAGAGCCAGCGCGTGGCCGCCTCGACGCTGTCGCCGCCGCTGGTGTTGAAGGCGATGGCGGCCTGGGGCGCGTGGCGCCGGATCAGGTTCACGGTCTGCTCGAAGAGCGGCAGCAACTGTTCCGCCTTGCGGATTCCGCCGCCGACGACCACCACGTCCCAAGGGCGCTCTGTCAGTGCGGCCACGAGGGTGGTCTCGGCCGACTCGTCGAAGACGACCAGCGCCATGGCCGCGTCGATGCCGTGGTCGCCGAACCGGCCCAACTCCGCGTCGAGAGCCGCGCGCAGGGACGTCCCGTCGACACCGGGAATCGCGTGCGGGTCGTAGCCGACCACGAGTACGGACGCCATACGGCGCACCCTATCCGGCCCCACGGGGCGGCCGGGACACTTGCCGCTCGGGACGCCGCTATGACGGCAGATAGGTCGCCAGGCCGCGCAGGATGATCTCCAGGCCGACGTCGAATCTCTCGTCGGAGGAGTCCGACACCATCAGCCCGGCTAGGGCGCGCAGATGGGGGAAGTCGCCCTCGGGCAGGGACGCGAAGTAGTTCTGCATCTCGCCGGCCATCTCGCGCCAGTCGGGGCGGCCCGGGGAGGAGGCGTCGTCCTGGCGCGCGGCCCGGTCCCGCCATATGCCCTCCTCCAGGACGAAGCCGTCGATGTAGGTGGCGATGAGGTCACCGGCCTCCGCCGCGATCCGGTCCGGCAGGCCGGCGGTGCGGAAGAGGGCGAGCAACGCCTCGACGTGCGGGAGGAGTTCGGCGGTGAAGGGGGCGTGGGCCATGGCGATCCTGGCCATGTCCCGGTGGGAGAGCAGGCGCTGTCGTCCGGAGCGGGCGTAGTCCCGAAGCTGCTCCTGCCAGCGCTCCGGGTCGGGTTCGGGGATCTCGAAGCCGTCGAAGAGCCGGGCGTACATCAGCTCCAGGAGATCGTCCTTGGAGCTGACGTGGGCGTAGAGGGCGGAGACCGCGACACCCAGTTCCGCCGCCACCCGCCGCATCGACAGCCCGTCCAGTCCCTCGCGGTCGAGCACGGCGAAGGCGGCTTCCACCACCCGTTCGCGCGAGAGCGGTGCGCGGGCGGGGCCGGTCCGGGGCCGGGCGGGGCGCTCGCGATCCCAGGGGGAGGGCGGAGGGGGCGTGGGGGTGTCGGCGGCGGCGTCGGTCATGGGAACAGTCTAGGCATCGGGAGAACAGTGTTCTCCTCCGGCGAGCAGGGCACCTGGCCTGGGCCGTCATCCGGACTCAAGATATATCTTGTCCATGCGCCGAGTTTGCGCTATATCTTGATGAACGCCGTTCTCTTGGTGAGCGTTGTTCTGTTACGGTGAACGCCGTTCTCCGCCAGGACGGAGACAACCACGACCACCCACCGTGCCGACGGGCATCACCGCGGCGCGGCCCTGCCGCGAGGAGTCCCCGATGTCCACCACCGGTGTCGCGTCCAGCGAGACGCCCACCGCTTCCCCAGCGCCCTACCGGTGGCGCTGGGCCGCGCTCTTCGTGATCCTGGCGGCCGAGGTGATGGATCTCCTCGACGCCGTCGTCACGAACATCGCCGGCCCCTCCATGCGGGCCGACCTCGGCGGCGGCGCCTCCACCCTGCAGTGGCTCGCCGCCGCGTACACCCTCTCGATGGCCATCGGGCTGGTGACCGGCGGGCGGCTCGGGGACATCCACGGCCGCCGACGGATGTTCCTGGTGGGAGCCGCCGGCTTCACCGCCGGTTCGCTGCTGTGCGCGATATCCGTCTCCCCCGAGATGCTGATCGCCGCGCGCGTCGTCCAGGGCCTGTTCGGCGCGGTGATGCTGCCGCAGGGCCTCGGCATGATCAAGGAGATGTTCCCGCCGAAGGAGTCGCAGAAGGCCTTCGGCATGTTCGGGCCCGTGATGGGACTGTCCGCGGTGTGCGGGCCGATCCTGGCGGGCTGGCTCGTGGACGCCGACTACTTCGGCACCGGCTGGCGGATGATCTTCCTGATCAATCTGCCGCTGGGTGCCGCGGCCTTCGTCGGCGCCCTGCGCTACCTGCCGAGGGGCCGGTCCGGCAGCAGGCCGCGTCTGGACATCCCGGGCATGTTCCTGGTCTCGCTGGCCGCGCTGCTAATCATCTTCCCGCTGGTCCAGGGCCGTGAGTACGACTGGCCGGTGTGGACGTTCGCGATGATGGCCGCGTCGGTCGTCGTCTTCGTCGTCTTCGGCGGATACGAGGCGCGCCGCAGCAAGGCCGGCCAGGACCCGCTGGTCGTCCCGAGCCTCTTCCGCAAGCGCGGGTTCAGCGGCGGCATGACCCTCGGGCTGGTGTTCTTCTCGACCATGCAGGGCTTCATGCTGGTCTTCAACCTGTACACCCAGATAGGACTCGGCTATTCGCCGCTCAAGGCGGGCCTGGTGATGGTGCCGTGGTCCGGCGGCATGATCGTCGGCTTCGGGATCGCGCAGGGTGTCACCCGGTTCGGACGGGCCGTGCTGCAGGCGGGCGCACTGGTCATGGCGCTCGGCGTGTTCGGCGTGTGGCTGACCCTCGACGCGGTGGGCGACGGCGTCGGACCGTGGCAGCTGCTGCCTTCGCTGCTCGTCACCGGCATCGGGATGGGCCTGCTCATGGCGCCCTTCTTCGACATCGTGCTCGCCAGCGTGGAGCCGCACGAGACGGGCTCGGCGTCCGGCACGATGACCGCGGTGCAGCAGCTCGGCGGCGCCTTCGGCGTGGCCATCCTCGGCACCGTGTTCTTCGGTCTGCTGGGCGGCGGGATCGCCGGCGCCGTCGACCACCACTCGGGCGCCCTGCGCGATCGGCTGACCGCCGCGCACGTCGCGCCGGCCGCTCGGGACCGCGTCATCGCGGACCTGCGCACCTGCGCCTCGGACCGTGCCGTCGCCAAGGACCCCGCCGCGACCCCGGCGTCCTGCGCCCGCCTGGAGAAGGACACACGGTCCGCCGTCGCCTCCTCACCCAGGGACGCCGCCCCGATATCCGGCGCACTGCGGACCACCGCGACGTCGGCGTTCCGCAGCGGTTTCGGCTCCGTCATGCAGACGGTGCTGTGGATCGTGGTCGGCCTGCTCGCCCTGACGTTCCTCCTCGCGTTCCTCCTGCCCCGCCACGCCCGCCCCGAGGGGTCCGCCGGACACTGAGCCCCGGACCCACCCATCGGGCACCGGCGCCACGAAGGCCGGGCATTCCCACAGCAGGGGCTGCCCGGCCTTCGGCCTGTCCGGGGCCCGAAATGCCCTGCATCGCAGGGCCGTCGGAGCACCGGCCTCGCGCGGCGAGGCGCCCTTGGCGGGGGGCGCGTTGCCCGAACGGGCACCGGAAGCCCTTTCCCGTGACCGATGTCACGGTTGGTCCCGCCCGGTCCCTTTCTTTAACCAGCCGGTAAATCAAAGGACCGTGAAAGGACGTCTCGATGGAGTGGGCGGACAGTAGGCGAGAGGAGCCACAGGTGACAGTTGACAACGTTGGCCTAGACAGCTAGCCTTTTCGCGTGCTATGCGCACCTATTCTTATTGTATCCGGCCACAAAATGGCTGAAATGATTCGATGCATGAGTGATGAGCACCCTCGCGGTTGTACCAGCGGTAACACTCGGAATATCGATGCGACGCAGCATTGAAGTCCGTCCGCGGTACGCGACAATCAGGGGACCACGGAATGCCATGCCCTGCTCGCAGTGCAGGTAGGGGCGCGAGCGCGCCCGGACCGAGGAGGCTGGCCTGACCAGCCCTGCTTTCCCGTCGTTCGAGCATGGTTCGCGAGGAACCCTAGAGTCCGGCGCGCCGCCTTTGCGTGAGTGCCGGCACCCTCACAAACTCTCATTGGCACCGCCGTACGACGTCGCCTCGTGACCTGTAAAACGGGGCTTGACTTCATTCGGAAAAAGATTCAAGGGGGGACCCACGATGCATCTTTTCGGTCGTTCGAGAGAACTTCAGGCCCTGGGTGAGGCGTTCTCCGACAGCGCACGGGGGCATGGCCGGCTCGTGATCATCACGGGCGGCCCGGGATCCGGCAAGACCCAGCTGGTGCATGAATTCCTGGGCACGCTGCACAGTGCCGATGCCCGGATACTCACCGGTACGGTCGGACCCGAACCAGGCCCGTCGACGAGTCTCGTGAGCCAATTAGTACGCAATGCGGAAGCGGAATGCACCGTGTCATATTCCGCCCCACAGGGCCCGTGCCCGCGGGCGAACGAGCGCGACCCCGCGGGCCCCGGCCGGGAGGACGTGCACGCACGCGACACACAGGAGACGGCCGAGTCGCTGCTGCACCTGGCCCGAGACGACCGTCCGCTGGTGATAGCGGTGGACGACGCGCACGCCATGGACCGGTCCTCCCTGCACACGATCGTCCACCTGCTGCGCCGCAGCCGGTCGCGGCGGGTGCTGGTGGTGTGCACGACCTCCGGGCACTTCGGCGAGATGCGCTCACCCGCGCACGCGGAACTCCTGCGCCTCCCCCACCGGCGGGTACGCCTGACTCCGCTGTCGGAGGCGAGCGTCGGTGAACTCCTGGCCGCCCAGGCCGGACGGGCACTGCCGGCCCATGTCCGAGGCGCCTACCACCGGGCCACCGCCGGCAGCCCCTTTCTGCTGCACGCCCTGCTGGACGACAGCGCGCGTCTGACACCCGAGCTCGGCCGGCCCGTCGCGGGCGCCGCCTACCGGCAGGCGGTGCTGTCGCTGCTGCACCGCGGCGAGGAGGGCCACGTCCGGGTGGCCCGGGCACTGGCCGCGCTCGGCCCCCTGGCCGAGGCCGTGCCCGTCGCCGAACTGGCCGACACCACCCCGGCCGGCACCCAGGAAGCCGTGGACGTCCTCAACTCCTCCGGGCTGCTGAGCGGCCGCGCCTTCCGGCACCCGACCGCGGCCGCGGCGGTCCTGGAGGACATGGATCCCGAGGTGCGCACGGGGCTGCACGGCCGGATCGCGCACATGCTGTATCGTTCCGGCGCCCCGGCCGTCGAAGTGGCCCGCCACCTGCGGCTCGCGGACCTCGTCCCGGCGGGATGGGGCGCGCCCGTCCTGCGCGCCGCCGCGGAACAGGCGCTGGCCGACGACGACGTGGAACGCTGCACCGGCTATCTCGGCATGATCCTGCGCGACTGCGCCGACGAAGGCGAACGCCACGCCCTGTCGGTGGCCCTCGCCCGCGCCGAGTGGCGCACCAACCCGGCGGCGGCCGGCCCCCACCTGGAGCCGCTGCGCGAGGCCGCGCTGGCGGGGGAACTGGGAATGAGGGACACCGCCACCGTCCTGCGGTACATGCTGTGGCAGGGCGACACCGAGCTGGCCGCCCGGGCCGTGGCCAGCCTCGTGCGCGCCCAGTCGCCGGCCGACGCCCAGATCATCGCCGAGGTGGAGTTCGTCCGGCAGTGGTTCTACGGAGTGGCGCTCGCCGGCAAGCCGGGCCCGCTCGCCGGCCCCGACCCGCGCCGCCGCCATGTGCACGCGGACACCGGCGGACTGGCCGCCCGCGTTGCGGCGCTGGTCGGCGGTGAGGCGACCGACGAGTCCGCCGCGGCCGTCGCCCAGGCCCTCCAGGGACACCAACTGGACCATCTGAACCTCGAGTTGGTCGCGATGTCACTGCTGGCGATCGCTCACGCCGACCGGCCGGCGATCGCCGCCGAGGCCTGTGACGTACTGCTGGAGTGCGCGGCGGAACGCCGGGCGACGACCTGGCAGGCCCTCCTCGGCGCCATCCGGGCGGAGATCGCCCTGCTCCAGGGGGACGTGACCACGGCGTCGCGGGGCGCGCTGGACGCGCTCGGCACCCTGCGCGCCGAGAGCTGGGGGGTGCTCATCGGCCTGCCGCTGTCGACGGCGATCTCCGCGTACACCGCCATGGGTGCCTACGCCGAGGCCGAGGAACTGCTCAAGCGCGATGTGCGCGAGCCGATGTTCCGGACCGTGTTCGGCATCCAGTACCTGCGCGCCCGCGGCCACCACTTCCTCGCCACCGACCGGCCCTTCGCCGCGCTGGGCGACTTCGAGACCTGCGGGCGGCTGCTGCGGGAGGGCAACCCCAGCCTCCAGAAGGGCATTCCCTGGCGGTCGGACCTGGCCCTGGCCAACCTGCGGATCGGCAAGGCGCGCACGGCCCGGGAGTGGGCCGAGGAGCAGCTGCGGCTGCCCGGCGGCCACAGTTCCCGGGCCCGGGCCATGGCGCTGCGGCTGCTGGCCGCGACCTGCAAGCCGCACCGCCGGGCCTCGCTGCTGCGTGAGTCGATCGACCTGCTCAAGGCGTGCGGCGACCGGTACGCGCTGGCCCAGGCGTACGCCGATCTGTCCGCCGCGCACTACGAACTGGGCGAGTACGCCCGTGCCCGGCTGGTGGCGCGCCAGGCGGCGCGGGAGGCCGAGGCCTGCCGGATCGAGTCCCCCGTCGACGCGCACCTGCTGGACGACCCGGCACGGGCGGCGGAGAGTGCCGCCTCCGAGGACGGCCCCGCCCTGCTGAGCGACGCGGAGTGCCGGGTCGCCGGGCTGGCCGCGCTCGGGTACACCAACCGGGAGATCAGCACCCGGCTGCACGTGACGATCAGCACGGTGGAGCAGCATCTCACCCGGGTCTACCGCAAGTTGAACGTGGCCAGCCGGTCCGAGCTGCCGTCGAAGATGCTGGAGCACCGCATCCCGAAGCTGTCCGACCGCTGGGCGAGCACCCACTCGTCCGCGGGCTGAGCGATCCGGACACTTCGCCGGCCCCCGGTGCCACAGCCGGGGCGCGGCGCCGGGTCGGATGTGCGCGGCCCGGGCCCGGGGCGTCCGACAGGCGCCCCGGGCCCGCCGGACGTGGCGGGTGGGTGGGTCAGCCGAGGGTGCCGAGTTCGTCGTCCAGGATCTCGAACAGCTCGTCGGCCGTGGCCGTCTCCAGCCCCGTTCCGCCGGTGTGCCCGGTGCCGTTCTCCTGCCAGGCCTGCGTACCGTCCCATCGGGCGCTGAGGGTGCGCAGCCGGGCGGCCACCCGGGCCCGCCGCTCCTCGTCCAGGGCGGCCGGTTCCGCCACGGTGGCCAGCACCTCCTCCAGGCGCGCCACCTCGGCCTCGACGTCGGCGAGCCCGCCGGAGGTGTCGCCGCCGAGTTCCTCGTGGAGGTGCCGGGCCAGGGCGTCGGCGGTGGGGTAGTCGAAGGTGAGGGTGGTGGACAGCCGAAGGCCGGTGTCGGCGCCGAGCCGGTTGCGCAACTCAAGGGCGGCGAGCGAGTCCACGCCCAGGTCGCCCAGCGGGCGCTGTGGGTCGACGGCGTCGGCGGAACCGTGGCCGAGGACGTCGGCGACGTGGCCGCACACCGTCTCCACCAGCAGGCCGAGGGCGTCGACGGCACCCAGGCCGGCCAGTCGCCGCGACAGCGGCTCCGCAGGCGTGGAGGCCTCGGTGGCCGCGGGCGCCGCCCGGCGCACGGCCGTCGGAGCCAGGCCCCGCACCAGCGCGGGGGCGTCCGCGGTGACCTGGACCCGGACCGGCAGGAGCAGGGCCCGGTCGGCCGTCGCCTCGGTGGCGGCCAGTGCCCGGTCGAACAGGGCCAGGGCCCGCTCGGCGGGCAACGGCAGGATGCCGTCGCGGGCCAGCCGGCGCAGTTCGCTCTCGCCGAGGCCGGCCGCCATGCCCTCCCCCGTGTCCCACAGGCCCCAGCCGAGCGAGAGCGCGGGCAGCCCCTCGGTGCGGCGCCGGGCGGCCAGGGCGTCCAGGAAGGCGTTGCCGGCGGCGTAGTTGGCCTGTCCCGCCGCTCCCAGGGTGCCGGCGGCGGAGGAGAACAGGACGAACGCGGCGAGGTCGAGGTCACGCGTCAGCTCGTGCAGATGCCAGGCGGCGTCGGCCTTCGGACGCATCACCGATTCGATCCGGCCGGGAGTGAGGTCGGTGAGCAGCCCGTCGTCCAGGACACCGGCGGCGTGCACCACGGCGGTCAGCGGGTGCTCCCGGGGCACGGACGCCAGCAGGGCGGCGAGCGCTGCCCGGTCGGTGACGTCGCAGGCGGCCACGGTCACCGTCGCGCCCAGTGCGGACAGTTCGTCCAGGGCGTCCGGATCGGACAGCCGCCCGGTGCGCCCGGCCAGCAGCAGCCTGCGTGCGCCGTGCCGGGTGACCAGGTGCCGGGCCAGCAGGCGGCCGAGGCTGCCGGTGCCTCCGGTGACCAGGACGGTGCCCTCGGGGTCGAGGGCGGGCGTCCGGCCCGGCTCGGCGTCGGTGGTCGCGGCCAGTTCCGGTGCGAACACCGTGCCCGCGCGCAGGGCGAGTTCGGGTGTGCCGGTGGCGACGGCGGCGGGCAGGGCGGCGGCCGACGCGGGGTCGCCGTCGCTGTCGACGAGCACGAACCGGCCGGGGTGCTCGACCTCCGCCGCCCGCACCATGCCCCAGATCACGGCCTGCGCCGGGTCGGGGGCGTCGTCGGCGTGGACGGCGACGGCGGACCGGGTCAGGACCACCAGCGGCGCGTCGTCCGGTGCCTGGGCGAGGTGCTCCCGCAGCGCGCCGAGGGTCCGTACGGCGGTCTCGCGGGCCAGCGCCGGCGGCTTGGCGCCGGCCTGGTCCACGGTCACGGTGAGCAGGCGGGGTGCGGGCGCGGAGCCGTCGGCGGTGACCGGGAGGGTGGTCCACCGCAGCCGGAACAGGTCGCCGGGGGCGGGGTCGGCCGCGTTCAGCTGCTCGGCGGTGACCTGGCGGACGCGCAGTGACGTCACCTCGGCCAGGGGCGCCCCGGCGGCGTCGTACAGGCGCAGGGTCATCTGGTCGGTGCCGTGCGGGGTGAGGCGCAGGCGGGCCGCCGTGGCGCCGGTGGCGTACAGGGTGACGTCCTCCCAGGAGAAGGGCAGGGTCATGACGGTGGGGTCCTGGCCGTCGAGCAGGTCGATGGCGTGCAGGGTGGAGTCGAGCAGCGCCGGGTGCAGGGCGAAGCCGTCGGCCGCGTCGGGCTCCGGCAGGGCGAGTTCGGCGCAGACCTCGTCGCCGACGCGCCAGGCGGCGCGCAGGCAGCGGAACGACGGGCCGTAGTGGTAGCCCTGTGCGGCCAGGTGGTCGTAGGTGCCGCTGACGTCCACGGGGACGGCTCCCGCGGGTGGCCAGGCGGTCTCGGCGGCCGGTTCCGGCGAGCCGGCCGGGGCGAGGACACCGGTGGCGTGCCGGGACCACTCGCCGTCCGCGCCCTCCGGGCGCGCGTGCACGGTCAGTCTCCTGTGCCCGTCCGCGTCGGGGGCCGCGGCGGCGACCTGGAGGTGCACGGCGCCGTCGGGCGGCAGGACCAGGGGCCGTTCCAGGGTGAGTTCGGCCACCCGCGGCAGTCCTGTGCGGTCGCCTGCCTGCACGGCCAGCTCGACGAAGACGCTGCCGGGGACGAGGACGACGCCCGCGACCGCGTGGTCGGCGAGCCACGGGTGGGTGGCCAGGGAGAGGCGGCCGGTCAGGGCCGTGGTGCCGTCCCCGGCCAGTTCCAGGGCGGCGCCGAGCATCGGGTGCCGGGCCGGGCTCTGGCCAAGGCCGGCCGCGTCACCGCCGGCGCCGGGCTCGTCGTCCAGCCACAGCCGGCGGCGCTGGAAGGCGTAGGTGGGCAGGTCGGTGCGGCGGGCGCCGGTGCCGGCGAACGTGCGCCGCCAGTCGACGGGCACGCCGCGGACGTGGGCGGTGCCGAGCAGTGTGGCGAACGTGCGCTCCTCGTCGCGGTCTCGGCGCAGCGCGGGGACGAACACCGACCGTTCGGCGTCGGTGACGGCGTGCGCGCCCATGGCCGACAGGGCGGCGTCGGGGCCGAGTTCGAGGAAGGTGCGCACCCCCTCGGCCTCCAGTGTGCGGATGCCGTCGCCGAAGCGGACGGCCTCGCGGACGTGCCGGACCCAGTACTCGGGCGCGCACAGCTCGTCCTCGCCGGCCCGCGTGCCGGTGAGGTTGGAGACGACGGGGAGGGCGGGCGGGGCGTAGCGCAGCTCGCGGGCGGTCTTCTCGAACTCCGCCAGCATCGGTTCCATCAGCGGGGAGTGGAAGGCGTGGCTGACCCGCAGCCGCTTGGTACGACGGCCGGAGAAGGCGGCGGCGACGGCGTCCACGGCGGCCTCGGTGCCGGAGACGACGACGGCGCGCGGCCCGTTGACGGCGGCGACGGACACCTCGGGACCGAGGTGGGCGAGGACCTCGTCCTCGGTGGCGTCGACGGCGAGCATGGCGCCCCCGGCGGGCAGGGTCTGCATCAGCCGGCCGCGCGCGGCGACCAGCCGGGCGGCGTCCGTGAGGTCCCAGACTCCGGCGGCGTGCGCGGCGGTCAGTTCGCCGATCGAGTGGCCGGCCAGCCAGTCCGCGCGGACGCCGTGGGCTTCCAGCAGCCGGTACAGGGCGCTCTCCACGGCGAACAGGGCGCTCTGGGTGTACTGGGTCTGGTCGAGCAGGGCGGCCTGCTCGGTGCCGGGCTCGGCCCACATCACCTCCCGCAGCGGGCGGTCGAGATGGGCGTCGAGCGCGTCGCAGGCGTCGTCGAGCGCCTGCCGGAACACGGGGTGGGCGGCGTGCAGGGCGCGGCCCATGCCCGGGCGCTGGGCGCCCTGGCCGGTGAAGAGGAAGGCGGTCCTGCCGCCGCCGGCCCGGCCGCGCACCACGGAGTCGGCGGCCGAGCCGTCGGCCAGCGCGGTGAGCGCGGCGAGGAGTTCGTCCCGGTCCCGGGCGACCACGGCGGCCCGGTGGGTCAGGGCGGCGCGGGTCGTGGCCAGGGACCGGGCGAGGTCGGGCAGCGGCCGGTCGGCGACCGCACGCAGTCGTACGGCCTGGGCCGCCAGTGCCTCGGGGGTGGCGCCGGAGATCACGAGGGGCAGCAGTGGGGTCGGTGCCTCGGGTTCGGTGTCGTGCGGGAGGTGGTCCGCGGCGGGCGCCTCCTCGAGGATGGTGTGCGCGTTGGTGCCGCTGATCCCGAACGAGGAGACGGCCGCCCGGCGCGGACGCCCCGACCGCGGCCACGGCCGCTCCTCGGTCAGCAGACGCACGGCACCCTCACCCCAGTCCACCTTCGTCGACGGCCGCTCCACATGCAGCGTCCGCGGCAACACCCCGTGCCGCATCGCCATCACCATCTTGATCACACCCGCGACACCGGCCGCCGCCTGCGTATGCCCCAGATTCGACTTCACCGACCCCAGCCACAACGGAGCTCCCGCCGCACGATCACGCCCATACGTCGCCAACAACGCCTGCGCCTCGATCGGATCCCCCAGCATCGTCCCCGTCCCATGCCCCTCCACCACATCCACATCCCCCGCCGACAACCGCGCCGCCCCCAACGCCTGCCGGATCACCCGCTGCTGCGAAGGACCATTCGGCGCCGTCAGACCATTGGACGCACCATCCTGATTGACCGCCGAACCCCGCACCACCGCCAACACCTCATGACCCAGACGCCGCGCATCACTCAACCGCTCCAGCACCAGCATGCCGGCGCCCTCGGAAAGGGCCGTGCCGTCCGCCGCGTCGGCGAAGGACTTGGCGTGGCCGTCGGCGGCGAGATTGCGCTGCCTGCTGAAGTCGACGAACGTGTCGACGGTCGACATCACCGACACCCCGCCGGCCAGCGCCAGGGTGCACTCGCCCTGCCGGAGCGCCTGCGCGGCCAGGTGCAGCGCCACCAGCGAGGACGAGCAGGCGGTGTCCACGGTGAGGGTGGGGCCCTCCAGACCGAGGGCGTAGGCGACCCGGCCGGAGGCGACGCTGCCCAGGCTGCCGTTGCCGAGGTAGTCGCGGACCGACTCGGGGACGCGGTGCAGCCGGCTGCCGTAGTCGTGGTACATGACGCCGGCGAACACGCCGGTGCGGCTGCCGCGCACGGAGTGCGGGTCGATGCCGGCCCGCTCCAGTGCCTCCCAGGACGTCTCCAGCAGCAGCCGCTGCTGCGGGTCCATGGCGAGGGCCTCACGCGGTCCGATGCCGAAGAAGTCGGGGTCGAAGTCGGCGGCGTCGTAGAGGAATCCACCCGCCCGGGTGCTGCAGTGGCCGGCCTTGCCCGGTTCCGGGTCGTACAGGCCCTCCAGGTCCCAGCCGCGGTCGGCGGGGAAGGCGCCGATGCCGTCCCGGCCGTCGGCCAGGAGGCGCCACAGGTCCTCCGGCGTGCTGACGCCACCGGGGTAGCGGCAGGCCATGGCGATCACGGCGATCGGCTCGTCCGGCTCCCGCACCTCGGCCACGGCGGCGGGCTCGGTGCGCGTGCCGAACAGCTCCGTCCTCAGGTGGGCCACGAGCGCGCCCGCGTCGGGGTGGTCGAAGACGAGGGTGGCGGGCAGCCGCAGGCCGACGGCGTTGCCGAGGCGGTTGCGCAGTTCCACCGCGGTCAGCGAGTCGAAGCCCGACTCGCGGAACGAGCGGCGCGGATCGAGCGTCATCTCGCTGCCGTGGCCGAGTACGGCGGCCACCTGGGTGCGGACCAGTTCCATGAGCGCCGCGTCCCGTTCGGCGGGGCCGAGGGCGGCCAGCCGGTCGGTGAGCGTGCCGGAGTCCGTGCGCGAGGCCGCCGTACGGCGGGTGCGGGCGGGCACCAGAGCGCGCAGCGGGGCCGGGACGTCGCCGGCGCGGCGCAGGACGGCCAGGTCCAGGCCGACCGGGAGGAGCAGCGGCTCGTCGGCGGCGAGGGCGGCGTCGAGCAGGCGCAGGCCGTCCTCGGTGGCCAGGGGGCGGACGCCCGCGCGCGCCATCCGGTGCACGTCGGCGTCGGTGAGGTGGGCGGTCAGTCCGGTGCGCTGCTCCCAGAAGCCCCAGGCGAGGGAGTGGGCGGGCAGGCCGTGGTGCCGGCGGTGGGCGGCCAGCGCGTCGAGGAAGGCGTTGGCGGCGGCGTAGCCGGACTGGCCGGCGCCGTCGACCGTGCCGGCGGCGGAGGAGAACAGCACGAACGCGGCGAGGCCGAGGTCGCGCGTCAGCTCGTGCAGATGCCAGGCGGCGTCGGCCTTGGGACGCAGTACGGCGTCCAGGCGGGCGGGCGTCTGGTCGGTCAGGAGTCCGTCGTCGAGCACGCCGGCGAGGTGGATCACCGCGGTCAGCGGGTGGGCGGCCGGCACCTCGGCGAGCAGGGCGGCCAGTTGACCCCGGTCGGCGGCATCGCAGCGGGCCACGACGATGTCCGCGTCGCAGCCGGCGAAGTCGTCGGCGGCGGTGCCGCTGCGCCCGGCCAGCACCAGGCGGCGTACCCCGTGCTCGGCGACCAGGTGCCGGGCGACGAGGGCGCCGAGCACACCGGTGCCGCCGGTGATCAGCACGGTGCCGTCGGGGTCGAGGGCCGGCGCTTGCCCTCGGGGGGTGGCGCGGGCCAGCCGGGGCACGCGCACGCCGCCTTCGCGCAGGGCCAGTTGGGGCTCCCCGCTCGCCATGGCGGCGGCCACCGCGGCGGCGGGGTCACCGTCGCCGTCGCCGTCCACGAGGACGAACCGGTCGGGGTGTTCGCCCTGCGCGGCCCGGACCAGGCCCCACACGGCGGCGCCCGCCAGGTCGGTGACGTCCTCCTCCCCCACGGCCACGGCGCCCCGGGTGAGGATCAACAGCCGTGTTTCACGGGTGCGTTCGTCGGCCAGCCAGTCCTGTAGGGCGGTCAGGACACGCTCGGTCGCGCGGTGGGTGCCGGTGGCCGGGTCGGCCGCTCGGGTGGAATCGGGGCCGGTGGCGGCGTCGCCGGCCGGCAGCACCGTCCAGGCGGGCACGGTGTCCAGCGCGGCCGGGCCCCGTTCGTCCAGGACGGCGTGCTCCGGCACGGGCGACCCGGAGACGGAACCGGCATCGGACACGGGCACGGGCAGGGTCGGCCAGTCCAGACGGTACAGGTCCTCGGTGCGGGCGGTCGCGGCCAGTGCGGCCGGGTCGACGGGCCGGGAGACCAGGGCCTCGACCTCGGCGACCGGGGCGCCGGTGGGGTCGGCCAGCTGGACGGAGAGCGTGTCGTCGCCATGCAGCCGGACCCGCAGCGCGCCGGCGCCGGCCGCGTACAGCGAGACGCCGGTCCAGGCGAAGGGCAGCCGGGCGGTGTCCTCGGCTCCGGTGGTGAGGCCGTCGGCGTGCAGGGCGGCGTCGAAGAGGGCCGGGTGCAGGGCGAAGTGGCCTTCTTCCACGGGTAGTTCGACCTCGGCGAAGGTCTCCTGACCGCGCCGCCAGACGGCGCGCAGTCCCTGGAAGGCGGGCCCGTAGTCATAGCCGAGGGCGGCCAGGCGGGCATAGGCGTCGTCGACCGGGACGGGTTCGGCGCCCGGGGGCGGCCAGTCCGTGAGGTCGAAGGCGGGCGGGGCGGTGCGCGGGGCGAGCAGGCCGGTGGCGTGCCGGACCCAGGCGCTGTCGTCGGCGTCCTCGGGGCGGGAGTGGACGCTCAGCGCGCGGTGCCCGGATCCGTCGGCCGCCGCCACCCGCAACTGCAGTTGCACGGCGCCTCGTTCGGGCAGGGCCAGCGGTGCCTGGAGGGTGAGTTCGGCGAGGTGCTCGCAGCCGAGGTCGTGACCGGCGCCGAGCGCCATCTCGACCAGGGCGGTGCCGGGCAGCAGGGTGGTGCCGGAGACGGCGTGGTCGGCCAGCCAGGGGGTGGTGGCGGTGGAGAGCCGGCCGGTGAACAGGGTGCCGCCCTCGGCGACCGGGACGGCGGCGCCCAGCAGCGGGTGTCCGGCGGGCCGGAGTCCGGCGGCGGTGACGTCCGCGGCGCCGACGGAGCGGCCGAGCCAGTACCGCTCGCGCTGGAAGGCGTAGGTGGGCAGGTCGGCGGTGCGTACCGGCATGTCCGTGAACACGGGCGACCAGTCGACCGGGACACCGGCGACGAAGGCCTCCGCCAGGGCGGCCAGTACCCGCTCGGGGCCGCCGTCGTCGCGGCGCAGCGAGCCGAGTGCGGTGACGTCGGTGCCCGCCGCGTCGGCGGTCTCCTCGATGCTGTGCAGGAGCACGGGGTGCGGGCCACACTCGACGAACACCCCGTACCCGGCGTCGAGCAGGGTGCGGGTGGTCGGCTCGAACAGCACACTCTGGCGCAGGTTGGTGTACCAGTAGCCGGCGTCGAGGGCGGTGGTGTCGAGCCGGGCGCCGGTGACGGTGGAGTAGAACGGCACCTCGGCGGGACGGGCCCGGACGCCCGCCAGGTCGGTGAGCAGCCGGTCCCGGATGGACTCGACGTGCGCGCTGTGCGAGGCGTAGTCCACCGGGAGCCGCTTGGCGCGGTCGCCGCCGGCGACGATCGTCTCGCGGAGCGCGTCGAGGGCGTCGGCGTCGCCGGAGAGCACCACGGAGGAGGCGCCGTTGACGGCGGCCACCGAGACCCGCCCGTCGTACGGGGCGACGAGGTCGCGCACCCGGGCCTCGGGCAGCGCCACCGACATCATGCCGCCGCGGCCGGAGAGCTCCCGGGCGATGGCCTGGCTGCGCAGGGCCACGACGCGGGCTCCGTCGGCGAGGGTGAGCGCGCCGGCCACGCAGGCGGCGGCGATCTCGCCCTGGGAGTGGCCGATGACGGCGGCGGGCCGGACGCCGTGGGCGCGCCACACCTCGGCGAGCGACACCATGATCGCCCACAGCACGGGCTGGACGACGTCCACGCGTTCCAGCGGCCGGCGTGCCCGCACGGTCTCGATCAGGTCCCAGTCGGTGACGGGGGCGAGGGCGGCGGCGCAGTCCGCCATGGTGGCCGCGAACACGGGTGAGGTGTCGAGCAGGTCGGCGGCCATACCGGCCCACTGCGAGCCCTGGCCGGGGAAGACGAAGGCGATGCGGGACTCCCCGGCCGGCCGGCCGGAGACCACGTTGGGCGCGGCGGTGTCCTCGGCGAGCGCGGTCAGGCCGGCGACGAGGTCGGGCAGGGTGGCGCCGGTGACGACCGCGCGCTCGGTCAGCGCGGCGCGCCGGGTGGCGAGGGTGTGGGCGACGTCCGGTACCGGGTCGGCGCCGGTGGTGAGGTGGTCCAGCAGGCGGCGGGCCTGGGCGGCGAGGCCCGGTCGGCCGGTGCCGGACAGCACCAGGGGGAGCGGCCCGGTCCAGGCGGGCTCCTCGGCCCGGGGCTCGGGCTCGCCGGCGGCCTCGACGATGACGTGGGCGTTGGTGCCGCTGATGCCGAAGGAGGACACGGCGGCGCGGCGGGGTTCGCCGTCGGCGGGCCAGTCGCGGGCCTCGCGGAGCAGTTCGACGGCACCGGCCGCCCAGTCGACCTGGGAGGTGGGGTGTTCGGCGTGCAGGGTCCGGGGCAGCCGTCCGTGCCGGATCGCCATGACCATCTTGATGACGCCGGCGACGCCCGCGGCGGCCTGGGTGTGGCCGATGTTGGACTTCACGGACCCGAGCCACAGCGGTTCGTCGCGGCCCTGGCCGTAGGTGGCCAGCAGGGCCTGGGCCTCGATCGGGTCGCCCAGCGGGGTGCCGGTGCCGTGGGCCTCGACGGCGTGCACCTGGCGGGGTTCGAGGCGGGCGTCGGCGAGGGCGGCGCGGATGACGCGCTGCTGGGAGGGGCCGTTGGGGGCGGTCAGTCCGTTGGAGGCGCCGTCCTGGTTGACGGCGCTGCCGCGCACCACGGCCAGCACGCGGTGGCCGTTGCGGCGGGCGTCGCCGAGGCGTTCCAGCAGGAGCAGGCCGGCGCCCTCGCCCCAGCCGGTGCCGTCGGCGCCCTCCGCGAAGGACTTGCAGCGGCCGTCGAGGGCGAGGCCCCGCTGCCGGGAGAAGTCGATGAAGGTGTCCGGTGTGGACATCACCGTCACACCGCCGGCGAGGGCGAGGGCGCATTCGCCGGTGCGCAGCGCCTGCACGGCGAGGTGGAGGGCGACCAGCGAGGAGGAGCAGGCGGTGTCGACGGTGACGGCGGGCCCCTCCAGGCCGAGGGTGTAGGAGACGCGCCCGGAGGCGACGCTGCCGAGGTTGCCGTTGCCGAGGTAGCCCTCGACGCCCTCCGGCACCTCGGTGAGCCAGCTGCCGTAGTCGTGGTACATGACGCCGGCGTAGATGCCGGTGCGGCTGCCGCGCAGGGTGTGCGGGTCGATGCCGGCGCGTTCGAAGGCCTCCCAGGCGGTCTCCAGCAGCAGCCGCTGCTGCGGGTCCATGGCGAGGGCTTCGCGGGGGCTGATGCCGAAGAAGCCGGGGTCGAACCCGGCCGCGTCGTAGAGGAATCCGCCCTCGCGCACGTGGGTGCGGCCGGGGGCGTCTGGGTCGGGGTCGTAGATGCCCTCGACGTCCCAGCCGCGGTCGGCGGGGAAGTCGCCCACGGCGTCCGTGCCGGTGTCGACGAGCCGCCACAGGTGCTCGGGGCTGGTGACGCCGCCGGGGTAGCGGCAGCTCATGGCGACGATCGCGATGGGCTCCTGTGCCGCCTCGGTGACCTCGGCGTGGCGTCGGCGCAGCCGCTCGTTCTCGAGCAATGACTCGCGCAGCGCCTCGACGATCTGCTCGACGGATGTGTCCACGGTCGGTGTCGCTCCCTGCTGGCTCGGCGGCGCTGGTGACGCGGTGGAGGGTGCGCCGTAGGGGGGTGGCCGGGTGCCGGGCGCGGCGCGCCGCCCGGGACCCGGGGACATCACGTGGCGCCGTTGCGGTCGAGTGCGGCGCGCACCAGGTCGGCCACGGCCATGGACTTGATGTCCAGGGCCGGTGCGGCGGGGGCGGGGGCCGGGTCCGGTTCGGACAGCTTCAGCAGGCTGTCGAGCAGGCCGGCTTCCCGGATGCGGGTGAGGGGGATGCGTGAGATCAGCTCGCGCAGCTCGGTGTCGCCGTGCGGTACGGCGGTCGGCCCGGCGTCCGCCGGGTGCTCGGGGTCGGCCGGGTCGGGCAGGAGCCGTTCGAGGAGGTGGCCGGCGAGCGCCGCCGGGGTGGCGTAGTCGAAGATCAGCGTGGACGGCAGCCGCAGTCCGCTGACGGTGTTCAGCCGGTTGCGCAGCTCGACGGCGGCGAGCGAGTCGAAGCCCAGCTCGGTGAAGGCACGGCGCGGCTCGACGGCGGTGGGTCCGGCGTGGCCGAGTACGGCGGCGACCTCGGTGCGGACCGCTTCGAGGACGGTGTGCTCGTGGTCGGCGGCGGGGAGTTCGGCCAGCCGCTCGCCCAGCGTGCGGGCGCGCTCGTCGCGGTCCGCGCGGTGGGCGACGCCGGCCAGGGTCCGCAGCACGGCCGGGACGTCGTCGCCTCGGCGGCGCAGGGCAGCGGTGTCCAGCCGTACGGGGGCCAGGGCGGGGCTGCCGGAAGCCACGGCGGCGTCGAACAGCTCCAGTGCCTCGTCCGGTTCGAGGGCGCCGATGCCGGAGCGTTCGATGCGCTGGATCCCGGCCGGGTCGAGTGCGGCGCCCATGCCGCCACCGGACCACAGGCCCCAGGCGAGGGAGGTGGCGGGCAGGCCGAGCGCGGCGCGGTGGGCGGCGAGGGCGTCGAGGAAGACGTTGGCGGCGGCGTAGTTGCCCTGGCCCGAGGCGTCGATGGTGCCGGCGGCCGAGGAGAACAGCACGAAGTGGGACAGCTCCCGCTCCAGGGTGAGTTCGTGCAGGTGCCAGGCGGCGTCCGCCTTGGGTCGCAGCACGGTGTCCAGGCGCGCCGGGGTCAGCGTGGCGGTCAGGCCGTCGTCCAGGACACCGGCGGTGTGCACGACGCTGTCGACGGGGTGGGCGGCGAGCAGGGCGGCGAGCGCGGCCCGGTCGGACACGTCGCAGGCGACGATCTCGGTGCGGGCGCCCAGCCGCGTCAGGTCGGCGCGCAGCCGGTCGGCGCCGGGCGCCTTGGGGCCGCGGCGCCCGGCCAGCACCAGCCGGGTGACGCCATGGCGTTCGGCCAGGTGGCGGGCGACCAGGGCACCGAGGCCGCCGGTGCCGCCGGTGACGAGGACGGTGCCCCAGGGCCGCTGCGGCCGCGCGGGGCCGGGCTCCTCGGCGCGGACCAGGCGGGGGGCGTACGCCCGGCCGTCGCGCCATCGTGCCTCCGGTTCCCTGGAGTCGAGGAGGGCGGCCAGCGCGGCCCGGTCCGGGACGGGGCCGTCGGGCGCGGCGCGGCCGACGAGGAGGATGCGGCCGGGGTCCTCGGCCTGCGCGGCCCGCACCAGTCCGTGCACCGCGGCGTCGGCGAGCCCACCGCCGGTGAGGACGACGAGCACGGCGTCGGCGTACCGGTCGTCGGCCGACCACGCCCGCAGGGTCGCAAGGGTCTGGCCGAGGGCGGCCCGTACGGCGTCGGGCACTCGCTCGCCCTCGGCGCGCGGGGCGGTGACGGGCAGGATGACCACGTCGGGCACGGTGGCGCCGAGCGCGTCGAGACCGGGGTGGCACGGGGCGCCGAGGCCGAGGTCGTCGTCGCCGAGGACCGCCCAGGTACGGCGGTCGGGGCGGCCGGCGGTCACGGGCAGCGGCTCGTCGGTGACGGCGTACAGCTGGCGCCGCTGCCGGGTGAGCCGGTCGGCGGTGACGGGGCGGGTGACGTAGGACGCGACCTCGGCGAGCGGCCGGCCCTCGAGGTCGCCGAGTTCGATGCGGGTGCCGTCGGCGCCGGGGGTGACGCGTACGCGGGCGGTGCGGGAGCCGTGGGCGTGCACGGTGACCCCGCTCCAGGCGAAGGGCAGGGCGATGCCGTCGGACGGCTCGCCGGGCGCCGTCGCGCCGTCCGGGAGGGGGTCCAGGAGGGAGGTGACGTGCAGGGCGGAGTCGAGCAGCGCCGGGTGCAGGGTGTGCCGGGTGGCGTCCCGGCTTGCCCCGTCGGGCAGTTCGACGTCGGCGAGGAGACTGTCGCCGTGCCGCCAGGCGGCCCGTACGCCACGGAAGACGGGGCCGTAGTCGTACCCCTCGGCGTGCAGGCGCGGATAGAGACCGCCGACGTCGAGCGGGGTGGCCCCGGCCGGCGGCCAGGCCCCGGTGGCGGGGATGGCCGAGGGGGTGGTGGCGGGGCCGGTGAGGGTGCCGGTGGCGTGCCGGGTCCAGCCCTCGTCCGCCGCGGCGCTCTCGGCCCGCGAGTGGATCTCGACGCCGCCGTCGGCACCGGCGGCGACCTGGAGGTGTACGGCGGTGTCGGCGGCGAGGACCAGCGGGGCCTGGAGGGTCAGTTCCTCCAGGACGGGGCGCCCGGTCAGGCGGCCCGCGTGCAGGGCGAGGTCGACCAGCGCGGCTCCGGGCAGCAGGACCGTGCCGAGCACGGCGTGTTCGGCGAGGACGGGGTGGGTGGCGGTGGAGATCCTGCCGGTGAGCAGCGTCCCGGCGTCGCCGGGCAGGTCCAGGCGTGCGCTGACCAGGGGGTGGTCGCTCGCGGCGAGCCCGTGCCCGGCGGCGTCGCCGAGGGCGACGGCCGGGGTGGGCAGCCAGTAGCGGTGGTGGTCGAAGGCGTAGGTGGGCAGGTCGACGCGGCGCCCCGCGTACGACGCGTACAGCGCCGCCCAGTCGACGTCCGAGCCCCGCGTGTGGACGGCGGCCAGCGCGGCGAGCAGGCCGGGCAGGGGGGCGGTGTCCTTGCGGGCGACGGGGACGAACGCGGTGTCCTGCGCGTCCGGCAGGCAGTCGGGGCCCATGGCCGTGAGCACGGGCGCGGCGCCGAGTTCGAGGAAGGTGTCGACGCCCTTGGCGGCCAGTGCGGTGACGGCGTCGGCGAAGCGCACGGTCTCGCGCACGTGCCGTACCCAGTAGTCGGCGGAGCCCAGTTCGGCGGTGGTGGCAGGGGCGCCGGTGAGGGTGGAGACGATCGGGACGGCCGGTTCCGCCGCCTCGACGCCGGCCATGACCTCGCGGAAGGCGGCCAGCATGGGCTGTGTGCGCGGCGAGTGGAAGGCGTGCGACACGCGCAGCCGCCGGGTGGTCGCGAAGTGCGCGGCCACCTCGGCGACGGCGTCCTCGTCCCCGGAGACGACCACGGCCCGGGGGCCGTTGACGGCGGCGATCGCGCACCGCCCGTCCAGCAGCGGTGCGACCTCCTCCTGCGTCGCCTGGACGGCGATCATCGCGCCGCCCTCGGGGAGCGCCTGCATGAGCCGGCCCCGGGCGGCGACGACGGTGACGGCGTCCTGCAGCGACCAGACGCCCGCGACGTGCGCGGCGGCGAACTCGCCGACGGAGTGGCCGGCCAGCCAGTCGGGGCGCAGCCCGAAGGACTCCAGCAGCCGGTAGAGGGCGACCTGGGTGGTGAACAGCGCGGCCTGGGTGTAGGCGGTCCGCTCCAGGGTCTCGGCGTCGTCGCCGAACACGACGTCGGCCAGGGGTCGTTCCAGGTGCTTGTCGAAGAGTGCGGCGACCCGGTCGAAGTGTTCGGCGTAGACGGGGAAGGCGTCGTACCAGTCGCGCCCCATGCCGGGGCGCTGGGCGCCCTGGCCGGAGAAGAGGTAGGCGAGGGTGCCGTCGGTGGCGGCGCCGGTGACGAGCAGCCCGGGCGCCTCGGTGCCGCGGGCCAGGGCGTCGAGCGCGGTGGCCGCCTGGTCGTCGCCGGTCGCGAGGAGCACGGCCCGGTGGGGGTGGCTGCCGCGGGTGGTGGCCAGGGCCAGGCCGAGGTCGGCGGTGGTGGGGGCGGTGGCGTCGGTCGCGGTCGCGGTGATGGTCGTGGTCAGGTCCAGCAGTCGGCGGGCCTGGCCGCGCAGGGCCTCGGGTGAGCGGGCGGAGACGGGCAGGGCGAGCACCGGCGGGGCGGTCGCCGGGTCCGCCGCCGGGGGCTCGGGCTCGGCGAACTCCTCCAGGATCACATGGGCGTTGGTGCCGCTGATCCCGAACGAGGACACCCCGGCCCGGCGCGGCCGGCCCGGTGCCGGCCACGGCCGCCGCTCGGTGAGCAGCCGCACCGCGCCGGCGCTCCAGTCGACCTGGTGGGACGGCGCGTCGACGTGCAGGGTCCGGGGCAGGACGCCGTGCCGCATCGCCATCACCGTCTTGATGATCCCGGCGACGCCGGCGGCGGCCTGGGTGTGCCCCATGTTGGACTTCACCGAGCCGAGCCACAGCGGGGCGTCGGTGGAGCGGTCCTGGCCGTAGGTGGCGAGCAGCGCCTGGGCCTCGATCGGGTCGCCGAGGGTGGTGCCGGTGCCATGCGCCTCGACGGCGTCCACATCGGCCGGGGTGAGTCCGGCGGCGGCGAGCGCGGCGCCGATCACCCGTTGCTGGGAAGGGCCGTTGGGCGCGGTCAGGCCGTTGGAGGCGCCGTCGGAGTTGACGGCGGAGCCGCGGACCAGCGCGAGCACGCGGTGGCCGTTGCGGCGCGCGTCGGAGAGGCGTTCCACGACGAGCATGCCGGCGCCCTCGCCCCAGCCGGTGCCGTCGGCCGCGGCGGCGAAGGACTTGCAGCGGCCGTCGGCGGCCAGCCCGCGCTGCCGGGCGAAGTCGACGAAGGTGTCCGGCGTCGACATCACGGTGACACCGCCGGCCAGGGCGAGATCGCACTCGCCCTGCCGCAGCGCCTGGGCCGCCAGGTGCAGGGTGACCAGGGAGGAGGAGCAGGCGGTGTCGACGGTGACGGCCGGCCCCTCCAGGCCGAGGGCGTAGGCGACCCGGCCGGAGACGACGCTGCCCAGGCTGCCGTTGCCGAGATAGGCGGCGAGGTCCTCGGGGACCTCGGTCAGCCAGGTGCCGTAGTCGTGGTACATGACGCCCGCGAACACGCCGGTGCGGGAGCCGCGCAGCCGGTGCGGGTCGACGGCGGAGCGCTCCAGCGCCTCCCAGGAGACCTCCAGCAGCAGCCGCTGCTGCGGGTCCATGGCGGTGGCCTCGCGGGGACCGATGCCGAAGAAGCCGGCGTCGAACTCGGCCGCGTCGTACAGGAAGGCGCCCTCGCGGGTGTAGGTGCGGCCGGGGGTGCCCGGCTCGGGGTCGTACAGCGCGTCGGTGTCCCAGCCGCGGTCCGCGGGGAAGCCGCCGACCGCGTCGACGCCATCGGCGACGAGCCGCCACAGGTCCTCCGGGGAGCGGACTCCGCCGGGGTAGCGGCAGCTCATGCCGACGATGACGATCGGGTCGTCGTCCGGGACGCTGCGGGTGCCGGGCGCGGGGGTCTGCCGCGGGCCGGTGCCGAAGAGGGTGTCGCGGATGTGGTCGGCGAGCGCGCGGGAGGTGGGGTGGTCGAAGACGAGGGTGGCGGGCAGCCGCAGTCCGGTGGCGGTGCCCAGCCGGTTGCGCAGTTCGACGGCGGCCAGCGAGTCGAAGCCGAGGTCGGTGAAGGCCCGGCCGGGGTCGACGGCGGACGGCCCGTCGTGCCGCAGCACGGCCGCGACCTCGGTGCGCACCAGGTCCAGCAGGGCGCGGTCGCGGTCGGCGGCGGGCAGCGCGGCCGGGAGCCCGCCGGGGATCGCGGCGGGGGCGGCGCTCGCGGTGGCCCGGCGGGTGACCGGGCGGACGAGCGTGGTCAGCAGCGGCGGTATGCCGCCTGGGCGGCGGCGTACGGCGGCGGCGTCGATCTCGACGGGCACCAGGTGGGGCGCGCCGGAGCGGACGGCGGCGTCGAACAGCTCCAGTGAGCGTGCGGCGGACAGTCCGGGGACTCCGTGGCCGGCGATGCGACGCCGGGCCGTGTCGTCCAGTGCGGCGCCCATGCCGCTGTCGGTCGCCCACAGGCCCCAGCCGAGTGCGGTGGCCGGCAGGCCGAGGGCGGCGCGGTGTTCGGCGAGGGCGTCCAGGTAGGCGTTGGCGGCGGCGTAGTTGCCCTGGCCGGGTCCGTCGAGGACGGCGGCGAGGGAGGAGAACAGCACGAAGTGGGCGAGGTCGCGGTCCCGGGTCAGTTCGTGCAGATGCCAGGCGCCCAGCGCCTTGGCGTGGAACACCTCGTCCACCATCTCGTCGGTGAGGGTGTCGACAATGCCGTCGCGCACGGTGCCCGCCGCGTGGACGACGGAGTCGACGGGGTGCTCGGCGAGCAGGCGGGCGAGTGCCTCGCGGTCGCCGACGTCGCAGGCGGCCACGGTCACCTCGGCGCCGAGCGCGGTGAGTTCGGCGTGTATCCCGGGGGCCGTGCCGCGCCGGCCGACGAGCAGCAGACGGCGTACGCCGTGGGCGCGGACCAGGTGCCGGGCGAGCAGCGCGCCGAGGCCACCGGTGCCGCCGGTGACGAGGACGGTGCCCCAGTCGGCGCCGGGCGCGGGTTCGCTGGCGGGCCGCGCGGTCAGTCGCGCCACGCTGAACTGGGTCCCGGCGAGGGAGAGTTCGGGCTCGCCGGTGGCGAGGAGCGCACGCAGATCGGCGTCGGAGGGCAGCGCCTCGTGCTCGACGAGGACATAGCGGCCGGGGTTCTCCGCCTGGGCGGAACGCACCAGACCGCGGACGGCCGCGTGGGCGGGGCTGGCGGGCGGTGTGACGACGACGAGCCGGGTCCCGGCGAGACGCTCGTCCGCCTGCCAGATCCGCAACAGCCCGAGGGCGCGGTGGAGTCGGGCACGCGCCTCGGCGGCGTCGGCGGCCACCGGCCCGGGGAGCCGGTACACCACGGCGTCCGGGGCCGGGCCGTCGTCGAGCAGGGCGTCCACGGCGTCGGCGAGGGCGTCGGTGCCGGTGTCGAGGACCGCGGTGCGCACGGGTTCGACGGTCGTGGGGCGGGGGTACGGCGACCAGCCGACCGCGTACAGGACGTCGGTGGCCGGTACCGGGCGGGAGGTGAGGCCCTCGATGGCGGCCACCGGGGCACCGGTGGTGTCGGCGAGGTGCAGGGCGATGGTGTCGCCGTCGCCGCGGGTGATCCTCACCCGCAGGGCCGAAGCGCCGCCGGCGTGCAGGATGACGCCGGTCCAGGCGAAGGGCACCAGCACCTCGGGGCGCGGTGGGGCGTCGAGGTCGGCGGCGTGCAGCGCGGCGTCGAGCAGCGCCGGGTGCAGGCCGAACCGGGGCGCGTCGGCGGCGGCGCCCTCGGGCAGGGAGACCTCGGCGTAGACGTCGTCGCCGTGCCGCCAGGCCGCGCGCAGCCCCTGGAACGCGGGGCCGTAGCCGTAGCCCTGGTCGGCGAGGTCCGCGTAGACGCTCGCGGTGTCGAGCGGCCGGGCGTCCCGCGGCGGCCAGACGGCCGGGTCCTGCCCGTCGGCCGGAGCGGCGGTGGCGGTGGCGGTGAGGACGCCCGCGGCGTGCTGGGTCCAGGGGGTCGCCTCGTCGGCCCGGGTGTGGACCGTGACGGCGCGGCGCCCGGAGTCGTCGGGTTCGCCCACGGCGACCTGGACGGCGACGTCGTCTTCGGCGCGCAGCTCCAGCGGGGTGCCGAGGGTCAGCTCCTCCAGACCGGCCGCGCCGACGTGCTCGCCCGCGCGCAGGGCGAGTTCGACGAAGGCGGTGCCGGGGAACAGCACCCGCCCGGCGATGACGTGGTCGGCGAGCCACGGCTCGGTCCGGGTGGACAGCCGCCCGGTCAGTACGACGCCCTCGGCGCCGACGGCGACCACGGCGCCCAGCAGCGGGTGCCCGGCCGGGAGTTGGCCGAGGCCCGCGGCGTCGGTGGGGGTGCTCTGCTCCAGCCAGTAGCGGCGCCGCTGGAAGGGGTAGCCGGGCAGCTCGACGCGGCGGCCGCCCGAACCGGCGAAGTGCGCTCGCCAGTCGACGGGGACGCCCCGGACGTGGGCGGCGACGAGCGCGGCGGTGGCCTCGCGGGCCTCGGACCGCTCGCGCCGCAGTACCGGCAGGAAGGCGGCTCCGGCCGCGTCGGTGCAGTCCGGGCCCATCGCGGACAGCACCGCGTCCGGACCGATCTCCAGGAACGTGCGGGCCCCGGCGTCGGCGAGCGCCCGGACGGCGTCGTGGAAGCGGACCCGGGCGCGGACGTGCTCCACCCAGTACTCGGGGTCGCACAGCTCGGTGGTGACGGGGCCGCCGGTGACGGTCGAGATCACCGGCAGCGTCGGCGGCGCGTAGTCCAGGACGTGCGCGATCCGCCGGAACTCGGCCAGCATCGGCTCCATCAGCGGCGAGTGGAAGGCGTGGCCGACGCGCAGGCGTTTGGTGTCACGGCCGCGCGCGGTCAGCTCGGCGGCGATGCGCTCCACGTCGGCCGCGTCGCCGGAGACCACGACGGCGGCGGGCCCGTTGACGGCGGCGATACCGGTACGCGGGGTGAGCAGCGGCGCCACCTCGTCCTCGGCGGCGCGTACGGCGAGCATGGCGCCGCCCTCGGGCAGTCGCTGCATGAGCCGGCCGCGGGCGGCGACCAGGATCGTCGCGTCCTGGAGGGTGAGCACGCCGGCCACGTGCGCGGCGGCGATCTCGCCGACGGAGTGCCCGGCGAGCTGGTCCGGGGCGAGGCCCCAGCTCTCCAGGAGGCGGTGGAGGGCGACCTCGACGGCGAACAGGGCGGGCTGCGCGTACTCGGTACGGTGCAGCAGCCCGGCCTCGGGGGTGTCGGGCCCGGCGAACAGGACCTCCTTGAGGGGCCGGTCGAGCTGAAGGTCGAAGTGGGCGCAGACGTCGTCCAGGGCGTCGGCGAACACCGGGTGCACGGCGGCCAGTTCGCGTCCCATGCCGGCCCGCTGGCTGCCCTGTCCGGTGAAGAGGTACGCGAGTTCGCCCTCGGCGCGGGCGGCGAGGGGGGTGGTGCCGGAGGCCAGGTCGTAGAGCGCGGCACGCAGCTCGGCGCGGTCGGCGGCGACCAGGACGGCCCGGTCGGGCAGGGCGGCCCGGGTGGTGGCCAGCGAGTGGGCGAGGTCGAGCGGATCGGTCTCGTCCACCAGGGGCAGCAGGTCGGCGGCACGGGCCCGCAGCGCGGCCTCGCCCCGGGCGGACAGGACGAACGGCAGGGGCCTGCCGGCGGCCGGGTCGAAGGACGTCGGTGATGCTCCGAGGGGCGGGGACGACCCGACGGGCGGCGCCGACGCGGTGTCGACGCCGGTGCGCGCGGGCTCCGGCCCCATCTCCGGTCCGAGCTGCGGCCCGCGCTCCGACTCCGGCTCGGGTTCCGGCTGTTCCAGGATGATGTGCGCGTTGGTTCCGCTGACCCCGAACGACGACACGCCCGCTCGCCGGGCCCGGCCGGTCTCGGGCCACGCCCGCTCCTCGGTGACCAGCCGCACCGCGCCCGAGGACCAGTTGACGTGCGGGGTGGGCTCGTCGACGTGCAGGGTGGCCGGGATCCGGCCGTGCCGCATGGCGAGCAGCGTCTTGATCACACCGGCGACCCCGGCGGCGGCCTGGGTGTGCCCGAGGTTGGACTTGACCGAGCCGAGCAGCAGCGGGGCGTCGGCGGGGCGGTCCTGGCCGTAGGTGGCCAACAGCGCGGTGGCCTCGATGGGGTCGCCGAGCCGGGTGCCGGTGCCGTGCGCCTCGACCACGTCGACGTCGGCGGCGGTGAGCCCGGCGTCGGCCAGGGCCCGGCGGATCAGCCGCTGCTGGGCGGTGCCGTTGGGGGCGGTCAGGCCGTTGGAGGCGCCGTCCTGGTTGACGGCGGAACCGCGGACGACGGCGAGCACGCGGTGGCCGTTGCGGCGGGCGTCGCCGAGCCTTTCCAGGACGAGCACGCCGACACCCTCGGCGAACCCGGTGCCGTCCGCGGCGGCGGCGAACGCCTTGCAGCGGCCGTCGGGCGCGAGGCCCCGCTGCCGGCTGAACGCGGTGAACACGCCGGGACCGCCCATCACGGCCACGCCGCCCGCCAGCGCGAGCGAGGACTCGCCCTGCCGCAGCGAGCGGCACGCCAGATGGACGGCGACCAGGGAGGCGGAGCACGCGGTGTCGACGGTGACCGCCGGTCCCTCGGCGCCCAGCACATAGGCGACGCGGCCGGAGATGACGCTGCCGGCGTTCCCGGCGAGCAGGTAGGCGTCGAGCCCGTCGGGGGCGTCGTGCAGGCGTGGCCCGTACTCCTGCACCTCGGCGCCGAAGAACATGCCGGCCGGGGTGCCGCGCAGTGCCGTGGGGTCGATGCCGGCGTCCTCCAGGGCGTGCCAGGACGTCTCCAGGACGAGCCGCTGCTGGGGGTCCATGCCGAGCGCTTCGCGGGGGCTGATGGCGAAGAACCCGGCGTCGAACCCGGTGGCGGTGTCGAGGAAGCCGCCGCTGCGCACATAGGCGCTGCCGGGGACCTCGGGGTCCTCGTCGTAGAGGGCGTCCAGGTCCCAGCCGCGGTCGCGGGGGAAGTCCGAGAGGACCTCGCCGCCCTCGGTCAGCAGTCGCCACAGGTCGGCGGGCGAGGAGATGCCGCCGGGAAAGCGGCAGCCGATGCCGACGATCGCGATCGGTTCGTCCGGGGTGCCGTCACCGGCGGGCTCGGGGCGCTCGTCCGTGCTGCCGTGGACGTCGCCGAGGAGCCGGGCGGCCAGGTCGTGCACGGTCGGGTAGTCGTAGGCGAGGCCGACCGGCAGGTCGAGGCCGGTCCGCTCGGTCAGCCGCCGGTGCAGGTCGACCGCGGCGAGCGAGTCGAGCCCCTGCGTGGCGAACGGGACCGCCGGGTCGAGGGAGTCCACCGTGCCCGGCCGGGCCGCCTCGATCGCCTCGGTCGCGGCGGCGCGCACCAGGTCGGTCACCAGCCTGCGGTGCTGGGACGGTACGGCCGTGGCGAGCCGCCGTGCCAGAACTGAGTCGGATCCGGGCCCGTTCATCCACGCATCTCCACTTTCCACCGACACCGGTTTTCCTCACCTTTTTCCACACCGTAGTGACGCCCCCTGAAAGGCCACACCCTTAAGCACCCCTAGGGGCGGGCGGGTTGGCGGGGTGCCGTGTCCTCGAAGGGGTGCCGGTCGAACGAACGGCGCACATAGGACAGGGAGTCGAGCAGTCCCGAGGAGGTGATGGCCTCGGTCGGTCGGACGTCGGCGATACCGCGCAGCGGCATCTTTCCGATGTCGGCCCAGCACAGCCGGCCGTCCGCGGCGATATAACTCCGGGTGAATCCGGCGTTGTCCGGATGCAGACAGTACGGTACGTCGAGACATCCCCTGGCGAACGCGGCCAGCAGCGCCGCGCCGAGGTCGTCGTCCAGTTCCAGGACCGCGTTCACCAGCGCCGACGCCTCGGCGTAGGTCTGGGTGCCGGGGCCGTCGAGCGGGGCGCGCGGTGTCCGTGCGGCGACGGCCGCCGCGTATTCCAGGGCGGCGACGTTCTCGGCCACCGACGGAATACGCCGGGATTCCGCGACGGTTTTCACGATGAGCCGCTCGGAGCCGCTGGCGACGGCGAGTTCGGCGGCTTTCCCGAGCAACCGGTAAGTGCCTTCAGCGGTTTCCGGAAACAGGCCCATGTAGGCGTAGACGACGACATGCCATTCGGTGTCCGGCAGGAATCGCGCACACAGGCTGCGCAGTGCGGCCACCGCCTCGGCGTCCTGTCGGGCGTCGGTCTGCTGGGCGTAGCTGACCGAGATGCTCCGGATTCCGTGCCGGCGGAAGAACATCGCCTCCAGCACGCTGACGGCCACCAGCAGGCTGGGCGGGCAGAGCTGGCCGAGGACGCAGCCGCCGAAGGTCTCCAGGTGCGGTTCGGCGCCCGACTCGCGCTGTGCGGCGAACAGTTGGCAGGAGGCCGCCCAGTGGGCGACGGACTCGCGCAGCGGGACCCGGCCGTAGGGCAGGCAGTAGGAGACGGGACCGCCCTCGGAGGCGTCGAGTCCGACGGCCGTCAGCGCCCGGAAGATGTGCTGCGGCGCGGCCGAGCCGTGCCGTACCTGGACCGGGAAGTCGGGGCCGTGGATCCCGTCGAGCACCCTCAGGGTGGTGGTCGTCTCATGACTGGCGATCGGGTAGCCGTTGAGGGCGACGCCTTCAAGGACGGCCAGTCCGGCCGACTCCAGGTCGCCGACGCGGGTGTAGCTGTCCAGCGTGATGGTGCCGACGGTGGTCGCGGCGGCGTTCCTGGTGGCGAGCAGTCCGGCGCGCATCCGGTCCGGGCTGCTCATCCCCATCCGGGGCTGTACCACGAGGTGGCCGGCGGCGTGAGCCCGGCGCACGAACGCGCCGAACCCGTCGCCGGTCACACCAGGGCCCGCTGCGGCAGTGTGCCGAGCATCCGCCGGAACGCGGCGACGCCCTCGGCGCTGTCGTCGAACACCGCGTCGTAGCCGGCCGCGCGCAGGGCGGCCACCTCGTCGTCGCCGCAGGGACCGGCGATGCCGAGCTTGCCGCCGATGACGGCGGGCACGTCGGCGAGCCGGGGGTGCTCGCGCAGCCGGGTGACGGTCCGCATGCCATCGTGGTAGCCGTGGCCGTTGACGCTGCTGACCACGATGAGGGCCGGATGCCGGGCCAGGGCCTCGGCGATGAGCAGGTCCTCCGGGACGCAGGGGCCGAGGTTGACCACGCGGTGCCCGTGCTCTTCGAGGAGGAGCTGGAGGTAGACGAGGTTCCAGGTGTGCGAGTCGGAGATGCCGCCGGCCACGAGCACGGGCGGGTCGCCGGGGGTGGGGGCCATCGGGTAGGGGCTCATCACAGGGCCTGTCCGTGTTCGTAGGTTCGGGTGTGCTCGATGCGGGAGACGGAGACCAGTTCGTCGCCGCGTACGACGATCTCGGCGGGGGCGGGCCGGCCCAGGAACATCAGCAGGCTGGCCGTGGGGCCGTAGGCGCCGGCGTTGGGCACGGTGAGCAGTTCGCCCGGGGCCACGTCGGGCAGCACGACGTTGCGGCCGAGCAGGTCGCCCGGGGTGCACAGCGGTCCGGCGAGGCTCGCCGGGGTGCCGACCGCGCCCGCCGACTGGTGCGGCTCGACGGACACGGGCATGATGCGGCCCAGCCCGGACATGCCGCCGAAGGTGTTGATGCCGGCGTCGAGGACGACATAGCGGTGGTCGCGGCTGTCCTTGACGTTGACCACGGTGGTGAGCAGAGTGCCGCTGTCGGCGACGAGATAGCGGCCCGACTCGCAGGCGACCCTCGGGGCGCCCTCGCGCCAGCCGGGGAAGTGCTCGTCCAGGGCGTCGGCCAGGGCGGCGCGCAGCTCGCCGAAGACCGGACGCTCCCCCCGCACGGCGTACGGGGCGGCGAACCCGCCGCCGATGTCGAGGAACCGGAACGTCACACCGAGGGTGTGCTGGAGGTCCGCGGCGGCGGCGATGGTGTGGCGGAACTCGGCGATGAGGCTCGCCTCGTCCTTGGCGTTGCTCAGCGGGAAGAAGTGCAGTCCGGCGATGCTGGTGCCGGGGACGTCGCGTAGCTCGGCGGCGAGGCCGGGCAGGGTCTCGCTGTCGAAGCCGAACTGCGAGGGGACGCCCGTCATCCGGATGCTGGTGGCCGCGGCGCCGTCGGCGTTGTTGACCCGGATCAGGCAGTCGGCGGTGAGGCCGAGGCGCAGCGCCGTCTCGCCGACGCGGCGCAGGTCGCCGGGCGACTCGGTGGAGAAGAGGCGGACACCGCGGGTCAGCGCCTCGGTGAGTTCCGCGCCGGTCTTGCCGGGCCCGGTGTACAGGATCCGCTCGCCGGGGAAGCCGGCCTCGAGGACGGCGTCGAGTTCGCCGACGGAGCTGATCTCGGCGCGGCAGCCGCGGGCGCCGCCGGAGCGCAGCTCGCGCAGCAGGTCCGGGTGCGGGTTGGCCTTGGCCGCGTAGAACAGCTCGACCTCGTCGGGCAGCGCGGCGAACAGGTCGTCGCGGGCCGCCGCCACCCGGTCCAGGTCGTAGACGTAGGACGGGGTACCGAAGCGCTCGGCTAGCTCGGTGGGGCCGGTCACGGGGTGGGTCCTTCCAGGAGGCGGGCGAGCCGCTTGCGGTCGTGCTTGCCGTGCGGGGTGAGCGGCAGCTCGTCCACGACGCGGCTCACGCCGGGCACCTTGGCGGGCTCCAGGCGCAGGGAGAGTTCCTTCAGCAGGGCGTGCGGGTCGATGTCGCCCTCGGCGAACACCGCGAGGTCGCGGCCGGGGGCGGGCGGCAGCACGGCGGCGGCTCGGACGCCGGGGACGTCGGTGGCGGCGCCCTCGATCTCGGTGGTGCTCATGCGTACGCCCTTGTGCTTGAACATGTCGTCGCGGCGGCCCTCGTAGTACAGGTAGCCGTCCTCGTCGACGTGCCCGAAGTCGCCGGTGTGCAGCCGGAGTCCGCCGTCGGGGGCGGGGCGGAAGGCGCGTGCGGTCTGTTCCGGCGCGCGCCAGTAGCCGGGCATGACGTGCGGGCCCTCGACGACGATCTCGCCGGTCTGCCAGGGGGGCAGCGCCTTGCCCTCGTCGTCGACGGCGAAGGCGCGGGTGCCGGGCAGCGGGCGGCCGACCGAGTCGGGTTTGTCGTCGCTGTGGGCGGGCGGGAGCACGGAGACGCGTTTGCACTCCGTCTGGCCGAACTGGATGACCACCTGGGCTCCGGGGAACGCCGCGCGCAGGCCGTCGGCGGTGGTCTTCGGCAGTGCGGCGCCGGTGTTGGTGAACATGCGCACCCGGGACTCCCGGCTCGGTTCGCGGGCGGCGAGGGCGCAGATCATGGTGGCCAGGGACGGCACGATCGGGACGATGGTGGCGCCGCACTCGCGGATGCGGCGCAGCAGCACCAGGTCGGACTCGTCGTCGGCGAGGACGAGTTCGCTGCCGCCGGCGGCGGTGAGCAGCACCTTGTACAGGCCGTAGTCCCAGGAGATGGGGAAGCGGCAGAACACCACGTCGTCGGGTCGGTAGCCGAGTTCCGCGTTGATGGCCTCGGTGGCGAACACCATCCGGCCGTGCGGGCAGATCACCGCCTTGGGGGCGGCGGTGGAGCCGGATGTGTAGACGAGGACGGCGATGTCCTCGGCGGTGACCTGGGCTGCGCCGGAGCGGACGCCCCGTACGCGCAGGCCGGTGATCTCGGGCCAGGCCTCGCCGATGCCCAGGACCGGCACGCCGTCGGCGAGGGCGGCGATCCGGTCGACGGCGGTGTCGGTGACGACGACCAGGGAGGGCTCGGCGTTCTCCACGACGGCCCGCAGGTGATAGTCCTTCATGCCGGTGTTGACGGGCACCAGGACGGCGCCGCGGCGCGCGGTGCCGTACAGCAGCGCCACCAACTCGCGGGTGCTGGGCAGTTGGACCAGGACCCGGTCGCCGTGGCCGATGCCGCGGGCTTCCAGCCAGGCGTCGACGGCGTGGCTGTGGGCGGTGAGTTCCCGGTACGTCCAGCGGCCCGTGCCGTCGGCGACCGCCGGGGCGTCGGGACGCTCGGCGGTGGCCTCGTCGAGGAGGTCGTGCACCCGGGCGTCGGTACGGGCCCGCGCTGTCGGTTGACCGTTCACTGCGACCTCTGCCGCCTTTCGTGTGTGCCGGCCGCCCCCGCGGGCCGCCGCAGGGCGGTGGCCCGGGAGGTGAGTTCCCGGCGGTCGGTCTTGCGATTGGAGTTGAGGGGCAGGGCGTCCAGGTGGTGGTAGGCGCGCGGGACGACCGCGGCCGGCAGCAGCTCCCGCAGATGGCGGGCGAGCCGGACGGCCGGTACCGGTTCGCCGGTGTGGAAGACGGCCAGCTCCACCGTGCCGTCGACGGGCACCGCCACGGTCACGGCCTGCTCGACGCCGGGGCAGGTGCGTGCGGCGGCGTCCACCTCGGCCAGCTCGGTCCGCACCCCGTGCACCTGGACCTGTGCGTCCTGGCGGCCCAGGTAGTGCCAGCCGCCGTCGCCGGCCCGGCGGACGCGGTCGCCGGTGCGGTAGAAGCGCCGGCCGTCCCGCTCCAGGAACCGTCCGGTGTCGTCGGCCGGGTCCAGGTAGCCGGGAGTCAACTGGGGTCCGGCCACGCACAGTTCACCCTCGTCGCCGGTGCTGGGGGCGCCGGTGGGGTCCAGCAGCAGCGTCTCGTGGCCGGGGTGGACGGCGCCGATCGGCACCATGTCGTTCATGTACCGTCCCGGTGACCAGCGTTGGGCGGCCACGGTGATGGTCAGCTCGGTCGGGCCGTACAGGTTCTCCAGCGTGGCGCCGGGTGCGGCGGCGGCCCAGTCCTCGGCGTCACGGCAGGCGAGCGCCTCCCCCGCGAAGAAGCTCCACCGCAGTGACGGCAGTGCGCCCGGCGTCAGTTCGCCGGTGCGGCGCACCAGGGTGATCGCGCTGGGCGTGGCGAACCACACGGTCATGCGCCGCTCGGCGACGAACTCCGGCAGGTGCGCGTACGCGCGTGCCGGGACAGGTACGACGGCGGCGCCGGCGCCCCAGGCGCAGAACAGGTCGAACATCGCGCAGTCGAAGTTGAGGTCGAAGGTCTGCGAGAAGACGTCGTGCGGACCGAAGTCGTAGCGCTCGTCGAGCAGACCGAAGTAGTGCGCGGTGTTGGCGTGGGTGACCGGAACGCCCTTGGGCCGGCCGGTGGAGCCGGAGGTGAACAGCACATAGGCGATGTCGCGGGGCCGGCCGGGCATGGGGGCTTTCAGGGCGCTGTCCGCGTCGACGGGGAGCGCCGGCATCGGCTGCGCGCCGGGCGCGAACAGCGTCGGCAGGGTGACACCGCCGGCGTGCAGCGCGGTGAGGGCGGGCAGCGCGTCGTCGTCGGCGAGCAGCGCGTCGACGCCCGCGGCCTCGATCATCTGCCGGGTACGGGTCGCCGGGAAGGCCGGTTGCAGCGGTACGACGGTGACGCCGCTGTACAGTCCGGCCAGCAGCGCCGCGTACGCCGTGGGCCCCTTGCCGGCCAGCACGCCCACGGCCCGCGGCCGGCCCGGGAGCCCGGCCAGCAGGGAGCCCGCCAGGGTCAGGGCGCGTTCGTGGAGTTCGCGGTAGGTGAGGTCGGTGTCGTCGGCGCGCAGCGCGGGCCGGTCCGGGGCGAGGGCCAGGCCGCGCAGGAATCGGCCGGACAGCGTGCCGTCCAGGGTGGGGTCCACGGTGGCCGCCCCGTCAGCTCGCGGCGCTCGGCAGCATGCTCCGCACGGTGCCCCACAGCGCGCCGGCCGTGCGGAAGGTGTCCATGGTGAGCGCGTTGTCGCGGAAGCGGAGCCCGTAGGCCTCCTCCAGCGTGCCGAGGAGCTGGACCATGCCCAGCGAGTCCAGGCCGAGGTCCCGCAGGCCGGTGTCCGGCGTCAGTTCCTCCCGCGGCGGGAGGAACGGCAGGAACGGGCGGAGTATCTCTTCGAACTGGTCGTCCCACATGGGGGCCTCCAACGTGAGGGGCGGATTCAGGCGGCGCGCGAAGGGCGCCGGGGGGTCATCGCCAGCCGCGGTTGCGCGGCGACGACGTCGAAGTGGCGGACGGTGCGGGGTACCCGGCCGAAGAGGCTGTCCGGGCCGGCGACGCACAGCCGGCGGACGCCCGCGTCGACGAGGGCCGTGGTGACGCTCGGCCAGTTCATCGGGTGGTCGAAGCCGTCGAGCAGCATGGTGCGCAGCTCCTCGCCGGTGTGCAGCAGCCTGCCGTCCTGGTCGGCGACGACGGGCAGCGCGGGGTCGGCGAAGGAGTAGCGGGAGACCACCTCGCGTTCGGCCCGCTCGCGCAGCGACCGGAACGCCGAGGCGTGCATGGGCGGCCGCATGGTGTACAGCGGGAGGCTGCCGATGGCGCGCAGTCGCTCCTGCGTCCACTCCACCCGGTGTTCGGGCAGGGACACCATGTAGAAGCCGTCGTCGATGTGGCAGGAGATCTCGTGCCACTCCCCCGCCGCGTCGAGGTCGGCGAGGATCGCGCCGAGGCCGTCGCGCGGGGCGCGGACGAAGGACAGGGTGACGATGTCCCGGTGCTCCTCGGCGAAGTAGTCCTCCAGCAGGCGGGCGATCTCGGCGGTCAGCCGGATCGCGTCGGGCAGCTCCAGGGCACCGGTGTAGGCGAGGGCCGCCTTCTCGCCGAAGCTGGGGCCGGCCACGATGTCCGGCTCGACGCCCAGGTGGTCGCGGGCCCAGTGGGCGCAGGCCAGGCAGTTGACGAGGAAGGCGACCTGGGCGGCCTCGGAGTAGTCGCCCGGGGAGAGCCGGAAGGCGTCCACGAGGGAGTGGCCGAGCGCCTCGTCGGCGACGGCGACCAGTTCCCGGGCGTAGGGGTTGGCCACCATGAACCTGCCCACCTCGGCGAACGGGACGGGGCCCATGCCGGGAAAGACGAGAGCGGTGTCGTGCGCCATGGCGGGATCCCCGCCCCCTTTCACAGGCTGTTGCTTCAGAGGCTTTTGAGGAAGTCGGTCATGACCTGGCGGAACCGCTCGGGTTCCTCCAGGTGCGGGAGGTGGCTGGACTCCTCGAAGATCTCCCAGCGCGCGCCGGGGATCCGGTCGTGGTACGGCTGGACGACGGCCGGTGTGGCCTCGTCGTGGCGCCCGCTGATCAGCAGGGTCGGGGTGTCGATCAGGTGCAGGTCGTCGACGATCGACCAGTCCTTCAGGGAGCCGATGACGTGGAACTCGTTGGGCCCGTTCATCGTGTAGTAGACGGTCGGGTCGTTGTAGATCTCCATGAAGGAGGAGAGGAAGTCGCGGGGCCAGGGCGTCAGCCGGCACACGTGGCGGTCGTAGAAGACCCGCATCGCGGCCAGGTACTCCTCGCTGTCGTAGGTGCCGGCCGCTTCGTGCCGCAGCAGGGCCTGCCGTGTGTCCGGGGGCAGTTCGGCGCGCAGCCGGGCCATCTCCCGAAGCCAGATGGGGTACGAGGCGGGGGCGTTGGCGACGACCAGTCCGCGCAGTCCGTCCGGGTGGGTCATGGCGTGCCGGGCGCACAGGGGGCCGCCCCAGGACTGGCCGTACAGCACGTAGTCGTCGGCAATCCCCAACCGGTCGACAAGGTTGGCGAGTTCCGCGAGGAACAGTTCAACGGTCCAGAACTCGGCGTCCTTGTCGGGCAGATGGGTGGAGCCGCCGTTGCCGAGCTGGTCGTAGTGGACGACGGGCCAGCCGTCCTCGGCGAGCCTGGCCAGCGACAGGAGGTAGTCGTGGGTGCTGCCGGGGCCGCCGTGCACGGCGACGACCGCCGGCCGTCCCGAGCCGAGTTCACCGGTCACCCGGTACCAGGTCCGGTACTCCCCGAAGGGGACGGTGCCCTTCGCGCTGGGGTCCGGGGACACGCTGATCACCTCTGCTCGGCTGCGGTACGCGGCGGGTGGCCGGGGCGTGGGCACCGGCCGGACCCGGAAGAGCGGGGCGCCGGGCGATCCGTGTCCCTGCCGTGGTCCGCAGCCGACGCTAACGGCCACCACGCCGCCACCGGACCCCTAGGTGCCCCTAGGCGCCACCGGGTCCCTACGGGGTGGCCGGGCCGGTCGGGCGCGCCACGCGGCAGGGTGGCGGCCCTCGCGCACCCCGATGTCCCCGGCTCCATCCCAGGGCCGCGAGGCCGGACGGGAGGTACCCCGGGCCTCCCCCGCTCCAGGGCCCCGGGCCTCCCCCGCTCCGGGGCCCCGGGGCGAGCCGGTGAACAGCACATGGCTCGCCCTGCCTCTAGGGGCGCCTAGGGGTTGGGGGCCCGGCCGTGGCTGCCTAGCGTGCGAGGGACGGTCGGTGGCGCCGCACCGGTGCCGAGCCCGGACCCGCTGCGATGCCGACGCGTCCCGTTCCCTCCCGTGCGAAGAGGACATCATGACTGCACCTGCCGAACCGGCCGACGAGGCCGCGCTGCCGGAGTTCCCGATGCGCCGGGCCTGCCCCTTCAGCCCGCCGGCCGCCTACGCCGAACTGCGCGAGAGCGAGCCGGTCTCGCGGGCGCGGCTGAAGGTCGACGGCAAGCGCACCTGGCTGGTCACCCGGCACGACCTGTACAAGAAGCTGCTGGGCGACACGCGGGTGAGCGCCAACCTGAAGCTGCCCGGATATCCCCTTCAGGTGCCCGTGCCGCAGGAGACGCTGCAGTCGGTCCCGCTGACCTTCCTGTCCATGGACCCCCCGGACCACACGGTGCAACGCCGCATGCTGGCACCGGAGTTCAGTGTCCGACGGATGCGCGAGCTGCGCGGCCGGGTGCAGCAGATCGTGGACCAGCAGATCGACCAGATGCTCGCCAAGGGCGCCGACGCCCCGGTCGACCTGGTCACCGCGCTCGCGCTGCCGGTGCCGTCCTTCGTCATCTGCGAACTGCTGGGGGTCCCCTACGAGGACCACGGCCGCTTCGAGGAGTGGGCGTGGGCCATCATGAACCACGACATCAGCGACGAGGACCGGGGCCTGGCGCACTACGAGCTGGACCGGTACGTCGACGGGCTGGTCACCGCCAAGGAGAGCGAGCCGGGCGACGACATGATCAGCCGGCTGATCGAGTTCAACCGGCAGACCCCCGCGGTGGAGCACTCCGACATCGTCTCCATGGCCAAGCTGATGCTGGTCACCGGGCACGAGACCACCGCCAACATGATCGCGCTGGGGGTACTGGCCCTGCTGGAGCACCCCGATCAGCTCGCCGCCGTCCGCGAGGAGCCGGAGCTGATGCCGAAGGCGGTGGAGGAGCTGCTGCGCTTCTTCTCCATCTCCGACGCGGGCACCGCGCGAGTCGCCCTGGAGGACATCGAGCTGGGCGGGGTGACCATCCGGGCCGGCGAGGGCATCCTCCCGCTGAACAACGCGGCCAACCACGACGAGCGGGTCTTCCCCGACCCCGACCGCCTGGACGTGCGGCGCGAGGCCCGCAGCCATCTGGCGTTCGGCTACGGCGTCCACCAGTGCATCGGCCAGAACCTGGCGCGCATGGAGCTGGACGTCGTCTACACGACGCTGCTGCGGCGGATCCCGACGCTGCGCCTGGCCGCCCCGGTGGAGGAACTGCGCTTCAAGGACGACGCCATCGTCTGGGGCCTGTACGAGCTGCCCGTCACCTGGTGACGGCAGAGCGCACCGGCCCGCCGTCCGCCCCCGACCACCGCACCGACATCCGCACCGACCCCGTCCGAGAGGCAGCCATGACCCAGTCCGCCGACGCCGCGCCCGAGGCGGGGCCGCCGCTCGGGCAGTTCCCGATGCGGCGCACCTGTCCGTTCAGCGAGCCCGCCGAGTACGCCGAGCTGCGCGCAAAGCGCCCCGTCTCGCGTGCCGCGCTGAAGGTGAACGGCAAGCCGGCCTGGCTGGTGACCCGGCACGAGCACGTCCGGCAGGTGCTGGGGGACAGCCGGGTCAGCTCCAATCTGAAACTGCCGGGCTACCCGCACCAGTTCCACATCCCCGAGGAGATGCTGGCGCACATCCGGCTGATGCTGCTGAACATGGACCCGCCGCAGCACACGACGCAACGGCGCATGCTCATTCCGGAGTTCACCGCGCGGCGGGTGAGGGAGATGCGTCCGCGCATCCAGCAGATCGTCGACGAGCACATCGACGCGATGCTGGCCGCCGGCGGCCCCGTGGACCTGGTCACCGCGCTCGCGCTGCCGGTGCCGTCGCTGGTGATCTGCGAACTGCTCGGGGTGCCCTACGAGGACCACGCCCGGTTCGAGGAGTGGTCGGCGGCGCTGATGAACCACGATCTGAGCCCGGCCGAGTACGGGGCCGCGGTACAGGCCCTGGACATGTACCTGGACAAGCTCGTCACCCTCAAGGAGAAGGAGCCGGGCGACGATCTCATCAGCCGTTTCCTGGAGAAGAACCGGGTCGAGCAGGCCGCCGACCACGTGGACGTCGTGACGATGGCGCGGCTGATGCTGGTCGGGGGCCATGAGACGACGGCCAACATGATCGCCCTCGGTGTGCTGGCCCTGCTGCGGCACCCCGATCAGCTGGCCGAGCTGCGGGCCGACCCGGGTCTCCTCCCGAACGCCATCGAGGAGTTGCTCCGGGTGTTCTCCATCTCCGACTCCGGCACGGCGCGGGTCGCCGTGGCGGACATCGAGGTCGGCGACGTCACGATCCGCGCCGGCGAGGGCATCCTCGCGCTGAACAACGCCGCCGACCACGACGAGTCCGTCTTCCCGGACCCCGCCACCCTGGACATCCACCGCGAGGAGGCCCGCAGCCACCTCGCGTTCGGCTACGGCATCCACCAGTGCATCGGCGCCAACCTCGCCCGCGTGGAACTGGAGACCGTGTACGGCACGCTGCTGCGCCGCGTCCCCGGCCTGCGCCTGGCGGTCGAGCCGGACGAACTGCGGTTCAAGGACGACGCGATGGTCTACGGCGTCCACGAACTCCCCGTCACCTGGTGACGGACGACCCGATCGGAGTTCCCCTCATGCGAGTCACCGCCGATCGCGACCGGTGCGTGGGCGCCGGTCAGTGCACTCTCCTCAGTCCCGAGGTGTTCGACCAGGACGACGACGGACTCGTCGTCGTCCTGCGGGACGAACCGGCCGAGGACCTCCACGATGAGGTCCACCAGGCCATCGACCTGTGCCCGTCACGCTCCCTGCGACTGGCCGACTGACGGACCCACGTCGAACGGCCCCCGCCCGACTCGTCGGCGGGGGCCGTTCGACGTTCGCCGGGCGGCGGGGCGCGGCGGGGGCCGGCGAGGGACCGCGCCTGGTCGAGCCCTACCGGGGCCGGGCGTGTTCGGCCAGCAGCCGGAGGATCTCGTCCTGGTGGGACGTCAGGTAGAAGTGGCCGCCCTTGAACTGGTGGAACTCGAACGTCGCGTCCGTGTGCCGCGCCCAGGCGCGCGCCTCGTCCGCGGTGACCTTGGGGTCGTCGTCGCCGACCAGGGCTACGACGGGGCAGCGCAGGTTCGGGCCCGGCTCGTAGGCGTAGGTCTCCGCCGCGCGGTAGTCGGCGCGGATCGCGGGCAGGGCCATGCGGATCAGTTCCACGTCGTCGAGGATCGCCGAGTCCGTTCCGCTGAGCTGCCGCATCTCCTCGATGAGGCCGTCGTCGTCGCGCAGGTGGACGGATTCGTCGCGGGGGCAGGAGGGGGCCCGGCGGGCGGAGGCGAACAGCGCGCGCGGGACGACGCCGTGCTCGCGTTCGAGCCGGCGGGCGATCTCGAAGCCGAGGCTCGCGCCCATGCTGTGGCCGAAGAGGACCAGCGGGCGGTCCGCCCACGGCAGCAGCACGGAGGTGACCTGGTCCGCCAGTTCGCCGATGCTCGGGACGCACGGTTCGCCGCGCCGGTCCTGGCGCCCCGGGTACTGCACGGCGAGCACGTCGACGGAGGCCGGCATGCGCGCCGAGACCGGGTGGTAGAAGGACGCCGAGCCACCCGCGTGCGGCAGGCACACCACTCTGGCCGCCGCGTCCGGACGGGGGTGGTAGCGGCGGATCCAGAGGCGGTCGTGGTCGGCGAGCGTGCTCATGGGGCGGGTGTGTCCTTCCTGGCGGCGGCTGCGGCGCGGGCACGGCGTGTGCATCGGCAGTCTTCCGCAGTCCCGGCGCGGCTGGCCACCCCTAGCCGCCCCAAGAGGCGCTCGGGGATCAGGCGTTGAGGTAGGCGAGCACCGCGAGGACACGCCGGTTGCTGTCGCTCGACGGCGGCAGCATCAGCTTGCTGAAGATGTTGGAGATGTGCTTGGCGGCCGCGCCCTCGGTGACGGTGAGCCGCTGGGCGATCGCCGTGTTCGAGCAGCCCTCGGCCATGAGTTCCAGCACCTCGCGTTCGCGTCCGGTGAGCGCGGCCAGCGGTTCGTCCCGGGAGTGGCTGGTCATCAGCTGGGCGACGACGGCCGGGTCCATGGCGGTGCCGCCTGCCGCGACCCGTCGTACGGCGTCGATGAACTGCTCGTCGTCCAGCACGCTGTCCTTGAGCAGATAGCCGATGCCGCCGGTGCCGTCGGCCAGCAGTTCGCGGGCGTACATCTGCTCGACGTGCTGGGAGAGGACGAGGATCGGCAGGCCGGGCTGTTCGCGGCGGGCGCGCAGGGCGGCCTCAAGGCCCTCGGTGGTGAAGGTGGGCGGCAGTCGTACGTCGACGACGGCCACGTCGGGCCGGTGCCGGGTGATGGCGGCGGCGAGGTCCGTGCCGTTGTCGACGGCGGCGACCACCTCGAAGCCGTAGGCCTCCAGCAGTTGGATGATTCCCTGCCTCAGGAGGAAGAGGTCTTCGGCGAGGACAACGCGCACGGTAGCTCCAGCTTCATCACGGTCGGACCGCCCTGGGGGCTGTCGATCTCCAGGACCCCGTCAAAGGATGCCAGCCGCCGTCGGATGCCTTCCAGACCGCTCCCGGCCGAGGCGTCGGCACCGCCGCGGCCGTCGTCGGTGACGCGGGTGTGCAGGGTGCCGTCCTCGCACCAGGCGACGACCTCGATGTGCTGGGCGTCGGCGTGTTTGAGGGCGTTGGTGAGCAGCTCCGACACCGTGAAGTAGACGGCGGACTCGACCGGGTCGGGCATCCGGTCGGGCAGGTCGGCCACCACGGTGACGTCGAGCGGGCTGGCCAGTCCCAGGGCGCGCAGGGCGTCGGGCAGGCCCCGTTCGGCGAGGACCGGCGGGTGGATGCCGCGGACCAGGTCGCGCAGTTCGCGCAGGGCCTGCACGGAGGAGGTGCGCGCCTGCCGCAGCATGAGCCGCGCCTCTTCCGGGTCTCGGCTCATCTTGCGCTCCACCGCGCCGAGTTGGAGGCCCAGGCTGACGAGTCGGGCCTGGGCGCCGTCGTGCAGGTCCCGTTCGATGCGGCGCAGTTCGGCGGCCTGGATGTCGAGGGCGCCGGACCGGGTCTCCGACAGGTGCCGTACCCGCAGGGCGAGTTGGGACCGCCGGGTCGGGCCGAGCAGAAGGCGGACGAAGTAGGCGTACCCCTTGAGCGTGAGCGGTCCGAGGAACACCCAGCCGGTGAACACGACGAGTGCCGCGAGGGCCGCGGCGAACGCGGCCGGCCAGCTGTCGACCGTGACGAAGGCGTACCAGCGGCCCTGCCCGTCGTCCGCGAGGGGCCGCCACAGGCCGCAGGCCAGGAACAGCCCCTCCCCCGCGTAGTACAGCAGGGCGCCCGGCACGAACCCGGTCAGGCCCACCACGCAGTTGAGCAGCAGCCACAGCAGGTCCCGCCAGGTCGCGGGGTCGGCGAGGATCCATTTGCAGCGGCGGGTCCAGCCGACGATGTCCCTCTCGACGTCCTGCGGCTCGGGCCGGTAGGGCCGCTCGACCGGGACGCCGTAGCGCGCGGCCGCGCGCCGGTTGAGGTCGCACAGCCGGCGCACCGCCGCCGTCAGGTAGGGCAGCGCGAGGAACCCGATGCCGATCAGGCACAGGATGGTGAAGTAGGTCGTGGTGACGAACAGGAGGATCGACAGCAGGGCCCCGGTGGCGATCGCGACGCCGACCAGGGTGTCCACGGTGGCGCGGCCGAGTAGGCCGCGCCACGTGACCGGCACAGGCTTCATACCGTCATGGTCCCATTCGGCGGCGCCGATGAGGGAGGGGCCGCCCCCGCCCGGGGGGAGCGGGGACGGCCCGGCCGGGGGGTGGCTCACGCGGCCTTCACCGTGTCCACGGCGGGGCTGCGCATGCCGCGCCAGGAGGGCAGCAGCGTGGCGCCGAACACCAGCACCAGCGACCCGCCGACGATGGCCAGGTAGATGCCGATGGAACCGGAGGGCAGATACGAACCGCTCTTGACGTAGCTGTAGGGGACGATGGTCGTCGCCGAGGCGATGGTGCCGAGGACGGTGGCGATGACGGCGATCAGCACGCCCTCGACGGTCAGCATGCCGAGCACCTGGGCGCGGGTGGCTCCGGTGAGCCGCTGGAGGCCGAACTCCGCGCGCCGTTTGCGGGTGACCGACACGAGGGTGTTGACCACGGTGATCGCGGCGTACCCCACGATCATGGCGACGATCGTGTAGTTGGCGGACACCAGGATCTGCTGGATCTGGTTGTTCCGGCCGGCCAGCGAGGAGCTGTCGTCGAGTTCGGTGCCGGGCACCCGCGCGGCCAGCGCGGCGAGCCGGCCGTGGACCGCGGTGGCGGCGCCGGCCTCGGCGCGGACCAGGATCTGGTGCGGCAGTCCGTCGCCGGTGTGCGGGGCGAGGCTCGCCGCGGGCAGCGTCAGATATTCCTGCTTGGGGTTGTCGGCGTACAGCGCGACGACGGTGGGCCGTACGGCGCTGCCGTCGCCGAGGTGCATCGGCAGCCGGTCGCCGACCGTCACGCCGTAGGCGCGGGCCTTGCGGTCGGAGAGGGCCACGGTGTCGCCGCGCAGCCGGTCGAGGGAGCCGGCCACCATGGGCAGGTCCAGGCTCTGCCGGACTCCGGCGGCGGAGACCCCGCGCAGGTCGACGTCGGCGGGGCCGTCCGGGCGGTCCACGAAGCCGCGGCTGGTGACCAGTTCGGAGGCCGCGGCCACCCCGGATGTGGTGCGGACCCGGTCGACGACGTCGGGTGCGAAGCCGCCCGTGGTGGAGTCGAGGACGTAGTCGGCGAGGATGTTGCGGTCGTAGGAGCTGCGGGAGACGTGGTCCTCGGTGGACTGCATGTACAGGGTGCCGGTGGCGATGCCGACGAGCAGGACGATCGGCGCGACGGCGCCCGCCATGCGGACGTTGGCGGTGGCGGCGTTGCGCAGCGCCAACTGGCCGGAGAGTCCGGAGAACGCGCGCACCGGCAGCCGCAGCAGTGCCACCAGCGCCTTGGTGAGGCCGGGGGCGAGCAGGGCGAGGCCGACGCAGAACAGTACGGAGGCGGGGCCGGCGGTGCTGGCGAGGGTGGGTCCGTCGTCCATCACGGTGGCGGTGGCGATCGCCAGGCCGATGCCGTTGACGAGGAAGAACAGCGCGAGGAGCAGCCGGGGCACGCTGAACCAGCGGGTGGCGGCCTCGGCTTCGGCGAGGGCGGCGACGGGCTCGGTGCGGGCCGCGCGCCGTCCGGCGAAACGGGTGGCGCCGGCCGCGGCCAGGACGGTGACGAGCGCTCCGACGGCCATCGGGATCCGGCCGGCGTGGTAGGTGATCGCGGAAGACACCACGCCGCTGGCGGTCAGCACCCCGAACAGCAGCCGCCCGATGGCGTATCCGGGCAGCAGGGCGAGCAGCACGGACGCCACCGACAGGACGGCCGTCTCGCTGAGGATCATCCGCCGCAGTTGCTTGGGCGTGGAGCCGACGGCGCGCAGCAGGGCCATCTCCCGGACGCGTTGCTGGAGGGAGAGGCCGAGGGTGGAGGCGACACCGAACATGACGATCAGCACGACGGAGGAGCCGAAGACCGCGGCCAGGATGACGACGGTGCGCCGGCTGGAGAGGGTGCCGGGCAGTTCGGCCAGGCCCCGGCGCTCCCCGGTGAGCACCTCGGCGCGGTCGCCGACGGCCGAGCGCACGGCGTCCGCCACGGCGGCGACGCGGGCGCCGGGCGCGGGCAGCACGCCGATGGAGTCGATGCGGCCGCCGGCAAGGGTGCGCGCCTCGTCGTCCGTGAAGAACACGGCGGCGTCGGGGTTGTGGTCACCGCGCTGCTCGGCGATGCCGCTGACCCGGAACCGCCGGGTGGTGCCCTTGACGACGATCTCGACCGTGGACCCGGGGTGTGCTCCGGCGCGCCGGGCGAGTTCCGCGTCGAGGACGGCCTCGCCGCCGGCGGCGGGGGATCCACCGGCGGCGAGGGTATAGGGGGTGAGCGAGGCGCTCGCCCAGCCGTGGCCGTAGGAGCCGGACTTGCCGGTCACCGGCTTGCCCTTGTGCAACACGGTGGCCGGGAACGACACGTCCGCGACGGCCTCGCGCACGCCGTCCGCGCCGGCCACCTTCCCGACGAGAGCGGGGTCGATGCGGTGACGCTCCGTCAGGGCGGAGGAGTCGTAGGTCTGGTCTCCGGTGACGACGACCGGGGCGCCGCCCAGGCGCTGCGGGTCGGCCGCCATGCGGACGCCCGTCTCCATCAGGCCGCCGCAGCCGATGACGATCGCGGCGCCGAGGAACATGGCGAGGAAGGTCGCGATGAAGCTCGTCCTGCGGAACTTCAGGGTGCGTAGTGCCAGGCGCCACATCAGTACCGCCCTCCCGAGGCCTGCGGGGTGCTCTGCCGGTGGGTGTCGTCCTCCCAGGCGCCGAGCCTGGTCATCCGGGCGGCCACGGCGTCGGCCGTCGGCCGGTGCAGTTCACCGGCGAACGCGCCGTCCGCGAGGAAGACCACGCGGTCGGCGTAGGAGGCCGCCACCGGGTCGTGGGTGACCATGACCAGCGTCTGGCGGGCGGTATCGACGGACTCGCGCAGCAGGCCCAGCACGGACGCGGCGGTGCGGGTGTCGAGGGCGCCGGTGGGCTCGTCGGCGAAGACCACGGCGGGCCGGGTCACCAGGGCGCGGGCGATGGCGACGCGCTGCTGCTGACCGCCGGACAGTTCGGACGGCAGGTGGCCGAGCCGCTCGGCCAGACCCACGCGCTGGACGACGTTGCGGATCAGGCCCTTGTCGGGCCGCTGTCCGGCCAGTTGCAGCGGCAGCGTGATGTTCTGCATGACCGTCAGCGCGGGCAGCAGGTTGAAGGCCTGGAAGATGAAGCCGATCCGGTCGCGGCGCAGCTTGGTCAGCGCGGTGTCGTCCAGGCCGGAGAGATCGGTGCCGCCGACGGTTACCGTGCCGGTGCTGGGCTGGACCAGTCCCGCGGCGCAGTGCAGGAAGGTGCTCTTGCCCGACCCGGACGGCCCCATCACGGCGGTGAAGGTGCCGTCGGCGAAGCTCATGGTGAGCCCACGGAGGGCGGCGACCCGGCTGTCTCCCCGGCCGTAGGTCTTCGACACGGCGTCCAGCCGTACCGCCTCCGCTCGGCGGAGGTCCTGTGAAGTGTGCACTCGGGCTCCCCTATGAGATAACGCGCTTCTCACGCGACGTCTGCGGACCACATTAGGAACTCCACGGCCGCGGCACACTGGCATTCTCCGGCCGGTTCGAGGTAGAGGTTTCTCTACCTCGGCACGCCAGGTTTGGCCGGACGCCCCGTTGCCGCATTTCCGGTCCGCTGTCAAGGACGAGGAAACTTCCCACGCCCGAATAGGCGACCCCACCGCTGTCCGAATATCTGACTCCCCTGCGAACGGTTCAGCTCGCACCCGTGTCCTCGGGCGTCGGTACGGGTACCGTCGGAGCCGTCGGAGAAGTCCACCAAAGATGCGAACTTCCATGGCCGCAACGGCGAGCACGCCCTTGGCCACGAAGAAGAAACGCGCAGAGCACGGAGGCTCGGAACGGGATGCGACCTGATGACGAACTGACCGCGCAGGTCCGGCCGGACGGATGTCTGGAGCTGCTCTCCGGGCGTACCGGAAAGCGGCACCGGTGCGGTCCCCGCGGCACGACAATGTGGCTGGCACTCCAGCGCAGCGACTGGCAGCCGGAAATGGCGGCGGATGAAATCGCCTTTCGATTAGGTGTCGATCCGGACAGTATCCGGTGTGATATCCAGGCATGGTTGGCGCATTTCCGCGAGGCCGGCGGGTGAGAAATCCACTGGGGCGCGGACGGCCTTTCGACCGCCGCGCCCCGTGGCCGCACACCCGTTCGCCGGCGCGCCCGTTCGCTCAGCCGGACGCCCCTCGGGTCAGCCACGACTCGACCGCCTCTGCGGTGGTCCGCGCCCGGTCCTCCAGGATCGTGAAGTGGGTGCCGGGCACGTCGACCGGCTCGTGTGCCCCGGGCCAGGCGGCCCGCCAGTCGTCGGTGTCGGCGCCGGTGGCGAAGGACTCCTCGGGCCGTACGAACAGCACCGGCGCCGTCAGGGCGCCGGGCAGGCAGTGCTGGATGAGGTCGCTGTAGCGGCTCATCGCGGCGAGGCGGGCGGTGCCGAAGCCGCCGAGCGCCGACTCGCGGTCCAGCATGCCGGCGAACATCTGCCGCCACAGTTCGTCCTTGCCGTCGTCCCCGGGCACATAGGTGTCCAGCAGCACCACGCCGGAGGCCGGCTGTCCGGCCTTCTCCATGATCTCGGCGACCGCGTGCGCGAACTGGCCGCCGGACGAGTAGCCGACGAGCGTGTAGGGGCGGTCGTCCGGGCAGGCCCGCCGGACGCCCTCGACCAGCACCTCCACCACCGCTTCCACGGAGACCGGCAGTGCCTCGCCGGGACCGAAGCCGGGCACCGCGGGGACCAGGACGTCCCGGCGGCCCTGGAAGTGCCGGGCGAAACGGGCGTACTGGTGGGCGCCGCCCAGTGCCATCGGGGAGGGCAGGCAGACGAGCCGCGGGTAGGCGTCGCCGGTGGCCAGCCGCACCGGGTCGGGGATGTCACCCAACTCGGCCGCGCAGGAGAAGGACGGCAGGATGTCGGCGACGGTGCGCAGCAGGTCGATGGCGCGCGGCATCCGCCCGTCGGCCGTCGCGCGCCGCACCAGCCCGCCGACCGATTCGAGGTCTGCGGCGCCGTGGTCCGGGTCCGGGCCGCCGCCGGCCGGCCGTGCGTGCAGGGCGGCGGCGAGGGCGGCCGGGGTGCGGTGGTCGAAGACGGCACCGGCCGGCAGCGTGACGCCCAGGGCGGTACCGAGGGCGGCGCGCAGTTCGGCCGCCGAGACGGAGTCCATGCCGAGTTCCAGGAAGACGGCGTCGGGCTCGACGGCCTCCGGTCCCGCGTGGCCGAGTACCGCGGCCGTCTGCGCGCGGATCACATCGGTCAGCAGCGCCTGCCGCTCCTCGGGCAAGGCATCGGCCAGCCGCCACGGCAACGGCTCGGCAGGCGCGCTCGCCTCGGTCGCCGCGGGCTCCGGCCGCGGGCCCATGGTGAGGGCCACGTCGGCGTCGATCCAGTACCGCTCGGGCCGGAAGGCGTAGGTGGGCAGCTCGGCGCGGGCCGTGCCCGGGAACAGCGCGGCCCAGTCCGGGGCGAGTCCGTCGGCGTACAGACGGGCGAGGCCGAGGGCGAGGGCGGCGGGCTCGCCGCCGTGGCGCCTGCCGAGGGCGACGAGGACGGCGCCCTCGGTCTGCGGGCACTCCCGGGCGAGGCCGGTCAGGACCGCGTCGGGACCCAGTTCGACGAAGCGGCCGACGCCAAAGGCGGCGAGGGCCGCGACGGCGTCGGCGAAGCGGACGGTCTGCCGCACGTGCCGCACCCAGTGGTCGGGGTCGCACAGTTCCCCGTCCCCTGCGAGGCGGCCGGTGAGGGCGGAGACCACCGGGAGGCGTGGCGGATGGTAGGTCAACTTCTGTGCCACGGAGCGGAATTCGTCGAGCATCCCGTCCATCAGGGGTGAGTGGAAGGCGTGGGAGACGGTGAGCCGTCGGGTCTTGGCGAAGCCCGCCGCGGCGGCGAGCACCGCCTCCTCCTCTCCCGAGAGGACCACGGCGGCGGGGCCGTTGACCGCGGCCAGCCCGACCCGGTCGTCCAGCAGCGGCCGTACCTCGTCCTCCCCCGCCTGTACGGCCACCATCGCGCCGCCTTCCGGCAGTGCCTGCATCAACCGGCCCCGGGCGGCGACGAGGGTGCACGCGTCGTCCAGGTCGAGGACACCGGCCACGTGGGCGGCGGCGAGTTCCCCGACGGAGTGCCCGGCCAGCACGTCGGGCCGTACCCCGAAGGACTCCAGCAGCCGGAACAGGGCGACCTCGAAGGCGAACAGGGCCGGCTGCGCGTACCGCGTGCGGTGGACGGCGTCGGCGTCGTCGCCCGCCAGCAGCCCGGCCAGGTCCAGGCCGAGCCGGGCGTCGATCTCGTCGAAGGCGGCGGCGAACACCGGGTAGCGGTCGCGCAGTTCGAGCCCCATGCCCAGGCGCTGGGCGCCCTGGCCGGTGAACAGGAACGCCGTACGCGTTCCGGGCCGGGCCCTGCCGGTCGTGGCCGTGGGGGCGGGTGTCCCGGCCGCGAGCGCTTCCAGTCCGGCCAGCAGCTGGTCGCGGTCGGTGCCGGTGACGGCGGCGCGGTGGTCGAAGGCGGTGCGCCGGGTGCCGAGGGCGCGGGCGACGGCCGCCGGGTGCAGGTCGGGCCGGTCGGCCAGGAACGCGCGCAGGCGCTCGGCCTGTGCGGGGAGGGCCGCCGCGGAACGGGCGGACAGGGGCCAGAGGACCGCCGGTGCCTCGGGTTCGGTGTCGTGCGGGAGGTGGTCCGCGGCGGGTGCCTCCTCGAGGATGGTGTGCGCGTTGGTGCCGCTGATCCCGAACGAGGAGACAGCCGCCCGGCGCGGACGCCCCGACCGCGGCCACGGCCGCTCCTCGGTCAGCAGACGCACCGCACCCTCACCCCAGTCCACCTTCGTCGACGGCCGCTCCACATGCAGCGTCCGCGGCAACACCCCGTGCCGCATCGCCATCACCATCTTGATCACACCCGCGACACCGGCCGCCGCCTGCGTATGCCCCAGATTCGACTTCACCGACCCCAGCCACAACGGAATTCCGGCCGCACGATCACGCCCATACGTCGCCAACAACGCCTGCGCCTCGATCGGATCCCCCAGCGTCGTCCCCGTCCCATGCCCCTCCACCACATCCACATCCCCCGCCGACAACCGCGCCGCCCCCAACGCCTGCCGGATCACCCGCTGCTGCGACGGACCATTCGGCGCCGTCAGACCATTGGACGCACCATCCTGGTTGACCGCCGAACCCCGCACCACCGCCAACACCTCATGACCCAGACGCCGCGCATCACTCAACCGCTCCAGCACGAGGACACCCAGTCCCTCGGAGAAGCCGGTGCCGTCCGCGTCGTCGGCGAAGGAGCGGCAGCGTCCGTCCGGGGAGAGGGCGCCCTGCCTGCTGAACTCCACATAGGTGCCCGGCGAGGCCATCACGGTCACTCCCCCGGCCAGCGCCAGGGTGCACTCGCCCTGCCGGAGCGCCTGCGCGGCCAGGTGCAGGGTGACGAGGGAGGAGGAGCAGGCGGTGTCGACGCTGAGGGTGGGGCCCTCCAGGCCGAGGGTGTAGGCGACCCGGCCGGAGACGATGCTGCCGGAGCCGAAGCTGCCGAAGTAGTCGTGGTACATGACGCCCGCGAAGACACCGGTGCGGCTGCCGCGCAGCGACACGGGGTCGATGCCGGCGTTCTCCAGCGCCTCCCAGGACCCTTCGAGCAGCAGCCGCTGCTGCGGGTCCATGACGAGGGCCTCGTTCGGGGAGATACCGAAGAAGGCGGCGTCGAAGTCGCCCGCGTCGTGCAGGAATCCGCCCTCGCGAGTGTACGAGCGGCCCGGGACACCGGGCGTCGGGTCGTACAGGCCCGGGTCCCAGCCGCGGTCCTCGGGGAAGGGGGTGATGCCCTCCCCGCCGTCCGCGACCAGGCGCCACAGCTCCTCGGGTGAGCGGACACCGCCGGGGTAGCGGCAGGCCATGCCGACGATCGCGACCGGTTCCCGGGCCGCCGCGTCCAGCGCGCGGTTGCGTTCCCGCAGCCGCTCGATCTCCTTCAGCGAGGCGCGCAGTGCCTCGACCATCCTGGTGTCCGGCTTCTCGGACTCGGCCATGGTCCTCTTCCTCGTCGTGTTCCTGGTCACGTTCCCCGTGATGGTCCCGGTCGCGTGTCGTGTCACAGGGCGTCGTCGTCGCCGAGGAGGTCGTCGAGCGCCATGTTGATCAGGCTCTCGGCGTCCATCGCGTCGATCGACGCGCGGCCGGTACCGCCGGCCGCCGCCGGCTGGGGTGCCGGCCGCAGCCCGGCGAGTTCGAGCAGGCTGTCCAGCAGGCCCGCCTCGCGGAGCCGCCCCACCGGGATGGCGGCGAGCGCGGCCCGCACGGTGTCCTCCTCCTCACGCGGGCCGTCGGCGGTGCGCGGGGCCAGTTCGGCGGCGAGGTGTTCGGTGAGCGCGGCCGGGGTGGGGTGGTCGAAGACGAGCGTGGCGGTCAGCCGCAGCCCGGTGGCCTCGTTGAGCCGGTTGCGGAACTCGACGGCGGTCAGCGAGTCGAAACCGAGGTCCTTGAAGGGCAGTTCGTGTGCGAACTCCTCGACACCGAGCACCAGCCGGGCCGTCTCACGCACCAGCCGCAGCAGCCGTTCGGTCCGTTCCGGCGGTGCGAGCGGGGCCAGTTCGCGGCGCAGTGCCGTGGAGGTGGCCGACGCCCCGGCACCGGTCCGGCGCGGCGCCCGCACCAGGGAGCGCAGCAGCGGGGCGACGCGGGCGGCGTCGCGCGGGGTGAGGTCCAGGCGGGCGGGCAGCAGGACCGGTTCGGCACGGCCCACGCCCGCGTCGAACAGGGCGAGCCCCGCGTGCGCGTCCAGGGCGTGCACACCGCCGGAGGCCATGCGCCGGGCGTCGGTGTCGCCGAGCCGGTCGGCCATGCCGCCGCTGCCCGCCCAGGCTCCCCAGGCGAGCGACACGGCCGGCAGGCCGAGCGCCCGGCGGTGGGCGGCGAGGGCGTCGAGGAAGGTGTTGCCGGCGGCGTAGCCGGACTGGCCGGGGCTGCCGAGCAGGCCGGCGGCGGAGGAGAACAGCACGAAGGCTGTCAGCGGCCGTTGGCGGGTCAGTTCGTGCAGGTGCCAGGCGGCGTCCAGCTTCGGCCGCAGCGCCGCGTCCAGCCGCTCGGGGGTGAGCGAGGTCAGGACGGCGTCGGCGAGGACGCCCGCGGTGTGCACGACCGCGGAGACCGGGTGCTCGTCCAGGACCCGGGCGAGGGCGGCACGGTCGGCGGCGTCGCAGGCGACGACGCTCACCTGGGCGCCGAGCGCGGTCAGTTCCTCGGCCAGCCCGGCCGCGCCGGGTGCCTGGGGGCCGCCGCGGCTGAGCAGCACCAGCCGGTCGGCGCCGTGCGCGGTGACCAGGTGCCGGGCGACCAGCCGGCCCAGGGCGCCGGTACCGCCGGTGATCAGCACGCCGCCGGACCAGTCGGCCGGGGCGGCCTCGGGGAGGCGGGGCGCGCGCACCAGCCGGGGGACGCTCACCGCGCCGTTTCGCAGGGCGAGTTGCGGTTCGCCGGTGGCGACGGCGGAGGGCAGCAGACGGCGGGAGGCGTCCGTGTCGTCCAGATCGGCGAGGACCAGGCGGTCGGGGTGCTCGGACTGGGCGGAGCGGATCAGGCCCCATGCGGCGGCGGCGCCGGGGTCGGTGATGTCCTCGGATGCGGGGCCGCTCGCGCCTCGGGTGACCACCACCAGGGTAGTGTCGGCGAACCGGGTGTCGGCCAGCCAGTCCCGCACCCGGGTGAGCAGCCGTCGGACACCGGCCCGGACGGCGTCCGGGCCGTCGCCGCCGGTGTGCGGGAGGACCAGGGTGTCGGGGCTCTGTTCGGCGGCCTGGGCGAGGTCGGCGGCGACGGCGATCCCGGCGACCTCGCCGGCCAGGGCACCGGCCAGGACGTCCGCCGCCTGCTCGTCGTCGGCGCCGAGTACGGTCCACCGCCCGGCCTGCGGGGCGGCGGGCACGCGGGCGGCCACCCAGTCGAGGGCGAACAGGTCGTCGTGTCCGCCCGCGGCGGCCGCCGCGATCCGCTCCGGATCCAGTTCCCGCAAGGACAGGGACGCCACCCGCGCCACCGGACGGCCGGTCTCGTCGGCCACCTCGAGGCGTACGGCGCCCGCGCCGGCCGGGGTGATCCGCGCCCGCAGGGTGCCCGCCCCGCATGTGTACAGCTCCACCCCGTTCCAGGCGAAGGGCAGCGTCATGCGCTCCTCGGCTCCGGCGCGCAGCCCGATGGCGTGCAGGGCGGCGTCGAACAGCGCCGGGTGGAGGCCGAACGCGCCGGTGTCGGTGGGCACGGCGACCTCGGCGTACACCTCGTCGCCGTGCCGCCAGGCCGCGCGCAGGCCCTGGAACCGGGGGCCGTACTCGGCGCCCAGTTCCGCCAGCCGTTCGTAGACGCCGGCCAGGTCGACCGGTTCGGCGCCGGGTGGCGGCCAGGCGGTGAGTTCGTGGCCGGGCCGGTCCTCGCCGGGGCGCAGCACGCCGGTGGCGTGGGTGGTCCAGGGGTCGCCGTCGGCGGTGGCGGCGTACACGTGGAAGGCGCGGGCGCCGTCCGCGTCCGGCTCGCCCACCGTGCTCTGCAGGCGGACGGCTCCGTCCTCGGGCAGGACCAGTGGTTCGGTGACGGTGAGTTCCTCCAGCGTGCCGCAGCCGGTACGGCCGCCTGCGGCGAGGGCCATCTCCACGAAGGCGGTGCCCGGCAGCAGCGGCACCCCGCCGACGCTGTGGTCGGCCAGCCACGGATGGTCGGCGAGGGAGAGCCGGCCGGTGTACAGGGTGCCGTCGGCGCCGGCGAGTTCGACGGCGGTGCCCAGCAGCGGGTGGTCGGCGGCCGGGCGCGGCAGGCCGGGCTCGCCGGTCGTCCAGTGTCGGCTGCGCTGGAAGGCGTAGGTGGGCAGATCGTGGCCGTCGCGGTGGGTCAGCAGGGTGGTCCAGTCGACGGTCGTGCCGTGCGTGTGCAGGGTGGCGAGAGCGGTGAGCAGGGCCTCGGGCTCCTCGCGGTCCTTGCGCAGCAGCGGTACGACGGCGGTCCCGTCGGGCAGGCACTCCCCGGCCGCCGCGGTCAGCGCGCTGCCCGGGCCGACCTCGGCGAAGTGCCGGGCGCCCGCCGTGTGCAGGGCGGTGACGGCGTCGGCGAAGCGGACGGCCTCGCGGGCGTGCCGCACCCAGTACTCGGGCGTGGCCAGGTCGCCGGGGGCGGCGGGGGCGCCGGTCAGGGCGGACACCAGCGGGATGCGCGGTGTGCCGTACGACAGTGTGGCGGCGACCTCGCGGAACTCGTCGAGCATCGGCTCCATCAGGGACGAGTGGAAGGCGTGGCTGACGGCCAGTTCCCTGGTGCGCTCGAAGCGGGCGGCCAGTGCGCGGGCCGCCGGGGCGGGCCCGGAGACGACCACGGACGCGGGTCCGTTGACGGCGGCGATCCCCACCCCGTCGCGCAGCAGGGGCATGACCTCGTCCTCGGTGGCGCGTACGGCGATCATCGCGCCGCCCTCGGGCAGCGCCTGCATCAGCCGTCCGCGGGCGGCGACGAGGGTGCAGGCGTCGGCGAGGTCGAGTACGCCCGCGACATGGGCGGCCGCGAACTCGCCGACGGAGTGCCCGGCGAGCAGGTCGGGCCGGACACCGAACGACTCCAGCAGCCGGAACAGGGCCACTTCGACGGCGAACAGCGCGGGCTGGGTGTACTCGGTGCGCTCCAGGAGTTCGGCGGAGTCGAGGACGTCGGCGAGCGGCCGGTCCAGCAGCGGGTCCAGCAGGGCCCGGACCTCGTCGAAGGCGGTGGCGAAGACGGGGAAGGCCGCCGCGAGACGGCTGCCCATGGCGGGCAGTTGCGAGCCCTGGCCGGAGAAGAGGAGGGCGAGCCTGCCGTCGGTCGCGGCACCGAGCACGCCGGCCGGGGGTGTGCGGCCCTCGGCCACGGCCCGGACACCGGCGGTCAGTTCGTCCCGGGTGCGGCCGAGGACGGCGGCCCGGTGGCCGAGCCGGGCCCGGGAGTGCGCGAGCGCGCCGGCGAGACGAAGGGGGTCCGGGTCCGGGGCCGCGGACAGGTGCTCCAGCAGCCGGGCCGCCTGGGCGCGCAGGGCGTCAGGGGTGTGGCCCGAGAGCAGCCACGGCACCACGCCGGCCGGCGGGGCGGCGGGGTCCTCGGCGGACGGGACGGCGGGCGCGGGCGCGGGTCCTCCGGTGGGCGCGGCCGCCGCGTCCTCCACGGTCGGCGCGGCCTCGACGATGACGTGGGCGTTGGTGCCGGAGATGCCGAAGGAGGACACGCCCGCGCGGCGCGGACGGCCGGGGTCGGGCCAGGGGCGGGATTCGGTGAGCAGGCGGACGCCGGAGCCCTCCCAGTCCACGTGCCGGGAGGGCCGGTCGACGCCCAGGCTGGCCGGCAGCGTCTCGTTGCGGATGGCCTCGACCATCTTGATGACGCCGGCGACCCCGGCGGCGGCCTGGGTGTGGCCCAGGTTGGACTTGACCGAGCCGAGCCACAGCGGCCGTTCCCCGGTGTGCTCGGCGCCGTAGGTGGCGATCAGCGCCTGGGCCTCGATGGGGTCGCCGAGGGTGGTGCCGGTGCCGTGCGCCTCGACCACGTCGACCTCGGCGGCCTCGACGCCGGCCGCTTCCAGGGCGCGACGGATGACGCGCTGCTGGGCGGGGCCGCTGGGAGCGCTGATGCCGTTGGAGGCGCCGTCCTGGTTGACGGCGGTGCCGCGCAGCACCGCGAGGATCCGGCGGCCGTTGCGGCGGGCGTCGGAGAGCCGTTCCAGCAGCAGGACACCGGCTCCCTCGCCGAAGCCGGTGCCGTCGGCGGCGTCCGCGAAGGGGCGGCAGCGGCCGTCGCGGGACAGACCCCGGTGCCGGCTGAACTCCACGAAGGTGCCCGGGGTCGCCATGACGGTCACTCCCCCGGCCAGCGCCAGCGAGCAGTCGCCCTGGCGCAGCGACTGGGCGGCCAGGTGCAGCGCCACCAGCGACGAGGAGCAGGCGGTGTCGACGCTGAGCGTGGGGCCCTGCAGCCCGAGGGTGTAGGCGACGCGGCCGGAGACCACGCTGCCGGAGCCGTAGCTGCCGAAGTAGTCGTGGTACATCACGCCCGCGAAGACACCGGTGTCGGAGCCGCGCAGGCCGGCCGGGTCGATCGAGGCGCGTTCGAGCGCCTCCCAGGAGGTCTCCAGCAGCAGCCGCTGCTGCGGGTCGGTGACCAGGGCCTCCTCGTCGTCCATGGCGAAGAAGGCGGGGTCGAAGTCGGCGGCGTCGTACAGGAAGGCGCCGTGCCGGGTGTAGCTGGTGCCGGGGCGGTCCAGGGTCGGGTCGTACAGGTTCTCCACGTCCCAGCCGCGGTCGGTGGGGAACTCGCCGACCGCGTCGCGGCCTTCGGCCACCAGCCGCCACAGGTCCTCCGGCGAGGCGATGTTGCCGGGGTAGCGGCAGGCCATGCCGACGACGGCGATCGGTTCGTCGGCCGTACCGCCCCGGGGTGCCGTGCGGGCGGTGGTCCCGGCGAGGGTGCCGGTGAGTTCGCCGAGCAGATGGCCGGCGAGTTCGGCGGGGGTGGGGTGGTCGAAGACGAGGGTGGCCGGGAGTCGCAGGCCGGTCGCCGTGGAGAGCCGGTTGCGCAGTTCGACGGCCGCCAGCGAGTCGAAGCCGAGCTCCCGGAAGGCCAGGGCGCGGCCGACGTCCTGGGCGGAGCGGTAGCCGAGGATGCTCGCGACGTGGTTCCGCACGAGTTCGGTGAGGAACGGTTCCCGCTCGGCCTCCGGCAGCCCGGCGAGCCGCTCGCGCAGGGCGTCGGCGCCGCCGTCCGCGGTGCGTCCGGTGGCCGCACCGGCCCGGCGCACGGGCACCAGGGTGCGCAGTAGCGCGGGCAGGTCGTCGCCCTGGGCGCGCAGCGAGCCCGTGTCGAGCTTCATCGGCAGGACGGCGGGGTCGTCGCCGCGCAGGGCGGCGTCGAAGAGGGCGACGCCCTCCGCGGTCTCCAGGGGGGCGACGCCACCGCGGGCGATGCGCGTGAGGTCCGTCTCGTCGAGGGTGCCGGTCATACCGCCGGTCTGCGCCCACAGGCCCCAGGCCAGGGAGTGCGCGGGCAGTCCGAGGGTACGGCGGTGTACGGCGAGCGCGTCGAGGTAGGCGTTGGCGGCGGCGTAGTTGGCCTGGCCGGGCGAACCGAGGGTGGCGGCGGAGGAGGAGAACAGCACGAACGCCGACAGGTCCAGGTCCGCGGTGAGTTCGTGCAGGTTCCAGGCGGCGTCGGCCTTCGGCCGGAACACCGTGTCGAGGCGCTCGGGGGTCAGGGAGGTCAGCACGCCGTCGGCGAGGACACCGGCCGCGTGGATCACGGCGGTCAGCGGCCGGTCGGCCGGTACGGCGTCCAGCGCGGCGGCGAGCGCGGCGCGGTCGGCGACATCGCAGGCGACGCTCGTCACCTCGGCGCCGAGAGCGCCGAGTTCGGCGACCAGGTCGGCGTCGGCGCCGCGTCGGCTGAGCAGCAGCAGATGCCGGACGTGCCGCTCGGCGACCAGATGACGGGCGAGGATCCGGCCGAGCGCACCGGTGGCCCCGGTGAGCAGCACGGTACCGGCGCCGAGGCGGGTGCCGTCGGCGCGGCTCCCGTCGGTTGTGTCGATCCCGTTGGTTTCCTCTGCGGCGGCCGGGGCCGGGGCGGCGGTGGGGACGCGGGTCAGGCGGGGTACCTGCCAGGTGCCGGCGTGGAAGGCCAGGTGGGGTTCGCCGGTGGCCACGGCCTCGGCGAGGCGTTCGGGGTGCGGCTCCTCACCGGGGGCGGCCTCGATCAGCACGATGCGGCCGGGGTTCTCCGACTGGGCGGAGCGGACCAGGCCGCCGGCCGCGGCACCCGCCGGGTCGGTGCCGGTGACGACGACGAGGGTGGTGTCGGCGAGGCGGTCGTCGGCGAGGTGGGCGCGCACCTCGTCCAAGACCGTGCCGACGACCGCCCGGGTCTCGGCGGCGCTCACTGCGGGCCGGACCCGGACCACCTCCAGGGCGGCGACGGGCGTCGCGGGCGGCGGGGCCGGTACCCAGTCGACGCGGTACAGGGCGCCCGCGCGGGCCGAGCGGGCCGCGGCGGGCAGCGCCTCGGTGCGCAGGGGCCGCAGGGTCAGCGAGTCGACGGTGGCGACCGGCGCGCCCTCGGGGTCGGCGAGCAGGAGGGCGACGGTGCCCGTGCCGAGGTGCCGGACGCGGACGCGCAGCGCGGTCGCGCCGGTGGCGTACAGGCGTACCCCGGACCAGGCGAAGGGCAGCAGCGCCTCCTCGCCCGCGGCGTCGGTGAGGCCGACGGTGTGCAGGGCGGCGTCCGACAGGGCCGGGTGCAGTGCGAAGCCGTCGGGTGCCGCGTCGGTGGCGACCTCGGCGTACAGGCCGTCCTCGGTGCGCCAGGCGGCGCGCAGGCCCTGGAACAGGGGCCCGTAGCCGAGGCCGAGAGCGGCGAGTTCGTCGTACAGGCCGTCGAGCGGTACGGGTTCGGCGCCTCGCGGTGGCCACGCGGTGAGCGTGTCGGCGGTGGCGGGGAGGGTGCCGGTCGGGGCGAGCAGGCCGTCGGCGTGCCGGGTCCAGGGCAGGTCCTCGTCGGGGCTCTCCGGACGCGACCAGACGGTGACCGGCCGGGTCGGTCCCTCGGGTGGCCCGACGACGACCTGGAGCTGCACGGCGCCGTGGTCGGGCAGCACCAGCGGGGCGTGCAGGGTGAGTTCGGTGATGTCGCCGCAGCCGACCTGGTCGCCGGCGCGCAGCACCAGCTCCAGGTGCCCGGTGCCGGGGAAGAGCAGCCGGCCACCGACCCGGTGGTCCTCCAGCCAGGGCTGGACGCCCGGCGAGAGGCGTCCGGTGAGGACGGCGCCCTCGCTGTCCGCCCGTACCATCGCGGCGCCCAGCAGGGCGTGGTCGGTGGGGGCGAGCCCGGCGGAGGTGACGTCGGCGCCGCCGGCGGTGCTGTCGAGCCAGTACCACTCGTGCTGGAAGGCGTAGCCGGGCAGCGGGACGCGGCGCGGTCGGCGGCCCTCGGCGACGGCGGCCCAGTCGACCGCGGCGCCCTGGGTGAACGCCTCGCCCAGGGCGGTCAGCAGCCGGTCCCGGCCGCCCTCGTCGCGGCGCAGCGAGCCGACGGCTGCCACCGCTTCGTCGGTCTCCTGGATGCCCACGGTGAGCACCGGGTGCGGGCTGGACTCGATGAACAGGCGGTGCCCGTCGGCGACGGCGGCGCGTACCGCCTCCTCGAACAGCACGGTTCCGCGCAGGTTGCGGTACCAGTACCCGGCGTCCAGTCCGGCGGTGTCGAGGGGGCCACCGGTGACGGTGGAGTAGAACGGCACCCGGGTGCCGCGCGGTTCGATGCCGTCGAGGACCTCCGCCAGGCGCTCGCGCAGGGTCTCGACGTGGGCGCTGTGGGAGGCGTAGTCGACGGGGAGGCGCTTGGCGCGGACCTTCTCCGACCGCAGCCGTTCGAGGAGTTCGGCGAGGGCGTCGGGGTCGCCGGACACCACGGTGGAGGCGGCGCCGTTGACGGCGGCGACCGACAGCCGGCCCTCCCAGGCGGTGAGCCGGGCGCGGACCGCGTCGGCGCCCTCGCCGACGGACATCATGCCGCCGGAGCCGGACAGCAGTTCGGCGATGGCGCGGGAGCGCAGGGCGACGACGCGGGCTCCGTCCTCCAGGGAGAGGGCGCCGACCGCGCAGGCGGCGGCGATCTCGCCCTGGGAGTGGCCGATGACGGCGGCCGGGGTGACGCCGTAGGCGCTCCAGGTGTGCGCCAGGGACACCATGACGGCCCACAGCAGCGGCTGGACGATGTCCACGCGCTCGGGGTCGCCGCGCAGCTCGGTGGAGAAGTCCCAGTCGGTGTGGGGCGCCAGGGCTGCGGCGCACTCGGCCATCCGGTCGGCGAACACCGGTGAGCTGTCGAGGAGTTCGGTCGCCATGCCGGGCCACTGGGAGCCCTGGCCGGGGAAGACGAACACGGGCCGGGCGCGGCCGGCCGCGGTGCCTTCGACGAGGTTGCGGGCGGTGCCGCCGTCTGCCAGGGCGGCCAGGGCTTCGCGCAGTTCGGCCTGGTCGGCTCCGGTGAGGGAGGCCCGGTACGGGAAGCGGGCGCGGGTGGTGGCCAGCGACCAGCCGACGTCGGACGGGTCGAGGCCGGGGTGGGTCTGGAGGTGGCCGAGGAGCGCGGCGGCCTGACCGGCGAGCGCGGCGGGCGTCTTGGCGGTGAGCAGCCAGGGCACGGCCGGGCCCTGGGGGTCGGTCCGGCCGGGTTCGGTGGGCACCGGGGTGTGCGGTGCCTGTTCGAGGATGACGTGGGCGTTGGTGCCGCTGATGCCGAAGGAGGACACTCCCGCGCGGCGAGGGCGGCCGTGCTCCGGCCACTGCCGCTGTTCGGTCAGCAGCCGTACGGCGCCCGCGTCCCAGTCGACCTTGGTGGACGGCGCGTCCACGTGCAGGGTGGCGGGCAGGATGCCGTTGCGCATCGCCATGACCATCTTGATGACGCCGGCGACGCCGGCCGCGGCCTGGGTGTGCCCGATGTTGGACTTGACCGAGCCGAGCCACAGGGGGGTGTCGGCGGGCCGGTCCTGGCCGTAGGTGGCCAGCAGCGCCTGCGCCTCGATCGGGTCGCCCAGGGTGGTGCCCGTGCCATGTGCCTCCACCACGTCCACGTCGGCGGTGGTCAGACGGGCGTTGCGCAGGGCTTCGAGGATGACGCGTTCCTGGGAGGGGCCGTTGGGGGCGGTCAGGCCGTTGGAGGCGCCGTCCTGGTTGACGGCGGTGCCGCGGACGACGGCGAGGACCTCGTGGCCGTTGCGCCGGGCGTCGGAGAGGCGTTCGACGACGAGGACGCCGACGCCCTCGCCCCACACCGTGCCGCCGGCGGCGTCGGCGAAGGCGCGGGTGCGGGCGTCGGGGGCGAGTGCGCCCTGCCTGCTGAACTCGACGAACGTCTCGGGGGTGGCCATGACGGCGACGCCGCCGACCAGGGCGAGGGTGGACTCGCCCTGGCGGAGCGACTGGGCGGCCAGGTGCAGCGCCACCAGCGAGGAGGAGCAGGCGGTGTCCACGGAGAGCGAGGGGCCCTCCAGGCCGAGGGTGTAGGCGACCCGGCCGGAGATGATGCTGCCGGAGCCGAAGCTGCCGAAGTAGTCGTGGTACTGCACTCCGGCGAACACGCCGGTGCGGCTGCCCTTGAGGGTGTGCGGGTCGATGCCCGCGCTCTCCAGCGCCTGCCAGGACGTCTCCAGCAGCAACCGCTGCTGGGGGTCCATGACGAGGGCTTCCTTGGGGCTGATGCCGAAGAACGCGGCGTCGAACTCGCCCGCGTCATGCAGGAATCCGCCCTCGGCGACGTAGGAGGTGTCGGGGCGCTGCCGGGTGGGGTCGACCAGGCGGTCCACGTCCCAGCCCCGGTTCGCGGGGAACGGGCTGATGGCGTCGGTACCGTCGGCGACCAGCCGCCACAGGTCGTCCGGGGTGCGGACGTCGCCCGGGTAGCGGCACGCCAGACCGACGATCGCCAGGGGTTCGTCCGCGCGCGGCCGGGTCGTACGACGTTCGCGGCGTCCCTCGCCGCGCGCGCCGGTGACCAGGGTGGCGAGGTGGCCGGCGAGCGCCTCGGGCGACGGGTGGTCGAAGACGAGCGTGGCGGGCAGGCGCCTGCCGACCTCGGCGGAGAGGGAGTTGCGCAGTTCGATGGCGGCGAGCGAGTCGAAGCCGAGGTCCTTGAAGGCCCGTTCGGCGTCCACGTCGCCGGGGTCGGCGTGCCCGAGCACGACGGCGACGTGGGTGCGGACCGTGTGCAGCAGCGCCTCGGCGCGCTCCTCCTCGCCGAGGGCGGCGATACGTTCGGCGAAGGTGACGTCGGCACCCTCGGCGGCGGCGGCCCGGCGGGCCGAGCGGCCGGCCAGCGCCCGCAGGACGGGTGCGAGGCCGGCGCCCTGGGCGCGCAACGCGGGCGGGTTGAACCGCACCGGTGTGAGGGCGGGGCGGCCGGACCGCAGCGCCCGGTCGAACAGGGCGGTGCCCTCCTCGGCGGTCAGGGCGGTCATGCCGCCGCGGGTCATACGGGCGCGGTCGGCGTCGTCGAGGGTGCCGGTCATGCCGCCCGTCGGAGCCCAGGGCCCCCAGGCCAGCGACAGGGCGGGGGCGCCCTGGGCGTGGCGGTGCGCGGCGAGGGCGTCCAGGAGGGCGTTGGCGGCGGCGTAGTTGCCCTGGCCGGGGGCGCCGACGGTGCCGGCGACGGACGAGAACAGCACGAACGCCGAGAGCCCGGAGGTCAGTTCGTGCAGGTGCAGGGCGCCGAGTGCCTTCGGCGCGAGGACGGTGTCGATCCGTTCGGGGGTGAGCGAGGAGACCACGCCGTCGTCGAGGACACCGGCCGCGTGCACGACCGCGGTGAGCGGCCGGTCGGCCGTGATGCCGGTCAGGACGGTGGCGAGGCGGTCGCGGTCGGCGAGGTCGCAGGCGTGGGCGGTGGCCGTGGCGCCGAGGGCGGCGAGTTCGGCGATCAGGCCGTCGGCGGTGCCCGACCGGCTGAGCAGGGCGAGGTGGCGAACGCCGTGGGCGGTGACCAGATGGCGTGCGATCACCGGGCCGAGGCCTCCGGTGGCGCCGGTGAGTAGCACGGTTCCGTCGGGGTCGAGGCGCAAGTCGGGTGCTTCGGGCGGGAGTTCGGCGCGTACGAGCCGGGCGGCGTGGGCGGTGCCGGAGCGTATCGCGAGCTGCGGTTCGCCGGCGGCGAGCGCGGCGGGCAGTACGGCCGTGGCGTCGGCGCCCGGTTCGAGGTCGAGCAGCACGAACCGGTCGGGGTTCTCCGACTGCGCGGAGCGCACCAGGCCCCAGACGGCCGCGCCGGCCAGGTCGGGTACGTCCTCCCCGGCGACGCCGACCGCGCCGTGGGTGACGACGGCCAGCGGGCGCGGGTCGTCGTCCTGGAGGGCCGCCAGCACGGTGTGCAGCGCCTGCCGTACGGCGGTGATGTCCGTGCCCGGTGTGCTGTGCAGTACCCGGTGGTCGGTGTCGGGGGCGTCCGGTTCCAGGGTGAGCGGCTGCCAGTCGAGGGTGAGCAGGGCGTCGGCGGTGGTGTCGCGGGCGGCGCGCAGGTGGGTGAGCGGGCGGGAGGCGAGCGAGGTGACGGTGGCGACGGGGGCGCCCGTGGCGTCGGCCAGGTCGACGGCGAAGGAGTGGGGGCCGGTGGGGGTCAGCCGGGCCCGCAGCGTGGCGGCGCCGACGGCGTGCAGGGTGACGCCCTCGAACAGGAAGGGCAGCCGGGCGGTGTCGTCGGCGGAGCCGTCGCCGAGCAGGGCCGGTGCGTGCAGGGCCGCGTCGAAGGCGGCCGGATGCAGGCCGAAGCGGGGGGCGTCGGCGGCGGGTCGGTCCGGCAGCCGCACCTCGGCGAACAGTTCGTCGCCGCGCCGCCAGGCGGCGGTCAGGGCGCGGAAGGCGGGCCCGTAGCGCAGTCCCGCGGCGGCGTGCCGCTCGTACAGGCCGGTGATGTCGAGCGGTTCGGCGTCCTCGGGGGGCCAGACGTCCAGGCGGCCGCCCGGGGTGTCGGTGGCGGCGGCGAGGAGGCCGGAGGCGTGCAGGGTCCAGGGTTCGTCGGCCGGCAGGCTCTCGGCGCGGGCGTACACGTGCACGGTGCGGATGCCGGACGGGTCCGGTGCCCCGACGGCGACCTGGACGCGGACGCCGTCGTCGGGCGGCAGCACCAGCGGTACTTCCAGGGCGAGTTCCTCCAGGCGCGCGCAGCCGGCCTGGTCTCCGGCGCGGACGGCGAGTTCGACCATGGCGGTGCCGGGGACGACGACCGAGCCGCCGACGACGTGGTCGGCGAGCCAGGGGTGGGTGCGCACGGACAGCCGGCCGGTGAGCACGGCGCCGTCGGTGCCGGCGAGCACGGTGGCCGCGCCGAGCAGCGGATGGTCGGCGGGGTCGAGTCCGGCCGAGCCGACGTCGCCGACCTGTGCGGCGCTCTCGGGCCAGAACCGCTCGCGCCGGAAGGCGGTGGTGGGCAGGGCGACGGTGCGGGCGCCGGTGAACAGCGCGGTCCAGTCCACGGCGGCCCCGCCGACGTACAGCCGGGCCAGGGCGGTGAGCAGGGTCTCCGTCTCGTCGCGCGCGCGGCGGCCGGCGGCGGCCAGCACGGCGTCGGCGTCGCTGCCGCCGGTGGCCAGGCACTCGCGGGCCATGGCCGTCAGCACCGCGTCCGGGCCGACTTCGAGGTAGCGGGTGACGCCCTCGGCGGCGAGGGCGCGGATCCCGTCGTGGAAGCGGACGGCCTCGCGCACGTGCCGCACCCAGTAGCCGGGGTCGGCGAGGTCCTGGCCGGCGAGGGCGCCGGTGACGTTGGAGACCACCGGCACGGTGGCCCGGTGGAAGGTCAGGGACTCGGCGACCGACCGGAACTCGGCCAGCATCGGTTCCATCAGCGGGGAGTGGAAGGCGTGCGAGACCTTCAGCCGCCGGCTCTTGTCGAAGTGGGCGGCCACCGCCTCGGCCTCGTCGGCGTCTCCGGAGATCACCACGGAGTCGGGGCCGTTGACGGCCGCGACGGCGACCCGGGCGGTGAGCAGCGGGCGGACCTGGTCCTCGGTGGCGCGTACGGCGATCATGGCGCCGCCCTCGGGCAGTGCCTGCATGAGCCGGCCGCGCGCGGCCACCAGCGTGGTGGCGTCCTTCAGGTCCAGCACGCCCGCCACGTGCGCGGCGGCGATCTCACCGACGGAGTGCCCGGCCAGGTAGTCGGGGGTCAGCCCCCAGGACTCCACCAGCCGGTACAGGGCGACCTCGTAGGCGAACAGGGCGGTCTGGGTGCGGGCGGTGCGGTTCAGCGGCTCGGGGTCGTCGCCGAGGACGAGGTCGCGCAGTTCGCCGTCGCCGGTCAGGGCGCAGATCTCGTCGAAGGCGCGGGCGAACACCGGGAAGTGGGCGTGCAGTTCGCGACCCATGCCGGCGCGCTGGGCGCCCTGTCCGGTGAACAGGAAGGCGGTCTGTCCCTTGCGGACCCGGCCCGAGGCGATGCCCCGGCCGCCCTCGGCGACCTCGGCCAGGGCGGCCGTGAGCGCGTCGCCGTCGCCGCCGAGGACGACGGCGCGGCAGGGTTGGGCGGTGCGGGTCGCGGCCAGGGAGTGCGCCACGTCGACGGGGTCCAGGCCGGGCGCGGCGGCGGCCAGCCGGGCGGCCTGCTCGCGCAGGGCTCCTTCGGTGCGGCCGGAGATCACCCAGGGCAGCAGCGGCGGTGCGGTGCGCGGCTCGGGCGCGGTGTCCGCCGGGTCTTCGGCGGGGGCCTCCTCGACGATGGTGTGCGCGTTGGTGCCGCTGGCGCCGAAGGAGGAGACGGCGGCGCGGCGCGGGCGGCCGGGGTCGGTCCACGGCCGGTTCTCGGTCAGCAGCCGGACCCGGCCCTGGGCCCAGTCGACCTTGGTGGAGGGCTCGTCGGCGTGCAGGGTCTTCGGCAGGACGCGCCGGCGTATCGCCATGACCGCCTTGACGAGGCCCGCGACACCGGCGGCGGCCTGGGTGTGTCCGATGTTGGACTTGACCGAGCCGAGCCACAGCGGGGCGTCGGCGGAGCGGTCCTGGCCGTAGGTGGCCAGCAGGGCCTGCGCCTCGATCGGGTCGCCGAGGGTGGTGCCGGTGCCGTGTGCCTCCAGCAGGTCCACGTCGGCCGGTCCGAGCCCGGCGGAGGCCAGCGCGGCCCGGATGACGCGCTGCTGGGAGGGGCCGTTGGGGGCGGTGAGACCGTTGGAGGCGCCGTCCTGGTTGACGGCGGAGCCGCGGACGACGGCCAGCACCTCGTGGCCGTTGCGGCGGGCGTCGGAGAGGCGTTCCAGCAGCAGCATGCCGGCGCCCTCGCTCCAGCCGGTGCCGTCGGCGGTGTCCGCGAAGGACTTGCAGCGGCCGTCGGGGGCGAGGCCGCGCTGCCGGGAGAAGGCGATGAAGTTGCCCGGCGTGGACATCACGGTGGCGCCGCCGGCCAGGGCGAGGGTGCACTCCTTGGCGCGCAGTGCCTGGACGGCCAGGTGGACGGCGACGAGCGCGGAGGAGCAGGCGGTGTCGATGGTGACGGCCGGGCCCTCCAGGCCGAGGGTGTAGGAGATGCGGCCGGAGATCACGGCGGCCAGCACGCCGGTGCCGAGCGCGGCCTCGCCGTCCTGCGCCGACTTCGCCAGCAGGTCCTTGTAGTCCTGGCCGTTGGTGCCGGCGAACACCCCGATCCGGGTGCCGTGCACCGTGTCGGGGGCGATCCGGGCGCGTTCCAGGGCCTCCCACGACACCTCCAGCAGGAGCCGCTGCTGGGGGTCCATCGCGACCGCCTCGCGGGGGCTGATGCCGAAGAAGTCCGGCTCGAACCCGGCCGCGTCGTCGAGGAACCCGCCGCGTCTGACGTAGCTCTTGCCGGTGGCGTCCGGGTCGGGGTCGTAGAGCGCGTCGACGTCCCAGCCGCGGTCCTCGGGGAAGTCCCCGATGGCGTCGGTGCCGTCGTGGACGAGCCGCCAGAACTCCTCCGGGGTGGTGACGCCGCCGGGGAAGCGGCAGCTCATCCCGACGATGGCGATGGGTTCCCGGTCCTGGGTCTCCACCTCGCGCAGCCGCTGACGGGTCTGGGCGAGGTCGGCGGAGACCCGCTTGAGGTAGGAGAGCAGCTTGTCGTCGTTGGTCATCGGGTGTCGCCACTCCTGTGCGAAGAGGTGGACCGCGATCGGCCCGAGGGGTGGGGGGCGGGTCGCCTCACGCCGAGCCGAGTTCGTTGTCGATGAAGGCGAAGACGTCGTCGGCGGAGGCGTCTTGGAGCCGTCCGGCGACGGCGTCGGTGTCCTGGCCGAGGGTCTTGTTCAGCTCGCCCAGCAGGGACTGCAGCCGGGTGGTGATCCGTCCCTGTTCGATGTCCTCGGCGGTGAGGTCGCCGAGCCGGGCCGCGACCCGGTCCAGTTCGGCGACGACGGAGTCCACGGAGGTGTCGGCGCCCGCGAGTTCGGTGCCCAGGTGCTTGGCCAGGGCGGCGGGGGTGGCGTAGTCGAAGATGAGCGTGGCCGGCAGGGGTACTCCGGCGGCGCCGCTGATGCGGTTGCGCAGGTCGACGGAGGTGAGCGAGTCGAAGCCGAGGTCGCGGAAGGCGGTGGCCGGTTCGACCGCGTCGGCGCTGGCATAGCCGAGGACCGCGGCGGCCTGGGAGCACACCAGGTCCTGCAGGGCGCGGTCGCGTTCGCCGCCGGTGAGTCCGGCGAGCTTCTCGGCGAACCCGTCGACCGCGCTCGTCCGGGCCTGGCCGTCCGCGCCGCGCCGCGCCTCGGGCAGCGCGGACAGCAGGGCGCTGGGCCGGGTGGCGGTGAACGCGGGAGCGAACACCGACCAGTCGACGTCGGCGACGGTGACGGTGGTGTCGCCGCCGGCCAGCGCGCGGCCGAGGGCGGTGAGGGCGCGGTCGGGGTCGAGCGGGGTCATGCCCATCGCCCGGGCGGCCGAGCGGACGACGCCGTGGGCGGCCATGCCGTCGCCGCCCCAGGGTCCCCAGGCCACGGAGGTGGCGGGCAGTCCGGCCGCGCGCCGGTGTTCGGCGAGGGCGTCGAGGTAGGCGTTGGCGGCGGCGTAGTTGGCCTGTCCCGCGCCGCCGACGGTGGCGGTCAGGGAGGAGAACAGCACGAACGCCGACAGGTCGCGGTCCGCGGTCAGTTCGTGCAGATGGCGGGCGGCGTCGGCCTTGGGGGCGAGGACGCCGGTGAGGCGTTCGGGGGTCAGCGCGTCCAGGACGCCGTCGTCGAGGACCCCGGCCAGGTGCAGGACCGCGGTGAGGGGGTGCTCCTCGGGGACGGAGTCCAGCAGTGCGGTCAGTGCCTGCCGGTCGGTGACGTCGCAGGCGGCGAGGGTCACCTCGGCGCCGGTGGCGGTGAGTTCGCGGACCAGGTCGGTGGCGCCGGGCGCGTCGGCTCCGCGACGGGAGACCAGCAGCAGGTGGTGGGCGCCCTCGGCGGCGAGGCGGCGGGCGACGGCGGTGCCGACCGCGCCCGTGGCACCGGTGACCAGTACCGTGCCGGAGGGTTTCCAGGGGGCGCCGGGCCGGGCCGGGGCGTGCTCCAGGCGCCGGCCGTAGGTGCCGGACTCGCGGACGACGACCTGGTCCTCGCCGCCGGCGTCGCCGAGCAGCGCGGCCAGCCGGGCGGTGACCTGCGGTCCGATCTCGGCGGGCAGGTCGACCAGTCCGCCCCAGCGGTCGGGGTGTTCCAGGGCGGCGACCCGGCCGAGGCCCCACACGGGCGCCTGAGCGAGGCCGGTGACGGCGCCGGCGGTGCCGTGGGCGACGGCGTCGCGGGTGGCGCACCACAGCGGGGCGGTGACCCCGGCGTCCCCCAGTGCCTGGACGAGCGCGGCGGTGGCGGTGGGCGCGGTGACCGGCGCCAGGAGGGACAGGACGCCGTCGACCTCACCGTGGCCGGTGAGCAGCCCGGCGAGTTCCGGGCGGCCGGCCGTGTCCGGTACCGCGAGGGTGTCGACGGCCAGACCCCGGTCGGTGAGTCCGGTCAGGACAGCGGTCGTCCACGGGTCGCCGTCGCCGTCGGCGACGACGGCCAGCCAGTGGCCGCCGAGCGCCGGGGTGGCGGGGGGTGCCAGCGGCTCCCAGGTGACGCGGTAGCGCCAGCCGTCGGCGGCGGCGTTGGTCCGCCGCTGCTCGTGCCAGGCCGCGAGGGCCGGTACGACGGCGGCGACGGACGTCTCGTCGGCGACGCCGAGGGTGGCGGCGACCGCGCTCACGTCCTGTTCCCGGACCAGCTCCCAGAACGGATCGGCCGCGTCCCCGCCCGCCCCGGCGGCGGCGGAGCGTTCGGCCTGCAGGATGGGGGCGTCCTCCCAGTGCCGGTCGCGGCGGAACGGATAGGTGGGCAGCGTGACCCTGCGGCCCCCGGTGAACAGGGTCGGCCAGTCGGGTCCGGTGCCGGTCAGGTGCAGCCGGCAGACGGCGTCGAGGAGGGCGGCGTCCTCGGCGCGGTCGCGGCGCTGGGTGCCGATGACGTCGGGCACCACGTCCTGGGCCAGGTTGGTGAGCACCGAGTCGGGGCCGATCTCCAGGAAGCGGGTGGCGCCCTCGGCGGCCAGGGCGGTGATCCCGTCGTGGAAGCGGACGGCCTCGCGGACGTGCCGTACCCAGTAGTCGGGCGAGGTGAGTTCGGTGGCCGGGCGGCCGGTGACGTTGGAGACGACCGTCAGGGCGGGTTCGTGGAAGGTGAGGCCGGCCAGCACGGCACGGAACTCCTCGAGCATGGGGTCCATGCGGTGGGAGTGGAAGGCGTGCGAGACCTTCAGCCGGGTGCTCTTCTCCGTCCGCGCGGCGACGGCGAGTACGGCCTCCTCGTCGCCGGAGATCACCACCGCGCGTGGGCCGTTGACGGCGGCGATGTCGACGCCGTCGGTGAGCAGCGCCCTGACCTCGGCCTCGGTGGCGAGCAGGGACACCATCGCGCCACCGGCGGGCAGTTCCTGCATCAGCCGGCCGCGGGCGGCGACCAGGGCGACGGCGTCCGCCAGGTCCAGGACGCCGGCGACGTGTGCGGCGACGACCTCGCCGATGGAGTGTCCGGCGAGCAGGTCGGGGCGGATGCCCCAGTGCTCCAGCAGCCGGTACAGGGCGGTCTCGAAGGTGAACAGGGCCGCCTGGGTGTAGCCGGTGCGATACAGCGGCGCGGTGGCGGGGTCGTCCGCGTCCTGGTCGAACATCACCTCGCGCAGCGGCCGTTCGAGGTGGGCGTCGAAGGCGGCGCAGATCTCGTCGAAGGCGGCGGCGAACACCGGGAACGCGGCGTGCAGGGTGCGGCCCATGCCGGGCCGCTGGGAGCCCTGGCCGGAGAACAGCATGCCGAGCCGGCCGGGTTCGGGCGCCGCCACGGCCGGGTGACCGCCGTCGGCGACGGCGCGCAGCGCGGCCAGCAGCTCGTCCCGGTCGCGGCCGGTGACGGCGGCCCGGTGCGGGAACAGGGTGCGGGTGGTGGCCAGCGAGTATCCGACGTCGTAGGGGTCGAGGTCGCCGGCGACCGCGAGCAGCCGCTCCGCCTGCCGCTGGACGGCGTCGGCGCCCTTGCCGGACAGCACCCACGGTATGACGGGCAGCGCGGCGCGCTCGGGGGCGGTGGGCTCGGGCTCGGCGGGCGGCGCCTCCTCCAGGATGGTGTGGGCGTTGGTGCCGGAGATGCCGAAGGAGGAGACACCGGCGCGGCGCGGGCGTCCGTCGGGGGTGTCCCAGGGGCGGGCCTCGGTGAGCAGCCGGACCTCGCCGGCGCTCCAGTCGACGGCGGTGCTGGGGTTCTCGGCGTGCAGGGTGCGGGGCAGGGTGCCGTGACGCATGGCCATGACCGTCTTGATGATGGCGCCGACGCCGGCCGCCGCCTGCGGGTGGCCCATGTTGGACTTGATGGAACCGAGCCAGACCGGCCGTCCCTCCGGGCGGTCCTGCCCGTAGGCGGCGATGACGGCCTGGGCCTCGATGGGGTCGCCGAGGGTGGTGCCGGTGCCGTGCGCCTCGACCGCGTCGATGTGGTGCGGGGCGAGCTGCGCGTCGGCGAGGGCCTGCCGGATGACGCGGATCTGGGCCGGGCCGCTGGGCGCGGTCAGGCCGTTGGAGGCCCCGTCCTGGTTGACGGCGGAGCCGCGGACGACGGCGAGGACCTCGTGGCCGTTGCGGCGGGCGTCGGACAGCCGCTCCACGAGCAGCATGCCGGCGCCCTCGGCCCAGGCGGCGCCCGCGGCGTCGTCGGAGAAGGAGTGGCAGCGGCCGTCGGGGGACAGCGCGCGACGCTCGCTGAACTCGATGAACATCTCGGGGCTGGCCATGACGGCGGCGCCGCCCGCCAGCGCCAGGGAGCACTCGCCCTTGCGCAGCGACCGGATCGCCGAGTGCAGCGCCACCAGGGAGGAGGAGCAGGCGGTGTCCATGGTGACCGCGGGCCCCTCCAGGCCGAGGGTGTAGGCGATGCGGCCGGAGACGATGCTGCCGGATATGGTGCCGCCCACGTAGTCGTGGTGCATCAGGCCGACGAAGACACCGGTCGGGGTGCCCTTCACCGTGGCCGGGTCGATCCCGGCGCGTTCGAATGCCTCCCAGGACACCTCCAGCAGCAGCCGCTGCTGGGGGTCGGTGCCGGGGGCGTCCTTGGGGCTGATGCCGAAGAAGGCGGGGTCGCACTCGGCGGCGTCGTGCAGGAACCCACCGTGGCGGACGTAGGTCTTGCCGGGGGCGCCGGGTTCGGGGTCGTAGATCGCCTCGACGTCCCAGCCGCGGTCGGTGGGGAACTCGGTGACGACGTCGACGCCCTCGTCGACGACACGCCACAGGTCCTCCGGGGTGCGCACCCCGCCCGGGTAGCGGCAGCCCATGCCGATGATGGCGACGGGCTCGCGGTCCTGCTCCTCCAGCTCCCGTACGCGGCGGCGGCTGCGCTCCAGCTCGGTCGTGGCCCGCTTGAGATAGTCGCGGAGCTTGCCGGCCGTGGCGGAGTCTTCCATCACTGGGCTCCCAGTTCGTTGTCGATCCTGGCGAAGAGTTCGTCGTCGCTGGCTTCGCGGAAGTCCTCCGCCGCCTCGGCCGCGGTGGGGCGGCCGTGGGTGTCCTGCCAGTCGCGCAGCAGCGCTTCGAGGCGTGCGGTGACGCGGAGGTGGCTGCCGTCCTGGTCGGGCAGGGCGTGCAGCGCGGCTTCGAGGCGGTCCAGCTCGGCCAGCGCCGACCGGGTGAGGTCGGCCGGTCCGGGCACGAGCGCGGTCTTGAGGTGGGTGGCGAGGGCGAGCGGTGTGGGCTGGTCGAAGACGAGCGTGGCCGGCAGGGTCAGGCCGGTGGCGCCCGCGAGGAGGTTGCGCAGCTCGACGGCGGCGAGCGAGTCGAAGCCCATCTCCTGGAAGGCGCGCCCCGGGTCGACCGACTCCGGTGCGGGGTGTCCGAGCACGGCGGCGACGTGGGTGCGGACCAGCTCCAGCAGGGCGCGGTCGCGGTCGCCGTCCGGCAGCGGCGCGAGCCGCTCGCGCCAGGAGCCGGCGGGGTCGGTGGTGGCGGGCTCGGTGCCGCGCCGCCGGGCGGGCCGCACCAGGCCGCGCAGCAGCGCGGGTACGCCGTCCGGCCGGGCGCGCAGCGCGGCGGCGTCCAGGCGTACGGGCACCACGACGGGGTCCTCGCCGCCGAGGCTGGCGTCGAGGGCGCGCAGCCCCTGGGCGGGGGTGAGCGGTGGCAGGCCGAGCCGGCGCAGCCGCTCCAGATCGGCCGTGTCGATGCCGGCGCTCATGCCGGCGGAGCCGGACCACAGGCCGTATGCCAGGGAGACGGCGGGCAGGCCGAGCGCGCGGCGGTGGGCGGCGAGTCCGTCGAGGAAGGTGTTGGCGGCGGCGTAGTTGGCCTGGCCGCCGCCGACCAGCAGACCGGCCGCCGAGGACAGCAGGACGAAGGCCGAGAGGTCCTTGTCCCGGGTCAGCTCGTGCAGGTTCCAGGCGGCGTCCACCTTGGGCCGCAGCACCCGGTCGACCCGGTCCGTGTCCAGGGTGCCCAGCACGCCGTTGTCGACGACGCCGGCGGCGTGCACCACGGCCCGTACGTCGTGTGCGGCGAAGAGCGCGGCCAGCTCGGCACGGTCGGCGGCGTCACAGCGCGCGAGGGTCACCTCGGCGCCCGTCCCGGCGAGTTCGTCGCGCAGCCGGGCGGCGCCGGGGGCGTCGGCGCCGCGGCGGCCGGCCAGCAGCAGGCGCCGTACGCCGTGCCGGGTGGCCAGATGACGGGCGATCAGGGCGCCCAGGCCGCCGGTGCCGCCGGTGATCAGGACGGTGCCGTCGGGGTCCCAGGCGGGCGGCTCGCCGGGTTTGGCGCGGGCCAGTCGCGCCAGCCGGGTCTCGCCGTCGCGTACGGCCACCTCCGGTTCACCGGAGGCGAGCGCGGTGGCCAGGGCGGCGCGGAGGGCGGCCCCATCGTCGCTGTCGCTGTCGACCAGCAGGAACCGGCCCGGATCCTCGGCCTGGGCGGCGCGGACCAGGCCGTACAGGGGGGCGTGGGTCAGATCGCCGGCGCGCAGCAGCACGGCGAGCCTGCTGTCGGCGCAGCGCTCCTCGGACTGCCATGCGCGCAGGGTGTGCAGGGTGGCGTGCACCCGCTCCCGGACCAGGGCGGGCAGGTCCGCCGCCGTGTCGGGGGCGGTCGGTACGGCCAGGACCACCAGGTCCGGCACCGGGCCTGCGGCGGTCAGGGCGGCCAGGTCCGGGTGGTGCGGCGCGTCGAGCCCGGCGGCGTCGCGCGGGCCGCACACCGCGAGGGCGGGCAGGCCCGGGGAGGCCGGTGCCGTCGCCGGGACGAGGTCGACCCGGTACAGCGGGTCGTCGCCGTCCCCGGCGAGCTGCTCGGCGGTGACGGGCCGGGCCACCAGGCTGCGCACGGTCGCGACCGGTGCTCCGGAGCCGTCGGCGAGGGCGAGGGTGACGGACTGCGGACCGGACGGGGTCAGGTGCAGCCGCAGGGTGTCGGCGCCCGACGCGTGCAGCGTGACGCCGCCCCAGGCGAACGGCAGCACCGCCTGTCCGCCGGGCAGGTCCAGCAGGTTGACGTGCAGTACGGCGTCGAGGAGCGCCGGGTGCACGGCGAACGCGCCGGCGGTGGCGCGGGCGCCCTCGGGCAGGGCCGCCTCGGCGAACAGCTCGTCCCCGCGCCGCCACATGGCGCGCAGCCCCTGGAAGTTCTCGCCGTACCCGTAGCCGGTGCGGGCGAGGTCCGGGTAGAGGCCGTCCAGGTCGACGGGTTCGGCGCCCTGGGGCGGCCAGGCGGTCGGCTGGGCGGGGTGCGCCTCGCCGGCGGGCGGCGCGGCCTCGGTGGACGCGCCTGCCTCGGCCGGGGCGCTGGTGAGGACTCCGGCCGCGTTGCGGGTCCACGGGGCGTCGGGGGTGTCGGCGCGGCGGGACCAGACGGTCAGTTCCCGGCGTCCGTCCCGTTCTCCGCCGACGGCCGCCTGTACGGCGAGGGCACCCCGCTCGGGCAGGATCAGCGGGGCGTGCAGGGTGAGTTCGTCCACGGTGTCGCATCCGGTGTGCTCCGCCGCCCGCAGGGCCATCTCCACGAAGGCGGTACCGGGCAGCAGCACGGTGCCGTGGACGGTGTGGTCGGCCAGCCACGGGTGGGAGGCCCGCGAGAGCCGGCCGGTGAGGAGCGCTCCCCCGGTGTCGGGCAGGTCGGCCGCGGCGGTCAGCAGCGGATGCCCGGTGGCGTGCTGCCCCAGGCCGTCGGCGTCGCCGGTGCCTTTGGCGGTGGCCTCCAGCCAGAGGCGTTCCCGCTGGAAGGCGTAGGTGGGCAGGTCGGTGCGGCGGGCCGCGTGGGGGGCGAGGAAGGCCTCCCAGTCGACGGGGGCGCCGGCCGCGTGCAGCCGGGCCACGGCCGTGACCAGGTCGCGCTCCTCGTCGCCGTCGCGGCGCAGCCCGGCGATGGTCACGCTGTCCTCGGGCAGGCAGTCCCCGGCCAGGGCGGTGAGGGCCGCGTCCGGGCCGACCTCCAGGAACACCCGGACGCCCAGCTCGTGCAGGGCGGTCAGGGCGGGGGCGAAGCGGACGGGCCGGCGGACGTGGTCGACCCAGTGGCCGGGTTCGGTCAGCCGGCCGGGCTCGGCGAGGGCGCCGGTGAGCGTGGAGACGATCGGGATGCGGGGCGGTTCGAAGGAGCACCCGGCGGCGACGTCGGCGAAGTCGGCCAGCATCGGTTCCATGAGCGGCGAGTGGAAGGCGTGCGAGACGGTCAGCCGCTTGCTCCGGTCGAAGCGGGCGGCGAGGGCGTCGACGGCCTCGGCCGCACCCGAGACGACCACGGAGCGGGGGCCGTTGACGGCGGCGAGGCCGACCCGGTCGTCCAGGTGGGGGGCGACCTCGTCCTCCGTGGCGCGCAGCGCGGCCATGGCCCCGCCCGCGGGCAGGGCCGCCATCAGGGCGCCGCGCGCCAGCACCAGCCGGACGGCGTCCGGCAGGGACAGCACACCGGCGACGTGGGCGGCGGCCAGTTCGCCGACGGAGTGCCCGGCCAGGTAGTCGGGGGTCACGCCCCAGGACTCCAGCAGGCGGTAGAGGGCCACTTCGGTGGCGAAGAGGGCGATCTGCGCGTAGTCGGTACGGGTGAGCAGAGCGGCGTCGTCGTCGATCACCTCGGCGAGCGGCCGTGGCAGGGCGGGGTCGGCGAGCGCGCACACCGCGTCGAAGGCCGCCGCGTACGCGGGGAAGGCCCGGTGCAGGGCCCGGCCCATGCCGGGTCGTTGCGCTCCCTGACCGGTGAACAGGAAGGCCGTCCGGCCGCCCACCCGGGTGAGCGGGGTCGCGGCGGCGAGTCCGGCGAGCAGTTCCCCGGTGTCCCGGCCGACGGCGACGGCCCGGTACTCGAAACGGGCGCGCGTGGTGGCCAGTGCCAGGGCGAGGTCGGCCGGGCGCGCGCCCGGGTGCGCTTCGAGGTGGTCGCGCAGGCGCCCGACCTGTCCCGCGAGGGCCTGGCGGGTGCGGCCGGTGACGGTCCACGGGATCCAGGCGCCGTCCCGCGCGGGCGGGTGGCCGGCGTCCTCGGCCGGGTCCGGGTCGGCCGGCGCCTGTTCGAGGACCACGTGCGCGTTGGTACCGCTGATACCGAAGGAGGAGACGGCGGCGCGGCGGGGCCGCCCGGTGTCGGGCCACGGCCGCCGTTCCAGGGCCAGTTCGACGGCACCGGCGCTCCAGTCGACCTGGTCGGTGGGAGCGTCGACATGGAGGGTGGGCGGGACCTCGCCGTGCCGCATGGCCAGCACCATCTTGATGACGCCGGCGACGCCTGCGGCGGCCTGGGTGTGCCCGAGGTTGGACTTGACCGAGCCCAGCAGCAGCGGCCGGTCGGCGGGGTGTTCCCGGCCGTACGTCGCGAGCAGCGCCTGTGCCTCGATGGGGTCGCCGAGGGAGGTGCCGGTGCCGTGCGCCTCGACCACGTCGACGTCGGCGGCGGTGAGCCCGGCGCCGGCCAGCGCCTGCCGGATGACCCGCTGCTGGGAGGGGCCGTTGGGCGCGGTCAGCCGGCTGCTGGCACCGTCGGAGTTGACCGCGCTGCCCCGGACGACGGCGAGCACCGGATGGCCGTTGCGCCGGGCGTCGGCGAGCCGCTCCAGCAGGAGCATGCCGGCGCCCTCGCCCCAGCCGGTGCCGTCGGCCGCCGCGGCGAACGCCTTGCAGCGGCCGTCGGGGGCCAGTCCGCGCTGCCGGCTGAAGTCGATGAACGTCTCCGGTGTGGACATCACGGTGACGCCGCCGGCCAGGGCGAGCGAGCACTCGTCCGACCGCAGGGCCCGCACCGCCCAGTGCAGGGCGACCAGTGAGGAGGAGCAGGCGGTGTCGACGGTGACCACCGGGCCTTCGAGGCCGAAGGTGTAGGCGACGCGTCCGGAGGCGATGCTGGCGGCGCTTCCGTTGGCGAGGTAGCCGTCGAGGTCGTCGGGGACGGAGGTGAGGCGGGTGGCGTAGTCGTTGTACATCACGCCGGCGAACACGCCGGTGCGGCTGCCGCGCAGGGTGGCCGGGACGATACCGGCCCGCTCGAAGGCCTCGTGGGAGGTCTCCAGCAGGAGCCGCTGCTGCGGGTCCATGGCGAGGGCCTCGCGGGGGCTGATGCCGAAGAAGTCGTAGTCGAAGTCGGCGGCGTCGTACAGGAATCCGCCGGTGCGGGCGTAGGTTCTGCCGGGCGTTTGCGGGTCGGGGTCGTACAGGGCGTCCACGTCCCAGCCGCGGTCGGCGGGGAAGTCGGACACCGCGTCGGTTCCCGTGGCGAGGAGGTCCCACAGTTCCTCGGGGGTGGTGACGCCGCCGGGGTAGCGGCATCCGATGCCGACGACGGCGATCGGGCCGTGCGCGCGTTGCTCGTTCTCGCGCAGCCGCCGCCGCGTATCCCGCAGGTCGGCGGTGGTCCGCCTGAGATAGTCGAGCAGTTGCTCTTCGTTGTTCACCAGCGCGCCATCCGATCGAGATCGAAGTGAGGGCTCGGCCGTGCGGACCACCTCCGGACGGCATCCGGTCCGCTTCCCCTCCGCTTTCGGAGGCTAGGCAGGGGCGCTGACGCAATACACCCCTACGGCCCCCAGGGGGCCCCGGCGCCGGTTAAGGGGTCGCGGGAGGACCGCGGCACGGCGGATCACGCGGCGGGGGGCGAGCCCTCACCGCTCACGCCGGTCACGCACGCGCACGCCTCACTTGAGCCCACTGAGCATGACCCCTCGGACGTAGTGCTTCTGCAGGAGCAGGAAGAGGGCGAGGACCGGCAGGACGCTCAGCACCAGGCCGGCCATGACGATGGGCATCGTGCGCGTGGGGTCGACGTGGTCCTGTAGCAGCTGGACACCGACGGGCAGGGTCATCACGTCCGGGTCGGCGGTGGAGACGAGCAGGGCCCAGATGTACTCGTTCCAGGCGTCGACGAAGGTCAGCAGGCCGAGGGTCAGCAGGACCGGCTTGGTCTGCGGCAGCACGATCCGCCACCACACCGCGAATTCACCGGCCCCGTCGATGCGCGCGGCCTCCAGGACCTCGTCCGGGATCGCGACCATGAACTGCCGGGTGAGGAAGATCCCGAAGCCGTTGACGAGGAACGGCATGACGAGGGCCGCGATGCCGGCGGTCAGGCCCGCGCCGCCGCGCCCGAGCGCATCGTTGCCGCCCGCCAGCGGCCAGTGCGCGAGGATCAGGAAGTGCGGGATGAAGAACAGGAACGGGGGGAACATCATCGTCGACAGCACCAGCCGGAAGACGAAGTCCCGTCCCGGGAACCGGAGTTTGGCCAGTGCGTAGCCGGCCAGCGACGACGTCAGCAGCACCGATCCGGTGATGGTGGCGGTGGCGACGACGCTGTTGCGGAAGAGCACCGGCAGGTCGAGCTGCTCGTACGCCGCCCGGTAGTTGGACAGGTCGAACGCCTCGGGCAGGAACCGGTAGGGCAGCGTGCCGGCCTCGCCGGGTCCCTTGAGGGACGTCATCACCATGTCGAGGAACGGCACCACGGTGAGCACGGCGCCGGTCACGACCAGCAGATACGACAGCCACGGGAAGCGGCGGCGGATCACGCGTCCTCCCCCTTGCGCCGGAACGTCCACAGCTGCGCCAGGGTGATCACGAGGACCACCAGGAACAGCACGAAGGCGGCGGCGCTCGCGGTCCCCCAGTCGCCATAGGCGAATGCCTGCCGGTACATCTCCAGCGCGGCCACGTTGGTCGCGTCACCCGGGCCGCCCCTGGTCATGACGGTGATCAGCGCGAACGACTGCAGGCCGGTGAGGAACTGGGTGACGCACACGAACAGCAGGGACGGCCGCAGCAGCGGCAGCGTGATCTTCCACAAGACGGTGACGGGTCCGGCGCCGTCCAGCTCGGCGGCTTCGTAGTACGACTGCGGGATGGACTTCAGCCCGGCGGTCAGGATGAGGATCGCCGAGCCGACCGAGGCCCAGGCCTGGACGACCACGACCGAGGGCAGCGCGGTGTCCGGGTCCTGGAGGAACGCGACCGAGCCGGCCCCGAGGGCGTTGAGGACGCCGTTGACCAGCCCGCCGGGCTCGTACATGTACTTCCATACGTTGCCGACGGCGACGACGGTCGTGACGATCGGCAGGAAGTACAGGGTGCGCCACAGCCCTTGGAACCGCAGCTTGTCGATGCAGGTGGCGACGAGCACGGCCCCGGTGAGGGCGAGCGCCACCGTCCCCAGGGCGAACAGCAGCGTGTTGGTGAAGATCGGCGTGAGGAAGGTGGATCCGTCGGCGAGGAGGCCGGTGAAGTTGTCCAGGCCGACCGGGTCGATGTCGCCGAGGCGGAACCCGGCCCAGCGGGACAGCGCCAGCAGCAGCGCGAAGCCGAGCGGCAGGACCAGGAAGACGGCGAAGAACAGCAGCGTCGGTGTCAGGAAGAGATAGGCGACGACGGCCTGGCGGTGCCGGGCCCGGTCGCGGCCGTCGGCGACGGCACCGTCGGGCCCGGCGGGGCGCCGCGTGTGCGCCCGCTCGGTGGCCTCCGGCGCCAGGGCGTTCACCATGCGCGTGACACCTCCTGGTCGACCTGGCGGCGGGTGCCGCGCAGTGCCGCGTCGACCGACTGCTGGCCGGTCCACAACGCCTCGATGTTCTTGCGCAGCAGCGACTTGGCCGCTTGCGCCCCGGGTCCGTTGGGCTCCGGCACCGCGTAGGCCAGCGCCTCGAGGAAGGGGCGCAGGTTGGGGTCGCCGCCCTCGTCCAGGAGCGTCCGCATGTCGTCGGCGCGGCCGGTCATGGAGCCGGCCGACACCTGCAACAGGCTCATCCGGGTCGCTGTCGCGCCCTTTCCGGCACTCGTCACGCCCACCTTCCGGGCGTTCAGCCAGCGCAGGAACTCCCAGGCCTCGCGGGGGTGCCGGCTGGCCGTGTCGACGCCGAGCATGAAGCCGGTGGAGAGGGTGGCGCGCTTGCCGTGAGCGGCCGGCAGGGGCAGCGGGGCCACGCCGACGTCGCGGTAGGCCGCGCCCATCAGCTCCTTCAGGTTCGCGGTCCACCAGCCGGCGTTGACCACCATGGCCACCTGGCCGGACGGGAACGCCTTGTAGACGTTGACGCCGGGAGCGCTCGCGCCCTGGGCGACGAGGCGGTGCTCCAGATCGAACACGGCCCGGCCGGCCGGTGAGTCGATGGCGGTCCTCCTGCCGTCCGCGGAGACGAACGTCCCGCCGGCCGCGGTGAGCAGGGCGAGCGTCTGGCCGACGGTGGTGGCGTCGTCGATGGTCGACAGCCCGAACCCCTGGACCAGTGTGTTGCCGTAGCGGTCCCGTCTGGTGGTGCGGTGGGCCGTCTCCTCCAACTCCCGCCAGGTACGCGGGGGACGGTCGACGCCGGCCTCGCGCAGCAGCCGCTTGTTGTAGTACAGCGCGTACGTCTGCACCTCGGTGGGGTAGCCGTAGATCCTGCCTCCCACCGAGGCGGAGCCGACCGCGGCCGCGCCGTAGCCGCGTCTGATCTCCTCGGCGTGCTCGGGCGGTGCGGGCCGCAGCACGCCCGCCTGGACGAGCTGGCCGTTCCACAGGCAGTACGGGTGGATGATGTCGGCGCTCTGGCCCGCGGCCTGCCGGACCATGAACGTGGTCAGCAGGTCGGTGAACTCGACGGCCATGGTCCGCACCTTGACCCGGTCGTGGCCGGCGTTCCACTCGTCGACGGGGCCTTGCAGGGCCCGCTTGAGCGCGCCGCTCGCGTAGTGGGTCAGCAGGGTGAGGACGATCGGGTCCCCGGGCCGCCCGGTGCCCTGGCGCGGCGCGGCGCAGCCGGTGGCGAGCAGCGCCGCGGGCAGTGCGAGCGCGAAGTGACGCCGGCTCAGGCCGCGGGGGCGACGGGCCGGCACCGTCGGGTGAGGAGCGGGGGTCATCAGGCGGTCTCCCGGCGCAGGACGCGGAACACCCGGGTCGTGGTGAAACCGGCCTTGCGGTAGAGACGGGCCGCCGGGGACCGCTCGCCGGTCCACAGGAACCACGCCGAGTGCGCGCCGCGCGCCCGCATCCGCTCCAGGACCAGATGGAGCAGGACCTCGCCGAGTCCCGTGCCGCGCGCCTCCTCCAGCACGCCGAACGGACCGAACCGCTCGTCCACCGACTCGTAGGCGCCGTGCATGGCCCACCCGGCCAGGCGGCCCGCGGGGTTTCGGACGACGACGATCCGGTCCGGCGGCGTGCCCGCGGCCAGACACTCCCGGATCGCGCGCGCCCAGTCGGGGTTGAAGTGGTTCCCGGCGAGCGCGAGGAGTTCCACCAGGTCGTCGTCCGACGGCGTGCCGAACCGGCAGCCCCGCTCGGTCAGTTCGCCCAGGCGTCGCCCGACATGCTCCGGGAGTCGGTAGCCGACCAGTGCGCGGTCCATCGCCGCCGCCTCGTACAGCGTGCGAAAGCCCAGGGACGCGAGGAGCCCGGCCGCCCGCGGGTACGCCTCGGCGTCCAGGCCCGGGAGGAAGTAGTGGGGTGTGTACGAGGAGAAGTCCACCCGGGTGCGGCCGTGGCCGTCGAGCCAGTCCAGGGCGTCGGTCAGCAGCCGGCGGCCGAGCCCGCGCCCACGGGCCGCCGGGGCGACGAAGAAGAACGGGATCCAGCCCTGCTCCGGTTCCAGGTCGGTGCCGGTCATCGGCGTCAGACGGCGCACCGCGTAGGCGGCGCCGACGACCCGGTCACCCTCGACGGCGACCCTGAGCCCCTCCGGATCGAAGTTGGCGTCGAGCAGCACCAGGGAGCGGAAGCGGTCCGGGCTGATCGGGTCGCCCGGCGCGCTGTGCCGCCACGCCTCCACCAGTCGCGGGCCGTCACCGACGCGAAAGCCGCGGACCTCGACCCGGGATCCGGTCGTGCGGTCGGCCGTCGTCGGCGACGGTGGTGGCGGCTGCGGTTGGGTCTTCATGGGCGTCCGATTCCTTCAGGGGCAGAGCAGCGGGTCGGGATCCGCGGGGGTAGAGCAGCACGTCCTCGCCGGCCCACCGGCCGGGCGGGGCCGGCTCTTCGCACAGCGGCAGCGGGTCGTCGCCCGCGTCGAGGGTGTGCCGCAGCCGGTCGGAACCCCACAGCAGGTCGATGAAGTGACGGTGGCCGGTGCCCTCCGCGCCCGCCTTGGCAGTGCGCCAGGCGAAGTCCTTGGGGTACAGCCGCCGCAGCGTGGCGAGCATCGCGACGGCGGTGCGTACGGGAGCGAACGCCGCGCGGTCGGTGACGTGGAGCTGGACCCCGCGCAGGAGCCGTCCGGCGTGTTCGTGGAAGGCCGGTACGTAGCGCAGCTCCCGGAAGCGCACGCCGGGCAGGCCGAGTTCGGCGAGCGCGGGTGCGAACCGTGCGTCGAGGTAGGGGGCCCCGACGATCTCGAACGGCTGTGTGGTGCCGCGGCCCTCCGAGAGATTGGTGCCCTCGAACAGACAGGTGCCGGGGTAGCAGTGGGCCGTGGCGGGCGTCGGCATGTTCGGTGAGGGTGCGACCCATGGCAGCCCGGTGGCCTCCGCGTCCGTGCCGCGCTCCCAGCCGACGGCCTCGATCACCGTCAGGTCGACCGCCCTGCCCGCCGCCCGCGCGACGGCCGAGGTGTTGAGGTGCCGGGCGAGTTCGCCGCAGGTGAGGCCGTGCCGGACGGGGATCGCGGCCCGCCCGACGAAGCTCGCCCACCCGGGGTCGAGCAACGGGCCCTCGCTGACGAGCCCGCCGAGGGGGTTCGGCCGGTCGGCCACCACGAACCGCACGCCCGTACGGGCCGCCGAGACCATCAGGTCGAACATGGTCCACACATAGGTGTAGAACCGGGCCACGATGTCCTGGAGGTCGTACACGAGGGCGTCGACGCCGCTGCGGAGCAGCACTTCGTCGAGGCGCTCGCCATCGCACCGGTAGGTGTCGTGGACCGGCAGACCGGTGGCGGGGTCCGCGTCGACGGCCTCGCTCTCACCGGCCTGACCGCTGCCGTACAGCCCGTGCTCGGGACCGAACAGGGCGACCAGCCGCGCCCCGGCCTCCAGCAGCGCGGGCGCGGCCGGGCGCAGGTCGGGCAGCACACCGGTGTGGTTGGTCACGAGCCCGAGCCGGCCGGGCCCGGCGAGTGCGGGCGAGGCGCGCAATCGCGCGATCCCGGTCGTCACCGCGGCCCGGTCGTCCGTGCTCATCCTCTGCCCCCGTCTGCGGTGACCTCTCGAAGCGGCGTCGGAAATATACCTGTGTTCCGGCTTGGGAACTGCGTTCCGGCTTGGGAACTCGGCAATGGTTTGTCACAAGTCGCCCGAAAGAAGGCCGCGAGGGGCCTCACGGTGCCACCGGCGGGGCGCGACGCCCCCACCTCCCTCCATCCCTCCCCCTCCCGCCCCTTCCATCTGCTGAGTCCTTCGGTGAGACTGACTATCATCGAGAGCATGAAACGAACGTCGTTCGCCAACTGGCCGTGTTCCATCGCGCGGACCCTGGATCTGCTGGGCGACCACTGGACTCCCCTCGTCGTACGGGAGGCGTTCTACGGCATCCGCCGCTTCGAGGAGTTCCAGCAGTCGCTGGGCATCGCGCGCAACACGCTGACCGACCGGCTGCGCGCCCTGGTGGACGAGGGGGTGCTGCGCAAGCACCTCTACGAGAGCGAGCCGCCGCGCTACGACTACGTCCTCACGGAGAAGGGACGCGAGCTCTTCGCCGTACTGGCCACGATGTCCCGTTGGGGCGACCGGTGGCTGGCCGGCGAGGAGGGCGTCCCGGTGGTGTTCCACCACGAGACGTGCGGCCACGACGCCACGGTCGAGGCGGTGTGCTCCGTCTGCCGGCAGCCCATGGCGGCCGAGGAGACGTCGATGCGGATGGGGCCCGGCTATCCCGAGCGGCTCAGGCATCGGCCGGACGTGCGGCGCCGGTTCGGCCTCGAAGCTGACAACGCTTCCCGCCCTTGACAGGCTAAGTCTAATGAAGCAACTCTAGGGCCACATCCCCTGACGGCGAGGAGGCCGACGGACGTGGAGTGGACGGGCGCGCGCTACGCGGACAAACCCACGGTCGAGGTGACGACCTGGATCGATGCCCCACCGGAACGGGTGTGGGCGCTGGTGGGCGACATCGCTTCGATGCCGGACATGAGCGAGGAACTCCAGTCCGTCGAATGGCTCGACGGGGCCGACGTACCGGCCGTGGGCGCCAGGTTCGTCGGGCACAGCGCACACGAGGCGCTCGGCGCCTGGTCGACGACGTCACACGTGATCGAATGCGAACCGGGGCGGGTCCTCGCCTGGGCGGTGGAGGACCCCTCCGAACCCTCGGCGATCTGGCGCTTTCGGCTCCGGCCCGAGAACGGCGGGACGCGGCTGTCGGAATGGATGCAGCTGGGCCCGGGGCGGTCGGGGCTGTCGTTCGCGATCGACCGTATGCCGGACAAGGAGCAGAAGATCGTGTTCGTAAGGCTGCGGGAGTTCGAGCGGAACATCACGGCGACGCTCGCCCACATCAAGAAGCGGGCGGAGGCGTGATGCGCACGGCCACCACGGTCGAGGCCTCGGGCGGCGAGCACTGGACCGACACGACGGACTTCGTCGTCGAGGCGGAGAAGCTCGGTCTGGACATCTGCTGGGTCGCCGAGGCCTGGGGTTCCGACGCCCCCTCGGCGCTGGGCTACTACGCGGCGCTGACCGACCGGATGCTCCTGGGGTCCGGGGTCATCCAGCTGGGCACGCGCACCCCGGCGGCCGTCGCGCAGACGGCCATCACGCTCTCCAACCTCTCCGGCGGGCGCTTCCTGCTGGGCCTGGGCGCCTCGGGCCCGCAGGTGATCGAGGGGCTGCACGGGGTGCCCTTCGCCCGGCCCCTGCGTCGTATGCGGGAGACCGTCGAGATCGTGCGGCGCCTGCTCGACGGCGGCAAACTCAGCTATTCCGGTGCGGAGTTCACCGTACCGCTGCCGGGCGGCGAAGCCGTCCCGATGCGACTGTCGACGCGGGCCGAGCACCCGATCCCCCTGTACCTGGCCGCGCTGTCCCCGGCCATGCTGCGGCTGACCGGGGAAGTCGCCGACGGCTGGCTGGGCACCAGCTTCGTGCCCGAGGGCTCGGGCGACGCCTACTTCGCGCACCTCGACGAGGGGCTAGCCCGCGGCGGCCGGACCCGTACCGATCTGGACGTCTGCCAGGGCGCCGAGGTCGCCTTCGCGCCCGACGAGGAGGCCCTCCGCGCGATGACGGCCGGCCGCCGGAAGGAACTGGCGTTCAGCCTGGGCGGCATGGGCTCGGGGTCCACCAACTTCTACAACAAGGCCTACAGCCGCCAGGGCTGGGCGGAGGTCGCCGCCGAGGTGCGCGAGCGCTGGCAGGCCGGGGACCGGGAGGGTGCCGCGGCACTGGTGACCGACGACATGGTGCTGGGCACGACGCTGATCGGCACGGAGGCCATGGTGCGCGAGCGGCTCAGGGTGTGGCGCGAGGCCGGTGTCGACACCGTGCGCCTCTATCCGGCCGGGGACACCCTCAAGGCCCGGCTCACCACCTTGGCCAGGGCGATCGAGCTGGTGCGGCAGGTCGACGGCGCCCCCTGACAGGTGCGGCGGTGACGCCCCCAGACGGGTGCGCCACCGTCGCGCGGGCCGCCCTCGGGGGGCGGGGTGCCCTCGGGGGGCGGGGCGCCTCACCCGTCTCACCGACGGGAAGCGGCCGTCCCATTCCGCCCGCGCCCGCCCCGTCGACCCGGCGACACCGACTAGCCCAGGCGAATGATTCGCTGGTGCCGCCGGGTGAACCACGGGGAGCGGCCCCGCGCCGACGGCCATCGTCCGCCCGGGGCCGTTAGCGTCGGCTCCTGTGCCACTGAGCTACGCCTTCGTGAACCTCAAGCCCGGAGTGGGAAAGACGACCAGCGCCGTCTGGTTGGCCCACGCACTGCACGCGTCGGGTCTGTCACCGTTGCTCGTGGACAGTGACCCCGCCTCCTCCGCCCTGCGGTGGAGCGAACTCGCGGGCGGTTTCCCCTTCCCGGTCTTCGCCCTCCCCGTCGGTGACGTGCACCGGCGCGTGAACGACTTCCTCGACAACCGGCATGCGGTGGTGTTCGACGCCCCTCAGATGGAGGACCACGCCCACATCGCCCGGAGCATCATGCGGTACGCGAGCGAGTGGATCGTGCCCGTGACCCCGGCTCCGATCGAGCTGGACCGCATGGCCCCCATCGACCGGGAAATGGACGACATGCAGTCCCTGCGCTCCCAACCGGCGCGCGCGGCCGTCCTGTTGAACCGCACCAATCGTCCCGACGCCACACGTACCGGCCCCGACGCCGACGCCCGCGAAGCCCTGACCGAGCGCGGTTTCGACGTGTTGTCCACGCACATCCCGCGGCTCGACCTGTACGCCCAGTCCTTCGGCGGCCCCGTCGCGGTGGAGGGCACGGCCTACATGGACCTCGCGGAAGAACTCGTCAAGCGTCAGGACATGGTGTGAACCAGCGCAAGGACACCTACCGGGCCGCGCTCCAGCGCCGCCCGGACATCACCGCACCCTCCCCCGCCAAGGTGACGCGGCTGGACACCCGCTACCTCAAGGTGATCATCGAGGTGGACCCCGCGTTGCCCCACGACCTCACCCGCTGGGTGGGCCAACCCGTCTCCGCGCTCCTTCGGGCCGGCGCGGCGGTCCTACGCCCCCTGCGGCTGGACCGCTGACCCGGGGCTTCCTTCCCGCGGTGTGCCACCACGTCCTGCCGCCGGGGCAGCGGCTCTCAGCCGCCGCGACGCACCAGGGCCGCCTTGCGGGCCTCGGCGAGCTTGCGGGCCTCGCCGCCCTTGCGTGACTTGCCGCCGGTGCCGCGGGAGGCGTCCTTGCTGGTGCCCAGACCACGGAAGGGGGCGTTGGTGTTCTTGGGGCGAGGTGCGGCGGGCCCGCCGTCGAGCGGGGTACCGGAGGGGGCCCTGGCCCCGGTGATCCGGCTCAGCTCCGCCTCACCCGAGCGCACCTTGGTGATCGTCGGCTGGACGCCGGCCTCGGCCATCAGCCGGCTCACCTCGCGGCGCTGGCCCGACAGCACCAACGTGACGACGCTGCCCGACTCACCCGCCCGGGCGGTGCGGCCCGCGCGGTGCACATAGTCCTTGGGGTCGGTGGGCGGGTCGACGTTGACCACGAGATCGAGATCGTCGACGTGCAGGCCACGAGCCGCGACGTTGGTCGCCACCAGAACGGTGACCTGGCCGTTCTTGAACTGCGCGAGGGTGCGGGTGCGCTGCGGCTGGGACTTGCCGCTGTGCAGGGCCGCCGCGTGCACCCCGCTGGCCCGCAGATGCCGGGTGAGCTGGTCCACGGCGTGCTTGGTGTCGAGGAACAGCAGCACACGGCCGTCGCGGGCGGCGATCTCCGTGGTGACGGCATACCGGTCGGGGCCGTGCACGACCAGGACGTGGTGGCGCATCGTCGTGACCACACCCGCGGACGGATCGACCGAGTGGACGACGGGGTCGTGGAGGTAACGGCGGACCAGCTGGTCGACGTCACGGTCCAGGGTGGCTGAGAAGAGCATCCGCTGACCGTCGGGGTGCACCTGGTCCAGCACCTCGGTGACCTGCGGCAGGAAGCCCATGTCGCACATCTGGTCGGCCTCGTCGAGGACGGTGATCCGCACCCGTCCCAGACGGCAGTCCTTGCGCTCGACGAGGTCCTGCAGACGGCCGGGGGTGGCGACGACGACCTCGGCGCCGTTGCGGAGCGCGGAGACCTGTCGGCCGATCGACATGCCACCGACGACGGTGGCCATCCGCAGCCGGAGCGCGTCGGCGAACGGCGTCAGCGCCTCGGTGACCTGTTGGGCCAGCTCCCGGGTGGGCACCAGGATCAGCGCGAGGGGCTGCTTCGGTTCCGCGCGCCGTCCGGCTGTCCGTGCGAGCAGCGGAAGGCCGTAGGCGAGTGTCTTGCCCGATCCGGTGCGCCCGCGCCCCAGGACGTCGCGTCCCGCGAGGGCGCTGGGCAGCGTGGCCGCCTGGATCGGGAAGGGTTCGCGCATGCCGAGTTCGGTGAGCGTTCGCAGCACCTCGGCCGGCAGTCCCAGGCTCGCGAAGGAAGCGGCGGCCGGCTCGGTTCGGTGAGTGGTCACCGGCTGGGCGAGCTCGTCGGGCGACGCGCCGGGGCGGTTGGGGCGGTTCATGACCAGCCTTCCGTAGGGGAACGTACCGAGGAAGGCCCGGCAGGAACAGCGACCGGCGAAGCGAAGAGTCCAAGGGCACCGAGAGGTGCGGTCTCGCCCGCCGCCACGCACGCGCAAACATGTGAGGCTAGCACAGGGCGACGGGCGGCAGGTCGGCGACCAGGGGCGGCGGGGCGTACGGCGGTGAGGGTGCCGTACGCCCGCAGGCGGTCGATCGCGGGCGGTCCGGTGAGAGCCTGGGCGGTGCCGCCGTGTCCAGCCGCACGCCTCGGCGACTGGCGGCCCCGGCTCGGCCGGCGCCGGTGTGCGGGATCAGGCCGAGGCCCTCGGTTGGGACCTGTCGCCTCGGGCGCGCAGTTGCTCGTTGATGCGCTGGGCCTCTTCCAACTGGTCTTCGAGGATGACGATGCGGCAGGCGGCCTCTATGGGTGTGCCCTGGTCGACGAGTTCGCGGGCACGGGCGGCGATGCGCAGTTGGTAGCGGGAGTAGCGGCGGTGACCGCCTTCCGAGCGCAGGGGGGTGATCAGGCGGTGTTCGCCCAGTGCGCGCAGGAAGGCGGGGGTGGTGCCGAGCATCTCGGCGGCCCGGCCCATGGTGTAGGCGGGGTAGTCGTCGTCGTCGAGGTTGTCGACGGGACGGGGACCGGCAGGGGGCACAGACCTCTTCTTTCGGGGGACGCGTCGGGGGGCCCGGTGCCACCACTGGCATCCGGGCCCCGAGCTTTCAACACCATCTGCCGGCGAACCGCGCCGGCCTTCTTCTTCCGCAGGGCCGCCTGGGAGGGCGGGGCTGCGGGGATCGCGAATGCGTGACCGGGGACCACCTTCCAATCCGGGGCCTGCGTTACCCGGGCGGACTCCTCCTCGCCCGGGCGATCCTGATGGCGTTCGGCTCCTTACCTCGACTACTCGGTTGCACTGCTGGTACAGCGAATACTGCTCGCGCGGCAGTTCGTGTCTGCCGCGCCCACTTGGACTTCTTGGGTACGCGAGTAAGCATAGGCCTGCGACGAGCCAATGTCTACTGCCGCCGCGACAGTTTTTCTCCCTGACCGATGCATGCCCTTCTGTCGCTGAAGGGCGACGATTTCTCAGCTTGGCGTCAGGGTCGGCGCGGCCCGAAGCGTGAAGCCGATCGTGCCCATGCCGGTCGGGTCGACGCACCGGTGGTCAGCGCCGCCCGTGCGCGGGCACGGGCCGAGTCGGCGTGGCAGGCTTGCAAGGGAGCGCGCCGTTCGTCGCAACGCGGCAACGAAGGGGTACGACGCATGAACGAGAAGGAATTTGTCCATACCGTCGCCGAGCGCACCGGACTGAGCCGGCAGGAGGCTGCGGACCTGACCTGGGCCACGCTCGAGACGCTGGCCCACCGGCTGAGCCCGGGGGAGGCCAGGGATCTGATCGCCGAGCTACCCCAGGGCCTCGCGCAGCCGGTGCGCCGGGGAACCACGGATCGCATCGAGCGCTTCGGCCACCACGACAGCGTGCGGCGCGTGGCCGAACGCACCATGCTCAAGGAGGAGGAAGCGGACCGGGGCGTGCGGACCGTACTGACCGTGCTCCGGGAGGCGATCAGCGAGAAGGAGTTCAACGACCTGATGTCGCAGCTCGGAACGGACTTCTCCCAGGCCCTCGAATCCCCCGGGTGACCTCGGATCCTTTCGACCCCGGCCGCGCCGCGGTGGCAGCGGCCCGCTGACGTGCGACCACCCGTGCCGACGCGGGCGGGCGGACACCACCGACGGGTGAGCCGGCGCAGCGGGCGCGGCCCGGGCGTCACAGGGCGACGACGTGGAGGTCGACCAGTTCGAGCAGCGCCCGCAGGGCGGAGCTGGGCCGCCGGGTCGACGACGTGCCCAGCTGCATGCTCCAGCGGAGCGTCGTGCCGCGGACGTCGAGGACGTGCAGGCCGGGGGTGCGGGCGATGGCGAACGCGGGCAGGAAGGCGATGCCCAGACCGTGGCGGACCAGTGCCGCCCCCATGTCGATGTCCGGCACTTCCAGCGCCACCCGGCGTACCACGCCCGCCGCCGCGAACGCCCGGTCGACGACCTCGCGGTTGCCGTAGCCCGGCGGGAAGTCCACGAAGGGCTCCCCCGCGAGGTCCGCGAGTGCCACCTCCCCCCGCTGCGCGAGCGGATGGGCGGCGCTCACCACGAGGACGAGGGGCACGGTGGCCAGCTCACGTGCGTCGATCCCGGCGGGCTTGTGCTCGGGCAGCGACAGGAAGGCCACGTCCAGGTCCCCGCTGAGCAGCGCGTGCGCCAGTCCCGCCGAACCGGTCGTGGCCAGCCGCAGCCGGACGTCGATCGCCGGGTGCCGCGCGTGCAGCTGCCCGAGGAGCGCCGGCAGGTCGACCACCTCGACCGAGGCCATGGCGCCCACGTTCACCGTGCCGCGCAGCGTGTCCTGTGCGGCGCGCACGGCGTCCTGGGCGGCCTGGGCGGCGTGCAGGGTGGCCCGCGCCTCCGGCAGCAGCGCCGCGCCCGCCCCGGTGAGCCGGACCTTCTGCGACGTGCGCTCGAACAGCGCGCAGCCCAGCTCGCGCTCCAGGGAGCGGATCGCGGCGGAGACCCCGGACTGCACCACGTGCAGCCGACGGGCGGCACGCGTGAAACTCAGTTCCTCGGCGACCGCGATGAAGTGCTCCAGCTGACGTAGCTCCACACGAGAAGTATCACTCGCATTGCTCGAGCCCAGCAAAAACATTCGTTGGCATTGATCCTCGCTGGTGAGGATGATGGAGGACATCATCCGCTTCCACCCCGAGGAGGGGTACCCCTGCCTGCCGTTCCGACGCCGCTGAGCCGTCCCGCAGTCGACGCTCCCGGCGACCCGACCCACCGGATCCCCGCACCCGCCCCCGCCGGCCTGCCGCCCCGCGCCCCCGTCCGGCGCCGTGCCGCCCACTCGACCGGCTTCTGGTTCGTGGCGGTGGCCTTCACCGTGCTGATGGCCTTCGGCACCGCCCCGACCCCGCTGTGGCCGCTGTACGAGGCCCGGGACCACTTCGGCGCGACCACGGTCACGGTGGCGTACGCCTCCATGGTCGTCGGCGCGGCGGCCGCCTTCCTCGGACTGGGACACCTGTCGGACCGGCTCGGCCGGCGGCGCATCATCGTCCCGGCGCTGCTGGTCGGCATCGTCGCGTCGGTCGTACTGATCGTGTGGCAGGACCTGCCGGGGCTGATCGCGGGCAGGATCCTGAACGGTGTCGGACTGGGGCTGATGGCCTCGACCGCGACGACGTACCTGCACGACCTCCACCTCGAGGCTCGTCCGGAGCGGACGGGTTCGGTGCTGCCCGGCATCGTGGCGACCGCCGCCAACCTCGGCGGCCTGGCCTCGGGTCCCCTGGTCGCCGGAGCCGCCGCCGAGTGGCTTCCCGCGCCCCTGATCACCGCCCAGGCGATCTTCACGCTCGCCATGGCCGTGTGCCTGGCGCTGGTGCTGTGCACCCCGGAGACCGTGGACCTGGAGCTGCCCGCGGCCGAACAGCCCCGCAGGTTCGTCCTGCGCCCCGGCGGCCGGCGGACGTTCGGCGCGGCCGGCGCCCTTGGCGCCTTCGCCTTCGCGATCCTCGGCCTGATCTCCTCCCTCGGGGCGAGCGTGCTCCACGGCACCCTGCACACCGACTCGCACCTCGTGGTCGGCCTGGCGGCCTTCCTCATGTTCGGTTCCGCGGCGGCCGCCCAGCTGGTGCTGGGACGTCTCCCGCTGGCCCGGGTCCTGACCGTGGGGGCGGTGGTCTTCCCGGTCGGCCTGGTCCTGTGCGCCGTCGCCCTGTACCACCCGGCGCTCTGGCTCTACCTGGTCGCCGTGTCCCTGTCGGGAGCCGGCTCGGGGCTGCTGTTCAAGGGAGGCGTCGAACGTGCGGTCTCCGTGGCCGAGCCCGCCTCACGCGCGGGGGTTCTCGCCGTCTTCTTCGTCGTCGCGTACCTCGGGATGGGCCTGCCCTCCGTCCTGTTCAGCATCGCCCTGCGGCACTTCGCCGTGCAGACCGCGATGATCGGCTTCGCGGCGGTCCTCTCCTGCGGCGCCGTCGGGTCGGTCGCCGTCGCGTTGCGCGACCGCCCGGCCGGCCCCGGCGCTCCCTCCGCGCGGTCCGGCCGCCCCTCCTGACCTTCCCGCGGCGCGCGCGCCACCGGTTGCCTGGCAGGCGTGTACCTGGGCACTCGGTGCCGGTGCGCGTCACATGGACGCGCGGCGGACGGGAGGCACGAGATGTCTGCGGAATCGGTCGGAAGCATCGCACTCCCCTCCGGTGAGGAGATCGCGGCGCTCGGGCAGGGCACCTGGTACCTGGGTGAGGACCCGGCCCGGCGGGAACAGGAGATCTCCGCGCTGCGGCTGGGCGTGGAACTGGGCATGACCGTGGTCGACACGGCGGAGATGTACGGCGACGGCGCGGCCGAGGAGCTCGTCGGGGAGGCCCTCCGGGGGCACCGGGAGGAGGTCTTCCTCGTCAGCAAGGTGCTGCCCGGCCACGCCGACCGCAAAGGCACCGTCGCCGCCTGCGAGCGCAGTCTGCGGCGGCTGCGCGCGGAACGGCTGGACCTCTACCTGCTGCACTGGCGGGGACGGTGGCCCCTCGAGGAGACCCTCGCGGGATTCACGGACCTGATGGAGGCGGACAAGATCCGTTACTGGGGCGTAAGCAATCTGGACGCCGCCGACATGGTCGAGCTGACGACCCTGCCCGGCGGCGCCGCCGTGGCCGCCGACCAGGTGCTGTACAACCTCTCCCGGCGCGGCATCGAGTGGGATCTGCTCCCCTGGTGCCGCGAGGCCGGGGTGACGGTCATGGCCTACTCCCCGATCGAGCAAGGGCGACTGCTGGAGGGCGAGGCCCTGGGCGCCGTGGCCCGGGCCCTCGGAGCCACGCCGGCCCAGGTGGCACTCGCCTGGGTGCTGCAACAGGGGGTGGCCGCGATCCCGCGTTCCGGATCACCCGACCACGTTCGGGAGAACCGTGCCGCGGCGGACCTCCACCTTCCCACCGAGGCTCTCGACGCCCTCGACCGGGCGTTCCCGCCGCCCAGCGGACCCACGCCGCTGGAGATGCTCTGACGGAGAACGCCGCGCCTTGCAGTCGCGGGGATGCTGGTTACGCACGGGTTTGTGCCGTACCGACTGGGTACCGGCCGACCTGCCTCACAGCCCGCGCTATTGCCCCCGACGGGATCCGCACATAGTTGTCCGCCGCCGTCGACACCATCGGCGCCGGCCTGCAACCCAACGCCCTGGACGCCGTTGGCTGACGACACCGTGACTTCGCCTCCTGACCTGCCAGACGGACTGGTGATCGTGTCCGCCTTGCTGAGGCAATTCGAGCGCCCATGCGCACTTGCGTGCGCCCATCACTGCGCTCGTACGGTGCCGAGCCATGTCAGCATCCGCGGAAGAGGTACTCGACCGACTCAGCGCAGAGATCCCCGTCCGTATCAATTCGACTGCTGCTCTGGTCACGGACACGAACAAGGCAGCTGCGGCCATCGATCGACAGCGCCTTCGGAAGCAGGACGAGAAAGAGCCGAGGTCCCGCAAACCCGAACTCGAACCGTTACGAGGCGCCGACCGACAAGATCTTGTCTCCACCCCCTGGGACCTGCTGGGCGTCTTCGCGCGAGCCACCACCCTCGCCCGACAGGGACGCGGCAGAGGACTGGCCGAACACTGGCAAGGACTGAAGTATTGTCAGGCCCTGGCCACCGGTCCGAGTGGTCACATGGCCCTGACCGATGAGGGCCACAGCCCGGAGCTCTCCTACAGGGCCATGCAAGCGCGAGAATTGGGCCGCGCCTTCGGACTCGCCGTCGCTGAACGCGCTGTCCGGAACCGTTTTCCGGGCCACATGGTCTGCACCCTGGATGCAGAGGCCATACTCCTGGCGGGCTTCGCGCGCTCCGGCCCGCGACCGTCCCTGGGCGCCCGGCCACGCCCCGACTTCTTCATCGAAGCGTGGCGGCCGGACGAGCCGTCGCGTGTCTTCGTGGTGACGGTCAACGGCAACCACCAGAAGGCCACCAAGCGCACTGCCAAGGCTGACCGCTCAGCATTCAAGCAGCTCGCGAGGGGGAGCGAGCGCGCCGAATACTTCCACCTTGCGGAGTGGAACACCACGCCGTGCCTCTTGATGTCCACCGAACTACTCTCCTTGGACGGCATCACCGTCAACGCTCTGCAGGCGCCGGGCGAAGGACTGCTGCCCGCGAGACCGGCCACTGGGCGAGGGAGTGCGGACGCAGCCCTGTCGGAACGGAACCTCGCGTACGCCGGCGCGGTGAAGGTACCTGTCGACGGCCTCGGAGAACGGCCCCAGGACGGGTTCCTCATCCCTCGAAAGGAGCTTGGCTGGTACGGTCAGCTGCTCGCGCGCACCGGAGCCGCGGGCCAGCTGGCATTCGCCGGCGCGGGCACGGAAATCGCCCAGTACCTGACCGACAAACAGGGGCACAAGCACTACAGGCAGCAGACCTTCGCTGGTTCGTCCAGCGTCCTGGACGCACGGCACAAGATAGGCCCGACGGTCTACGTCGGCACCGATCAAGTATTCCGACTCAACCGGATCCGTGTCGAGGCGTTCTCAGGGGTAGCCGAGGAACTGTACGACCTACTGGTCAGGGGCCAGGTGGAGGCGTACCGGAACCGGGCATACGAGCTACGCGACACCTACCCGACAAGCACCACGGCCCCGCTGTGGGGTCCCGTCTCCTTCGGCACCGACGGCACCGTGATAGCTCTGCGCGTGCTGTCGGATAAGGGTGACGAGGAGAGCCCGTGAGGCAGCACCTGCCTCACGGCGGACGTGAACTCAGTCGCCCTTCGACTCGGGCACGGCACCATGAGCCCGCGACGGCTTGTGGTCGGCGGCGGTTCAGCCGTCCCAGGTCCAGTCGGCGACCTCGGGCAGGTCCATGCCGTGCTCCCTGATCCAGACGTGGTGGCGCTGCCGGGTGTCCTCCATCCGCTGGCGTACGGCCGCCGCGCGGACCGCCAGGCCCGGGACTCGGTCGATGACGTCCATGACGAGGCGGTAGCGGTCGAGGTCGTTGCGGACCACCATGTCGAAGGGGGTGGTCGTGGTGCCGATCTCCTTGTACCCGCGTACGTGCAGGTTCGCGTGCCCGGTGCGGCGGTAGGCCAGGCGATGGATGAGCCAGGGGTAGCCGTGGTAGGCGAAGATCACCGGCTTGTCGGCGGTGAACAGACCGTCGTACTCGAAGTCGCTCATGCCGTGCGGGTGCTCATCGCCCGGGAGCAGCCGGGCGATGTCGACGACGTTGACGACGCGCACGACCAGATCGGGCAGGTGACGGCGGAGCAACCGGGCCGCGGCCAGGATCTCCTGGGTCGGTACGTCGCCCGCACAGGCGAGCACCACGTCCGGTTCCCGGGTGCCGTCCTCGGTGCCGGCCCACTCCCAGATGCCGGCGCCACGGGCGCAGTGGACCTTCGCCTCCTCCATCGACAGCCAGTCCAGGCAGGGCTGCTTGCCGGCCACGACGACGTTGACGTAGTTCCGGCTGCGCAGGACGTGGTCGGCGACGGACAGCAGGGTGTTGGCGTCCGGCGGGAAGTAGACCCGCACGGCCTCGGGGCTCTTGTTGAGGATGTGGTCGACGAAGCCGGGGTCCTGGTGGGAGAAGCCGTTGTGGTCCTGTCGCCACACGTGTGAGGTCAGCAGGTAGTTGAGGGAGGCGATGGGAGCGCGCCACGACAGGCGACGGGTGGTGCGCAGCCATTTGACGTGCTGGTTGACCATGGAGTCGACGATGTGCACGAACGCCTCGTAGCAGGAGAACAGCCCATGCCGCCCGGTGAGCAGGTAGCCCTCCAGCCAACCCTGGCAGGTGTGTTCGGAGAGGATCTCCATGACCCGGCCGTGCGGGTCGAGGTCTTCGTCCACCGGCAGGGTCTCGGCCTGCCATGCCTTGCCGCTGGCCGCGTAGACGGCCTGGAGCCGGTTGGAGGCCGTCTCGTCGGGGCCGACGAGCCGGAAGTCGCGCCGGGCGGCGGTGGCGGCCATGACGTCCTGAAGCATGTCGCCGAGGACCCGGGTCGGTTCGTGGAGGGTGGCGCCGGGCTTGTCGACCTCGACAGCGTACTTCTCCAGTGGCGGCAGCGGCAGTTCACGCAGCAGCAGACCACCGTTGGCATGCGGGGTGGCGCCGAGCCGGCGGGTGCCCCGCGGGACGCACGCCAGCACGTCCGGGCGCGGGGCGCCGTGCTCATCGAACAGCTCCTCGGGCCGGTAGGAGCGCAGCCACTGCTCCAGCTGCCGCAGGTGCTCCGGGTTGTCCCGGACCGCGGCCAGCGGCACCTGGTGAGCACGCCAGGTGCCCTCCACCGGCAGCCCGTCGACCTCGGCGGGACCAGTCCAGCCCTTGGGTGTGCGCAGGACGATGACCGGCCAGCGCGGCCGGTCCGAGGTCCCGTCCTCGCGAGCCGCACGCTGGATCGCCGCGATGCGGTGCAGCGCGGCGTCCATCGCGCCGGCCATCGCTCGATGGACGGCCATGGGGTCGTCACCGGTGACGTGCACCGGATCATGGCCGTAGCCGCGCAGCAGATCGTCCAGTTCGGCCTCGGGGAGCCGGGCCAGGACGGTCGGGTTGGCGATCTTGTAGCCGTTCAAGTGCAGGATCGGCAGGACGGCGCCGTCGCGGACCGGGTCCAGGAACTTGTTCGAGTGCCAGGACGCGGCCAGCGGTCCCGTCTCGGCCTCGCCGTCACCGATCACACAGGCGACGACCAGGCCCGGGTTGTCGAAGGCGGCGCCGTAGGCGTGGGAGAGGGAGTAGCCGAGTTCGCCGCCCTCGTGGATCGAGCCCGGCGTCTCGGGAGCGACGTGACTGGGCACCCCGCCGGGAAAGGAGAACTGCTTGAACAGCCGGGCCATGCCGGCCGCGTCCCGGGTAACGTCCGGGTACGTCTCGGTGTACGAGGCCTCCAGCCAGGAGTTGGCCAGCACCGCGGGTCCGCCGTGGCCGGGGCCCCAGATGCACAGGGCGTCCAGGCCGCGGGCCTTGATGACGCGGTTGAGGTGGGTGTGCACCAGGTTCAGGCCCGGGGAAGTGCCCCAGTGGCCGAGCAGCCGCGGCTTGACGTGCTCGGGCCGCAGGGGTTCGGTCAGCAAGGGGTTGGCCATCAGATAGATCTGGCCGACGGCCAGGTAGTTCGCGGCGCGCCAGTGGGCGTCCAGCGTCCTCAGCTCTTCCTCGTCCAGCCGAGGGGGCGCCTGCTGCGTGTCGGGGGCCATCGGGAATCCTTCCCTGCCTAGGCGAGCGTTCACGGCGCGGTGCGTGCGGGCCGCTGTACGACCCACCTTCCACCGGGGCACCGGGTACCCGACAGGGCCGTTCGGGCCACCCGGCAGAGCGAGTCATCCGATCGAGTGCAGAACCAGGAGAGCTTCGTGACCGCCGGCCGCGAAGTCGGGCCTCTGAACCCCGGGGTGTCTGCTTCTCCTCAACGCCGGCCGGCTCGGGGACCGTCACGGCTGCTCCCCGGCCGGCCGATGCATCCGCGCCGTCGCGGCACTCCGTCCGGAGGGCCACCCGGCCCCCGCAGTGCCCGGTCGGCCCCTGTGCCACCGGGCCACGCCGCTGGACGCTGACGACTGAATCGTCGCAGGGAGAGTTCGTGATGACCGGCCTCCAGCAAGCCCCGGTGCACGCCCTGCTGTCCGATGGGACCACTGTCCGCATCCGGCAGGCGGGTCCGGCGGATCGGCAGGCAGTGCAGCGGCTGTACGAGGAGATGTCACCGCAGAACCTCCGACTCCGGTTCTTCTCCGTCAGCCCGTCCTCCGCCCTGCAGGCCGCCGAGCGGGTGGCCGGAGGCGACCGCCCGGGATACCGCGCGCTGGCCGCCGAGTGCGGCGGGCGGCTCGTGGGGCTGGCCGAGTACGAGGGTCTGCCGGGCACCAGCACGGCGGATATCTCGGTGGCCGTGGCCGACGACTGGCACCACCGCGGTGCGGCCACCCTCCTGCTGGAGCACCTCGCGGACGCCGCGCGTACGGCGGGCGTCACCGCCTTCAGCGCCGACGCCCTGGCCGAGAACCACGATGTGCTGAAAGTCTTCCACGATCTCGGACTGCGCGTCACTCGCCGTTTCGACGGACCCGAGGTGCACTGCGCGGTGGAACTCACCGAGGACGAGACCTACTTGCGCGCGGTCGAGGACCGGGGTCGGGTCGCCGACATCACCAGCCTGCAGCCGCTGCTGCGGCCACGGACGGTGGCGGTGATCGGCGCGGGCCGCAGACCGGGGTCGGTCGGGCGTGCGGTCCTGCGGAGCATCCGCAACGGTTCCTACACGGGCCGGCTGTTCACCGTGCATCCGGAGGCCGCCGCCATCGCCGGGGTGCACGCATGGCGATCCGTCGCCGACCTTCCGCAGGTGCCGGACCTGGCCGTGATCGCCGTACCCGCCGTATCCGTCCCCGCAGTGGCCGAAGAGTGCGGAAACGTGGGCGTACGCGCCCTGCTCGTGGTGTCCGCGGGCCTGGACACACCCCAGGGCAGTGCGCTGATGGACGCCTGTCGACGCCACGGTATGCGGCTCGTCGGCCCGAACTGTCTGGGCCTGGCCAACACCGAGGAAGACGTCCACCTGGACGCCACCTTCGCCGCACGGCATCCCGGACCGGGCACAGCAGGGGTGGCGGTGCAGTCCGGCGGTGTCGGCATCGCGCTGCTGGACGGGCTGGGCCGCCTCGGCATCGGGGTGTCGACCTTCGTCTCGCTCGGCGACAAGTACGACGTCAGCGGCAACGACATGCTCCAGTGGTGGGAGAGCGACGGGCACAGCGACCTTGCGCTGCTCCACTTGGAGTCCTTCGGCAACCCGCGCGCCTTCTTGCGCACCGCCCGCCGGGTGGCCGGAGTCATGCCGGTGCTGACCGTGGACGCGGGCCGGTCCGAGGCCGGACGGCGGGCGGCCGCCTCGCACAGCGCTGCCACCGCCACCCCGACGATGACCCGGCAGGCCCTGTTCACCCAGGCCGGGATCATCGCCACCCGCACCGTCGGCGAGCTCCTCGACACCGCGGCCCTGCTGCACAGCCAGCCGCTGCCCCACGGCACCAAGGTCGTCGTGGTCGGCAACGCGGGCGGAGCCGGCGTCCTGGCCGCCGACGCGTGTGTGGACGCCGGGCTGGTGGTCCCGCCACTCGCCGCCGATCTGGTGGACGAACTCATCGCCCTGTTGCCCGACGGCGCCACCGCGACCAACCCCGTGGACGTCACAGCGGCCGTCGGCGAGGAGACCCTGCGTGCTGCCACCGATCTCCTGGCGCGGCGCGGTGCTGCCGACTGTGTCCTCGTGAGCCTGGTCCCCACGGCGGTCGCCACGGCCACCGGAGAGAACCCGGTGCGGGCCCTGACCTCGGGTCCTGGCCCGCTCGCCTGTCCTGTCGCCGCGGTCCTGCCAGGGCAGGCGGCCCGCGTCGAACTGCTGCCGGCCTTCGGCGGGGGCACCGTGCCCGCGTACTCCGACGCCGAGGACGCCGCCCGCGCCCTCGCTCACGCAGCGACCCGTGGGAACTGGCTCGCTCGATCCCCAGGCATCGTGCCGGAACTGCCGGACGTGGCGACCGTACGCGCGAAGTCCCTGGTCACCACCTATCTGGACGCCCATGCGGAGGGCGGCTGGCTCGACCCCCGGACCGCGGCCGCGCTCCTGGACTGCTACCGGATCCCACAGACCCCCTGGGCGTGGGCCCGGGACGAGAACGAGGCGGTCACCGCAGCCGAGCGCCTCGGGGGCCCGGACGGGCACGTGGTGATCAAGGCCTACTGGCCGGGACTCGTGCACGAGAGCGAGCAGCACGCCGTCCACCTCGATCTGCAGAACGCTTCGCAGGTCAGGGCCGCACACCGCGATCTCGTGAGGCGGTTCGGCGACCGGATGACCGGAGTCGTCGTCCAGCCGCTCGCCGAAAGCGGCACCGAACTGTTCGCCGGGGTCGTCCAGGACGAGGTCTTCGGCCCCCTCGTGGTGTTCGGCCTCGGCGGGACCGCGACCGGGCTGCTCGCCGACCTCGCCGCCCGGCTCGCGCCGCTGACCGACCTGGACGTGCACGACCTGCTCACCTCCCCGCGCTGTTCTCCCCCGCTGTCCAGCCGTGCCGGCAGCCCCGCCGTCGATCTCGACGGCCTGGCGCAGCTCCTGCACCGCCTCTCCCGGATGGCCGCGGACCTGCCCCAACTGGCGGAGGCCGACCTCAACCCTGTGCTGACCGGCCGACGCGGTGCCGCCGTCCTCGACGCTCGCGTACGACTGGTCCCGCGCCGGCCGCACGACCCGTACCTGCGCCGGCTTCGCTGACGGGGCCGCGACCGTGGCACGGGAGGACGGCCACCTCGGTGGAGGGGCGATTCGTCTCAACGGGCCATGGGGTCAGTCGGCCCCGGAGACAGCCATTCCCCGCGACATGAGCCGAAAGGCTCAGCAGGGGGCCGGACGGCCCGTGGTGGCGGCTCGCGAGCGCGCGCACGCTGGGATCGACAACCCATGAAGGGAGCCGGTGCGATGACCTCCGCGACCACCAGGAGCACAGGGCTGGAGCCCGTGCACCACGAACGGCTGATGCGCCTCGCCCGCGAGGTCTCCTTCGAGGCCGGCACCCGTCTGTTCGAGGAGGGCCGGCACGCCGACCGCTTCTGGATCGTCCGCACCGGAACCGTCGCCCTCGATCTGCACGTGCCCGGCCGCCGCTCGGCCATCGTCGGATCGCTCGGGCACGGCGAACTCGTCGGCTGGTCGTGGCACTTCCCGCCCTACCTCTGGCACCTGGGCGCCGAGACGACGACTCCGGTGCGGGCCTGGGAGTTCGACGCCGAGGAGGTACGCGCGATGTGCGCTACGGACCCCGCCTTCGGACGGGCCGTAGCGGTGTGGGCGGGATGTGTGGTCGCCCAGCGGCTGCACGCCACCCGAGTACGGCTGCTCGACCTGTACGCCCCCTACGGAAGCGGTGAGCAGTGGTGACCGCGCGCCCGCTCCGCCCGGCCGAACGGCCTTGGGAGGAAAGCGCGTGCAGCAGCCCCCACCGGGTGAGCGATGTGATGACCCGGCCCGTCGTCGCGGTGGGACGCACGGCCCTGTTCAAGGACATCGTCGAACGGATGGCGCGGTGGAAGGTCAGTGCCCTTCCCGTGCTGGAGGGCGACGGGCGGGTGGTCGGGGTGGTCTCCGAGGCCGATCTGCTGCCGAAGGAGGAGTTCCGGGACAGCGACCCGGACCGGTTCACCCGGCTGCACCGGCTGTCCGACCCGGCCAAGGCCGGGGCAGTGTGCGCCGAAGAGCTGATGAGCGCCCCGGCGGTCACCGTCCATGGGGACGCCACGCTCGCCGCGGCGGCACGGATCATGGGCTTGCGGCACGTGAGGCGTCTGCCCGTGGTGGATGCCGAGGGCGTCCTCGAAGGGGTGGTCGGTCGCGGGGACCTGCTGAAGGTGTTCCTGCGTCCCGACAACGACCTGGCGGACGAGATCCGACGCGACATCGTCGACGTCCTTTTCCCGGCCCCGGCCGAACCCGTTCACATTGCCGACTTACTGTCGCCGACTCCGACGCCGGGTGAGGCCGTCGGCGCACCCGTCCCGCACAGCCGATGTCAGCGGCCATCAGGCAGGAGCCGTCGGTCGCGGGTCCGGCAGGTCCGGGTCGAGGTCGGGGTGGCGTGGCGGGCCGGTGAGGGCGCAGTGTACGTCCACCACGCCCGGCACGGCCCGCGCGAGGCGGGCGGCGATCGGGACCAGGGCCGTCTCGTGCACTCGGCCGGTGAGAGTGACGACACCGTCCCGCACCCGGATGCGGACGGATTCGGCGTGCGGGCCGAAGAGCCGGGCGACGACGTCGCGCCTTACCTCTTCAGCGATGTCCGTGTCGTCCCGAAGGAAGGTCTTCAGCAGGTCTGACCGGCTGACGATGCCCTGCAGGATGCCGTCGTGGCGGACGACCGGCAGCCGCTTCACTCTGGCACAGGCCATGAGGCGCGCGGCCTGGCCGAGTGTGGCCTGCGGCGTCACGGTGACGGCCGGGGCGGTCATCAGCTCACCCGCGGTCACCGCGCCCGCCTTGACCACGTCGGCGGAGCGCTGCGCCTGAGCGTAGTAGCCCACGACGTCCTCGCCGTATTCCTCCTTGAGCAGCAGGTCGGCCTCGGATACGACGCCTACGACATGTCCGCCGTCGTCCAGCACGGGAAGGGCACTGACCCCCCACTCCTGCATCGTCCGCACGATGTCCTTGAAAGCGGCCCCCGTGCGCAGGGCGACGACCTTGCGGGTCATCACGTCGTTCACGACGCGGGGAGTGCCGCTCATGGCGTCCTCCAGGTTCCGGGTGCCGTAGCGGGACACCTTCAGACTGCGCGGGCGAGCGCTCTTCGGACAGGGGCCGAACGGCCCCGTCCGCAGGTCCCCGACCACGCCGTCACATCGCCTGGGAACGGGTGAGCGGCACTCGCCAGCGCAAGAGGGCGCCGCCCGCGTCGGGGCTGGACACCTCGAACCGCCCTCCCAGCTGTTCCGCCCTCTCCGCCATGTGGCGCAGACCGCTGCGCCGGCCGTGAGGCGGGATGCCCACACCGTTGTCCGAGACCGTCAGGACGACGTCGCGGCCGTCGGTGGTCAGGACGACCTGCGCCCGGCCGGCGTGGGCGTGCCGGGCGATGTTGGTGAGGGCCTCGGAGAGGACGGCCATGATCTGGTCGGCGATCTCGCCCGGCACATCCGTGTCGAGGAGGCCTTCCATGCGCACGCTGGGCGCGAATCCCAGCACCGGAGTCTCCTCGCCGACCAGGCGCACGACCCGGGCTCGCAGTCCGGCGTCGGCTGTGCCCGCGCGCGTGCGCAGCCCGAAGATGGCGGAGCGGATGATGCGGATGGTCTCGTCCAGGTCGTCCACGGCTCGCAGCACAGGCTCGGAGGCCTCCGGGTGTTCGATGAAGCGCCCGGCGCTCTGCAGGGTCATGCCGGTGGCGAAGAGCCGCTGGATGGCCAGGTCGTGCAGGTCCCGCGCGATCCGGTCGCGGTCCTGGAGCACCGCGATCCGTTCGGCGTCCTTGCGGCGCTCGGCCAGTTCCATGGCGATGGCGGCCTGGGCGGCGAATCCGCCCAGCATGTCCGCCTCCTGCCCCGAGAACACCGGCCGGCCGGCTTCGCGGGCCACCAGCACGGCGCCTCGTACGCCGCCTCCGCCCGTGCCGATGGGGACGGCGACAGCGGGGCCGAGCCCGTGGAAGCGCGCGGGCTCCGGGGAAATCCGCTGGTCTTGGTGCACATCGTCGCTGGTGACCGGGGCGGCACTGGAGAAGGCAAGGCCCATCAGCGTCTTTGGCAGGGACAGCACCAGGCCCTGGTGCGCCTCGGCGTCCACACCGACGGCGATCTCCACCGTGAGGGATTCCGTGTCCTGTACGGGCAGCGCCACCGCCGCCAGTGCCGATCCCATGATCTCGCGGGCACGTTCCGCGATCAGTCTCAAGGCCTCGGCGCGTTCACTGCCGGACATGAGGCAGTGAGTGATCTCGGCGTTCGCCCGCAGCCACCGCTCCCGCAGCCGGGACTCCTCGTAGAGGCGAGCGTTGTCGATGGCCACACCGGCTGCCACGGCCAGTGTGGACAGCACCGACTCGTCCTCCTGGTCGAACTGCGCACCGCCACGCTTCTCGGTCAGGTAGAGGTTGCCGAAGACCTGGTCGCGGACCCTGATGGGGACGCCGAGGAAGCTGTTCATCGGGGGGTGGTGGGCCGGGAAGCCGTACGAGGCAGGGTGCTGGGATATCTTCTCCAGCCGGAGCGGCTCCGGGTGCCGGATCACTTCACCGAGGATGCCGTGCCCCTCCGGGAAGTGACCGATCTCGGCGATTCGCTCCTCGGTCACCCCGACGGTGTGGAAGGCCGACAGGGTCGTGCCACCGGGACCGATGACCCCCAAGGCGGCGTATTCCGCGTCGACCAGGACGGCGGCGGCCTCCACGATGGAGCGCAGGGCCTGTTCGAGCTGCAGTTCCCGGCCGACGGAGAGCACCGCCTCCAGCAGACTGTGCACCCTGTCCCGGGTGCCACGGGCCGCGTCGATGCGGGCCTGCAGCTCCTCCAGCAACTCGTCGAGCTTCAGTTCCGGCAGGCGTACCCGGGGCTCCTGCGAGTTCGCCACGACGCTCCTCCATGTCCCCTCGTACGCGAGTCCGGACGGTCGCGGTCATTGCCCACGGTAATCATCCTCCGTGCGAAAGGCAGCCCGGTCGCCTCGGTGACGGCGCCTTTCGGCGATAGGCGTGGGTACCCAGAGGCAGACAGAGCGCCGGTCGGCCCACCCCTTGGGGGCCGGTGCACCTGCCCCGGCACGCGGCTCCGCCCCAGGCTGGAAGCTACGGAGTCCGCACAGCCGGGGAGTGGCGTCATGGCCCGCTATGTGTACAGCTTCCAGGACGGGGGCCGCGACCTCGCCGACGTGCTCGGTGGGAAGGGCGCGAACCTGGCCGAGATGCCCCGGCTGGGCCTGCCGGTGTCGCCGGGTTTCGTCGTCACCACCGAGGCGTGTCGCGTCTTCCCGGCCACGAGTGAGGCGCCGGAGGGCCTCTCTCCGGACGTTTCCGGGCACCTGTCCGCGCTGGAGTCGGCTCCCGGGCGGCTGCTCGGGCAGTGGGAGGACCCGCTGCCGGGCTCCGTCCGCTCCGCGGCCCGGTTCTCGACGGCGATGCAGGTCGGGGCGGCGCTCGACCATGACGGGGTGGGCGGGCTGGTCCCGGCCGCCGTGGAGGAGGGCCGTGCGGCCCGCCCGGATCTGGAGACCGGCGTGTGCGGCGCGCACGGGGGGGCGAAGGAGGCTCACAACGGACCGATGGCGTGCGGCTTGCCCCAGTGGTCGGTTCCCGACGTGCACTGGCCGAGGCCCTCGAGCGAGGGTCTCGGCCAGTGGGAACAACGAAGGCTCAGACGCCGTGTCTCAGCCGCTTTCCGGTACGACGGCCACCGGGCAGGCCGCGCGGTGGAGCACCCCGTGGGCGACGCGGCCGAGTTGGCATCCGAAGTGGCCGTGACGGCGCCGGGCGCCCACGACGAGCAGGTCGGCTTCACGGGAGACGGCCAGCAGGGCGTCCCGCGCGAAGCCCTCGATCGTACGGCGTTGTACCTGCAGGTCGGCCGGAACGGTCGCCAGCGCCTCCTCGACCAGTTCCGCGGCCGGCACGTCTTCACAGTGGGCCGGCTCTCCGTTGACCAGCGGGTGCGCCCGGGGCTCGTACAGCGACCGCCGCCAGGCCCGCACAGCCTCCAGCGTGACTCCGCGCAGCAGGGCCTCCTCGACCGCGAACCGCAGGGCAGCCGAGCCGGCCGGCTTCCCCGCCACACCAAGGACGATGCGACCGGGTGCCTCCGAGCGGACCCTGTTGTCATGGCTTCCGCGCAGCACGATCACCGGGCAGTGCGCGTGCCCGGCCACCGTGAGGCTCACGGAGCCGAGCAGCGCCTCGGTCACGCCGCTGCGGCCACGGCAGCCGAGGACCATGGCGAGGGCACCGCCGCTCTCCCGGATCAGGCCGTATTCGGCTTCCTCGGGCAGCACGTCGGTGGTGGCCTTCACGCCTGGCTGCCGGTGACGGGCGCGCCGCTCGGCGGTCTCGACGATGTCGTCGGCCATCACCTCCTCCGAGGGTTTGCCGAGGTCGTCGGCGAGGGACATGCCCTCGTAGCGCTCCCAGAGCGAGGCGTAGACCAGTCGGAGCGAGGCCCCGCGCAGTGCTGCCTCGTCGGCGGCCCACTCCACGGCTCTCAGACTCGGCTCCGAGCCGTCGACACCGACGACGATCGGGAGGTCCACGAGCTCGCCGAAGGCCCGTGCGGCTGATGCCTTCATGGATGTCTCCTCACGGGACGGCTGTTCAGCCGTGCGCGACCACGGCGACGGGCGCGGCGATATGGCGGAGTGCCGCGCGGGTGACAGGGCCGATGTGAGGGCCGAACGACCCGGTGCGGATGCGGCGGCCGACGACCACGAGGGAGGCGTCGCGGGAGTCGTTGACGAGGACCTGGGGGGGACTGCCGCATCGGGTCGCCTCGATCACCTCGACGTCCGGGAACTTCTCCCGCCAAGGACACAGCACTTCGCCGAGGAGCGCGACGCGCCCTCGTTCGAGGGAATCATGCGGTCCGCGCAGCCCGGGGTCTGTGGCGAAGCCGTGGAAGGAGGTCGGCGGTACCGGCCGGACGTGCACGGCCCGCAGGGCGGCATCGCGGCGCGCGGCCGCCTCGAAGGCGAACGCCAGCAGCGTGTCGTCCGGCTCCCCGACGTCGATGCCGAGCACGACGGGACGGAAGGGCGCCGCGGCGCAGGGCACCCCCGCCGGGTCCATCCGGTGCTCGTCCGCGGCCCGCCCGCCCGCCCGCACCAGCACCACCGGGCGCTCGGCGCAGGCCACCACGCCGAGGCTCACCGATCCGACCATGAAGCCGCCGAGCCCGCCGAGGCCCCGCGAACCCAGCACCAGCAGCTCGGCGAAACCCGCTGCCTCGCACAGGACGTCGGTCACGGTTCCCGTGAGCTGCTCGGTGGTCACCTCGATGCCCGGGTGGCGGAGCCGGATGCCGTCCGCGGACTCGAGTACCAGCTGCTCGCCCCACCGCCGGTAGCCGCCCAGGTCCTGCAGCGGGGTCCGGGCCACATACCGGGGCGTCGGCTCCAGCACGTGCACGATCTTCAGGGGCAGACCGCTGAGCAGCGCTTCGCGCGCCGCCCACTCGGCTGCCGCACGGCTCTCGGACGAGTCGTCGAGGCCTACGGTGACGGTTCGGGACACGGTTTCCACCTCCCGGTGCGGAAGTCCTGGAAACAGGGTGACTCGCCCGCCGTCTCCGGCAGCAGGGGCCATCCGGCCCGGTCGGGGTCCGGCCGACCCTCTCCGAATCCGAGTCCGAGTGCAACGCCGTAGGGCCGGACGGCCCCTGGCACGCCGGCGCCCGCGCGGAACAGGCTGGAAGGCGCCCGACATCCCGGCGAGGCTCTTACGGAGTCACCATGTACGGCACCCCGCGCTCCGTCAGCGACGTCATGACCCAGCCGGTCGCCGCCGTCGGCCGACGGGCCCTTCAAGGAGATCGTGCAACTGATGCGGGAGTGGCAGATCAGCGCCCTGCCCGTCATCGAAGGCGAGGGCCGGGTGGTCGGCGTCGTCTCCGAGGCCGACCTGCTGCCGAAGGAGGAACTCCGGGACGACCCCGACGGGGGGCTACCTGTCCCTCCGCCCGGACCACCGACGTGGCGAAGGCGAACGCCCTCACCACGGAAGAGCTGATGAGCTCCCCGGCCGTCACGGTCCGGGCGAACGCCACCGTCGCCGAAGCCGCGCGCACCATGGCACGCCAGGAGGTCGAGAGGCTGCCGGTCGTGGACGACGCGGGCCTGTCGGCGGGCATCGTCAGCCGCGCCGACCTGCTGAAGGTCTTTCTGCGCGGGGACGAGGAGATCGCCGAGGAGGTCCGGCGTGAGACCGCCTCGCACCTCTTCCCGTCGCCGTCGTCGGCTGTGCGGGTGGAGGTGGCGGACGGCGTGGTGACGCTCACCGGCCGGATCCATGACACGGCCCTTGTTCCGATCGCCGCGCGCCTGGTCAGAGCCGTTGAAGGGGTCGTGGACGTGAAGTTCGACCTGCCGCGTGACGGAGGGCCGCGGGAGCGGGAGCGGTGCCCCGCCGGCTGACGGGGGCCGGTCGGCCCTAGCGCGACCGGCACAGGCGGTTGATGATCGACCCTTGGGGCAGTCGGCAGAGCGCCGGCCGCGGAATGAGGTCACCATGACCGAGACACAGGCCTTCAGCGAGCAGAACCCGATCCGCGTCTTCCTGCTGGACGACCATGAGGTCGTACGACGCGGCCTTACCGACCTCCTCGGCGCGGAACCGGACATCTCGGTGGTCGGCGACGCGGACACCGCGGAACACGCGCTGACGCGGGGTCCCGCTCTGCGGCCCCATGTCGCCGTGCTCGACGTCCGGCTGCCCGACGGCGACGGCATCACGGTCTGCCGTGAACTGCGCGACCGCATGCCGGGGCTGGCGTGTCTCATGCTGACCTCCTTCGACGACGAGGAGGCTCTGCTGGACGCCATCATGGCCGGGGCGTCCGGCTACGTGTTGAAGCAGATCAAGGGCTCCGACCTGGTGTCGGCCGTGCGCACCGTCGCCTCGGGGCAGTCGATGCTGGACCCGGCGACGACCGCCCGGCTGATGCGGTCCTTGCGGGCCGACCCGGCCGAGGTGCCGTCGCTGCCCCCCGAACTGGCCGCGCTCTCACCGCGGGAACGCGACATCCTCGCGCTTATCGGTGACGGTCTGACCAACCGCGAGATCGGTAAGAAGCTGTACCTGTCGGAGAAGACCGTCAAGAACCACATCTCCCGGCTGCTGGCCAAACTGGGTGTGCAGCGTCGGGTCCAGGCGGCGGTCCTCGCCTCCCAGCTGGACCCGTACGGCTCCGCCGACCATGCCCCCGGCTAGATGCGATCACTCCCGCCGTCCAGACGGAGGCCCTGTCGGCCCCCGACGACGAACAGGCCGGCCAATTGGCGGCTTGTTGTGAAAGTTGGTCGCGGAGACGACTGACCGCAGGTCCGCTCAACCCTCGTGGGCGGCGGCCGCGCTCTCCATCTCCACGGTGTCCGCGCCGTCCGCCGCTCACGCCACATATCCACCGGGGTGCAGCCGCATGGTCGTTACGACGGATCCCGCCCTGCGTTCCACGGCCGGCCGGTCCTCGGCGGCGCCCTGCCCTTCGTGCTCCTCGGGAGTGATCAGCACGCATCGGCCGCCGCGCAGAGCGTCGTAGAGGCTGCCGCTGTTGCGCGGCACGGACCTGCCGACGGAGTGGCACCCGGCCTGGTAGGAGTCGAGCAGTTCCGGCGCCGTGTGGCCGTCGGCCACGACCGCGAGCTTCCAGCCACCGGTTGAGGCGGACGCCTGGCCGGTTCACTGGCTTCAGCCGCTGCGTTACCGAGAGGACTTCGGCGGTGAAGCGATGCCAACTGACCCGGTGGTGCCCTCCGTTGCAACTCCGTGAACGCTTCTTTAAGGCTCCGACGTCATTGGCCGGCGGCCACGCGGAACTGACTGCATGAGGCATTCACTGCAGCAGACGGCCACAAATGTTCGCACGTCCGAGGGTGGCCTACCGACTCACGTCGGCTGTCATGAATCAGGCCACCGCGTCACCAGCCCAGATGAAGGCCTCTCCGCATCACATCGTTGGCAAATAACCGGAGCAACGTCCCCCTATTTGCACCCCGCAACATTTCGGCCATGCCGGCCTGGCCGAGAGGGCAGCGGTGACAAAAAGCCTCAAAAGGGACGAGCGGTTCTGTTTCTCAATCCCGCGTCGCTCATCTCCATCGTGTACGTTCCGATTAACCGCAGAGATGACTGACTCGTTTTGGCCTACGCAGCGCCCTCCGGAGGAGGGTGCAAGATCGTCACAGGCCTACCGATTGGTTGGGGGAGGCGCAAAAGGCATGTCTGCACGACACCTTGTGCGAGCTCATAACCCCGGTGGGCGATGTAGGGAGACGCCCTGAGCGCCAGCCCGGCACCACATGGTCCCGGCAGGTTGTTCGAGCGACCGATCACGTGAACGTGACGCGTTTTCCGACTGCTTCCACCTAAAAGGAAGCCCATCAGCGATCGCGCTTCTCGCATGCCTGATTACCCGGGCGCATTTCGCGCGTCGACTCAAAAATGACGAATTCTAGGTTCGAAGGATGATGGCGAAACTAACGGGGTCCGAGGAATTCTCCCTGTCAGACATGCTGCGCGCGGCAACCCTCGCCCAGCCCGACCGGACTGCCGTCTCCTGTGGTGCGGAGCGGCTGTCCTTTCAGCAGCTCAGTGAGCGCAGCGAGAACACGGCTGACCACCTGCGGCAGCTCGGTGCGGCGACAAACGAACTCGTCGGCATCTTCATGGAGCCGTCCGTCGACCTCATGGCGAGTGTCTGGGGCGTCCTGCACGCAGGCGCCGCCTACCTGCCACTGTCGCCGGAGTACCCGGATGAGCGTGTGCGCTACATGATCGCGGACTCACAGACCAAGGTCATCCTGACGGACGAGTCCTTGGCATCCCGGCTGGCCACGATGACGCCACCGGGAACGAAGATCGTCACCGTCGCCCAGACCCGAGCCCACTCGGAAGCCGCGCCGGACGCGGGGGCCGCCACTCGGTCCGCCCCCGCGCCTGCGCAGGGCGACAGCCTCGCATACGTCATCTACACCTCGGGGAGCACGGGCAACCCCAAGGGCATCGGCATCGAACACCACAGCATCGTCAGCCAGATGCGCTGGCTGGCCGCCGAACAGGGACTGGACGAACGCAGGACGGTACTGCAGAAGACGCCGCTGAGTTTCGACGCGGCCCAGTGGGAGATCCTCGCACCGGCCTGCGGCAGCAGCGTAGTGATGAGCGAACCGGGCCTCTACGCCGACCCCGGGGGGCTCATCGACCTGATCGTGGCGAACAGCGTAACCACCCTTCAGGGCGTGCCGACGCTGCTCCAGGCGCTCGTCGACACCGGACGGCTGTCCGACTGCACCTCGCTCACCCATGTCTTCAGCGGCGGTGAGGCGCTCACCAGGAACCTGGCGATCGAGCTGCTCGACGCGTTGCCGGACCTGGCACTGGTCAACCTGTACGGCCCGAGTGAGTGCACCATCAACGCGTCGGCCCACACCGTGGACCGCAGCACCGTCCAGCACAGTCCCGACCACATCTCCATCGGTCGGCCGGTCCGGGGCGTGAGCTTCCACATCCTCGACGCCGCCCGCCGGCCTGTGGCACATGGTGAATCGGGTGAACTCCACATCGCGGGACGCCAACTCGCCCGCGGGTACCTGAACAACCCCGAGCTGACGGCGGAACGATTCATCCCCAACCCGTTCTCCACCGATCCCGAATCCGCCCGTCTGTACCGCACCGGCGACCTGGCCCGGTGGAACGACGACGGCACCGTGCAGTTCCTCGGCCGTACCGACAGCCAGGTCAAGCTGCGCGGCTTTCGGGTCGAGCTGGACGAGATCAAGGTGTCCATCGAAAAGCACGACTGGGTGAAGCGTGCCGCCGTCCTGGTCCGGAACGACGCCAGAATCGGCGCCAACCTCATCGCCTTCATCGAGCTCGACCCCCAGCGGGCCGCGCTGATGGACCAGGGCAACCACGGCATCCACCACCAGACGAAGCAGAGCAGACTTCAGCTGAAGGCGCAGCTGGCGAACCTGGGTGTCCGTCAGGAAGACGAAGTGGCCGTCATCGAGCTGCCTGGTCGCTCGGCGACGGCCCGGCAGCGGCGCACGGTGTTCGCCCGCAAGACGTACCGGTTCTACGAAGGGGGCGAGGTCACCCGGGCCGACATCATCGACCTGCTCGGCCCGACCGAACAACCGGCCACGCCCCGGCACCCGGACACCCTGACGCTGTCCGAACTCGGCACCCTGCTGCGCTATTTCGGACAGTTCTCCAGCGGCGAACGGCTGCTGCCCAAATACGGGTACGCCTCCCCCGGCTCGTTGTACGCCACGCAGTTGTACCTGGAGCTGTCCGGTGTCGCGGGCCTCGAACCGGGCTACTACTACCACCACCCGATCAACCACCAGCTCGCGCTGATCAGCCCCGCTCCAGTCGGCACGCCGAGGCTGCGCCTCCACTTCATCGGGCGGCGGTCGGCCATCGAGCCCGTCTACCGCAACAACATCCGGGAGGTCCTCCAGTTCGAAGCCGGCCACATGGTCGGCCTGTTCGACCAGGTCCTCCCCGAGTACGGGCTGCGGATCAACGCCCGCCCAGGGGCGCCCGAGGTCAAAGACGTTCTGCGCTGCCCGGAGGAGGACTACTACCTGGCCACGTACGAGGTGGAGACGGCCGCTGCCCCGGTCGTCAACAGCGCGGTCGACCTGTACGTGCAGGCCCATCCCGACCGGATCGCCGACTTGGACTGCGGCCAGTACCGGTATGACGGCGGCGAACTGGTGCGCGTGTCCGACCACCTGATCCGCAAGCGGGACGTCATCGCCATCAACCAGGAGGTCTACGACCGCGCGAGTTTCGGGATCAGCATGATCGGCCGCGCGTCCGAACCCTGGCAGCGCTACGTCGACCTCGGCCGCGAACTGCAGCGCCTCCAGATGAACGCCCTCGATCTGGGACTGATGTCCTCCGGTTACAGCTCGGAGACCGGCACCCCTCTGCCGTCCGCCCGGCGCATCGCGGACATCGTCGGCCTCGGCCCGGACGCGGCCTCCTACTTCGCCGTCGGCGGCCGCATCAGTGCCGAACAGCGGCTCAGCGAAGGCATGAAGGAGGACTCCGTCCACATGCGCGGGCCGGCCGAGATCGTCAAGGACAACCTCGCCGAATCCCTGCCCCCGTACATGGTGCCCAACCGGGTCACGGTGCTGGACTCCTTCCCGCTCACCCCGAACGGCAAGATCGACCACCAGGCCCTGCGCGAGCTGGACAAAGCCGCCGTGGACGACACCGAGGCGCCGGTCGTCCCGCCGCGTACGCCCACCGAGGAAGCCATCGCCGCGCTGTGGCGCGAGGTGCTCAGGCAGGAGCGGGTCTCGATCCGGGACAACTTCTTCGCCGCCGGTGGCCACTCGCTGACCGCGGTCAACCTGGTCGGCCGGATCAACCGGGCACTCGGCAGTTCCCTGCCGCTCCAGGTGCTGTTCGACGCGCCGACCATCGCCGAGCTGGCCAGACGCGTCGACCGTGAGCCCGCGACCGCGCTGCCCAGGCTGGTGCGGCTGCGAGCCGGGGACGGCGGGCGACCGGTGTTCTGCTGGCCCGGGCTGGGCGGCTACCCGATGAGCCTGCGGCTGCTGGCCGGCAGACTGGAACTGGACCGGCCGTTCCTCGGTGTCCAGGCCTACGGAATCAACGCGGGCGAAATCGCCTACCCGACGTTCGACGAGATGGTCGCCAAGGACATCGAACTCGTCCGGCAGGTCCAGCCGGTCGGCCCGTACACCCTGTGGGGTTACTCCTTCGGAGCCCGGGTCGCGTTCGAGGCGGCCCATCAGCTGGAACGCGCCGGCGAGCGGGTCGACGAGGTGATCCTGATCGCACCGGGCAAGCCGCCCGTGGAGATCCGCCATGAGGCGCCCAGCGAGGCGGCGGTCAGCTTCACCGACACCACCTTCGTGTCGATTCTGTATTCGGTTTTCGCCGGAAATCTCGAGCAGTCGGCGGTCGACGCCTGCCTGGCCGCCACCCACGACGAGGATTCCTTCATCGCATTCGTCTGCGGCCGGTTCGAGCACCTGGAGCGTGAACTGGTCCGCAGGATCGTCGGCGTGGTGCGGCGGACCTTTCTGTTCGAGTACGCCCCTCACGAACTGGCCGAGCGCAGCGTCGCGGCGCCGATCACGGTGTTCCGGGCCAAGGGCGACCAGGATTCCTTCATCGACTCCGCCCACGCCGTGTCGCGCGCGCCCCTCAGGGTCAGCCAACTCGGGGCCGATCACTACGAACTGCTGCGTACGAACGGAATAGCCGAACTCGTCACCGCCATTCAGGCCGCACGACTCCCCGGAAAGGCCATCGGAGTGCCTCACGTCAGCATCAAGCATTTCCCGAACAACCTCGAAGCCCACCAGATCTCAGCCCTCGTCGACGCGATCACCAGCGCGGTTCGGACGGCATTCTCGGTCGACGAAGGTGCCGTGTCGATCGCCCTCGAACCGGTGGCCCAGGACGTCTGGACCGAGCGGGTGTACATACCGGAGATCGTCAAAGGCACCGGAAACCTGGTCAAGGTCCCGAACTACTGAGGCCGGCCATCGAATTCGACGGTACCACCGGAGAACCAGGACATGACATTGCGGAGAATCGCATGCGTAGGGTGATCATCAGGGCGAGGGAGGACCTCTCCGTGATCGTCGCGCGGGACCCGTCGATCCACACACGCGCGGAGGCGCTGCTGCATCCCGCGCTGCCGGCGCTGTGGACCCACCGGCTGGCGCATGTCCTGTACACCCGTGGGCACCGTCAGCTCGCGCGGCTCCTGGCCTACCTGGCGCGTGCGGTGACCGGCGGCATCGAAATCCATCCGGGCGCAACGCTCGGTCGGCGTGTGTTCATCGATCACGGGGCCGCGGTGGTCATCGGGGAGACGGCCGAGGTCGGCGACGATGTCACGATCTTCCACCAGGTCACGCTGGGCGCGGTCGGCTGGTGGCGGGACGGGCGGCGCGAGCCCGGTGCCCGCCGGCATCCGGTCGTCGGCAACCGGGTGGTGCTCGGCACCAACGCGATCGTGCTCGGTCCGGTCACCGTCGGCGATGACGCGTTGATCGGCGCCGGTTCCCTCGTACTGGGCGACGTGCCCTCGGGCGCCCGGGTGACAGCCCCGGCGGCCGAGGTGGTGCCGCGGCTGTCGGCCGCGGATCGCGAGGACGCCGACCAGTTGCTGCGCGCCCTGGCCACCTCCGGTTGCTGGTGAAGGGCCGCCCGGTTCCGTTTCCCGTTCATCGTTCGTCGCTCGCAACCCGACCACGCGTCGGCATGCCATCGGAGGCATAGATGATTCACGTCGGTGTCGTGGAGAGCAACCTCTCCGGATCCGGCTTCGAGGGCCTGCAGATCATCAAGGAACTCGATTGCCGCGTCACCTTCTTCACCCGTGACCTGGACCGGTACCTGGAAGTGCCGGGCGGGCCGGCCTACTTCGACAACTACGTCGACGAGATCGTCCACTGCGAGACGAACATCCTCGAGGAGCTCCTGCCGCACGTGCACGCGGCCGGGGCCAAACATCCCTTCGACGCGTTCCTGACCCTGGCGGAGTACGACGTGGTCGTGGCCGCCGAGGTGGCGGTCCACCTCGGGCTCCCCACGGTCAGCGTCGAGGGTGTCGCGACGGCACGCAACAAGGCGTTGATGCGCCGACGCTGCGCCGAACTCGGCGTCGCGATACCGGCGTTCCGCACCGTGCAGAACCCCTCCGAGGCCGAAGCGGCCGCAGCGGAGATCGGCCTGCCCTGCGTGGTGAAGCCGGCCGACGAGACCAGCAGTGCCGACGTCCGGCTGGTGGAGACCGCGGCACAGGCCGCCGAGCATGTCGCGCTGATCCAGTCCCGGGTGGAGAACACCCGCGGCCAGGCCCGCTACCACGAGCTGATGGTCGAGGAGTACCTGAGCGGGCCCGAGGTGAGTGTGGAGGTCCTGGCCGACGGCGACCGGTACGAGGTGTTCGGGGTGACCGACAAGTCCGTCACGGGACAGGGCTACTTCGTCGAGCTGGCCCACACCTTCCCCTCCAGCCTGCCCGAGTCGGTCGTGCGCGCCTGCGGCAACCTGGCCGTGGAAGCGCTCCGCGCGGTCGGGTTCGACCTGGGCATGGCCCATGTCGAGATAAAGGTGACCGAGTCCGGGCCCAAGCTCATCGAGATCAACCCGAGGCCCGCCGGCGGCAAGATCACCTACCTCGTCGACCGCGCTCTCGGCATCCGGTCCCTGGAGTTCGTGGCCCGGCAATACCTCGGGCAGCCGCTGCCTGCCCGGGTGCTGCCCGAGCGGCCGGTCGGCGGCGCCGCCATCCGCTACCTGACCGCGCGGCCCGGCCGAGTCGTGTCGGTCAGCGGCCGGCAGCGGGCTGCCGCACTGCCCGGCGTCGAGGAGGTCGTCGTCAAGCCCAAGCCGGGTTCCGTGGTGCGGGAGTTGCGCCGCAATGGCGACCGCGCCGGTCATGTGCTCGTGGTGGCCGAGACCGCCGAACTCGCCGCGCGCACCGCGGAGGCCGCCGTGCAGGAGATCAGCATCCGGACCGAGCCGGTCACCCGACGCCCGGTCGCGGACTCCCTGGTCGACCTCATCGGAGGTACGCCGCTGCTCCGGCTGCCGGTTCACCGCATCCTGGACGGCGTCCCGGCCGATGCCGAGGTGCTGGCGAAACTGGAGCTGTTCAACCCCTGGTCGAGCAGCAAGGACCGGGCCGCGCTGTCGATGCTGCGCGGCGCCGAGGAGCGGGGGCTGCTCACCCCGGGCGACGGCACCGTGATCGAGGCGACCTCGGGCAACACCGGCATCTCGCTGGCCGCGCTGGCGGCGGCCCGCGGCTACCGCTGCGTCATCGTGCTGCCCGACAACGCCACCCAGGAGCGGGTGGCCATGCTCCAGTCGCTCGGCGCCAAGGTGGTACGGACCCCGCACACGGGCGGTTACCAGGCAGCGGTCGACAAGGCCGAGGAACTCCACCGGCGGACCCCCGGGTCGTGGTTCTGCCGCCAGCACGACAACCCCGACAACACACGGGCGCACTACGAGACGACCGGCCCGGAGATCTGGAGCGACGCCGACGGGCGGATCGACGTGTTCGTCTGCGGAGTGGGCACCGGCGGCACGCTCAGCGGCGCGGGCCGGTACCTGCGCGAGAGCCATCCCGCGGTCCGGATCGTGGCGGTGGAACCGGCGGGCTCGCCGCTGCTGTCCGGCGGCGAGCCCGGCACGCACACCATCCCGGGCTTCAACGGCGGCTTCATCGCGCCTACCACGGAACGGAACCTCATCGACGAGGTGATCGCGGTCTCCGACGCGGACGCCCTGGACACCACCCGGCAGCTCGCGCTGCGCACCGGCCTGATGGTCGGTGTCTCGGCCGGCGCCGTCGTCCACGCGTCCGGTGTCCTGGCCGCCCGTCCGGAGTACCGGGGCCGGCGCATCGTGACCCTGCTGCCCGACACCGGCGAGCGGTACCTGAGCCTGCTCGGCCGCGACGGCGAGCCGACACCGGCAGGGGCTGTCGACAGCGGCGGTGCCCGGTGACGGCGCCCGGACCCACCGATGACCGGCCCCGCCTGCTGATGGTGATGCCGTACCGCCAGTTCGTGCGGAAAGCGCAGGCCGAGGGGTTCTGGGTCGGTGCGATCTGGGACCCCCGGCTGGAGTCGCCGGAGTACCTCGACGACGTGCGCGCACTGGCGGACCTGTTCGTATCGGCCGACTTCCGGGACCCGGAGCTGCTGCGCCGCACCCTTCGCGACGTGGCCCAGGAGCACCGCGCCACGGTGATCTACCACATCGGCAGGGAAGAGACGATGGTCATCGCCTACGAGGTGGCCGAGGACCTGCACGCCGAGCTCAACCCGGCCGCGGCGATCCGCTTTCTCGGCGACAAGCACGCGATGCGTGAGCTGCTCACCCGGAGCGGGCTGTCCCCGGTGTCCTTCGAGGCCGCAGCGACGCGGCAGGAGGTGCCGGACGCCGTCGAGCGGATCGGCTATCCGGCCGTGGTCAAGCCGGCCGCGCTCGCCGGCAGCCGAGGCGTTTTCCTGTGGCAGGAGGCGCAGGACCGGGCGGCCTGGACCGCACTCGTCGACCAGTACGGCTACGACGGCCCGTTCCTGGTCGAGGAGTATCTGCGGGGTCCCGAATACAGCGTGGAGACGCTGAGCAGGGACGGCCGGCACCAGGTCGTCGGCATCACCGAGAAGCTGCTGGGACCCCCGCCGCTGTTCGTGGAGGTGGGGCACGTCCATCCGGCGCCGCTGCCCCAGGACCGCCGGCGGGCCGTCGAGGAACTCACCACACAGTTCCTCACGGCATGCGGGTACCGGTTCGGCCCCGCGCACACCGAGGTGATCTGGACAGAGCGCGGCCCGCGCATCGTCGAATCGCAGGCCAGGCTCGGCGGTGACCGAATACCGCGACTGGTCGAGTTGGCCACCGGACTGGACATCGAACAGGCGATCTTCGCCGCCCTGGCGGACAGGCCGGCCGAGCCCGCCGAGCCGACGGCGACGGCGATCGTGCGGTTCTTCACCTTCCCACCCGGCCGCGTGGACGAGATCCATGGCCTGGAGACAGCCGCCCGGCTCGGACACGTCGACGAGCTGAACCTCCGGCTGAGCCCCGGCGACACCGTGCCGGCGGTCCGCGACTCCAAGAGCCGGCACGGGCACGTGATCGTCTCCGGCGCCTCTCCCGAGGAGGCCCGGGCCCGCTGTGCGGAGGTGCTCGCCGCCATCGAGGTCGTCATCGACAACACGCCCATACAAGCGGACGGTCGCGCCGGGGCGCTCGGGACGCCCGTATGAGCACCGTCGGTCACGAGTCCCCCCACCCCAGAAGAAAGGCAGTGACCATGCAGTGGTCGATACCCGCAACCAGAAGGTCGCCATGACCGCCCCCGCCACCGACGCACAGGTGGTGTTCGTCGGCTACAACGCGGCCTATCTGCGCGCGATCGACGGGAGCGTACCCAGCGGGTCGGTCGTGGTGATCGAGGAACCCGACATCATCCGCAAGCGGGAACTGCAGGACGCGGCGGCACGCTTCGACTGCCTGGACCGGATCGTCCCGGCGAGCTACCAGCAGTCGGCCGAGGCCCTCGACCTGGCGGCCGATCTGACGGCCGCGCGCCCGGTGGCCGCCGTCGTCCCGGGGCTGGAGTACGCGGTGCCGGCAACGGCCGCACTGGCCGAGAAGCTCGGGCTGCCGGGAGCGACCGAAACGGCCGCACAGGTGCTGCGAGACAAGGTCCGCCTGCGCGAGGTCTCCGGTGCGGGCGGCGTCCGCAATCCACGCTGGCGCGAGGTGCACGGCCCCGAGGACATCCTCGAGTTCGCCGGCGACGGTCCGGTGGTGGTCAAGCCGGCGAACCGGCAGGCGAGTGTGGGCGTGCAGCTGCTGGACTCGGTCGACGCCGCCACCGCGGCACAGGCGTGGGAGCGGACCTCGTCCGCCGCAGAGTACGAGCAGGTGCCCGACCGGCAGCTGGCGTGGCGCTTCCTCGCCGAGGAACGGCTGCAAGGTCCCGAGTACAGCGTCGAGGCGCTGGTGCAGCGGGGCGAGATCATCTTCGAGAACATCACGGCCAAGACCGTCATCCCGGGGCCGTATCCGGTCGAACGCGGCCATCTGCTGCCTGCTCCGCTCGACCGGGACACGCAGAGCGGGTTCGAGACTGCGATGCGGGCGCTGGTCGCCGTCATCGGCTTCCGGACGGGCATCCTGCACGCGGAGTGGATTCTGACCGAGTCGGGCCCGACGCTGGTCGAATGCGCCGGCCGCTGCCCCGGTGACTACCTGATCGATCTCATCGACCTGTCCTACGGCACACGGATCAGGATGACGCTCATCGACCTGCTTGCCGGCCGGCCGGTCACACTGCCCCGATCGGCGCGGCAGACCTCGGCGATCCGGTTCCTGGCCGCCGAGCCGGGCACCGTGACGGAGGTCGCCGGCGTGGACACGGCACAGGAGTTGCCCGGCGTCCAGGTCGCGGAGGTGGACGTCGAGGCCGGCCAGGAGGTCCGGCCGTGGGCGTCCTCCTGGGACCGTGCCGGGCACGTCATCGCAACCGGGCCGGACGCGGACACCACCCTTCGGCGCGTCCTGGACGCGGACGCCGCCATCCGCATCGCTACCGATTGAGGAAACACATGTCTGTTCTGTGGCAACGTGTCCGCGGATGGCGCGGGTCCATGCCCGGAGGGTCTGTCGGCATACGGCTGGCCGTGATGGCCGTGATCGACGCGGTGGGCACCGGTGCCTTCCTGGCCGTCTCCGTGCCGTTCATCACCAGGTCGGTCCACCTGTCGGAGGGCAACCTCGGTCTCGGCCTGACTCTGTCCGCCGCCATCGCCCTGGGCACCGCGATCCCGATCGGCATCCTGGCCGACCGGATCGGCCCGAAGAAGGTGCTGGTCGGGGTGAGCCTGTGGCGCTGTGCCTGCTTCCTGGTCTACCCGCTCGTCCAGAACCTGTGGCAGTTCCTGACCGTGGTGTGCCTGCTCGGCCTGGTCGACAAGGCGGCGGCACCGATGGAACAGGCCCTGGTCGGGCAGGCGACGGCGACGGACGACCGGGTCAGGGTCGTCGCGATCCTCCGCTCGCTGCGCAACGTCGGCTTCACCGTCGGAGCCCTGCTGGGCGGTATCGGGCTGCTGATCGACACCCGGGCGGGGTACACCTCGATCCTGCTGGTCAACGCCGCCTCCTTCGCCGTGCTCGCGAGCCTGGCCTCCCGGCTGCCGGTGCTGAGTGCGCCGGCGAAGAGCCTGCGCCGACGCTTCTCGGTCAGTGTGCTGCGGGACGGATCGTTCCTTTCGTTCACCGGGATCAACGCCGTGCTCACCATGCACATGACCCTGCTGAGCATCGGCATCCCGCTGTGGATCGTCAAACACACCGACGTCTCCTCCGCGCTGATCTCCCCCCTGGTGGCGGTCAACACCGTGCTCGCGGTCGCCCTGCAGGTGCGGGCCAGCCGGGGGACCGACACCATCGCCGGCGCGTCACGGGCCCTGGTATGGGCCGGCATCTCCCTCGCGGTCTGCTGCCTGCTGCTTGTCGCCGCGCCGAAGCTGCCGGTCGTCCTGGCCGTCGGCGTGCTGTTGCTGGCCATGGTCGCGCTGACCGGCGGCGAGCTGTTCCAGTCCGCCGGCGGCTGGGGTGGCTCCTATCTGCTCGCGGTGCCCGGCCAGGAAGGCGTCTACCTCTCGGTCTTCTGGCTCGGCGTGGCCATCCAGCAGATCGCGGCACCGGTCCTGGTCAGCCTGGTCGTCACGACCGGCACCACGGGATGGGTCGTCCTGGCCGCACTGTTCGCCGTCTGCGGCCTTGCCGCGCCGGTCATCGGCCGATGGGCACAGGCACAGGCGGACAGCAGGCCCCAGCCGGACCCCAGCCTGGCCGAGGCCACCTGACCACCCCTGCCTGCCGGCCCCGTTGTCGAGTCGGCACAGTTGATCACCACTCAAGGAGAGAAATGTCCGTTCCGCTGTATGTTCCGTCCGGCGAAGGCGAGTTCGTCAACATCCGGGACACCAAGAGGACGTACCTCAAACTCACCACGGCGGACTCCGACGGCGAGTTCGGCTTCTTCGAGCACCACATGGCTCCGGAGGCGAGCGGTGCCAGCCCGCACATCCACAAGAAGTCCACCGAGATGTTCTATGTGGTGAAGGGCGAGATCGAGTTCACCATCGGCGACCGCAAGGTGGTGGGTGAGCCCGGTGCGTTCGCCTACGTTCCCAAGGGCGAGCCGCACGGCTTCACCAACAGGGGCAACGAGGACGCCACACTGCTGATCATGTTCTACCCGATCTACAACCGCGAGGACTACTTCCGCGGCCTGGGGCGCCTGACGGCCAACGGGCGCAACCCCAGCCTGGAGGAACTGCAGGAGCACATGGCGAAGTACGACCAGTTCATGGTCTGACCCGCGAAGCCGTGGCAACGAACGGGGCCTGGCAGCGGAATCCGCTGCCAGGCCCCGGTGTTCGTGCCGCCGTCAGTCGCTCGCGCTGTTCCTGACACGGAAGCGCCACTGCAACTCACGTACCTGCTCGGCGAGTTCCGGGACCGGACCCGCCACCTCGAGACCGGGGACGACGTCCTGAATGGACAGCGGACTCAAGGGCGAGGTGACCGGCACGCCCCACTCGGCCTTCCAGTCCCGAGCCTGCTGGGACGAGCTCGCGTACACGATGCGGCCCAGCCCGGCCCACCCGTGCGCGGCCGCGCACATCGGGCAGTGTTCACCCGAGGTGTACACGGTCGCCGTGGCCCGCTCCTCAGGGCTCAGATGGGTCGCGGCCCAGCGGGCCAGTTCGAACTCGGGGTGCCGGGTCGGGTCGCCCGTGGTGGACTCGCGGTTGCGGTCCTCGGCAAGGATCTTGCCGTCCGCATCGACGAGCACGGATCCGAACGGCCAGTCGCCGGCCTCCACCGCCTCGGCCGCCAGCTCGATGCAACGGTGCAGATAGGGCAGTTCGGCCTCCTTGACGGTGGTGGCGCTGTCGGTGCCGCTCTCGGAAAGGTCGTGGTTGTCGAGGGCCACTGTGACTCCGTCTCTTTGGGGTGTCCGCTATGGCCGGTGGGCGGCCACGGTCGCCAGTGCCTGCCACGCCGCCTCGGGCCGCAGCGTCTCGTTCGGATCGCCGTGGTACGGATCGAGCAGCACGGTTTCGGCACCGGCCAGACGCAACTCCTCGATGTCCTCGAGAATCTGTTCGATGGTGCCCTCGCCGGCCCGGCGATCCGGGTCGTCGATCGCCTTTTCCGTGAGCCGGAGATAGATACGCGGCGCCAACTCCGGCACCGGCTGATCGAGCTCGGCCGCAATATCCTTCAGCCGATCCACGGCGTCCCTGAACCAGGGCATCGTGAACCGCAGTGGATGCCATGGAGAACCAGAACGTACGGCCCGCCGTATTGCGGCGTCGCTGTTACCACCGACCCAGACCGGAATCTGTCCGCAGCCATAGTCGGCGTCGTCCTCCCATGCGGCGCGTATGGTCCGCAGGAGTTCGTCGGTCAAAGCACCACGCCGTTCGAACGGGACGCCCAGTGCCTCGAACTCTTCTCGGGCCCAACCGACTCCGACGCCGAGGATCAGTCGGCCGCCGCTGAGTTGCTGCAGGTTGGCCGCCATGCGGGCGACCAGCAGGGGGTGCCGGTAGGGCGCGATGAGAACCGTCGTACCCAGCTTTATCCTGGTCGTGATTCCGGCCAGCCACGCGAGAGTTGTGACAGGCTCGTAAAATGGAGCGGGATACTGTTTGGCGACATCCGAGGTGATCGCCACATGGTCGGAGAGCATCAACAGGTCGAACCCGAGACCCTCCGAGGTTTTGGCCCAGCGAGCCAGATTGTCCGGGTTCGCCCCCGGACCGAAGTTGGGGACATTCACGCCTATCCGCATGACCCAACACTAGCAAATACGTACCTTCGGCGTGCAGTTGTCGTCAAGGCTTTCGGTAATGCGAACGCATGAGGAGTCGCGGCCAGTCAGTTGTCCCGCTCAAAGCCGCAATTTTTCGAATCCCGCAGTCGTGCCGTGCGGAGGTCATGGAGGAGGAATGCGGCCAGGACGGCCGCCGTCGCCGGAAAGAGAGCGGACGGGCCACCGAGGGAGAGCAGGGGGCCGCCCCCGAGCGAGCCGATTCCGGTGCCGCCGTCGAAGGCGACGTTCCACGCGACCCCGGCCAAGCCGAGACCGCCGGGGCGGTCGCCGACCGCCTGCATGGCGAGCACCAGGGTGGCACTCTGGACCGCGCCGAAGCCCGCTCCGAAGAGGAAAGTACCGGCCAGCAGCAGTGCCGCCTGGTGAGAGGCCGCTCCCGCGGCAGTGCCGAGCGACGTGACCAGCACGGCGGGTACCAGCACCCGGCGGCCGCCGTACCGGTCGATGAGCCACCCGACACCGAGCCGGGAGAGCACGGTGGAGGCCTGCGCGGCAAGCAGCGCCTCGGGCGCGGCCGAGGCGGTCAGCGGCAGGAAGGTGAAGACGACGCCGTAGGCCGTCGTGGAGGCGGTCTCCACCATCAGGGGGCCGGTCATGGGGCGCAGCGATCGCCATCCTCCGTGCAGGGTCCGTGGGTTGCCGGAGCGAGGTCCGGCCGGGCCGGAGGGCGCCACAGCGCGAGGGAAGCCGAACGAGCCGACCAGGACCAGAACGGCCGTGCCCGCCGCCAGGGCGAAGGCGAGCGCGTACGCCTCCTGCCGGGCCAGGGCGATGCCCAGCGGAGCCCCCAGGACGCCGGCGACACCGACCACCGCGCCGTACCAGCCGATGGCTCGCCCCCGGTTGCCTTGCGGGAACAGCTCCGCGGTGAAGGTGACACCGGCGACGACGAACACGCCGAAGCCCAGCCCGCGTACTGCCGCAAGGCCGGTCAGGGCGGGCAGCGTGGAGGCGGCCGGCAGAACCAGGCACGGCAGCCCGAGCAGCGCACCGCTCATGGCGAGTGAATACCGCCGTCCGAGCCGGGCGAAGAGCCACGGCGTGAAGGGCTGGACGACCAAGGTCGCCGCCATCAGCGTGGCGGTGAGCGCTCCGGCACCCGAGGGTCCGGCGCCAGAGCGGACGGCGTACGCGGGCATCGCGGAGAGCATCAGATTGAAGCCGGCGAAGCCACCGAACGCGGCGATCAGTGCGCCGGCCATCGCTGCCCGCCTCCGCCCCGCAGGCGGCGCCGGGCAGCGGTCGGTCGACGCGGATGTGCCTGCCGGCATGATCATCGCAACCCGGCTGTGCCCGTGAGCCTGGTGTGGATCGAGGTGTGGAGCGAGCTCTGGTCGGCGATCCGCCGCGTCGCTGGTCCGGGCAGGTAGGCGACCTTGCAATGGACTTCCCGGACGACCGGCCGGGGTGAGGCGTGGCCGTGATAGGCCGTCCTGCCTACCTCCAGGCCGAGCAGGACGCCCACGTCGCCGATGTCGTACAACCCGTCCTCCCCGAACAGGATTCATGCGGTGCCGGTCAGGGCGATGGCGCCGTACGCGCGCCCCACGTCATGCAGACCTGCGGCCCGTGAGATGTCGTGCGTTGCGCCGGGCGGGCGCCACCGCAGACCGCTGGCGCTGGTAGTCGGGCCTCTCATCAGCGTCTCGAACGGCACCCCTAGGGCCCGGTGACGCCCCCGGACCATCCGCGCGAGGGGAACAGTCATGCCGGGCCCGTGCGGCCGAGCCCACCCCGAGTCCCACAGGTGGCGATGGTGGGCCCCGGAGAGGGCAGCGGATCAGGAGTTGTCCAGCGGCAGCCCGGGCGGGTTGACCTCGGACTTGGCGACGGCCTCGTTGGAGAGGTTCCAGACGGCCAGCCACTTCGCGTACTGACCGTTCTTGATCAGGTAGTTGATGGCGTCGGCGAGCGGCTTGGCGAGGCCGCTGTCCTTCTTCGCGGTGGCTGCGATCAGACCCTGGAGGCCTGCGCCGGCGCCGGAGTAGGTGCCGGCATTGCGGGTGGCGTTGGGCGTCTTCGCCGTCTGGGTGATGTGGTAGGCGATGGTCGGGTTGGGGCCGAAGTGGGCGTCGATCCTGCCGCTGTTCAGCGCCAGGTAGGTGCCGTTGCTGTCCGGGAAGTGCTTGACGGTGAGCTTCTTGCCCTCGCTCTGCAGCTTCTTCTGCCACTCCAGGAGGATGCGCTCCTGGTTGGTGCCCGAGTTGACATCGACGGTCTTGCCGGCGAGGTTCTCGTAGTTGCCGTCGAAGTTCCACTTGCTGGACTTCGCCACCTCGAAGGCGAGGTTGTCCTGCCGGTAGGAGGCGAACTCGTACTTCTCCTTGCGCTCCTCGGTGTCGGTGACGTTCGAGAAGGCCACGTCCACCTTGCCACTGTCGATGCCGACGAAGAGATTCTCCCAAGTGAGGTTCCTGCTCTCCGGCTTGAGGCCGAGGACCGCGGCGACCAGGCGTCCGATGTCCGTCTCAGAACCGGTGAGGGTCTTCTGGTCGTCACCCACGTAGTCAAGCGGGGCGGAGCCGGACGGCAGAGCGCCATGGCCGATCACCAGCTTGCCGCTCTTCCTGATGGCGTCGGGCAGCTCGGCGCTGATCGACTTCACCTCGGACACCTTGAGGGTGGTCTCCGTGGCAGCGCCGTTCGAGAGCCGACCGATGGTCACACTTCCGGTGGCGGCGGTGTCGGTCGTAGTGGCAGCGTCGCTGTCACCACCGCAGGCGGCGAGCCCGGTGGCGAGGGTGGCGACGGCGGTCGCCACGGTGATGCCGCGTCTCAGGCTGCGTCGGGAGAAGTGGGCAGACATGGTCGTCCTTTGTCACGGAGAAAGGGTGGTGGAGTGGGGGGAGATCGTGGGTGTGCCGTGGGGGAACCAGGGGTGGTACGGGTGGACGCCAAGCCCTTGATGACGGCGAAGACTTCACCGACCCTGGTCAGGCCGCGGGTTGCCGCACGGGCTCCACTCCGATGACCTTCCGGTAGGCGCGGGCGCCGTCGCCGTAGTCGTCCACGGCGTAGTGCCAGGTCGCCCGGTTGTCCCAGAGCACGAAGTCACCGGCGTTCCAGCCGAAACGGATGGTGTAGTCGGGCGATGACGCATGCCTGAGGAGATGGTCGAGCAGCACCTTCCCCTCCTGCGCCGTGACGCCCGTCAGGCCGAGCGCCGAAGTGCTGATGAACAGCCCCTTCCGGCCCGTCTCGGGGTGCGTCAGCACGACCGGGTGCTCGACGGTCTCGTCGACCGCCACACGCTTGCTGCCCTGCGCGTAGTTCCCCGCGTTGGCGTCGTAGACCGCGCCGACCGATTCGAGCAGTCCCTTGAACGGCTCTGACAGGTCGTCGTACGCCGCCTGAAGGTCGGCCCACAGAGTGTGGCCACCCAGTGCGGGCACGACCTCGTAGGTCAGTGACTCGATCGCGAAGACCGGCTGCCGCCACAGTCCGCCGATGTGCCAGGTGCTGGCCTTGCCCGTCTGCTGGACGTTGTACGGGTAGACCAGCGGATGGGCGGGATCCTTCACCGCGGTCGGGTGGTCGAAGGGCTCCGCGAAGATGCGTACGGCCTCGACGTGCTGCTCTGGTGTGAGGTGCTGGCCGCGGAACACCAGCACCTTGTACTCCTGGAACGCTCGGCGCAGCTCTTCGGCGGTGGCGTCGTCGACGCTGGTCGTCAGGTCGATGCCGGTCACCTCGGCGCCGAACCGCGGACCTGCCCGTCGTATCTCGTGGCTCGCGACAGTGGTGGTCATGGTTTTCCCCTCTCAGTGCTGCCGTACCGGAATGACGCACGGGTGGTCGCCTCACAGGGACAGGTGAAGACGACGTCAGAAGCGTCGACACGCGGAGGTGTCGACGCGCGCCAAATCCACGTACAACCTGCGGTACAGCGCTGAGGGGTTCACCTGACCATGTGTAGCAGGAAGTCGAGGGACGATCGTTGCAGCTGCATGAAAATTCCTCGGGACCGGTCGGGTCGCCCGGTGGGAAGCGGCTAAGAAGCCCAGGCTGTCCACGTCCTGGACCCGCACACGCAGGCGAACTCCCATAAGGCGTCGCCCTTCCTGCACGTTTCGACCATCTTCAAGTCCCTGAACCGCCCTTCCGTGAGCCGGCATGGTGGCCGCACGCATAGCCAACCCCCAAACTATGTTGCCCCGCCACATGTGCGCCTGACCTGCGTGTTTCTACCGTGTGCCGACACGTACCCGTCCCCACCGCACACGAGGAAGTGGCGCACATGGCCTCCGGAACCACCGCTCCCCCACCCCCCACCAGCCTCCCCCGTATCGTCGCCGCCAGCCTCATCGGGACCACCATCGAGTGGTACGACTTCTTCCTCTACGGCTCCGCGGCCGCGCTCGTGTTCAACAAGCTGTTCTTCCCCGGCTCCGACCCGCTCGTCGGGACACTGCTGTCGTTCCTGACGTACGCCGTGGGGTTCGCGGCCCGCCCGTTGGGGGCGCTGGTGTTCGGGCACTACGGTGACCGGCTGGGGCGCAAGCGGCTTCTGGTGCTCAGCCTGGTGCTGATGGGCGGGGCCACCTTCGCCATCGGACTGCTGCCCACACACGCGACCGTCGGCAGCGCGGCGCCCGTGCTGCTCACCGCGCTGCGGCTCGTCCAGGGATTCGCGCTCGGCGGCGAATGGGGCGGTGCGGTGCTGCTGGTGTCGGAGCACGGTGACGCGCGCCGACGCGGTTTCTGGGCCTCATGGCCGCAGACCGGCGCCCCGGCGGGGCAATTGCTCGCCACCGGGGTGCTCTCCCTGCTGACCGCCCTGCTGTCCGACGACGCCTTCGGCACCTGGGGCTGGCGGATCCCGTTCCTGCTCTCCGGGGTGCTCGTGCTCGTCGGCCTGTGGATCCGGCTTTCCGTCGACGAGTCACCCGTGTTCAAGGAGGCGTTGCGGCGGGCCGAGTCGCGCGGTGCGCCGGAGAAGCTCCCCCTGGTCTCGGTACTGCGCGACCACTGGCGGGACGTCCTCGTGGCGATGGGCGCCCGTATGGCGGAGAACATCAGCTACTACGTCATCACCGCCTTCATCCTCGTGTACGCCACCACCTCGGCCGGGGTGTCGAAACAGACCGCGCTCAACGCCGTTCTCATCGGCTCCGCCGTGCACTTCGCCGTCATCCCGGCCTGGGGCGCGCTGTCCGACCGGGTCGGGCGCCGCCCGGTGTACCTGTTCGGCGCGGCCGGTATCGGCCTGTGGATGTTCCCGTTCTTCTCGCTCGTGGACACCGGGTCCTTCGGTTCCCTCGTGCTCGCCGTGACCGTCGGGCTCGTACTGCACGGCGCGATGTACGCGCCCCAGGCCGCCTTCTTCTCCGAGATGTTCGCCACCCGGATGCGATACTCGGGCGCCTCCATCGGCGCGCAGTTCGCGTCCGTCGCGGCCGGTGCGCCCGCTCCCCTCATCGCGACCGCGCTCCTCTCCGACTACGGCAGTTCCACGCCGATCGCCCTGTACGTCATCGGCGCCGCGGTACTGACCCTGATCGCGGTGGGCGTGGCCCGGGAGACGCGGCATCGAGACCTCGCCCGGGTCGAGGGCGCGGAGCGCGAGCCCGCCGGCGCGGCCCCGGCCGCCGAGGCGCGCACGGTCTGAGTGACGCGGGGCCCCTTCGGCCCGCGCCCCACCCCCCGCCCGCACACCGCGCCGCTCATCCGCGCGTGCCCGGTCCCCGTACGGCAGGTCCTACGGAGACCGGGCACTTCCATAGGGAAGTCGGCACGCGTCGCGGCCGTACGACGGTCATCGTCTGTCCGGCGCCGCCAGCCGGTGCAGACGCAGGGCCAGTTGTGTCTCCAGGGCGCGGGCCGGCTGCTGCCAGTCCACGCCGAGCAGCCGGCCCACGCGGTCCAGTCGTTGGGCCACCGTGTTCACATGCACGTGGAGGGCGTCCTTGGTGCGGGCCGGGCTCATCCCGCAGGCGAAGTACGCCTCCATGGTGCGCAGCAGTTCCGTGCCGCGCCGCTCGTCGTAGGAGACGACCGGGCCGATGGTGCGGTCGACGAACCCGGCGACGTCCCGTTCGCCCGCGAGGAGCAGGCCGAGGAAGCCGAAGTCCTCTGCCGCGGCTCCGTCGCCCGCCCGGCCGAGGAGTCGTAGCGCGTCGAGACAGCGGCGGCCCTCGGCGTAGGCGGCGGCGACGGCCTCGGGGTGCGTGGCGAGGTCCGTGACGGGGGCGGAGGCGCCGACGGTGACCGGCTGGTGGACGGCCGTGCCCAGGTGGCGGGCGGTGCGGCGGGCCGCGTCCGTGGCGGTGTCGCCGGCGGCGAGCGGCAGCAGCAGGACGGTGCCGCCGTCGCGGGCGGCGGCCAGGCCCTGTCGGGTGGCGGCCAGATGGGACGCGGCGGACCACAGTCGGCGGCGGGCCGCCGCTTCCTCGTCCGCGTCGGCCGCCGGGCCGTCCAGGCGTGCCGCCAGTACGACGTGGCCGGCGTCCAGATCGGCGTGGAGCCGGGCGGCGCGCTCGCGCAGCAGCCGCGGGTCGCGGTCGCGGGCGTCGAGCAGGTCGTCCAGCAACTCGCCCCGTACGCGCTGTTCGGCCTCGGCGGCGGAGCGGCGGGCGAGCAGGAGCAGCGAGGTCACCATGGCGGCGCGTTCCAGCGTGCGCTGGTCGACCGGGTCCAGGGCGCGGTGCCCGCGCAGTACCAGGGCGCCGAGGAGTTCCCCGCCCCCGGTGACCGCGGCGATCCAGTCGCCGTCGTGCCGTACGGCGTGGCCGTCGGCGCGGGATGCCTCCAGCGGTGCGGTCGGTGCCGCGTCGGCCTCCGTGAACTCGACGGTGCCGTCGAGGATCTCGGCGACGGCGGCGGCCACGTCGTGGACTCCCCCGCCGCGCAGGACCAGTTCGGCGAGCCGGTCGTGGACCTCGGAGGCGCGCTCGATGGCGGCACTGCGGTCCTTGATGATCTCGTTGGCGCGCTCGAGTCCGGCCAGCGCCGCGCGGGTCTCGGTGAGCAGGTTGGCGGTGTCGATGGCCGCGGCGGCGAGCGCGGCGAAGGAGCCGAGCAGCGCGATCTGCCCGCGCTCGAAGACGCGGGCCCTGCGGTCGGCGGCGAACAGCACGCCGATGACGTGCGGGCCGAGCATCAGCGGGACGCCGAGGATGGCGACCAGGCCCTCGTCGCGGACGCCGGAGTCGATGGTCAGGGTGTGCTGGAACCGGCCGTCGCGGAAGTAGTCGTCGGTGACGTAGGGCCGTGTGGTCTGGGCGACGAGTCCGCCGAGCCCCTCGCCCATGCCGAGGCGCAGTTGCTGGAAGCGGGCGGAGACCGAGCCTTCCGTCACCCGCATATAGGTGTCGCCGCGCTCCGGGTCGTTCAGGGTGAGGTAGGCGACGTCCGTGCCGAGCAGGGAGCGGGCGCGCTGGACGATGGCTTGCAGCACCGCGTCCACGTCCCTGAGGCCCGCCAGATCGTGCGCGGTCTCGAAGAGCGCGGACAGCTCCGCCTCGCGGCGCCTGCGGCCTTCCAGCTCCGCCCGGACGCGCAGGGCGAGCAGTCTGGCCCGCTCCAGCGCCGCGAGCCGCTCGGTGTCCCGGCCCGCGGCGCGGGCGAGCAGCACCGGCTGCTCGTAGGCCTCCACGGAGGCGTCGCGGGCCAGCAGCTCGAGGTACTCGGTCTCGGCGCTGCCACGGGGTGCCGACTCAACATGATCGCGGGACATGGTCACAGGATTCCGTATCGGCCGCCCGGCCCGTCGGGCCTGTGGAAAACTCCCGGCCCCCCGCCGCCGGTGCGGTCAGTGGGCCGTCCATCCGCCGTCGAGCACCAGCGAGGTACCCGTGACGAAGGACGCCTGCGGGCCGCACAGATAGGCCACCGCCTCCGCGACCTCCTCCGGTTCGATGAGCCGCCGCACCGCGCTGTCCTTGAGCAGGACCTCGGCGAGCACCCGGTCCTCGGGGATGCCGTGCGCCTCAGCCTGGTCGGCGATCTGCTGCTCCACCAGTGGCGTGCGCACATAGGCCGGGTTCACACAGTTGGAGGTCACGCCATGGGGTGCGCCTTCGAGAGCGGCCGTCTTGGACAGGCCCTCCAGACCGTGTTTGGCGGCCACATAGGCGGACTTGAAAGCAGAGGCGCGCAGACCGTGGACGGAGGACACATTGACGATCCGCCCCCAGCCCTGGGCGTACATGTGCGGGAGGGCGCCGCGGATGAGGCGGAAGGGTGCCTCCAGCATCACCGTCAGCACGGTGTGGAAGGTCTCCTGCGGGAACTCCTCGATGGGGCGCACCAATTGCAGTCCGGCGTTGTTGACCAGCACATCGGTTCCGGCGGCGGCCCGTTCGGCGGCGTCGAGGTCGGTGAGGTCCACGACGTGCGGTACGACGGTGCCCGCGAAGTCCCAGACCCGCTCGGCCTGCCGGGCCAGCTCGGCCAGGCCCGCCTCGTCCCGGTCGACGGCCCGCACCTCGGCGCCGGCGGCGGCGAGCCGCAGCGCGCAGGCTCGGCCGATGCCGCCGGCGGCCCCGGTGACGAGCGCGGTACGGCCGCTGAGGTCGAGGACGGGGGGCTGAACACCGGGGTCGGGACCGGGTGGCGGGGTGGACGATGTCATGTGTCGAGCCTAAGCGGAGGCCACCCCTCACCACATGTGGTGAGGGCCCACATTTCAGCTGGTAGCCATAGGGTCAAACCATGTGGGTGCCTCCGACATGGCCTGCTTGATCCGGAGGACTCCGAACTCGTCCAGCTTGGGCAGGGCGTCCACCGCGAACCAGCCCACCTCCAGCGACTCGTCGTCGTTGACGCGGGCCTCGCCGCCCACCGCCCGGCAGCGCACGGTGATGTCCATGAACTGGCAGACGTCCCCGTTGGGATAAGTCATCGGCGCCAGGGCCTGGACCAGGACGATCCGCTCGGCGACGCAGTGAACGGCCGTCTCCTCGAAGACCTCCCGCACCGCGCACGCTGCGGGTTGCTCGCCCGGCTCCGGGATGCCGCCGATCACCGACCACGCCCGGGTGTCGGACCGACGGCCCAGCAGCACCCTGCCCTCGTCGTCGAAGACGATCGCGGTGACCCCGGGCAGCCAGAGCGGATGGTGGCCGATGGAGGACCGGAGCGTGCGGATGAAATCGGGAGTAGCCATGACCCCGACCCTAACGGGCGCGCTCCCGGCGACCGCGCGGATCGGGGCGGCGTACGAGGTCGCACGGTGCCCCGGCCCCACGGCTGTCACCACCGGCGCGAGGGCCGTACGGCCGACGTCACCGGCGCGAGGGTCGTACAGCCGACCCACCGGCGCGACGGTCGTACAGCGGACCCACCGGCGGGCGACGGGTACGGCCGCACGCCGTCGGCGGGACAGTCGTACGCCTACGCGTCACCGGTGCGGCGGCCGCGCAGGCCGGAGCCGATCGCCCAGCCGAGGCCCCCGACGGCGACCAGCACCAGGGCCATCTCGGGCAGGATGCCCAGCTGGGTCGCCGGGGTCCGGGACGTGCGCAGCGGCACCTTCTGCACCAGGTAGGCGGGCACGAACATGCCGGTCTTCTGGGTGATCCTCCCGTCCGGCATGATGAAGGCGCTGACTCCGCTGGTCACCGGCACGGTCACGGTGCGGCTGTGTTCGACGGCGCGGACCCGGGACATGGCGAGCTGCTGGTAGGTCATCTCGCTGCGGTCGAACGTCGCGTTGTTGCTCGGCACGGAGATCATCTCGGCGCCGTGTGTGACGGTGTCCCGCACGGCCCAGTCGAAGGCCGCCTCGTAGCAGGTGGCGAGGCCGACCTTGACGCCCGCCATGTCGAACACGCCCGGCGCGGCACCCCGGCTGAAGTCCTGGCGGACCATGGACGTCCAGTCCTTGTTGATCGCGCCGACGAGGCCGCGCAGCGGGAGGTATTCGCCGAAGGGCTGGATCTGCCGTTTGTCGTAGGTCTGCGTGGGCCCCTTGACCGGGTCCCACAGCACCTGCTCGTTGAGCAGCCTGCCATCCCGTTCGACGACCGCGCCGACCGAGATGGGCACGCCGACGGCCTTGGCGGCGCCCTCGATGACGGCGGCCGCGTCGGGGTTGGCGAAGGGATCGATGTCGGAGGAGTTCTCCGGCCACAGCACGAAGTCGGGTTTCGGGGCCTTGCCCGACTTGATGTCCGCGGCGAGCTTCAGCGTCTCACGCGCGTGGTAGTCGAGGACGGCCCGCCGCTGGGCGCTGAACTCCAGCCCGGAGCGGGGCACGTTGCCCTGGACGACCGCGACCGTCGCCGTACCGTCCTCGGCCTTGTCGCCGACCAGTGCGCGGGCCGCGAGCGCGCCCACGACCGGCACGGCCACGCTCAGCAGTGCCGCGGCCGCCGCCGTACGCCGCACGGCGCGGGTACGGCGCCCCTCGACGATCAGACGTCCCGCCTCGTACAGGCCGAATCCGCACAGGACGACCGCGAAGCCGAGCACCGGCGTGCCGCCGAGAGCGGCGAGCGGCAGGAAGACACCGTCCGCCTGGCCGAAGGCGATCTTGCCCCAGGGGAAACCGCGAAAGGGCACGCGCGCGCGTACCGCTTCGCCCGCGATCCAGACGGCGGCCGCCCACACCGGCCAGGCGGGCAGCCTGGAGACCGCGGCGACGCCCACCCCGACCAGGGCGATGAACACCGCCTCGATGGCGACCAGGGCGAGCCAGGGCCCGGGGCCGACCTCGACGCCGGTCCACACCAGCAGCGGCAGCAGGAAGCCGAGGCCGAAGACGTAGCCGAGACCGAGAGCCGCCTTCCAGCCACGGCCGCGCAGCACCCAGCCGAAACCGGCGAAGGCGGGCAGGGCCAGCCACCACAGGGTGCGCGGCGGGAAGCTGACGTAGAGCAGCACTCCGCAGAGCGCGGAGGCGGCGGCCGGGACCAGGCGCAGCAGCCGGCCGCCGAGCGCGCCGGGCGCACGAGACGGCCGGAGCTGATCCGGCTGGTCCACGGAAGTTGCGGTGACGGTCACCCGGCTGAGTGTACGGCGGCGCGCCCGGCCCCCGACAGCACGGTCGAGCGCCGGGGCCGACACCGGCCGACCCCCGGTCTTCGCTGGTCGGGGCCTGCTCATCCCCGACATCGGTGCGCTGCCCCAAGCCCACATCCCGACATGGGACCGCTGCGCGAAGCCCGGTCGCCCCCGCCCCCTGCCCGCCGCTCACGGCGCCACCCCACCCCTCCCCACAGGCATTACGGCATCAACAGCGCCCGGCGGCCGTCGGCACCGGAAACTCGTCCGCATCACGACGATCCTCCGCATCTCGTCCACAAACAGGTCATCAGCCGTTACGGTGTGCCCAGCCTCGGCGGTGCGGCCGGATCCGGTGCATCGCCTTGGCCTGCGACAGGTCGGGGGACGGGTGCGAGGGGCGGCGGGTGGGGTCGACGGGGACGAGGTCCGTGCCGGGTGCGGACGCGGAGAACGCCAGGCGAAACGTTTCTGATGGTGCGGGCATGATGCTGCTCGGTGCCTGCGCCGGGTGGTCGCTGATCACCGCGGCGGCCCACGACGGGCGGCCCGAGGGCGTGCTGCTGGCGGTGCTCGCCGTAGCGGCCGGGTATGCGGCGGGCCGGGTCTCGGGGGCGCTGCTCCCGGTGATCGCGCCCTGCGTCGGCGCTGCGGCCAGCCTGGTACTCGCCGCGGCGCTGCCCGGCCTGTCCCCCGGCGGCCGATACGCAGGCCCGCTCGGGCCCGCCGGGGCGACGGCCGCCCTCCTCGCGCTGGCCACCGGAGCCGCCTGCTGTGCGGCCTGGGCGACGCCGGTACCGGCGCAGCGGCTGGGACTGCGGGCACTGGCCGCCGTGATCGTGCTGTCCGGGGCGGCGCTGGGATCGCCGGCCGGGAGCGCGGCGGGGGCGGCCGTCCTGCTGTGGTCGCTCCTCGCGGGCGCGATGCCGCGGCGGGGCGCGGGTCTCGCGGTGCTGGCCGGCACGGCGGCCCTGGTGGCCGGGACGGTCTGGGCGGTCGCCGCGGGCTGGTTGCCCGGAGGGCTTACCGAGGCGCTCGCGGGCCCGTTCGGTCCCCAGCGGATCCGGCTGTGGCAGGACGCCGTGCGGCTGGCCGGCCGGGACAGTGGGCTGGGCGTCGGCCCCGGCCGGTTAGGCGAGCCGGGCGGCGGCACGCCGCGCACCTCGCTGTCCGACGGCGGACCGCACTCGGCGCCCCTGCAACAGGCGGCGGAGCAGGGGTTCGTGGGGGTGCTCCTGCTGGCGGCAGCGTTCTGCTGGGTCCTGTACGCGCTGTGGCGCTCGCCCCGTTCCACCCCGGTCGCCCTGACCGCCGGTGCGGCCCTGACGGCCCTGGCCGTCTTCGCCTCGGTGGGCGACGCGCTGGGTTTCACCACGGTCACCGCGGGCGCGGGCCTGCTGGCCGGCTGGGCGACGGCCCGACCGTGGACCGGCGACGACACGCGGGCCGAGCTGTGAGCGGAGCCGGCGGCCAGGCGGAGGGGAGAGTGGCGCCGGTCCAGTGGGCCCGGGTCCCGGGGCTCAGCGGCCCGTACCCGGTCCCGTCCTCCGCAGCCGGTCCCGGATGACCCACACCGCGGTCTCCGCGTTGTCCACGGTGATCGTGAAGGTGTGGCCGTCCCACAGGCGCAGCACGACACCCTCGCCCCGGCGCACGACGACCGCGGTGCCCTTCTCGGGGCGCCAGCGGTAGCCCCATCCGCCCCAGTGTCTGGGGGTGACGAGGGCGGTGAAGTCGGCGCCGGCCACCTGGGAGAGCGGGATGCGGCGGCGTGGCAGCCCTATGTGGCCGCAGCGCACTTCGAGGGACTCCTTGTCGAGGGTGAGGTCGACGTGCACGAAGGCGAGGGTGCCGAAGAGCACCAGCAGACCGGCCGCGATACAGCCGACGACGGACATCGCCAGGGCGGCGACACCGGAGGTCCAGGCCGAGTCCACGGCCAGCTCGATTCCGAGTGCCAGGCAGGCCGCGCCGACCAGGGCCAGCAGCCACTGGACCCGGTTGGTGGCGCGCCCCGTCCAGACGTCCGGGTGCGGGGTGCCGTCAGCGTGGGGGTGGTCCCTCATGTTTACGAGGTTACTCAGGTTTCGCTGTGCTGGTACCCGCGCGCGGAGCGTGACTGCTCCGTGCGGCCCAGACGCCTCCGGCTCGTGCTCGCCCTACCGGCCCACGGCGGGGAGGGCGTACGCGGGCTCGGTCACCTGCTGTCGGCGAGCGGGCCGGTGGCGGGCAGCAGCCGGCCCTCGGCGTAGTGCAGCGCGGCGGCGGGCAGCTCGCCCTCGCGGCCGCTCAGGAGCACCGTCAGGGTCCCCTCGGCGGGCGCGTCGGGGGCCGGCAGCTCGCCGAGGCGGCGCAGGGCCTGCGCGGCCACCGCTCCGGCCGAGCCGTGCAGGACGAGCGGGGCGGCGCCGGGCCGCTGGAGGACGGCGCGGATACGTTCCGCCACCAGCTCGTAGTGAGTGCAGCCGAGGACGACGGTGGTCACCTCGCGCGGGGTCAGCGCGGCCGCCGCCAGGACGCTCGCGTCGATGGCTGCCTCGTCCGCGCGTTCGACCGCCTCGGCAAGGCCCCAGCACGGCACCTCGGTCACCGGCACGCCGTCGGCGAAGTCTCTGATGAGGCCGCGCTGATAGGCGCTTCCGGTGGTGGCGGGGGTCGCCCAGATCGCGACCGGGCCGCCGCCCGCCGAGGCCGGCTTGATCGCCGGGACGGTGCCGATGACGGGGATCCCGGGCTCCAGGCGAGCGCGCAGGGCGGGCAGGGCGTGCACGGTGGCCGTGTTGCAGCCGACGATCAGCGTGTCGGGACGGCGGGCGGCGGCGGCCTCGGCGACGGCCAGGGCCCGCCGGGTGAGATCCTCGGGGGTACGCGGCCCCCAGGGCATGCCGTCGGGGTCCAGTGAGAGCACGAGATCCGCGTCGGGCCGCAGACGCCGTACCGCCGCGGTGGCCGCAAGCAGGCCGATTCCGGAGTCCATGAGCGCGATCTTCACCCGGCCACGATAGACGATGGGCCCTCGCGCGCCGCCCTCGTGGGGCAGACTGCGGCCGTGAGCGCCCTCCCGTGGATCACCGCCGTGTCCTTCGCCGCCTGGTGCTGGCTGCTGTTGTGCCAGGGCTTCTTCTGGCGCACGGACGTCCGGCTGCCACCGCGACGGGAACCGGACGCGTGGCCGTCGGTCTGTGTGGTCGTGCCGGCCCGCGACGAGGCAGCCGTACTGCCGGACAGCCTGCCCTCGCTGCTGGCGCAGGACTATCCGGGGCGGGCGGAGGTCTTCCTCGTGGACGACGGCAGTACGGACGGCACCGGGGACCTGGCCCGCGAGCTGTCCCGGCGGCACGGCGGCCTGCCGCTCACGGTGGGCTCGCCCGGCGAACCGCCGGCGGGCTGGACGGGCAAGCTGTGGGCCGTGCGTCACGGCATCGGCCTGGCACGCGCGCGTGCCCCGGAGTACCTGCTGCTGACGGACGCGGACATCGCGCACGCGCCGGACAGTCTGCGCGAGCTGGTGGCCGCGGCCCGGACCGGGGGGTTCGACCTGGTGTCGCAGATGGCGCGGCTGCGGGTGCACAGCCGGTGGGAGCGGCTGGTGGTCCCGGCGTTCGTGTACTTCTTCGCGCAGTTGTATCCCTTCCGCCGGATCGGCCGGCCGGGTTCGCGTACGGCGGCCGCGGCGGGGGGTTGTGTGCTGCTGCGCGCCGACGCGGCGGAGCGGGCCCGCGTCCCCGATTCCATCCGGCACGCCGTCATCGACGACGTGGCGCTCGCGCGCGCGGTGAAGGGCACCGGCGGCCGTGTGTGGCTGGGGCTGGCCGACGGGGTGGACAGCGTGCGGCCCTACCCGGGGCTGCACGACCTGTGGCGCATGGTCTCGCGCAGCGCCTACGCCCAGCTGCGGCACAACCCGACGCTGCTGCTCGGCACGGTCGCCGGGCTCGTCCTCGTGTACCTGGTGCCGCCGGCCGCGCTGGTCGTGGGCGCGGCCGGCGGAGGGGCGACGACGGCCGTCCTCGGTGGGCTGGCGTGGGCGGTGATGGCGGGCACGTATCTGCCGATGCTGCGGTACTACCGCCAGCCGCCCTGGCTCGCCGCGCTGTTGCCGTTCACCGCCGCGCTGTATCTGCTGATGACGGTCGACTCGGCGGTGCAGCACTACCGGGGGCGCGGGGCGGCCTGGAAGGGCCGCACCTACGCACGTCCCGGCGCCGTGCCCGAGGAGGGCTGAACGCGGTCACTTGCGGCCGGGGGTCCAGTTCATGCCCCAGCCGTAGGCGCGGTCTATGGTCCGCTGCGGGCTCACTCCGCGCTCCGCCACCAGATACCGCGCCTCGCGCTGGACGACCAGATCACCGCCGGTGTTGGTGATCAGGGCGAGCGCACACACCGTGGAGGGCACGGTGCACTCGTCGAGCGAGAAGTCGATGGGGGCGCCGTGCTGTGGCCGGAGGGTGACGGTGGCGTGCAGGTCGGCGAAGGAGCTGGCGCCTTCGTAGATGGTGACGAAGACGAGGATGCGCCGGAAGTCCCGCGTGTGGTCGAGGTTGATGCCGAGGTTCTCGCCACTGGCCACGGCGCCGGTGCGGTCGTCTCCGTCGAGGAGGATGTACGGCGGCCGGCTGAGTGACCCGAAGGCGTTGCCGAGGGCCTGTACGACCCCTTTGCGGCCGTCGGCGAGTTCGTACAGGGCGCACAGGTCGAGGTCGAGGTCGCTCTGCCGGCCGCCCCATCGGCCGCGGTGGCCCGAAACCTGTTCACGTGTCTGCCAGTTGAGGTTCACGCGCATGGTGCCGGAGGTACCGCCCTGCTTGGCCAGCGAGACGGAGGGGGCGGCCTTGGTGAGGGTGATCTTGGAGAGGCGGACGGGCTGGGCCGCGGGCGCCGGAGGGGCGGCGGGGGGCGCGGCGACGGGGGGCGGCACCGTCACGGGCGGCGGCACCGGGACAGTGGGTGGCGCCAGGGTCGGCGCGGGAGGGAACGCGGGAGCCACGGACGGGGGCGCGGACGTCCGCACCGGGGCGGGCGGCGTGGAGTGCTGCGGTTCGTTCACGGTGATGCCGAAGTCCGTTGCGAGGCCTTCCAGTCCGCTGCTGTAGCCCTGCCCGACGGCTCGGAACTTCCAGCCGCCCTGACGGCGGTAGAACTCGCCGAGCACGAAGGCCGTCTCCACGGTCGCGCCGGGGTCGTCGAAGCGAACGACCACCTGGCCGGTCGCCGGATCGGTCACCTCGATACAGAGGCCGGGAACCTGTCCGAAGGTACCGCCGTCCGCGGAGGCGGCGAGCACGATCCGCTCGATCGAGCCCTCCACGCGCGCGAGGTCGACGAAGAGGGTGTCGGTGACCCGTCCGTCCGCCGTCCGCTTGCCCTCGTGGCGGACCGCGCCGGAGGGGTGGGCGGGCTGGTTGTAGAAGACGAAGTCGCCGTCGGAACGGACCTTGCCGGCGGCGAGGAGCAGCGCCGAGGCGTCGGCGTCGGGTATGCCGTGTCCGGAACGCCAGCCCAATGCCACGCGCAGGGCCGTCGTCGGCACCGGCGCGTTCGATCCTTTTGACATGGACATGCCTGCCCCCCTCGGGTATCGGTTCCGGCGTCCCCGGCCGTGCGGTTCATCCCTACCCGCTCACCCTATTCCCGGGCACCCCGATGCCCCCCTCCTCGGACGAAGCGAGGAGACCGCCGGTCAACCGCCGGTAACCCGCCAGGCGCAAGGCCTTTACAGGATCCAAACGTCGATCGGCGCCCTTTTTTGCCGAGTTCGCTCGTATTAAGGACACCGGGTCACTGCCGACACGGAAAACAACCCTCTTATCGGTCTCCCCAACCAGCACATCGTGGGCTTAACTTATGTGCCATGACCTCCCCCCGCTCCACTTATGGCGGCGGCTACTACTCCGCCTCCTTCCCGGACACCCCGATCTACGACTCGCTCGTGGCCGAGCGGGGCACCCCGCAGATCGCCCCGATCCGGGTCCCCGCTGCCTACGACATGGGCAGCAACCTGCCCGCACTGCCGTCGGCACTCCCCGCCCTCCCGGCTGCCCCGTCCTCGTACAATCATTCCTACGGCTACCCGCAGGCTCAGCAGCCCGCACCGCTGCAGCAGGCGCCCACGGCGTACATCCCGCAACAGGCCAGCGCCCCGCGCGGCTACCCCGGTCAGCAGGCGCCGCAGCAGCAGCGTCCGATGGCGGCCGGCACCGGTTACGACGCCATGCGCCCGGCCGCGCCGCGGCCCCCGCAGGGTTCCTACCAGGACCCGTACAACAACCAGCAGTACCGGGGTTACTGACCGGCCCATCCGGCGCCGTCCGTCCCGCCAGGAGCCCTCGGACCTGGCCGACGACCGGCGCCGGCCGCTGACCGACGACGGGGGAAAGGTCGTCACACAGCGAGAGTGACCGCGCTTCGCACGGGCCGCCGCCGCGCCTCTGGCCGGCGGCGGCACTCGTCTGTCCGCGCCCGGTCCGCTCCCGTGCGCTCCCTGAACGGCCGGGACTACCAGGCCCATGGAACACCGTCCCGCACGTCCCCTCGGCCTCGACGTTCGTCCCGAAAGGGTTCGGGAACCCCGTCCGGGGCCCGGTCGTTGGGAAGGCATGAGAATGTCGTGAGACACCGCTGATCGCCCGCGCCGGCCCTCGAGGCCGCCGACGCGGGCGGTGCGAAGCCGGTGCCCGTGACGGTGGGGTCCGTGGCGGTGGCGGGGGCGGTGAGGTCCGCAGCGGTAGGGCCCGTGGCAACGGAGTCCGTGGCGGTGAGGTCCGTGACGGTGCGGGGCGAGGGGGTGGGGATGCTGGTGGTGAAAGGGCTGTGGCGCTGGCGGCACAACCCACTGCGCCGTGCGACCGACCTCGCCGAGGCCTGGGTGGCACTCGTGGCTCTGATACTGATCGCCGTGGCCGCGCCCGTGACCGGTTGCCTGGTCGGCACCGCCGCCCAGGACGCGCTGCAGCGGTCCGTGCGGCAGCAGCGGCACTCCCACCACCTGGTTGTGGCCACCGTGGTCCGTGACCGGGGCCGGGCGCCGCTGGAGGCCGACCCCGACACCACCACCGCCCGCGAGGTCCGCAGCCGCGTGGTCGCGGACTGGACGGGGCCGGACGGCATACGGCGGCGCGGGGCGGCCCTCGCCGACCTCAAGTCCCCGCGGCCCGGGGACCACTTCCGGCTCTGGACCGACCCGCACGGCCGAATAACCACCCGCCCGCTGGACTCCCCCACGGCGACGACCCACGCGGTGCTCGCCGGAGTCGGCGCGGCGCTGCTGACCGCGGCCGTGGTCGAAAGTGCCCGGCGCCTGGCCGTCTGGCACATGGTCCGCCGCCGGTACGCGCGTTGGGACCAGGCCTGGGACCGGGCGGGACCGGACTGGGGCAAGGCGGGCACCGGCAGCTGAGGGAGCTTTCGGCTCTGGTCAACCAGCCGCGTGGGTACACGCTACGGTGGACCGGCCGAAGGGCTTTCGGCGACGACCCGCGGGCAAGCGCACTTCAAGGACGTGTGACGTGTCGAGAGTGCGCACGCGTCCGGCCGGGCCGGGCACGCTCGCGGTCCCGGCAGCGGCGGCCACGCCCCGACGGGAGCGAGCCATCAGTACGACAAAGGTGGGGGCACGGCAACGCCATGGCACAGGGCACGGTCCAGGTGACGCACACCGGTACCTCGCGGTGGCGGCGCCGCACGGGTGAGTACGCATCGCTCGCCGCCGCCCTGGAGGCCGCCGCGGACGGCGACGTCCTCACCATCGCCCCCGGCACCTACCGGGAGAACCTCGTCGTCCAGCGGGCGGTGACACTGCGCGGGCCCGAGGGATCCCCCGGCTCGGTGCGGATCGCTCCCGTGGACGGGGTGCCGCTGACCGTGCGGGCCTCGGCCGTGGTGCAGGACCTGCACGTGGAGGGCCAGGACGCGGCGGCCGCGGCGGTGCTGGTGGAGGAGGGCACGCCCGAGCTGATCGACGTACGGATCGTCACGCGGTCCGCCGCCGGCATCGAGGTGCGCGGCGGCGCCCGTCCGACCGTGCGCCGGTGCACCGTGGACAACCCGGCCGGCATCGGCATCGCCGTACTGGACGGCGCGGGCGGGGTGTTCGAGGAGTGCGAGATCGTCGCCGCCGGGCAGGCGGGCGTGGCGGTGCGGGGCGGCGCCCACCCGCGTCTGGAGCGGTGCCGTGTGCACCACGCCTCCGGCACCGGGCTGACCGTGACCGGTGAGAACTCCGCGTTGGAGGCCGTCGGCTGCGAGATCTACGAGGTGCGCGGTTCCGGGGTGCAGGTCACCCAGCGGGCCACCGCGCATCTGACCGACTGCGATGTGCACCGCACCACCGCCGACGGTGTCACCCTGGACACGGACGCGGTGCTCACCCTCGCCGACTGCCGCATCCACGACATCCCGGAGAACGCGGTCGACCTGCGCTCCCGTTCCGTGCTCACGCTGACCCGGACGACGGTCCGGCAGTTCGGCCGCAACGGCCTGTCGGTGTGGGACCCGGGCACCCGGGTGGACGCCAACCAGTGCGAGATCTTCGACAGCACCGGCGACTACCCGGCGGTGTGGGTGAGCGACGGCGCCACCGCGGTCCTCGACGCCTGCCGGGTACATGACGTGCCGGACGCGCTGTTCGTGCTCGACCGGGGTTCGCGCGCGGACGTCGTGGACAGCGATCTGTCGCAGGTGCGCAACACGGCCGTGTCGGTGAGCGACGGGGCGACCGCCCAGCTGGACGACTGCCGGATCAGGGAGGCGGCGACCGGTGCGTGGTTCCGCGACCACGGCAGCGGCGGCACGCTCAACAACTGCACGCTGGACGGCACACAGACCGGGGTGATCGTCACCAAGGGCGCCGATCCGGCCATCGAGCGCTGCACGGTCGACTCGCCCGCCGAGGCCGGCTTCTACGTCTCCGCGGGCGGCCGCGGCAGCTTCCTGAACTGCCGGGTCACCGGGAGCGGCGGCTACGGCTTCCATGTGATCGACGGCTGTCGTACGACGCTGCGCAAGTGCCGTACGGAGCGGTGCGCGCGCGGCGGTTACGAGTTCGCCGACCCGGGCCCGGACGCCGGGGCCGGGACGGGCCCGGTCGTCGAGGACTGCACCAGTGAAGAGAGCGGCGCCCCACGACCGCCGGTGGTGCCCGCGGCGGCCGTGCAGACGGCGACGCACTCCGCCGGTCTGCTCGGCTCCATTCCCGGGCAGCGCACCGCCGAGCAGGAACCGTCCACCGTCACCGCGGAGCCGGCCAACCCGGTACGGACGTCGACGGACGTGCTCGGGGAACTCGACGCGCTGGTCGGGCTGGAGAGCGTCAAGCGCGAGGTGCGGGCGCTGACCGACATGATCGAGGTGGGACGCCGGCGCCGGCTGGCCGGTCTGAAGGCGGCGTCCGTCAAGCGGCATCTGGTCTTCACCGGCTCCCCCGGCACCGGCAAGACGACGGTCGCCCGGCTCTACGGCGAGATCCTCGCCTCGCTCGATGTGCTGGAGAAGGGCCACCTGGTGGAGGTCTCCCGGGTCGACCTGGTCGGTGAGCACATCGGTTCCACGGCGATCCGCACCCAGGAGGCCTTCGAACGGGCCCGTGGTGGTGTGCTGTTCATCGACGAGGCGTACGCGCTCTCCCCGGAGGACGCCGGGCGCGACTTCGGCAAGGAGGCCATCGACACGCTGGTGAAGCTGATGGAGGACCACCGGGACGCGGTGGTCGTGATCGTCGCCGGCTACACCGCGGAGATGGAACGCTTTCTCTCCGTCAACCCCGGTGTCGCCTCCCGCTTCTCCCGCACGATCACCTTCGGCGACTACGGTCCCGAGGAGCTGCTGCGGATCGTGGAGCAGCAGGCCGAGGAGCACGAGTACCGGCTGACGCCCGGCGCCCTGGAGGCGCTGTTGAAGTACTTCACGCGGATCCCGAAGGGGCCGGCGTTCGGCAACGGCCGTACCGCGCGGCAGACGTTCGAGGCCATGGTGGAGCGGCACGCGAGCCGCGTGGCCCAGTTCGCCGACCCCACCACCGACGATCTGACCCTGCTGTACGCCGAGGACCTGCCGGAGCTGCCCTGAGAGGCGGCCCGACCGGGCTGAGGCCCTGAGTTCACGCGCGGCTTCCGGGGTCCGGGCGCTGTCCGGGCACCTCGGGGTGCAGCCGGGCCAGCAGTCGGGATCTCTCCTGGACGAAGGCCGGATCCGCCTGGTAGTCGGAGTGGCCGAGGATCGGCGCGGGCAGCGGGTGGTCGACGGTGCGGCCGTAGAAGAGCGGGTCCGCCAACGGCTCGCCGTCCACGTCCGGGGTGCCGTCGCCCGGGACGCGGACGGGCCCTCCGATGGGGTCGGTCAGCCGGTGGAGATTGCGCCAGCAGGCCACGTCGCGGTGCAGGGCGGCCAGTGCGGGCGGCCCGAAGTGAGCCGGGAACCAGCGGCCGTACAGGCGCTCCAGCGGGGAGCCGTAGGTCAGCAGGGCGACCCGTCCGCGCACCCGCGGGGTGAGCTGCCAGGCCGCGGCGGCGGCGAGGACGCTGCCCTGGGAGTGCCCGGAGAGGACCAGCCGGCCGCCGGTGCGCCGGGTCCAGGCCGTCATCCGCCAGGTCAGGTCCGGCACCGCGCGTTCGGCGTAGCAGGGTGGGGCGAAGGGATGGGCGGCGCGCGGCCAGAAGGTGCCGACGTCCCAGAGGATGCCGATGGTCCGGCGGGCCGAGGCGTCCTTGTAGGCGCGCCTGCCCCAGGTGACGAACAGCAGGAAGCCGAGACCTGTCAGCCAGGAACCCACCGCCTGCGAGGTCTCGGTCACGGCACGCACGGCGTCGTCGGTGTGGCGGGCCGCGCCGTCGGGTGTCTTCCCGGTGCACAGGGCACCGGCGAGGGCCGCGGCGCCCAGCAGCAGCGTGGTGGCGGTGAGCACGGCGAGGACGAGCGGGGCCCGGTCGGTCAGGGCGGCCATGGCCCGGGCGTGGGCGATGGCGCGGGTGCGGGCGGGGTCCTCGGGCTCGCCCGGGTGCTCCCGGCGGACGCGTTCGCGTTCGGCGCGGGCGAGCCGGGCCGTGCCGACGGCGAGCCGGGCGGCGAGGAGCAGCAGGACCGCGAGGAGGGGAGGGATCGCGGACGCCTGCCAGGTGAGCAGAACGGGCGGTCCGGGCAGCAGGGCACGGGTGCCGTCCAGCCAGTCGGCGACGCGCTGTGCGACCCCGCCGGAGATCACCCCGCCCAGGGCGCAGGCGAGCAGTGCGACGGCGGGGCCGCCGAGGCCGCGCATCCCGGCGCGCGGGTCGGGCCGGCGGCGGTACAGGTCGCCGGCCACGGCGGCGAGGGCGATCACGAGCAGCCCCTGGGCCAGCATCAGGGCGCCGAAGGCCTGGTCACCGGCGAGTCGGCCGGTGGAACGCCAGCCGGGCCGGGCCCAGCCGGCGTAGAGGAGGGTGAGGAGCAGCAGGGCGAGCGCACCGAGCGGCAGCCGCCGTACGAGGTGCCGGTCGAGCCGTTGGTCGAGGCGGCTCTCGCTGCGGCCCCGGCGGCAGACGGCGCCCACCGTCGCGCCCGCCCAGGCCAGCAGGGCCGCGATGAGCAGCTCGCCCAGGGCGAGTGGGGCGGCGGGCCCGCCGGGGCGGTGGTCGAAGCGGACGGCGGGGGTGGCGACGGTGGCGGCCACGGTCAGCAGGGCCGCCGCCGTGTGCGCGGCGCGCAGCCGGGCCACCAGTCGGCGCCCGTACCAGAAGCCGGGCCGGGCCAGGGCGCCGGAGTCGTGGGTTGGTTCGGGGTCGGGGGACACCGGTCGGTGGGACTCGTACAGGCTCCAAGTGCGGTGGGAGAGGTACCAGAGCAGGGCGACGAGCGCGGCCGGGGCCAGGGCGGCGAGGGCGAGCCGGCGGCCGGGGGCGCTCCACCAGCCGCCGGCGCCCTGGGCCGGCGCGACGAAGCCCAGCCAGGAGTGGCGGCGGGCGCAGGAATGGACACCGGCGCACTGCCAGGCGACCAGGTCCAGCGTCACCTCGCAGGCGGCTGCCGTCAGCAGCACGGTCAGGGTGAGGGCGGCCAGGCGCACGAGGAGGCCGTAGAGCCGGACGGTGCGCCGTCGGCCCGGTGCGGCGGGGCGCATCCAGTGGGCGAGGTTGACCACCATGAAAGGCAGCAGCAACAGCCACAGGGCGCGGCTGCCGTCGCCGGAGGTCAGGTTGCACCAGACGTACGCCTCCCGGACGAGTCCGGGCCCTGGGCGGCTCTCCGGCTCGGCGTCCTCGGTCCGCCGGAACACGGCGGCGGTGTCGTCGCCGGTGATCCGGACCGTGCGCGGATCACCGAGCATCTTCGCGGGCGTGGTGCCGCCGACGCCGTGCACGAGGAGTTCCAGGTCGGTCTCCGGCTCGTGCCGCGGCCCGGCCGGTTCCGGCCCGGCGGGGCGTTCCCGCGCGCGCTCCACGGTCCTCGCACCTCCCCTGTCGTTTCCGCATGGCCCTGCCGTTTCCGCCTGGCCCTGTCGTTCTCACACGCCCCGTGTCCTTCTCTCGGCGCGTCCCGTGTCGTTTCCCGGCGCGCCCCCTGAGGTGTAGCGGCACGTGGTGCCGGTGCGCGCTCCAGGATCCCGGCTTCCGCGGCGATGTGCAGCCGTCACGCGGGAAACTCCCCGTTCCGTGTGACACGGGCGGCCCCGAGCCCGACGGACGTGGCGTGCGGGCGTCGTGTCAGGTGGTGGCGCGACCGGTACCGAGGCGTGAAAAGATGGGACGCCCGCGCATCCCCGACAACAGGAACATCCTGGTCGGAGCTGGTGTGGCGGGCGGGCAGGACGGCTGGCGGCGAAAGGACCGGAGCGTACGTGAGCGAGAATCAGAACCTCCTCGCGGAGCAGCGCCGCGCCCTGATCCTGGACGAGGTCCGGCGCCGGGGCGGTGTGCGGGTCAACGAACTGACCCGCAAGCTCGGTGTCTCCGACATGACCGTGCGCCGCGATCTCGACGCGCTCGCCCGCCAGGGGGTGCTGGAGAAGGTACACGGCGGCGCGGTGCCGGTGGTCGAGCCCAGCACCCACGAGCCGGGGTTCGAGGCGAAGTCGGGGCTGGAGCTGACGGCCAAGGAGGACATCGCGCGGGCGGCCGCCCGGCTGGTCACCCCGGGTACGGCGATCGCGCTGTCCGGCGGTACGACGACGTATGCGCTCGCGCAGCAGCTGCTGGAGGTGCCCGACCTGACCGTGGTGACGAACTCGGTGCGGGTCGCGGACGTCTTCCACGCGGCGCAGCGCTCCTCGGGGCAGCGGCAAGGGGCGGCCACGGTCGTCCTGACCGGAGGGGTGCGCACCCCGTCCGACTCGCTGGTGGGTCCGGTCGCCGACCAGGCGATCGCCGCGCTCCACTTCGACCTGCTCTTCCTCGGAGTGCACGGGATATCGGTGGAGGCGGGACTGTCCACACCGAATCTCGCGGAGGCCGAGACGAACCGGCGGCTGGTGCAGTCCGCACGTCAGGTCGTGGTGGTCGCCGACCACACCAAGTGGGGCACGGTGGGCTTGAGTTCCTTCGCCACGCTGGGCCAGGTGGACACGCTCGTCACCGACGCGGGCCTGGCCGCCGACGCCCGCTCGGAGATCTCGGAGCATCTGGCGCGACTGATCGTGGCGGGCGAACCGGAGGCTGTGCCGGAACCGGAGTCACAGCCCGAGTCGGAGCCGGAGTCGGAGTCGGAATCGGAATCGGAACAGGAGTCGTAGGCCGGGTCCGAGGCGGAGGCCGTGTCCGGGACCGAGGCCGAGGCCGAGGCCGGGCCCGGACGGGACTGAATCCGGATCGCCTCCATGCGCGGACAATTGACGGCTCGTCAACTAATCTGACGATCAACCCCCGGACTGCACGCGGAACTTCCCACAGGGGGACTTCAACGAGGGGTTCGTCGTCATGGCTCAGCGTCTGCGCCCGGTCGGCCCGGAGTTCGCCGGAACCGCGCCCGTACGACTGGTGTTCACCCGGGACATGACCGCCGCGCCGGACGCGGTCTTCCGGGCCCTCGCCGAGGACGTGGCAAGTTGGCCCGAGTGGTTCCCGGCCGTGTCGTCGGTCCGGCCGACCGAGGCCGGCCGTGCGGTACGGCTGCGCGGTGGCACCCGGTTCGAGGAGACGGTGCTGTCGGCCCGGGCGCCGGAGGTGTACGCCTACCGGGTCGACGTGACCAACACGCCCGGCGCTCGCGCCTGGGTCGAGGAGTGGCGGCTGGTTCCGACCGGCGCCGGGACCCGGGTGCGGATGACCTTCGCACTCGACGGCACGGCCGCGTTCCGTCTGGTGTGCCGGCTCATCGGGCCCGGTGTCGGCCACGCCTTCCGGAACGCCGTCGCGGCACTGGACCGGCGACTGGGGCAGCCGTAACGGGACGGCCGCCGCGGTGCCCGTCAGTCGGGCCAGACGCCCGTCGCCAGCAGTGTCTCGATCGCCACCGTGTACGGCGTGATGTCCAGGCCCTGCTCCGTGAGCCACGCGTCCGAGTAGTACTTGTCGAGGTACCGGTCACCGGGATCGCACAGCAGGGTGACCAGGCTGCCCTGACGGCCCTCGGCCACCATCTCGGAGACGATCTTCAGCGCGCTCCACAGTCCGGTCCCCGTCGAGCCGCCGGCCTTGCGGCCGATGGACCGCTCCAGGGCGCGCACGGCGGCCACGCTCGCCGCGTCGGGGACCTTCATCATCCGGTCGACAGCGCCGGGGACGAAGCTCGGCTCCATGCGCGGTCGGCCGATGCCCTCGATCCTGGAGCCGCAGTCGCAGGTGACGTCCGGGTCACCGGTGGTCCAGCCCTCGTAGAAGCAGGAGTTCTCCGGGTCGGCCACACAGATCCGGGTGTCGTACTGCATGTAGTGGACGTAGCGCGCGAGCGTCGCCGAGGTGCCGCCGGTGCCGGCCGTGGCGACGATCCAGGTCGGCTCAGGGAACCGTTCCAACTCCAGCTGGCGGAAGATCGATTCGGCGATGTTGTTGTTGCCGCGCCAGTCGGTCGCCCGCTCGGCGTAGGTGAACTGGTCCATGTAGTGGCCGCCGGTCTCCACCGCGAGGCGGGCGGACTCCTCGTACATCTTGCGGGAGTCGTCCACGAAGTGACACCGGCCGCCGTGGAACTCGATCAGACGGCACTTCTCGGCACTCGTCGTGCGCGGCATCACCGCGATGAAGGGCACGCCGATCAGCTTCGCGAAGTAGGCCTCGGAGACGGCGGTCGAGCCGCTGGACGCCTCGATCACCGGGCGATCCGGGCGGATCCAGCCATTGCAGAGGCCGTAGAGGAACAGGGAACGGGCGAGCCGGTGCTTGAGGCTGCCCGTGGGGTGCGTCGACTCGTCCTTCAGGTAGAGGTCGATGCCCCACCGCTCGGGCAGCGGAAAGCGCAGCAGATGCGTGTCCGCCGAGCGGTTGGCGTCGGCCTGCACCTTGCGGACGGCCTCTTTCAGCCAGCCGCGGTATCGGGCGTCACTGCGGTCGACATCGAGGGTGGCGCCGGTCCGGGCCTGGGGGATGGTGCTCACGGCGGTGCTCCTAACGCTGGGCGCCGACGGCGCTGCGCGCGGCCGACACTTCGAGCATAGGCACCTTTGGCACCACTTCCCACCTGCATAAACGCATCTTTGAGCCACCCAAAGCCACCCTGGGGAAAGGGCGTAGAGGCAGTCGGGGGGCGCATTGGCGGGAGTGCTCCGGGCGTCCGTCGCACGCGCCCCTCGCGTACTGGTGCTCCACGGCACATCGGGGCAGACTGCACGCGTCGGGGCGATCGTCCCGGACGGGGGCACACACGGAACACGGGCATGAACACGGAACCCGGAACCCGGAACCCGGGAGCTTTCAGGGCCGGGGACGACGGAACACGGGACCGTTGGCACACTGGACCACGGGACCGATGGCACAGGGGCCCACGGGAACACCCGCAAGGGGGCGGCGAGGATGGCGGAGCCGGAATTCACGGCGACAGGCGTGCGGATCGGCAGGCGGCTGCGGTCGCTGACCCGCGCCGGGCAGGTCCGGATAAGCGGCGGCAGGCTGGAGTTGCTCACCAGCTACGGCAGCGAGATCGACAGCGCGCCGGTGCAGGCGGTACGGGCGTCCAAGCCGTGGTTCGCCCCCGACGACCGGGCCCTGGCCGACCTCAACGGCCAGCGGTACCTCCTCACCCTGGGCGAGCAGGACCCGGCGCCCGGTGAGCCGGGGCCGCCCGCGGCGCGGCGCTTCATCGAGGCGGTGCGCCGAGCGGCCGGGCGTGGCGGCTGATCCGACCGAGCCGGCCCCCGCGGGTAGCGTCATGCCGGCCACTGCGGGTAGCGTCCGGTCGCGGCGAGTTGCGGGAGAGCGGTCACCGGGTCACGCTGGTACCACGTCACTCTGGGTTTACCGGCGATAACGCTGCGAACCAGCCCGCCGGCCACGACAGCAGGCGGCCGCTTGGACGCGAGCACCTGCTGGATCCGTTGTTCTCCGTGTTCTTCCGGTTCCTCCGGACCTCACATCGGGGAGTCGCAGCCGTGATCAGTCACCCAAGCAGGCACTGCACGGTGGAGCTCCAAGCCCTGCCGTCGCGGATCGGCCAGGTCCGCAGAATCGTATCTGCGCAGTTGCGCTACTGGCATATGGACCCATTGATCGACCGGGCCGCCCTCGGTGTGACGGAGCTGCTGAGCAACGTCCACCGGCACGCCAGGCCCGACAAGTCATGCACCGTGGAACTGGAGTTGCTGCCGGACCGACTCACGGTGTCGGTACACGATCATGATCCGCGCCTTCCGGTGCCGGCCGATGCCGCAGAGGCCCTGGACGCCCTGGCCGCCGGGCCACTGGCCACCTGCGGGCGTGGGCTGGCCATGGTGGCGGCGGTGAGCGAGAGCTGGGGTGCGCGGCCGGACGGCGAGAACGGCAAGGTCGTGTGGTTCACGCTGCCCGCCCCCGCGGCGGTCCGGGCGCACGCGGCCCGCGCGCCGCACCACACGGCGGAACGTCAGCCCGCGACGGCCCGTTCGTCGGCTACGGCGGCACGACCGGCACCGGCGCCCACGCCCGCACACGCGGGCACGCCCTCGCGGGTCGGTGCCGTGGCTCCACTGGGTTCCAGGACTCCGATCGGCGCCGGGGCCGCGGTCGGCGGCAGGACCCCGGTCGGCGCGGCGGCCGCGAGCGGTGCGGGATCCGCGATCGGCACCGGCACCCCCGTCGGTACCGCCACCACCCCCGCCCCGGTACCAGCCACTCCGGTCGGCCTGGCAGCCGCTCCGGTCGGCATTGCGGCCTCCGCTTCGGGAGAGACTTCGGCGTCCGCCACGGCCGGCGCCTCGGCCAAGGGCGGCCCGGTGCCTGCCGTGGCGCCGGCCGCGCCCCCCGTACCCCAGTCCGTCGCCGGGGCCGGCGCACCGGCGGTGACGGCCGCTTCGGCAGCGGCACGGGCGTCGACCCGCCCCCGGCCGGTCGTTCACTGAATTCGGCCCGTTCCGAGGCGTCGGCGGCCACTCGCCCCGCCGACGGGCCGCGGCGCGCGGTGGCTCCCGAGGAGCCGCGGCGGGGGGCGACTTACGACGGACCGCGGCGCGGGAAAGCTCCCGAAGGGTGGCCTCCGTCATGGCGGTCGCCGTCGGTTCCAGGCCGAGTGCCTGGCGGACGGTGACCCGGTCGTGCTCACGGCGTGCGCACGGCGTTGTCGTGAGCGCCCACCGGAGTCCGGGGGGCCTTCGCTCCCCCGCCGCACCTCCACGCCGTGTTCGTCACCCGAGCCCGATGGACGGGTCGTCCTTGCCGAGGCGGCCGAAGTGCTCCTCCAGGACGGACAGTCGACGCCAGTACTCGTCCTCGTCGATCTCACCGGAGGCGAAGCGGCGGCCGAGCACCGCGAGCGGGGAGTCGCCCGCCGGGCGGACACCGTCGATCGTGCGCCTGGGGCCGCCCCGGTCGCGTCGGCCGGTGCGGCGCAGGAAGGTGACGACGCCGATCACGACGGCCGCCCAGATCGGCGGGAAGAACAGGATCCAGGGGCCGGGGCCGCCGCCGTCCCAGTTCGCCAAGGTCTGCATCTCGGATCATCTCCGTCGTCGGTTCCGGTCTTCGGGTACTGATCCGAGACTCCTCCCGGCGGGGCTCCGGGTCGTCGTGCGGTCGGCGGCAGTGCGCGTACCTCCACCGGAGTACACGAAAGCCCGGGTCGTCCCCGGGCCGACTGGTCGATTGTAACTACCGGTATGTACAGTGGGTTCATGAGCACTTCGGAGCGACTGATCGAGTCCACTCGCGAGCTGCTGTGGGAGCGCGGGTACGTGGGGACGAGCCCCAAGGCGATCCTGGAGCGCGCGGGCGCCGGACAGGGCAGCATGTACCACCACTTCAAGGGCAAGCCGGACCTCGCCCTGGCGGCGATCCGGCGGACCGCCGAGGAGCTGCGGGCCACCGCCGAACACGTGCTGGGTGGCCCGGGCACCCCGTACGAGCGGATCGAGGCGTATCTGCTGCGCGAACGCGATGTGCTGCGTGGCTGCCCGGTAGGCCGGCTGACCATGGACCCGGACGTCGTCGCGAGCGACGAGTTGCGGGCGCCGGTGGACGAGACGATCGCACGGATCCGGGAAATGATCGCCGGGATCGTCGAAGAGGGGAAGGAACAGGGGCAGTTCGCGCCGCAACTGGACGGGCAGGAGATCGGCTCCGCCGTCCTCGCCACGGTGCAGGGCGGCTATGTCCTCGCCCGGGCGTCCGGCTCCCCCGCCGCCTTCGACGCCGGTGTCCGTGGTCTGCTGGCCCTGCTGGCGCCGCGAACCACCCGACCCCGGTGAACTCCGCACGTCGCCCGGCTTCCCCGGCTCCCGGACCCACCCCGCCCGATCCCGTCGGTCACTGTGGAAGGACCGCCATATGCACGCCATGCAGTACGAGTTGACCCTCCCCGCCGACTACGACATGGGCGTCGTCCGTGCGCGGGTGGACCGTGTCGGGCACCTGTTGGACGACTGGGACGGCCTCGGCGTCAAGGCCTATCTGTCGCGCGAACGGGGCCGGTACGGCTCGCCGGTCAACCAGTACGCGCCGTTCTACCTGTGGAACACCGTGGAGGGTATGAACCGCTTCCTGTGGGGCGGCGCCTTCCAGGGGCTGGTGGACGACTTCGGCAGGCCGGCGGTCCGGCAGTGGACCGGGGTGGCCTACGCCGAGGGCGCGGGCGCGCGGGCCGCGTTCGCCGTGCGGCGGCGGATGCCCGTCCCGGCGGGCACCGAGTTGTCCGCGCTGATGGCGGAGACGGTCGAGGAGACGGAGCGGCTGGCCGGTGAGGACGGTGCCGTGCTCGTGGCCGCGGCCGTGGACCCCCACCGCTGGGAACTGGTCCGGTTCTCCCTCTGGGAGCACGACCGTCCCAAGACCGACGGGGACGTCTTCCAGGTGCTGCACCTGTCCGCTCCCGGCCGCGCCCGGATCGCCCGGGGCCGGCAGTGGTGAGCCGCGTGCGTACGGTCCTCGGTGACATCGAGCCCGAGGAGCTGGGCGTGTGCGACGCGCACGATCATCTCTTCCTGCGCAGCGCCCAGTTGCCCGGTCGGGAGCTCGACGACGTCGACGCGGCCCGAGCCGAACTGGCCGCGTTCCGCGCGGCGGGCGGAGCGGCGGTGGTGCAGTGGACGCCGTACGGCATGGGGCGGCGGGCCGCCGAGCTGCCGGGGCTGGCGCGCTCCACGGGGGTCCGGCTCGTCTGCGCGACCGGGCTGCACCAAGCGGCGCACTACGGTGAGGAGTTGCCCGCCCGACTGCGCGGCGCCGGGCTCGCCGACCTGTTCGTCACCGAACTCACCGAGGGCATCGGCACGACCGGTGTGCGGGCCGGACTGATCAAGGTGGCCGGTGGTTTCCACGGGCTGGACGCCCACGCCCGCCGGACCATGACGGCGGCGGCCGAGGCCCATCACGCCACCGGTGCCGTCATCGCCGTCCACCTGGAACTGGGCACCGGCGCGCTCGACGTACTCGACCTGCTGTGCGGCGAGTTGGGAGTGCCCGGTGAGCGGGTGGTCCTGGGGCATCTGAACCGCTTCCCCGACCCGGTGGTGCAGCGCCAGGCCGCCGAGTCGGGCTGCTGGCTGGCGTTCGACGGGCCGTCCCGCGCCCATCACGCCACCGACTGGCACATGCCGGATGCGCTACGGGCGCTGGTGGAGGCCGGATTCGGGGAGCGGCTGCTGCTCGGCGGGGACACGGTGGCCGCCGGGGCGCGGTCCGTCGACGGCGGCCCCGGGATGCCCTACCTGCTGCGCCGGGTGCGGCCGCGGCTGGCGCGAGCGGTGGGGGCGGAACTGGTGGACCGCATCCTCGGGGAGCACCCCGGACGGGCGTTCGCAGTCGACTGGAAGTGAGCGGTCCGCCATGTCGGCGGTGGAGCGGGGGGGCACGGCGTCCAACCGGCGATGGGGCGCAGGCACCGCCAGTGAAGCGGGCACGCCGTCTCACCGGCGGTGGGGCGGGGGCACGGTGCCCGACCGGCGGGCGAGCCCGGAACTCGTGGCGGCGCCAGGGTATTCGGTGTCTCAGCCGGCGATGTAGCGGTGCACGACCGGACGCAGGAAATCGACGTGCGGTCCTTCGAGGTCCATCAGATCGGCGGGCGAGCCGATCAGGGCGATCCGGTCGAATTCGGGGTCGACGCCGCGTGCGGTCTCCGCCTCCGCCAGCGTGGCGTACCGGGCCCGCAGTTCCCTGGCGGGGCGCGGTGGCGCGAGGAAGAAGACGCCGACGTTTCCTTGCGTGCCCCGGGTGATCAGCCAGTGGGCGAGATCGGCGGCCTGGATGCCGGAGCCGGTCTCCTCGGCCAGTTCGCGGGCGGCGTGTTCACGTAGGTCGGCCAGCCCCAACGCCCCTTCCGCACAAGGCGGTTCGATGGTTCCGCCGGGAAGCTGCCAGCGTCCGGGGGCCGCGGTCGTGGGTGACATCCGGCCGACCAGCACACTCCCGTCGTCGGCCGGCTGGAGCACGGAGACGAACAGGGACGCGCACGCGGGAGCGCCGGGCACCTGGCGCAGCGCCCGGTGACGGTAGGTGGCCCGTGCCCACGACAGAACCAGCTCGTCGTGTCCCGCCCGCTCCAGTCCGGTCAGCGCCACCGCCGGGCCGTCGAACAGCGCCGGGTTGGCGCGTACCGCCCGGTCCCAGACGCGGTCCATCTCCGCACGCTGCCGCGGGGACAACTCGAACCCGGCCGTCTCCACGAGCCGGACGCGGGTGACGTGCAGCAGTTCGACCTCGGCAGGCGGGCCGGGCTCGGGCCCCGGGCCGGCAGGAGGCGCGGGGGAGCCGACGGCACCCGTCGTGCCCTTCCCACTCACCGCGGCCGCGGCACTCCCGTCATCCTGCCCGAGCGCGCCACCTTGCGGGCCCCCACCCCGCTCGGCCCCCTCCGCGTCCCCGGCCGCTCGTAAGGCCGTCACCGCAGCGCACCCAGCGGGTCGTCCAGTACCGGTTGCCATGCCAGCTCCGCCGCGCCGACCAGGCTGTCGTGGTCCAGGGTGCACGGCAGGATCGGTACGCCGCCGCTCTGCCCCCACAGGCTGCGGTCCGCGACCACGGCCCGCAGTCGCTCCGGGTCGGCGTCCAGCAGGGTGCGGTGCAGTCCGCCGAGGATGATCCGGTCGGGGTTGAGGATGTTGACCAGCCCGGCGAGCCCGAGTCCGAGGCGGTCGATGAGGGCCTCGGCGGCCGTACGGACGGCCGGGTCGGCGTATTGGGTGCGCAGCAGGTCGTTGGCCTGCTGGAGCAGGGACATCTCGGGGCCCGGCGCCCGGCCCGCTTCGATCAGCAGGGCGAGCGGGTCGGCCTCGACGTCCAGACAGCCCCGGCTGCCACAGTGACAGGGGCGGCCCTCCGGGTTGACGGTGAGGTGTCCGACCTCCAGGGCGAGTCCCGAACTCCCGGTGTGCAGACGGCCGTCCAGGACGAGGGCGCCGCCGACACCCCGGTGTCCGGTGGCCACGCACAGCAGGTCCCGGGCGCCGCGGCCGGCGCCGTGCCGGTGTTCGGCGAGGGCGGCGAGGTTGACGTCGTTGCCCGCGAACGCGGGGCCGGTGATGCCGGCGGCGCGCACGCACTCCTCGAAGGTCCGCCGGACGGGGGCGCCGACGGGCCAGGCCAGGTGCAGGGGATTGAGGGCCAGGCCGTCGGGTTCGGCGACGGCGGACGGCACGGCGAGTCCGGCGCCGACACAGCGACGCCCGGTCGTACGCAGGAGTTCCGCGCCCGCCTCGACGACCGAGCCGAGCACCTTCGCCGGGTCGGCGTCGACGGTCTCGCAGCCGGGCGCCGTCGCCACGATCCGCCCGCCGAGGCCGACCAGCGCGGCCCGGAAGCCGTCGGCGTGGACCTGGGCCGCGAGGGCCACCGGCCCGTCCTCGGCGATCTCCAGCCGGTGGGAGGGGCGGCCCTGGGAGCCGGCCGCCGCGCCCGGCCGGGCGTCCACCCGGATCAGGCCCAGCGCCTCCAGCTCGGCGGCCACCGCACCGGCCGTGGCCCGGGTGACGCCGAGTTCGGCGGTGAGCACGGCCCGGGTCGGGGCCCGCCCGGTGTGCACCAGCTCCAGCGCGGGGCCGAGCGCGCCGCGCCCCCGCTCCAGCCGCGCCCTCGACGTGGTCCTCTCGCCCGCCGTCCGGGGATCCGCCTTGCCGCTCATGAGGGCGAGTCTCCCATGATCCGTACCCGTGGTGGCCCGCCGGCTACCGGCCGCTGACCCGAAGCGTGATGTTCAGCCGGCCGGTGAGCCCCAGCCCGGGCGGGGCCGTGCCCGGGTGCACGCGCGGTACGCCGTGGTAGGCGAGCCGGGAGGCTCCGCCGAAGACGAACAGGTCCCCGCTGCGCAGCTCCACGTCGGTGTACGGCTTCGTACGCGTCTCGGTGTTGCCGAAGCGGAACACGCAGGTGTCGCCGAGACTGAGCGAGACCACCGGTTCGTCGACCCACTCGTCGCCGTCGCGGTGCATGCCCATGCGGGCGTCGCCGTCGTAGAAATTGATCAGCGCGATGTCGTACGCGCCGACCGGGACGCCGTGGGGGCCGAGCGCGTCGGCGACCGCCCGGCGGCCCAGCTCGCCGAGCCACGGCGGGAAGGGCTTCACCGGTGCCCCGTCGCCGTCGACGACCGTCCGGGCGTAGGCGTACGGGTACCAGTGCCAGCCCAGACAGACCTGGCGGGCGGTCATCGTGCCGCCGCCGGGGGTGCGTACCGTGCGCAGGCCGGCGGGGGGCCGCGCCCAGTCCCGACAGGCGGCCAGCAGCTCACGCTGCTGACCGGGTACGAGCCAGTCCGGGACGTGCACGGCGCCCGGCGCGACCTCCGCGCGCTCCCTGGGAAACAGCTCCACATCCACGCCCCCATCCTCCCCCACCGCCCCTGATCTGCGGCTCCGCTAGCCTGGACGCACGATGAGCGACCGTATGACGACACCGTGGGGCGAGGTCGAGCTGACCCGCTTCCCCGAGGATCCGCGCGACCGGCTGCGTGCCTGGGACGCCTCCGACGCGTATCTGCTGCGGCATCTGGCCGAGGAGCGGGTGCCGCTGAAGGGGTCGGTCGTGGTGGTCGGGGACCGCTGGGGCGCGCTGGTCACGGCGCTCGCGGAACACCGGCCGACGCAGGTCACCGACTCCTTTCTGAGTCAGGAGGCGAGCCGGGCCAACCTGGCGCGGGCCGGTGTCGAGCCCGGGGCCGTGCGGCTGCTCACCACGCAGGATCCGCCGCCGGGACGGGTGGACGTGCTGCTGGTGCGGGTGCCCAAGAGCCTGGCGCTGCTGGAGGACCAGTTGCTGCGACTGGCGCCCGCGGTGCACGCGGACACGGTCGTCGTCGGTACCGGGATGGTGAAGGAGATCCACACCTCCACGCTCCGGCTGTTCGAGCGGATCCTCGGTCCGACCCGGACCTCGCCGGCCCGCCAGAAGGCGCGGCTGATCTTCTGCACTCCGGATCCCGAGCTGGAACGGCCCGCCAATCCGTGGCCGTACGGCTACGCCCTCCCCGACGGCATCGGCGCGGCGTCGGGGCGCACGGTCGTCAACCACGCGGGCGTCTTCTGCGCCGACCGGCTCGACATCGGCACCCGTTTCCTCCTCGCCCACCTGCCGGGCCCGGGCGCGGCACGCGTGGTCGACCTCGGGTGCGGCAACGGCGTGGTCGGTACGGCGGTGGCACTGGCCGACCCGGCGGCCGAAGTGCTGTTCGTGGACGAGTCGTTCCAGGCGGTGGCCTCGGCGGAGGCGACGTACAAGGCCAATGGGGTGCCCGGACACGCGGAGTTCCGGGTCGGGGACGGGCTGGCCGGGGTGGCGCCCGGCAGTGTGGACCTCGTCCTGAACAATCCGCCGTTCCACTCCCACCAGGCGACGACCGACGCGACGGCCTGGCGGATGTTCACCGGGGCGAAGCGCGCGCTGCGGCCGGGTGGCGAGCTGTGGGTGGTCGGCAACCGCCATCTCGGCTACCACGTCAAGCTCAAGCGACTGTTCGGCAACTGCGAAGTGGCCGCCGCCGACCCGAAGTTCGTGGTGCTGCGGGCTGTCAGGAAGGGCTAGCGGAGCCGGCGCGCCGCGCGGCCCCGGACTCGCCCGACCAGCCACCCCCGAACCCGGCCACCGACCCCGGATCCGGCCCCGACCGCCCGGCCTTCGGCCACCGCCCCGCCGTCACCCGACCACCGGACCTGGACGGCGGGCCGTGCGCGGTGCCGCCCTCGGCGGCCGACTCGGCATGGCGGCCCGGTGGCGACGACGCTCAGTCGGGTGTGCGGGACAGGACGCGGATGAGCCGGGCCACCTCGTGGGCCATCGCCTCGCGGCCGACGCTGAGGTACTTGCGGGAGTCGACGGCCTCCGGGTGTGCGGCCAGGAACTCCCGGATCGCGCCGGTCATGGCGACGTTCAGGGCGGTGCCGACGTTGACCTTGGCGATGCCGCCGCCGACCGCCGCGACCAGGCCGTCGTCCGGGACGCCGGAGGAGCCGTGCAGCACCAGCGGTACGTCCAGCGCCGCGGAGAGCCGCTTGAGCAGGCCGTGGTCGAGGCTGGCGCTGCGGGTGGTCATGGCGTGCGTGCTGCCGACGGCGACGGCCAGGGCGTCGGTGCCGGTGCGGGCGACGAAGTCGCGTGCCTGGTGCGGATCGGTACGGGCGCCGGGCGCGTGCGCGTCCAGAGGGCGCTGTCCGTCCTTGCCGCCGACCTGCCCCAACTCCGCCTCGATCCAGAGCCCTTGGGCATGCGCCCAGTCGGCTGCGGCCCGGGTCGCGGCGAGGTTGTCGGCGTACGGGAGGCGGGCCGCGTCGTACATCACCGAGCTGAAACCCGCCGCGGACGCCTGGCGCAGCAGGTCGTCGCTCTGCACGTGGTCGAGGTGCAGGGCGACGGGTACGGCAGACTCCTCGGCGGCGGCGACGGCGGCTCGGGCCAGCGGCAGCAGCCGACCGTAGCGGAACTTGACCGCGTTCTCGCTGACTTGCAGGACCACGGGTGCGCCGGCCGATTCGGCGCCGGCGATGACGGCTTCGATGTGTTCCAGGGTGATGACGTTGAACGCGGCGACGGCCGAGCGGGTCTCGGCGGCACGGGTGACCAGCTCGCCGGTGGGCGCGAGAGGCACGTGAGGTGTCCTTCCGGGGCGCGGAGCGGCGGGCTCAGGGGGTGAGGATCACCGAGCGGGTGAGATGACGCGGCTGGTCGGGATCGAGGCCCCGGGCGGCGGCGACGGCTACCGCGAGCCGCTGGACGCCGACGAGTTCGGCGAGCGGGTCGAGCCCTCCGGCCACCCACAGGGCGCCGGTGGCGCGGACCTGCGCGGCAAGTCCCTCGGGCGCCTCGCCGAGCATCCAGGTGGCCGTACCCTCGGTGGTGACGCTGATCGGACCGTGCCGGTACTCCATCGCCGGATAGGCCTCCGTCCAGGACAGTGAGGCCTCGCGCATCTTCAGGGCCGCCTCATTGGCGAGTCCGACCGTCCAGCCGCGCCCCAGGAAGGTGAACTGGCTACAGGACGCCAGCCCTTGGGGCAGGGGGGTGGAGAGGGCCGTGCGCGCGTCGGTGACGACGGCGTCGGCGTGCAGACCGAGGTGGGCGCGCAGGAGGGTGAGGGCGGTGGTCGCGAACCGGGTCTGGACGACGGAGCGTTCGTCGGCGAAGTCCAGCACGACCAGGTCGTCCGCGACCGTCATGACCGGGGTCGCGGGATCGGCGGTGATGGCCGTGGTGGGTGTGTGGCCCTTCAACTCGCCTATTATTCGCAGCACTTCGGTGGTGGTGCCGGAACGGGTGAGGGCGACCACCCGGTCGTACGACCGCCCGCGCGGGAACTCGGAGGCGGCGAACGCGTCGGTCTCGCCCTGCCCGGCGCCCTCACGCAGGGCGGCCACCGCCTGCGCCATGAAATAGGAGGTCCCGCACCCGACGACCGCGACCCGCTCCCCCGGCCTGGGCAGCGCGTCCCGGTGCCGCTCCGCGTCCCCGGCCGCCCGTATCCAGCACTCCGGCTGGCTGTTCAGCTCGTCCTCGACATGGGTCATGCCCACACCCTCCCCTGCTGATTTTTCCTGCAAGATATAGCGAGCTTTCGAGCACAATCAAGCATTTGAGACGAGACCGAGTGCGTTAAGGTCGCCGGGAGACACAGAGAGGGATCGGGTTACGGTCCGCAGCGGATCCGGGAAGGGTCGCCCGACCATCCGGGAACGCCCGTCGGCGCCGGCGCCGGGACACGCACACCCGATCGACGAACGGAGGCCGCGGATGTCGCGGGACGCCCGCTGGAACGCGCTGCTGGAACTGCTCGTCGAGCGCGGTCGGCTGGAGGTCGAGGAGGCGGCGGCCGAACTGCAGGTGTCGGCGGCCACGATCCGCCGGGATCTCGACCAGCTCGCCGAACAGCAGATGCTGGTGCGCACCCGAGGCGGGGCGGTGGTGCACGGCGTCTCCTACGAACTCCCCCTGCGCTACAAGACGGCCCGCCGCGCCTCGGAGAAACAGCGCATCGCCAAGGCGGTCGCCGAACTCGTCGCGCCGGGCGAGGCGGTGGGCCTGACCGGCGGTACGACCACCACGGAGGTGGCTCGCGCCCTCGCGGTGCGCGGTGACCTGTCCACCGGCACACCGGCGCTGACGATCGTGACCAACGCGCTCAACATCGCCAACGAGCTGGCCGTACGGCCCCAGTTCAAGATCGTGGTGACGGGCGGCGTGGCTCGCCCGCAGTCGTACGAGCTCATCGGCCCGCTCGCAGACGGGGTGCTGGGTCAGATCACGCTGGACGTGGCGGTACTGGGCGTGGTCGCCTTCGACGTCACGCACGGCGCCGCGGCGCACGACGAGGCGGAGGCCGCGATCAACAGGCTGCTGTGCGAGCGCGCCGAACGGGTGGTGGTGGCCGCCGACTCCAGCAAGCTGGGGCAGCGGGCGTTCGCCCGGATCTGCGGGGCGGAACTGGTGAACACGCTGGTCACGGACACGGCGGTGGCCCAGGAGACGGTACGGCGCTTCGAGGAGGCGGGCGTTCGGGTCCTGGCGGTGTGACGGCCGGGCACGGCGACGGCCGGTCCGCACTACGCCCCATCGGCGTGCCGTCCGGCCGGTGACAACCGGGGCCGAGGCCGTGAACGCCCTCAGCCCCCGACTGTCCGTCGGCACCCGGACCAGGGCACCCCGGGCCCGTCAAGCGGGCGCCGCGGCCTCAGAACGCGCCGAGGTCGGCCTTCACGAACCCCGCGCCGCGCTGGTCGTTGCAACCGAACCGGGGCCGGTCGGCGGGGTCGGGCCAGGCCTGCTGGGCCTTGAGCGCCACGCTGACCAGGGTCAGCAGCAGGTCGACGTCGCTCGCGGCGTCGAGACGCAGGGTCAACCACTGCGAGCCGGGCACGATCCTGATCGCCCCCGAGCACTTGAAGTCCGCGGTGAACCTGCGGACGGCCCGATCGGTGAGCCGCAGGTCGACATCCCGGTCCGAGTGGAAGTGGGCGATCTCCCCCTGGACCGAACTCACCCCCTGCCCAAGGCCGCAGCTCGGGTCGACCTGTCTCAGGTCCGGCCAGGTCGCCAGTTGCGCGAGTGCGCGCGAGGCCAACGTCATGGGCCCATCATGGCGCGCTCACCCGCTCGCAACCACCTCGTGAGCAAGCATTAACCATCCCGTATCCGCCACAGGCTCCCGACCCGCACGGACGCGCCCCACTCGAACAGGCCGCCCCCTGCCCCGCGTTGCCCGAGAGCGCCGAGGGAAGTCCGAAAATAGCACCGTTTCCAGCCAAGTCGACAGGCAGCCGCATCACCCCCAACCCCGACCCACACCCAGGGCGCACCGGGGCCATCTGCGCAGGCCCCCACACACGGGCGCTCCCAGGCCGCACGCCACGTCCGCCCACTCCCGGACCCGCTCCGCCCTTGCCCACCCCCACACCGCGCCCTAACCTGGTTTTGTGCCGCAAATAAACAAAACCCGACCGCACAGCGTCGTGCCTGGCCGGAGCCTTACCGGGCTGCGCGCGGCGATCACCGCGTTCTTCGCGCTGGACGGCTTCATCTTCGCCGGGTGGGTCGTCCGCATCCCCGACATCAAGCACCAGACGCACGCCTCCGCGGGCGCGCTCGGACTGGCCCTGCTCGGGGTCTCCGCGGGCGCCGTCCTCACGATGACGATGACCGGCCGGCTGTGCCGCCGCTACGGCAGTCATCCGGTGACCGTCGTGTGCATGGTCGTCCTCGCGCTCAGCGTGGCGCTGCCTCCGCTCACGCACTCGGCACCGGCGCTGGGCGCCGTCCTGCTCCTCTTCGGCGCGGCGTACGGCGGGTTCAACGTGCGAGTTGCACTAATTAAGGCCATGCCCACGAAGTAGCCCCGCCGGGCGGAGAGGCTTCCGGACCTCGGGCGCACGGCGGGGCGGGTGGAACAGTGGCAGCTTGCTACCGGAATCTGGCATTCAGAAGGGTGCGGCTGGCATATTCATGAACTGCGCCGGACACCCCGCGTGGGCCGCCCCAAGCGGGGGCACTCGCCAGGTGTGAGCCCGCCCCGCCATGGCCTTCCGGGACCACCGCGGGGCGGGCGCATAGTGCCACCCCTGCTCTGTTCTGACATGACATCAGGAAAAGCGTCTGGGCTGGCGCTGACATATGACCATGATCAGTCCAACTTTGTCGAGTGTCTCGTGACGTACCTAACTGGATCGTGAAACGGCGTCGCGAGCTGGGCGAACGCATCGGTGATCGGCGAGCCGCCGCCCACCACACGCAGGAATCCTTCTGCGAAGCCACCGGCCTGAGCCGCCGCCACCTCCAGCGCATCGAGTCCGGTGAGGCCGACGCCCGCTACAGCGACCTGCTGAAGATCGCCAAGGCCCTTGGCACTCCGGTCTCCGATCTCACGCGCTGACGGCGGACAGCAGAAGGCCCCGCCCATCTGCCACGGGGGGAGCAGACGAGCGGGGCCGGTCCAGGCGGTCAGCCCGTCAGGGACCAGCGGGCACCGCTGGGCAGGTGCCAGGCGTACGCGGTGCCGTCGGACTCCCGGGCGTAGCCGAACCTGTCCTGTGCCGGGCAGCCGACATCGTTCCACCACTGCCAGGCTTCCTCGGCCCTCCGCCACAGGGCGTCGTTGCCGCCGAACGTCACCACGCCTTCGTTGTCCCCGGCGAGCGGGACACGCGCCCACGAGCCGTCCGGGCACTGGAGTTGCAGCGCGAGTCCTTCCTCGTCGCTGTGGTAGACGAGTTCGGCGGCGGGCAGATGGAAGGCCAAGACCAGGCGCAGCGGGTAGTGGGTGCGGATCTCCTTCGCGGTAAGCCGGGTCGGGCGGCTTCCCGCCCTCGGCGCTCGCTCCGGCCGAGTCCGAGCCGGGTAGGTGAGGGCGTTGCTGCGCGCAGGCATGAAGCGGCCGCCGTTGGCGGTGAAGAAGCCGCGGGCCAGGCCATCAGTGCCGCAGGAGAGCCGCACCAGGCCCCCTTCGATCCCCAGCGCCACGTCGGCCACCATGATGCCGCCGGGGCGCAGCTGCTGGATCCAGGCGTTCGGGATGGTCGGCACCGAGCAGGTGGCGATGATCCGATCGAAGGTGTGATCCCCGGGGTATCCCAGCGTCCCGTCGCCCGCCCTCAGCCGCGGGCTGTAGCCGGCGTCGAAGAGCCGGTCCCGGGCGGTCTTCACGAGGTCCTCGTCGACGTCCACGGAGTGCACGGCGGTGCTGCCCAGCCTGGCGCACAGCAGGGCGGCGTTGTAGCCGGTCCCGGTGCCGATCTCCAGGACGCGGTGGCCGTCGCTGACGCCCAGGTCCTCCAGCATGCCGGCCATGAGGCTGGGCAGCGTGCTGGACGACGTAGGGATGCCGGTCCACGCGTCCGGCGCGACCTGCTTGGCCGTCTCCGGGTCCAGGGCTGTGACGAGGGTGACGTCCCGGTAGACGGCTGCCAGGGCTCCCCCGTCACCGGCGTGACGCTGCCGCCACACCGCAATGCCGCGGTCGTCGGTCTCCTGCTCATACCAGGAGGGGACGAACAGGTGACGCGGGACGGTCGCGAAGGCCTCCGCCCACGGCTTGCTGCGGATCGCGCCGAGGGCGGTGAGGTTCTGGGCGAGGTCGGCCAGGTACGGGCGGGCCACGTCGTGGGCGGTGACACTCATTCGATGACTCCCTGGAGTTCGTCGGCGATGGCCTGGGCGATGGGCAGGCCGGTGGCGTGTTCGATCCAGTCCCACTGCCCGCAGGGGTTCGCCTCCAGGAACGTCCAGACGCCGTCGGGGCTGACGACGAAGTCCATAGCGGCGAAGCGCAGACGGAGCCGGTCCATGTAGCTTCGCACCCCGGCCGCGACGGCATCAGGGACTTCGGCAACCCGGTAGGTGAGGGAGGCGTAGTCGCTTCGCCAGTCCGTGTGGGCGGCGTCGCTTCCCGCGTGGATCTCGGCGGCGAGCAGCTGGTGGCCGACAGCCGTGAGCCGTACCTCGTACGCCTTGTCGATCCAGCCCTGGAACAGGTGGGCGGTGGTCTCGATGCCCCGCAGGTCGTCGAGGTCGCCTTCGGTCAGCCGACGGGTGTATACGGTCTTGAGCTGGTCGTCCTCGATCAGTACGGGGCTGGCGACCGGCTTGCAGATGACGCGGCCGCCGACGTCTCCGACGAAGGCACGGACGGCGTCGGCGTTGTTGGAGATGAGGGTGGGCGGGATCGTGAGCCCGCAGGACCGGGCGGTGGCGAGCTGAAGGGGTTTGTACTCGGCGCGGGACATGGCGGAGGGGTGGCTGACCCACCGGCAGTCGAGCGCGGTGATGATGCCGCCCAGACCGGAACGGGCCTGCGCGGCGGCGAACTGCCGCTCGGGCCCCGACATGGTGGGCGGGAACACGAAGGCGTTCGGGGCGCGGTAGTAGACGGCGCTGATGTCGGCGAGGTCGACGGTGCGGTGCTCGGTGGCGAGGCCGCCGGCCCACCCTCGCCGGGCGTCGATGCGCCCGGCGAGGGTGAGGTCCAGCGGGAACTCGCTGGTGTCCATGCGGAACACCTCGGCACCGCCGTCGGTGAGCGCCTTGACGACCCGGTCGGTGGGCCAGTCGTCACGGGCCGCGATCACGAGAACGGCGGGCATCACGGCATCAGTCCTTCGCACCCTCATCGAGCGGCGGCGGGTTCTGCACGTTGCCGTCCGGGACGGTCGGCGTGTGCGTCTGCATGTACGGCAGCGGGCCGTCGTACAGGCCGACGGACATCTGCAACTCCTCGTCGTAGACGGCGAGCGGCAGGACGGTCGCCTGGGAGGCGTCGGGCGTACGGGCGAAGCGCAGGGCCCACGGCCGGCTGCTGGTGTTCGAGGCCGGCTCCGTGCTGTGGGGGATGCGCCCGCCCTCGGGCGCGAGCGGGAACGCTTCCCGCATGTCGGCAACGATCATGTTGCACTCCTTGGTTCGGTTACTGATGGATACCGCCCGTTTGCCGGGCGGAGATCGTGGTGGGCGCCGACCTAGAGCAGCCGCGCGATGGATTCCGGCAGGAACAGGTCGCGCGCTCGGTGCTCGGCCCAGAGGATCGCGACATCCGGTCGTCCGGCGTACGAGGGGCAGATGTCGCAGAGGCGGGTGTGCGGGGCGGGCACGTCGTCGGAGTGGGCCTCCACGATGTGGCGGGAGATGAAGAGTTGTTGGTCTAAGCAGCCGACGTCCGCGCGGATCTTCTCAGCGAGGCCGACCAGGAGTGCCGCGCACTGGTCACACCCGAACATGAACGGCGGTGGAACCGGGAGAGTCTCCTCATTCGGAGTGTCCGTCGGGTCCTCGTGCCGGTCGCTCGTCACTCGCTGTCTCCTTCGACTGCGGCTGTTCTCGTTCCGGTGCTCGCCCCGCCGAGGTCTTCCGGTTCCTGCGGCGGGGCGAGCGTTCCCGTCGCGTCGCGGCTTCCGTTCCGCAGCGCGACGGGGCTGGTGGGTGCGGCCCTGACCCGGAGCGGCCGCCATGGGGGTGCGTCAGTGCGAGGTCCGCGCCAGCACCACGGCGAGGACGGGGCCGGTCACGGCCACCACGTAGATGAGCAGGGCGCAGATTGATCTCATTACCGTCGGCTCCCGCCGGCGATGAGGAGAGGGACCACGCCCATGCCCGACAGAGCCATCTCGATGGCTTCGTAGCGGTGCTGTGGGTGCGCCCAAATGTTCCAGCCTGGCCCCGAGGAGACTTCCTGGGACGCGATCAGGACCGCGTCGGCCTCGTCGGTGATCGGTTTACCGCAGGGGCGACAGAATCGCACGAAGGCGGTCACCGGTTCCCGCCGCCGAGTTGCTCGTAGTGGTCACACAAGGCTCTGACGCAGCGGGCGAGCTTGCGCGCCACCGCGACGCGGACGTCCGGTGTGCAGCCGTCCCCGATCCGCAGCTTCCTGGTCGCCTCGCCGACGCAGGCGAGCGCGCAGAACTTCGGGATGCTGTCAGCATCTGTTTGCTGAGCCTGCGCCTCAACCGCGGGGATCAGCAGTCCGAGATGCGTTCGCAGCAGCGCGGTGAGCGTCTCCAGCTCGGGCGCGACCGGCGGCAGGACGTCGGGCCCATCGTCCGGGCCGAGCAGCTGGGCCGCTGTCTCCAGCATGGGCGCGGTGTCGATCCGGCCGGCTGCGGGGTTTGCCGCTGCTCTGGTCATCGTGCATCACCGGCCTCGCGGTGCCACGGGCAGGCGCACGGGGGAAGCATGGTGTTCATCGGCTCGGGCGGCGGCACGTATCCGCGAGGCACGGACACGGTGGCGCGCGGGGGCGTGACGCTGCCGTCGCGTGTGACCGTGTACACCTTGATCGTCATGGCCGGACCTCGTGTCCGTCCTCGCAGTCGGCCTGTACCGTTTGTCATGTCGACGCTCCCTCACTGGAATGAGCGTTGGCCAGCCCCCGGACCGTGGCGCGGTCGCGGGGGTCCGTCTGTTAGCAGGATGCCGACACGAAAAGGCCCTAACTATCAGTCTTCACTGATAGCTAGGGCCAACGTTTAACAGTCAGTCACATGCCGAGCCAGGAGCCATAGTTGGTGAAGCTGTTCGGCATCTGACGCCTGGCTGCGTCCAGTCCTGCGTACGTCTCGCGGACCGTCGGGTGATAACGGGTCTGCTGCGGAGCCAGCTTCCGGGCGATGAGCAGGCTCTTGAACGCTGCGTCGGTCTGGCCGGTCCACATCTGGGCCCTGGCGACCTCGGCGTGGTGGTGGGCGAGCCGGGATGGCGGCCAGTCGTCGGGGATCGCCGTGTCCTCCGCCTGGCGCACGGCCTCCGGGTACAGGTCCAGCTCGGCGAGCACGCTCACCCGGTGCACACCGACGTTCGTGGGCCCGAAGGACAGCCAGTACACCCTCTCGGCCGGCCCAGTGCGCTTCGCGATCCGAGCCGCCTCAGCGAGATGCCCTTCGGCGGTCTCCTTGTCCTTGTCCCGGCCAGCCAGCACAGCGGCGCCGAGGTGTAGCTGTCCGGTGACGACGTCCAGGACTCGGCCGTGCTCCGCCTGCTCCAGGGTGGACATACCGAGTCCGACCAGCCGCTTGCCGGTCTTGTAGTCGCTGGCCCGCAGGTAGGCCAGCGCGCGGAGGTACTGGCGCATGCCGCCGAGCACCGGGTCCGAGGCGCGCTGCGCCGCCCAGTCCATCCGGTCCAGGGCGACGGTGCACAGGTCCGGGTAGCCCAACTTGGTCGTGACGTCGTACGCGGTCCGGTAGGTGCTGGCCAGCAGCTGCCAGGTGCGCGTGGTGCCGCTGGTGTGCGCTCGGTTCGTCGCCTCATGGATGAGGGACGGGAGTTCTGCGGCCACCTGCTTGATGTTCGTCGCGCGGACCATGGCGCACAGCCGATCGGCGTCCGCTTCCAGCTCCTCGACTGGACGCGGGGCCAGGTCAGGGTCGGCGCCGAGGTCGTAGATGTTGAGCGCCTCCCGGATCGGGTTGATGAGACCGTCAAGCTGGTCATGGCGCAGCTCGTCGAGGTAGGGCTGACCGTTGAGGTCTGAGACGGGCACCGACAGCGCGCGGGCGAGTGCCCCTATCACCGAAGGGCTGGCCGGCATGATGCCCTGCTCGACCTTGGTGATGGTGCTGTAGGAGACGTGGGAGAGATCAGCCAGTTCGCGTTGGGTCAGACGACGAATTTTCCGAGCGTGCGCAATGCGCGCGCCTGTGTGCTCTACAGAGTGCCGGGGCATACTGGTCTCCGTTCTGAACTCGACACTCAGAACGGTACCCCGGGCCCGCACCGGGGGACCCGCTCAACGGCCCTCTCCTTAACGGTGGGGGCCGTTGCCGTTGAGGCCGGCGCCCGCATGAGAGAGCCCCCCGCCGCGCGGAGGACGCGGCGGGGGGGCGATGTTCAACGCTGGCCTCGCCGCCCGAGGACAGCGGAGCTGGACGCCATCAGACCTCCCACGGCCAGCCCGCGTCGCGGCCGCGCGACAGCAGCGCGATCGTCGTGAACAGCTGGTCGGAGAATCCGCCGACCTCGTACCGGTTCGGCTGGCTCGTGTCGATGGACGCGGGCCCGTACCCAGTGGTGTTGATGCCGAACATGGGCACGTCGGCCGGGATCGCGTCCGACACGGACACGGGCCGGTAGCTGCCCCGGAAGGGCCAGGGCGCGCCACCGCCCGGGTGGGCGAACGCCTGCATGTCGCTGATGATCACAACCCGGTCGTGCCTGTCGTACGAGGCCCGGAGAGCTGCCACGGTCTCCGTACCGTGTCCGACCTCGCCGAGCCTCTGGCAGAACGCTTCGGTCTGGCGCAGCACGCTGCCACCCTTGGCCAGTGGGTGCGTGAACGCGCCGTTGGCGTAGCCGACGAGGTCTACGTCGCAGCCGCGCGCAGCGAGCGCCACCGCGAACAGGGCCCCCACGTCGACATGCCGGATCTGGCTCTTGGCGGACACGGTGCCCATCATCGACCCCGACGTGTCGACGAGGACCAGGGTCCGGCCGGGCAGGGCCGGGATGTTCGCGGTGGACGCGGCCAGGGCCTGGTCCAGGGCGTGGCCCCAGCGCAGCGACGGCGCCGCCCGGTAGGCGGAGAGGAACCGGTACGGGAACTGCCGCGAGCGGCGAACCTCCTCGGGGTCGGCGAGCCGGGCCGCGATCGAGGCCGCCATCTCGTCGGAGACACCCGCCTCGTCGAAGTTCCGCAGGTTCCGGGTGAGCGCCATCAGCCCCATGGAGGGGATGACGGCCTCCCACACCGCAGCATCCATCGGCCCCTGAAGCCAGCCCGCCAGTGCCTCCCACGTCATGCCCGCCTCGGCCAGGCGCGCGGCGCCGTCGGGGCCGGTGACGAGCGCGCGGCGCTCCCCCACCGGCAGGGCCATGAGGGCCTGGCGCGCGGACAGCGTCCGGTTCGATGCGGGCGGGACGGCCGTGTCCGGGTGGTGCCGCCGGTCGAGGGCGTACTGGAAGAGGTCGCCCTGCCAGGGCTTGTCCGGCGCGGGTGCGGCGTGCACCAGGTTGAGGACGTCACCGAACCGGTAACCCCGGGCCGCGGTGTCGTACTTCAGCAGGGCCTTGCCGCTGTAGAGCCGCTGCACAGCGTCGCCGATCCCGCGCTTGAGCGGCTTCGGCAGGCGGCGCCCGTACTGCTGCGTCCAGTAGCCGAGCAGCTCGCCGGGCTCGTCGGGCCGCTGGAGGACGGAGTCGACGACACGCCGGTTCCAGCCGCCGCCCTCGCTGCTGGCCGTCGCGGTGTCGGGGACCAGGTAGCCCGCCTGCTCGGCCGCGAGACGCGCGTGCACGAACTCGGCGGCGCCGACGACGGCCGCCGACCGCATGTTCGCCGAGCCGCGCAGCCACCCGAGCAGGGCGGCTGTCCACGCAGGGTCCGCGACGGCGAGCTGGCGCATGAGCTGGCGGAACCGGTTGTCGCGGTCGCCTGCGCTCTCGTAGAAGGAGTCCTGGCCGACCATGTTGGTGACGGCGAGCAGGAACAGGTCGCTGCGGGCGTCGCGGACGAACGCGGTGCCGCCCTCGTGGGTGGTGGTGGGCTTGCCGGTCGTGGCGACCGGGCCGCGTGCGACCGGGCGCGAAGTGCGGGTGTTGAACCGGGACATGAGAACGCCTCCTCTGCTGGAGCTGGAGGAGGCGGGAAGCGAGGGTGCCCGAGATCAAGACGGCGACGGTACGTAAGCGTGCTGCTGTTACACCACAGCCGACCCCCCGGGCCGGCCGCCAGGATTTGCACCTGGACCACTCGATCCCAAATCGAAGTATCCGTTGCCTGCGCACCGGGCACCCGGCGCTTGTGCCTCCCGAGATCAAGTCGGTGACGGTGACGTTGGCGTCCTAGGCCGCTGGACGACACCGGCCGTGAAGCCGGCGGCGGGATTCGAACCCGCGTCTCCCTCTTAGCAGGAGAAGTAACCGTTACCTGCGCACCGGGAGGTGCGTATGAAGTTGTGGGTCCAGAGGTCAGGTCGGCGACGGTACGTAGCGCTCTACCAACTGAGCTACACCGGCCGCAGCCGATGGCAGGACTCGAACCTGCGACCACTCGATTAACAGTCGAAGTACCCGTTGCCTTCGCACCTGGACGTGGACCACCGTAGACACAGCGCCCGTCAACCGGCCAATGAATAAGCCCTAGTACGCGGCAAAGACCCCCCGCCGCGTTACGCGGCGGGGGGTCTGGCCCGAGGGTTCAGGCGTATTGGCGACGCAGCGGATCGAGGCCGAGCGCCTGGGGTGTGGAGGGTGAGTCGCTGTCGCTGGGCTGGGGTGTGTCGTCGCGCCGACAGACGAGGGCGTCTGGGTCGTCTGGTGGGGGCTGGAGGCTGTAGCCGGCCGGGCAGTTCTGGCCGTCCTTGCCGTCGGCGCCGTCCTTCCCGTCTTTGCCGTCCTGGCCCGCCGGTCCGGCCGGTCCGGCTGGCCCGGGCGGTCCCGAGGGGCCTGGCCGGCCATCAGCGCCGTTGGCACCTGATGCGCCGGCTGGCCCGGTCGCGCCGGCGGCCCCCGGTGCCCCGGTCACGCTGGCCCCGTCGGTCCCGTTCTTCCCGTCCGTTCCGGCGCGGCCGGCCGATCCGGACGGGCCCGGCGGTCCAGCTGGCCCCCGCGGGCCGGTCACGCTGCGGCCGGGCTCGCCGCGGCTGCCCGGCGGACCGGCTACCGGCGATGCGCCGAGCCGCTCAACCTGCGCAGCCAGCGCATCGCGCGCATGGTTCGCGGTGGCCAACTCCTCGTGCAGTGCGACGAACTGGACGACGAGCAGGGCCAGGCCGGCGAAGAGGACGACGACCATTCCGGCGATGACAGCCTCAGCGCGCGGCAGCGTGAGCCGCCGCAACTTGTTGCTGTGCTTGGCGTCGCTCACTTCCCCACCACCGCCCAGATCGCGATGACGCTGGAGATGAGGCAGATGGCCACCGGCACGATCAGCTGGTAGAGGCGCGCTTGCCGTTCTGCGTCGCGGCGCTTGGCCTCGTCGCGCTGGTAGGCCTCGAACGCGTCCTCCAACTGGGCGGACTCGGTGCCGCACCTCTGGATGTCGGCCTGGAGCTGGGAGATCCGCTGCTCGACGTGGGTGGTCTGGATCGTGTAGACGTCCAGCGACACCATCTTGTCCAGCCGCGAGTTCAGCTCAGAGAATCGGTTGTCCAGGCTCTGCTGGAGTGAGCCGATGAGCCGCCCGAGTTCGCCGTTGGATGGCTCATCGGTCACTGGAGGCATCCGTCAGAGGATCTGCGGCGACTCGGCGGTGGGCGGCGCCGGCGTCTGCGGCCGGTTGGGAACAGCCCAGGTGAAGCCGAGCCCTCCGAGGACGGACAGGACGATGGTGACGGTTTCGGCCGCCGTGATGTGGCCGTCCTGCACGGCGGCCGCCGCGGTTCCGCCGCCTGCCACGACGGCGGCGACGACTGCCTTCCAGTAGCGGGATACCTTCATCGCTCAGCCCTCCTGGGGGTTGGTGACGGTGACGGTGGCCTTCAGGCCGTTCAGCTTGGCCACGAGCGCGGCCTCCAGGGCGGCCGGGTCGAGGGCGGCGAGCGCGGCCTGGAGCTGCTTGACGCGGTCGAGAGTCTCGCGGATGCCCATGACCTGGGTGTACTGGGTGTAGGTGCCCGTCCAGGTCGTGTTGTTCGGGGTCTTCCCGTCGGCCTGGAAGTAGTCCGTGTTGTTGTACGGCGGGGCGGCGGCCGGGATCACGTCCGCGGCCCAGATCCGCTTCAGGTCGCTGTCCTCGAGCGCGCCGCCGCCGGCGAGGAGCTTGGTCACCACCGCGGCGGCGACCTTGTCGATGTCGTCCTGTGTCAGTGCCACGTCTACCTCCTGGGATCCGGCCCACGCGGCGAGCGCGGCGCGGTCGGTGAAGTTGCCGAGGTCGCGGTCGGTGCCTCGGATGCCGTACTGGTGGAACAGCCACGGCGCCTTGATGCCGGGTTTGCCCGCAGCGTGGTTGGGGTCGGCGATCCATAGCCCGTCGCCGCAGTAGCCGGTCTTGTCGACGCCGGTCCAGCGGGCCACGTCGCAGTAGAGGATGCTGCGGTGCCCGGACCGCAGCTGCTTCACGGCCTTGATGAAGCTGTCCTTGTCGGCGTTGCTGGCCAGCCCGCTCGCGGTGGGCTCCCAGTCGCAGGCAAGGATGTCGCCGGGCTGACTCACCGCCTTCTCCACGAAGAAGGAGGCCTGCTCCTGGACGCTGCCCGGGTGCAGGAAGTGGTAGAAGCCGACGACGCATCCGGCGGCGCGGGCGTGCGCGGCCTGGGCGGCCATGAGCGGGTTGACGTATGACGTCCCTTCCGTCGCCTTGACGAAGACGAAGCCCAGCCCGTTGGTGTCGTACGTCGCGCTCTGGAACGAACTGACGTCGATGCCCTGAACGGTCATGAGATCACCGGCCAGGACCAGGTGCCGGGCTCGTCGCCCTGGCGGCGGGACGTCGCCCAGTAGGCGTCGGGACCGTCCAGCAGGACCTGGAGGTTGACCGCGTCGGCCGGGTTCCCGGTGAACACGCGCACGACGACGGCCGGGTACCGGTCGCCCTCGCGGACGAAGTTGCCGTTCTGCCCGTTGTGGGAGCGCTGCTGGGCAATGTGCCGGGCGTCGTCCTCGGTGAGCTTGTACAGGACGATGCGGCCGGGGGTCGGTTGAGACATGGGGCGTTACTCCTTCGAGCGGTCAGGCCGGGATCCACGCGCCGCCGCGCACCCAGCCGTGTGTGCCGCAGCAGGGCCACAGCAGGGAGGGCTCCAGGTGCAGCGGCTCGGTGGAGATGAGGGTGTGCTCGGGGGCGGCCTGAGCCATCCATCGGCCCTGCTGGCTGCACCAGTGCCAGAACCAGGGGTTCGGGTCGGCCGGGTCTGCTCGTAGATGCTCGGGGACCCAGCCGTAGGCGATGTCGGAGGTGAGCTGATGGATCTCGGTCCACCAGTCGCACCACATCGGCGGGGGATCGTTGCGGTCGGAGAAGGCCACCGGACGCTCCGTCTCGTCGTTCACCACGGGTGGATGGCGAGCTTGAACTGGGCGTACAAGATGCTCCGGGGCACCTTGTCGTTGTGCCGGACCATGAACCCGAGCGGCGTGCCCTGATACACGCTGATCTCGTGGTGCTTGGTGAAGTACTGGTATCCGCCCGACGGTGGCCGGTCGTCCCGGCCCGTGTCGTTCATGGGGTCGGTGGTGAAGCCGAGCGGGTCCCGCATAAAGACGTCACGCAGCTCGGTGTAGGCGCCGGCCTCCCACTGGACCTCGGCGCTCAGGCTCCCCCAGCCATCGCAGTACGGCCAGATGAGGCCGGCTCGCTGGTCGGTGCTGAGGGCGGTGACCCCGTCCGGCTGAGCCGGATCGTGCATCGCGAGATGATCGATCTGATCCTGTTCGAACGGGAAGATCAACAAAGTGTCGACGTTGGGCTGGATCAGCTGGTCCGGGGTGGCTGACAGCGAACACACATAAACCGTCACATCAGTCTCCTGAGGGCTGGTCGGCGAGAGCGACACCGAAGGTGAGCCGGAAGTAGCCCTGCACCTGCCTGGTGAGAGCAGCCACCTGGGCGGCCGTCGCGTCGGTTGTCACGGTGCCGGCCGCCACGGAATCGAGGTAGGTCTGGTTGTCGGCCAGGTCCGTGTGGACCTGTACCAACAGTGCGGCCTGAGCCGCGCGACGGGCCTCGTCGGCGAGGGCCTCGTCAGCACTTGCGTTCTCCGCGTCGGTGAACGGCCTCTCCTCGACGAGGGTGCCGCACTCGTACCGGCGGTAGGTGCGGGAGGGCACATCCCACTGCTCGATGACGGAGCCGTCCTGCGCCTGGCTCGTGTAGGGGGGCGCCGGATCGGTCTGCGGCGGACTGGCCGCCGGATCATCGGTGTCGGCCACGGCGCCCCCTAGAAGAAGCTTTCGACGATGACGACGCCGTCGGCGCCGTTGCCACCGTTGAAACTGGTGCCGGTCGTGGTGCCGCCCTGCGCCCCACCGCCGCCACCGCCGAAACTCTTGCCTGCGGTGCCTGCGGCGCCGGACAGGGATGCGGTGCTGCGGCGTGTGCCTGCGAGGACCGTGCCCCCGCCGGACGACTGGCAGCCCGGTAGGCCGCCCTGGACGTACCCATTACCGCCGTCGGTGCCCTGAATGAGAATGTCGCCCGTCGTGCCGTTCCCGGCCAAGCCACCCGTGACGACGTTGTTGCCGGAGGTGCGGGCCATGGCTACGCCCTGTGCGCCTCCGGCTGCCACGACCAGGGAGCCGAACGAGCTGGAGCCACCGGCGTTGCCGTCGTTGGCGCCTGCGGCGCCGCCCGTGCCGCCCGTGCCGACGGTGACGGCGACTGTGCTGCCGAGCGAGGATGCCATGAGGACGGACTCGGCGTAGCCTCCTCCGCCACCACCTGATCCGGAGGCGCCTTGTCCGCTCGTACCGCTGGGGACTCCCCCGCCGCCGCCTCCACCGCCGATGACCCGGACGCGCACCCACTTAGCGGATGTTGGCTTCGTCCACGTGCCGCTGGTCGTGAAAACCTGCCGGTCGACTGGGCTCAGCTGCGGATCGATGGACGCCGCCATCGTCTGCATGTGCTCCCAGATCCGGGCGTGGTCCGTCGACTCCGGGTAGGTGATCCCGTGCGACGTCTGCTGGCTCATGAACTGCGCCTCCAGTAGAGCGTGAGGGTCCACGCGGCCGACCAGGAGCTGCGTCCTGCAAGGCGGATGTAGGGATCGTCGGAGCTGACCGTGATGCACAGGCCGCCGCGGCTGCCGTCGACGATGGCCTGCCCCCACGAGGTGGGCAGCGTGAAAGTGACCTCCGACGGCGACACGTGGCCCTGCACGCCGAGCGCCGGGCCTGCCGTGGACTCGTTGAGCGTGGGAAAGCCACCGGGCCGGGTGGACTGGCTGACAAGCCGGAGCGTCGGCGACCGCTTCCCGTAGTCGCCAGACGTCAGCCTCCGCAGGCGGACGGTGGCCTTGGTGACGGTGGCACCGGACAGCGATCGTGGCTTGCTGCCGTAGAACGCGAAGCCGCTGTTGCGGCCCAGGGAGCTGCCGCCGTATTTGCCTTGGAATGTGTCGGCGCTGGTGGAGGAGCCGGTGTCGGTTCGCCAGCTGCCGTCTCGCCATGTCGACGTCGCTGTTGGGGTGCACACCAGGGAGCCCGTCGTGGTCGTCGGCTTGGGTGGCGGCGAGCTGTCGCCGAGGGAGGTGACCGGGGGATCACCGGCCGCTGGCGGAGTCGGCGGCAGCGCTGGCGCAGCGCTATACGCGGCGAGAGCCCAGTACGTCGAACCGCGGCGGGCGATCAATAGTTTGTCGCCGACACTGAACGACAGTCCGGTGACGGTTCGGACGGTTACCTGAATGCCGCCGATGCTGGCAAGGCACGCCCCGCTCACGGCCGTTGTGACAGCGACGGCTTCGATGGTTCCTTGGCCGGCGAGACTGACCCGGGTGTCGGCGAAGTCCGCCATGATGCCCCCTCTACAGGACTCGGACGGTCAGGCTCATTTCGCCTGGTGAGTAGGGCAGCGACAGCGTCTCGATCACGCACGGTGCGCCGACGAGTCCGGCTCCGGTGGCGGAGATGACGTCACCGGTCACCAGGCCCGGGTGAGGAACCATGCTCACCGCGAGGCGGCGGGACGAAGCGCGGCGCAGCTGGAGGAGCTGGGCGGCTGCCGCGGCGCGGCACTGAGAGACGGTCGTCATCAGCGGTGACGAGAACACGTACGGCACGGGCAACGGGTTGAAAGGACCGCCGTACCGGTAGGGCGAGGCGCTGTCCAGGTCGTAGACGACGCCCTGGAGCTGGTTGCCGCTGCTGTCCTCGCCTTGGGCGATGACGACGTTGAACGCACCGTCGCGGTTTCCGCTCCCCTGCCAGCGCACCACGGTGCCGCCGACGCCGTCCGTGAGGGTCAGGACCGGGGTTCCTCCGTCGATGAGCTTCTCGACGAGGAGGATGCCGTCCTCAGTAACGTAGGCGTCGGCCGCCCAGGCCGACAGGAGTTCGGTGAGGCCACCGAGGCGGTCGCTGTCCCACTGCATCCCGACGGGCACGGACTGGTCGGTGAGGAGCCCGTCGACCTGCACGGTCAGTGCGGGCTCGACGAGGGAGCGCACGGTCGACGAGAACGTGCCGGAGGGCTGGAACGGGGAGACGAATTTCGCCTCGTCGATCAGGGTGAGCAGTCCCTGGGCCGTGACGCTGACGGTGTCGCCGTCGGATCCGACCTCGGTGATCACGAACCAACCGCGATCGACCCACTCAAAGTCGCCGCCGACGTCGACACCGTAGGAGATGTGGAGCTGCTGCCCGAAGGCGGCGAGTGGATGGTCGGGATCGGCCTGCGGGTCCCAGTTGAAGCCCCTGTCGCGGCACGGCACGCTGAGGGAAACCCTCTCGGGGATGTTCAGCGAGCGGTCGCGGTCCTCCTGGCCGCCGGCAACGGGGATGTCGGCGGCCAGGAGTTCACCGTCGCGCCAGGACTCGGCGCGGACCTGCATGGTGTAGCTGCGCTGGACGATGGCCAGCGCAGCATCGGACATGTCGAGCACGGCATCACCCGAAGTCGTAGAGGGCGATGGCGAGCAAGCTGCTGAAGTCGGCCGCCAGGTCGGCCAACGTGCTGTAGTTGTTGGCGATGTCCTGGAGGGTGAATCCAGCCGCCTCCAGGACGTCGGGCCAGTCGTCGGCCCGGACGACATTGAGCTGGAACCACCTGAATTGGTCGTACCAGGTGGGGCTCTCGGTGTCGTCGAGCAGGGCGTAGGAGCCGTCCAAGCGCGGCAGACTCACCTGCCGCCGGATCAGCAAAACGCCCTCGGTAACGTGGTCGAGCAGATCGTTGAGGGCATCGCCGTCCTCGTCGGTCTCCGTGCGCACCGTGACGGTCGTCGAGGGCGCAGAGCGGGGCCGACCGACGACGACGATCCGGCCGCCAACGTTGAACGTCGTGGCCTCGCGGTCGCGTTTCCAATCCAGCGGCGATTCGATGTGCACCAGAGCGCCGACGCCACGGATCGCGTCCGAGACGACATCGGCGTCCACGGTCGAGGTGATGGGGTCGGAGTAGACCGTCCACTGCTGCCCGTACAGGTCAGTCAGCACGGCCGCGTAGGTCATCGAGACCCCGAACGGCTGCTCGGCGTCGACTCTCAGCAGGGAGGACTGCCCAGTCACATCGATGCCGGTCGCGGCCCTGACGGCCGTCAGGTTGGTGTCGACCTGTCGATACAGCGTCACGGTCGTGATGTCGTCGCCGGTCAGACCCGTCGCGGACACGAGGTTCCGTGGCGGAAAGGCGGTCTGTGCGATCGCGGCGACATCCGAACTGGCCTCCCGGATACGGAGCGCGCCGGCGACACCGACGGACGCTGCCGCCAGGGTGGCGGTGATCGTGGGAGCCACCTGCGCCGTACCGGATGAAACGGAACAGGTAGCGAGCGCACTCGACAGCCCGTTGCCCGTGGTGACAGCGGCGTCGGCGCGCTCGGTCACCGTCCCGAAGGTGATTCCCGCCGCGGTGACTGCCTCGGCCGTGTAGGAGTCCGCGCTGGAGGCGACGCCGTACCCGAGGACGACGAAATCGCCGGCCTTGAATGTCAGAGCCATACCGCCGACCACGGAGAATGCCGTGCCGGAGGTGCTGTCGTCGGCGCCGGATGCAGCCCACCGCCAGCCGGTGCCGGCGGTGCGGGCCAGGCTGATGATGCGGGCCGCGATGACGGACCCCGCCGAGCCCGAGGGGATGACGGTGGTCGGGTTCGGCTCACCTCCGGCCAGGACGCGCGCGAACCACGTCTGCCTCCGCGGGCCGGCGGAAGCGCCGAAGGTGCCCCCGCCGCCCGAGAAACTGCTGATGAGCGACCAGCCGGACGGGGTGGTGGGAATGCTGTCACTCGGGTGCCCGGAGAGCACCTGCATGAGCGCCAAGTTGCCGGCGGAGCCCACGAGCGCAGGGGTCACCGTGTCGGTATGGACCGCCTGCGCACCCGTGCTCCCGAAGGTGATAGTCACCCCCCTGCCCTCCGTCCAACGCGCGCGCGGTACGCCTGCCGGTTCTCGGAGGTGCGGATCATCGGCTGGACGGTTCCCTTGATGACGCCGATGAGTTCACCGGAGTCGAGCACCAGCTGACCGTTCACCTCGTGCGGCCGGCTGGCCTGAGCCTCCAGCGCCGCTGCCAGCCGATCCCACAACTGGTCTTGACCTTGGTTGCTGCCACCGGCAGTCGGTACGTAGCGGCGACGGATGGACACACCGGTAGCGGTGTTGGCGAGCCGCTGGGTTGCGGCACCGACGAGGTGGCCGTGCATGTCGATGCCGTGGGCCATTCCGAGGACGATGTTCTTGCCGACCTCGTCCCGGAACACCTGCGAGGGGCTCTTGATCTTCAGGGCCCTTTTGATGGCCTTGACCAAGTCCTTGGCCACGGAAGCCATCTGCTTGCCGAGCGCCTTCTCCTGCGACTTCAGGCCGGCCAGGAATCCCTTGCCCGCGTCTTTGCCGCTGTCGTACATCATGTCGGCCATGGACCGGCCGAACGATGTGGCGAGCTTGCCGCCGCTCTTCACGAGCTTGTTCAGCTTGGCGATGTCCTGTGTCTTGACGCCCTTGCCGCCGAGGATGGTCGCGAGCTGACTGCCCGGCCCGGCGTCGGCAAGCTGTTGCAGCAAGGCCTTCGACGCACCGCGCGCCTTCAGCCTCTTCGTCAGCGAAACGAAGCCCCGGGCGGTCTTCTGCTGGCCCCCCATCTGGGAGATGAGGTCGCCGACGTTCGACGCGGACGTCCCGCTGATGGACAGAAAGTCGTTGATGCGCCCGGCCTGGTCGCTGGCGTACTGATTGGCCGCTGCGATCTTCGCCTTGACCGAGGCCCGCTTCGTGGCGAGCGCTTCGAGCTTCGACCCCTTCTTCTCGACGGATGCCGCCGTCCGGTTGTAACCGGCGTTCAGCAACTTCGTCGCCAAGGACTTGATGGCCGAGGCGATCGACGACGACGTGCCCGTCGCCAGGGACTTCTGGAGCCCGGTGGCAATCGAGTTGGAGATCGAGGTCTTCGCGGACCGCTGGGCGTTTCTCAACGCGATCTCGGCGGCCTTCAGCTCCTTCTGGGCGGCCTGGAGGCGCTTCTCCGCCGCGGCCTCGCCCTTGTGCCGCCGCTTGGCGCGGGATACCGCGTCCTTCGCGTCCTCGACCTTCTCCTTGTCGCGGCGGACCCGGTCGGCGGCGTTCATGATCGTGCCGCTCGCGTACCCGGGCAGCTTGATGCCGTGGGTCTTGGCGAACGCCATGGAGTCCTCGTGGTTGAGGACATCCTCCCCGCCCTTGAAGTTCACCAGCTCGGCGCCCTTTTCGCCGACCCAGGCGAGGCCCTTGGCGGCGCCGCGCGTGCCCTTCGCGTACCAGTGCGGCGACCGAGCCAGCCATTGCGAGTAGGCGTTGAGCGGGTTGCCGTACCGCTCGGCGATGTACGACAGGCCCCACTTGATCTGGGTGGCCGGGTTGGTCTTCCAGTCGGCACCGGCCGACGCCATCTTGCTAGCGGGGAGCGACTGGGGGATGCCGTAGGCGCCGCTGCTGCTGTTCAGCGCGCGCTCGTTCCAGCCGCTCTCCCCGTTCCACAGGTTCTTCAAGGCGGCCCACTGCGGGCCGCTCCAGCCGCGGAGCGCGGCGAGGGTGGCGCCGATCTTCTGGTTGGCGGACGAGCCGCCTCCTCCGCCACCGAGCCCGAGCATGCCGAGGACATCTCCGCCGAGACTGCCGAGGGCCTTGAGGGCCTTCCCGGGCAGCGACGAGACGGACACCAAGCCCTTCTTGACGATCGACGCGAGGGCCTTGGGCATGCTGCCGAACACCTTGTGAGCGATCGCGGCGCCGCTGGTGCGGGACATGCCCTTGATCAGGCCGGTGACCAGGTGGCCGCCGATGCCCATGAAGACGCGGCTCGGGCTCTTGATCCCGAAGAAGTGCTTGACGCTGTAGACGACGGGGTCGACGACGACGCTCTTCAGCCAGCTACCGATGCCCCGCATCCTCTGTGAGACACCGCTCTTCAAGCCTGCGATGAGGGCGGAGCCCTTCGAGATGAGCCAGGTTCCGGCACGCGTGAAGGCGTTCCGTGCCGGGGCGGTGACGTGGGAGGTCATCCAGCCACCGATCGATTTTCCGATCGAGTTCGCCCCGGACTTGAATCCGGACACCATCGCGCTGCCCTTGCCGGTCAGCCAGGACCCGGCGCGGGCGAAGCGGCTGGTCACCGGTGTCACAAGGTGGCTGACGATCCAGCCGCCGATGCCCTTGGCCGTGTTCAGGACGCCGTTCTTGAATCCGGCGACCAGATTGCCGCCGATCCCGGTGAATACCTTCGACGGGGATGCAATTCCGAAGCCGCTCTTGACCCAGCGGATGACAGGGTCGACGAGGTGGCTCTTCATCCACGAGCCGATGGATTTCAGTTTCGACCAGGCGCCGCTGATCAGCGACTGTGCCAGGTTGAGGCCGGTCTGATAGAGGGTGAATCGGCCGAACGTCTTCACGATGGCACGGATAAACCGATTGCCCATGCCGGGCACTTTGTCGACGATCGCAGATCCCAATCTGGAGATCATCTCGCGGCCCTTGCGGACCAGTGCTCGACCCAGGTCTTCGAGACGGACCGGCAACAGGAGCAGCTGGTCACTGAACCACTGCGCAACCTTGGGGAAGCGTGACGCGAATGCGTCACCGAACTTCGAAACGATCCTGCTCACGAAGCGGTAGATCGCTCCGAAGAACTTGGGGGCGAGTTCCCCGATCTTTTCGCCGAAGGGGAGGATCTTCCCCCACGGGATGCGGGTGAAGATCTCGCCGAGCTTCCCCCAGGGGATCCGCCCGAAGAGCTTCCCGACTACTCCGAAGAGCTTGCCGAACGGCACGATGGCGATGGTCGCCAGAATCACGTCGAGCCAGTGCTTCTCCCAGAATCTGGCGGTGAAGAGCGGCTGGAACAGGTTGTTCACGAAGCCGATGGCGAAGGGCAGCGCGATCGCGCCGAGGCTCTTGCCGACGTCGACGAAGTCGATCTGGCCGATGGCCTTGCCGAGCTTGGCCGACAGCTCAGCACCGTGGCCGACGATCCACCCGAACGCCTTGCCCAGACCGGCTCCGAGGACGGGCCCGAACTTGCCCCAGTTGACGTGCATGATGCCGTCGGTGAACGCGATGCGGACCTGCTCGCCGATCTGGCGGGCCAGCGACTTCGGGGCCTTCGGCACCTTCGGCATCTTGATCAGTGGCGCGCTGAGCCCCGACCCTCCGTGCGGCAGCGGAGCGAGCGGCGCGCCGAGCCGACCGGCCTCGGGCGCGACTTGACCGGCCCCGTAGTGCGGGAGCCGCTGCATGGCCCGTCCCGTCCCCCTGGTCGAGGACGTCTGAGCCGAGCCGAGGTGCGGCGTGTCCAGCACCGTGGTGGGGAACTTGTCGATGGGTGACTTCGGCACCGCCGGCGCCTTCACCTTGGCGCCCGTCAGGCCACCGATGAAGTCGCCGATCCCGCCCTTCCCGCCGAAACCGCCCAGGAAGCCGGAGACGACCGACTTGGCCTCGCCGATCGCTGACTTGATGCGATCCACCGGGATGATCTTCCCGACGGCGTCGGCGAAGCGGTACGTGGCGGGCATGGCGTCAGTGGCAAGGAAGTGAATGAAGCTGGTCACCGGCGGCAGCACCTTGGTGCCGACCCGGATGCCCATTACCTCCAAGTTGCTTGTGAGCAGGTGCCATTGGGCTTCAGCGGTCTTCCGCTGCTGTTTCACCGCGTCGTCGAACTTGCCCGTGCTGCGGTTGATCTGCTCCTGCTTCTTCTCCAGCACGTCCAAGTTGTTGAGCATGAGCAGGATGCCGGAGCTGGACCGACCGCCACCGAACGCCCTGGACAACAGCTGCGACTGCTTCGACGCCGACATCCCCGACTTGTCGAGGTGCTCCTTCAACAGTCCGATTGCGCCGATCAGACCCTTCGGACCGCGCATGGCCTCCGCGAGGTCGAGGCCGGTCAACCCGATCTTCTTCAACTGCTTCTCGGCAGCCCCGGACGGGGCGCCGAGCAGCGAGAAAGACATGCGCAGGCGAGTTGCGGCGCTCGCACTGTCGATTCCCTCATCGGTCATGAGGGCCAACGCGGCGCCGACTTGTTTCATGGAAAGACCGAAAGTTTTCGCAGAGGGCAGGATGCCAGTGCCAATTGCCGCATTAAATTGGTCCATTGACATATTTCCAGCGCCGATAATTGCATTTACGGTGCTGACTGCCTCATGAAAACTCGTGGCGCCCTTAATGCCCGTACGCCAGGCGCCCGCCAGAGCATTTGTGGTTTCTTCCAAATTGGCGTGACCGACGGCCGCCAAATCAGACGCTTCCTTGAGCGCCTTCATCGCGGACACGTTGTCCATGCCCACCGACTTGAGGTGGTACAGGGACTCGGCAAGGTGCTGCGGGCCCTGCTGCGTAGTGGTGCCCAGGTCGAGGACTTGCTTCGAGAGGAGCTTGACGTCTTTCTGGGTGGCACCCGCCTGCGTGGAGATGCGGGTCATCTCCGCCTGGAACTCCATGGCCGACTTCGCGCCCTCGGCCAGTCCGGCGGCCAGGCCGACCGCCACCGCCTCGCCGACCACCTTGGCGGTCTTGCCGAGCTTGGCCAGGGTCGACTCGGTGCCGCCGGCTGCTCGGCCGACCTGACGGAACGTGCGCGACGCGGCATCCCTGGCGATGAGGGTGTAGATGATGCCGGTGCTCGCCATGACGCCTCCCCTCAACGGGTGTCGGTGTCATGGCCAGTTGCGCTGCGGCTTCGCCGCCGGGGAGGAGGAGCTGTCGTTCGTGGCCTTCTCGTCTTCCTCAGCTTCGAGGGAGTAGAAGATCTGCCACTCGATCAGCTCTCGGGCTGAGATTCGTCGGAGGAGTTCGGCGACGGTGTACCCGAGGGCTCGGGCGAGGACGAAGTGGAATCGTCGCCCGGACTCGGGGTCTCGGAGTTTCCCTCCATCTCCTCCTGCTCGTCCTCGGACAGGCCGGACAGGGTCTGTGCCACGTCGTACAGCCGCTCCAGGACCCGGCCGGACTTCGCCCCCAGCTCGGCCGCCTCGGAGTCCTGGAAGAGGCGCTCGCCGTGGTCGTCGACGAGGCACTTCACCAGCAGCTTGGCGTGCATGCCCTGCTGGATGAGCACGGGCTCCATGCCCCGCCCGTCCATCGACCGGCGGAACTGCCTGATCGAGCCCTGGAAGTCATCCAGCTCGTCACCGGTGAGACCGCGCACGATGACGTCACCACCCCACTCGGGGACGGGCACGGTCTCGGTGGGGATGTCGTTCGCCTGCACGATGGCATCGCGGGAAAGCGCCACTGCTGCTCCTAGCTGATCTCTCGGGTGATGTCGTCCAGGACACGGCTCACAGCCCGGCGGGCGAGTGGGCCGGCGGTCCGGACGGCGTTGTAGAAGTACGGCTGTTTCGGCTGGTCGACCCAGACCTCGCGGTTACCGAACACCGGGTGCCGCCACCGCTTCGTGCCCTCGACCATCGACGGCAAGGACTTCATGCGGCTGGGCATTTTGCGGCCGTCGACACGAATGGCGACACCCGCCTCACGGCCGGAGGTCTTGACCTCGATGCGGGTCGCCCGAGCCAGCGCGGCTCGCAGCCCGTCGGGGCTGTAGGCCTGCTGGGAGGGGATGTTGCGGATGCTCCGCCGAACCTTCGGCACGAGCGGCTGGGCCGCCTTGCGCAGCTCCCGGCGGAACTTGGCCTTGAGCTTCTTGTCGTCCATCGCGCGCAGCTCCCGGACGATCCTCCGCAGGTCACCGCTGTCCCGGACGAAGATGCTCACGGGATGGTGACGTTCTCGGCCGGCACGTTGGTGATCGTGTACTGGAACGTCATGGATGCCGGGTTCTCGATGTCGCGGGACTTCGGGACCGAGCTGACCTTGACGGGGAAGACGTCCATCTTCTGCCCGGTCACATCCCCTTCGGGGAAGATCACGATGTAACCGGCAGCGTCACGCGGCATGAGCGTGCGCGCGTCCGAAGAGTTCGAGGACGCGTACAGGGTGATGCTGGAGTCGTCCGCGGTGATCCGCCCCGGGATCTTCTTGACGAACCGGCTGCCCAGATCGGGGGTGTCCTGCTGGTCGGACGATGTGGCAAAGCCGGAGACGGCGCTGACCTCGGCGGTGAGGTCGGAGCCAGCGTTCAGCTCGGCCCGGCTCGGGGACAGGTAGTTGCTGATGCTGGCGACCCAGTAGTAGCGGGTTGTGCCCGGCGGGATGTACCGCGATGTCGGGGCGATCGGCGTGGCCACCATGGCTCAGCTCTCCTCTTCCTGGGGGGCCTTGGCGCGCCGCGCCGGCCGCTTCTTGGGTTCCGCCGACTCGTCGGTGCCCGACGTGTCTGCTGCGGCGGTGTCGGTGTCGGTGTCGACCGACAGTTGCTCGGCCTCGTCCTGGGCCTGAGGCTCCTGGTCGGCCTGCTCGGCCGCGGCGGCGGCCGCGGCCGCCGCCGCGAGGGCCGCGCGCTTGTCGAGTTCGTCTTGGGGCACCAGCTGCCAACCCGCCGCGGTGTAGTGCGGCATGGCGTCCCGGCGCACCTCGATCTCCTGCTCCGCGGGCAGGGTCGGGTGGCGCAAGACGATGGTGTCGCTCACGGGACCCTCACCACCGCGACGGTCACGGAGGCCGTGGCCGAGTAGTTGATGGTCGCGAGCCCCGTCGTCGGATCGGCGTACAGGCCGGGGATGAGCGGGATGATGCCCAGGCCGGTGGTCGCGCCGACGGAGAAGGTGCTGTCGGCGATGGCGAGGCGGCCGTCGACCTGGCCGGGCGTGGTCAGGGTCACGGTGACAGCGGACCCGCTGGCGTTCTTCACCAGGAGGAAAGTCCCGGCGCCACACGCTGCGGTGTCTCCGTTGGTGGCGGCCACGGGGGCCGAGCCGACGTCGAGCCCGACATTGGGCACGACCTGGGTTACGAGCGCGGTCATCGCGCCTCCTGTCTGGGACGGACGGAGCAGGTGAGGGTCAGCGGCCGGTGAAGGCGTCGCAGGTGACGGTGAAGGTGATGGCGGCCTGGGCGCCCTGGTCGACCTGGCCCTGGGAGAGCTGGTGGGCGGAGACCATGGCGCTCATCACGGCGCCGCCCAGCGAGCGGTCTGTGGCGATGGCTGTCGCGGCCGCGGTGAACAGCTCGTACGCCCGCTTCCGGGCGGCGGCCAGGTCGGTGCCGCCCTGGAGCACGGCGGCAACGCAGCGGATGGTCAGCTGCTCACGGTCCGGGTTGCCGCCGAGCCCTTCCCGCATCACCAGGGCTTCGGCGTCGGAGGCACCGTCCTCGCCGGTGTAGGCGACCGTCACCACCTCGGTGACACGGGCCTGGGACACGGAAGCGCCGTCGCGGATCGCGACGCCGGTGAGGCCCTCGGCCGTGGTGAAGGCGCGCACCAGGGCGTCGATGGCGGCGGGAAGTGTCGACGTCCAGCCGGGCATCAGGCCACACCCGGGAGCGGGGTGTCGAGCAGTTCCAGCGCACGGTTCGGGATCGCGTAGCCGCGGCTCGGGGTGTACGTCTCCGTGTCGCCGCCGAACTGCACCTGCATCATGCCGCGCTGTGTCTCCCACAGGTGCTGAATGATGATCTTCGCGGCGAGGCGGACGTTGGCCCCGACCACGGTGAGGCCGGCCTGGTAGATCCCGACCGCCGTGCCCCTGATCGTGGCTCCGAGGAGAGTGACACGGCCCGACTCTGGGTCTACGTGCGCGGCGCTGGGACTGACGTCCCAGGAGTGTGAGCCGTCGAGAGAAGTCAGCGACGTAAGAGAGATGACCGGCACCGACCGGAGCAGGAACGACCGCACTGGCCGGTGGAAGTCGAGTTCGTCGACGATGGTGCGCGGCTCGACGACTTTCCCGAGCTGCTTCTCTACCGCTGCGGTGGCCGCGTCGATGAAACCGAGGAGTTCGACGTCGTCGGCGGTGTTGTCGTCGGGGATGTTCAGCTGTGCTTTGGCGGCGGCCAGGCTCACTATCGCCACGTGGTCACCTCCGAGGTCAGGCCGGCATGAGTTGCCGGATGGCGGTTGTGATCCGGCGGGCGAGGTAGGCGTGGCCGGCGTCGTTGGGGTGGACGGAGTCGGCGCCGATGTAGCCGGCCTGGTTGGCGCTGTTGATGAACGCGCCGTGGGTGGCGACGAGGTTGCCTGCGCTGTCGTAGCAACTGCCGGTGAGAGGGCTGACGAACGGGATACCGGCGCCTGCGGCTGCCGTTCGCAGGGTCGCGTCCGTGTTCTGGAGTGACGCCGCTGGGCTGGCGGTCGGGGACCAGCAGCCGAGGACGTACATCTGCGCGGACGGCAGTCCGGTTTTGATCGTCGCGTACAGGCTGTCGGCCGCCGTCTTGATCGCGGGCTGGCTGGCGCCGTTGTCGTTGTAGCCCGCCCAGATGATGACCCGGTCCGGGGCATTGCCGATGACGTCTGTGGCGACGCGGTCGGCGAGGATCGCGTAGGAGCCGGCGGTCACATACCCGGTGCCGCCGCGGGCCTCGTCCCAGACGTCCGACCAGCCCATCCGGCGGGCGAAGCGCTGCACCCACGTACCAGCGCCGCCGCCCACATTGTTCGAGGAGCCGTCGGACAGAGAGTCCCCGAAGAGGACGGTGCGGCCGCCACCCGGGGCGACCGGCCACAATGCCGCGGTCGGTGGGAGGTAGATCCCTCCCAGGGGGACGGTGTAGAAGTCGAAGCGGACGGTGCGCAGGGCTGCCGAGCCGAAGTCGACCGTCATCAAATGGGTGGAGCCCGCGGTGGTGCCGCCGATCGGCTGCATCGTGTCGGTGAGCTTGCGGCCGTCGACCGATATCCGGTAGGCCCCCGCGATCTGGTAGTTGAAGCGCAGCTGGAACGCGGAGGCGTCGGTGGTGAACTCCATCGACCACACGGCTTGGCTGCTGGTCAGGTTGCCGCGCGTCCACGGGTAGCGGCTGGTGGGGAGTACGTACGTCGAGTCGGGGGTGCCGGTGCCGATCTGGAAGTTGCCGGCGCCGAGGTAGGTCCACAGGCCGGTCACGTCGGAGCCGCTCAGGGCGACACCGGGTGGCGCCCACTTCACGTAGCCGCTGGTGGGCGTTGAGGTCTGCGCGACACTGATCGTGGGCGCGGTGCCCGTGTAGACGCTGTCCGCCACGCTGCCGTCCGGCAGGTCGCGGCGACGCCACGTCGTCAGGGGAAGGAACCGGGCGGCCGCGTACGCACGGTCGCCGTGTGGGTCCGCAGCCGCTGCGTGCGAGCTGACCTTGTTCGTCGCGTCCGCGGCTGCCGCGGACTGGGCTGATGTCGCCGCGCCGCTCGGATCCGCCTGTACGTCCGAGGCGCTGAGATTGACGATGCCCTGCTTGCCGTTGACCGAGGTGACCAGGTTGGTTGCCGGGTCGCCCGGGTCACCCTTCGGGCCCGTCGCACCGGTGGCACCGGCCGCTCCGGCGGCCCCCGGCGCCCCCGGAGCGCCTGGCGGGCCCTGAGCCCCGGTGGCACCGGCAGGTCCGGGCTCCCCCGGGTCTCCCTTGGGCCCGACGACGGGCACGAAGTTGCCCTGGAGCGGGTCGGGGACGACGACGTCGGCCAGGACGACGGTCGGCGCGCCTTTCGGGAGAGCGATGTAGCGGACCCAACCGGGCGCGTTGGTGAACATCGCCGTCACGCGATACGTCCACCCCGTCGGTGACATGCCGGTCACATCGTTGGCGGCGAGCTCCACGGAGAACTCGCCGTCCACCAACGGCACCTCGACGGCACCGCCGAGGAGGACCTGCTGCCCGTCCACCGTCACCACGTCGGGCCCAGCGAACAGGATCCGGCCCTCAAACGGCGTCCCGTCCGGCAGGCACAGCCGCCGACCGGAGGAGACCGTCACCCCGTCTACACCAGCAGGCAGTGGCACAGGTCACCCCCGATTCGTTGGCGCTGGGAACTACTTGCTGTCGGCCGGCTTGGCCGCGGCCGACTTCGACGCGGTGGTCTTGGCCGCCGTGGCCTTCTTCGCGGGGGCCGGCTTGGTGTCCGCGTTCGCGGGCCGAGGCTGGGGCTCGACGGCGGCCTCGGGGGGCCGCGCGGCCGCGGTCGTCTGCGGCGCTGACTCCTTGGCCTTCGTCTCGGGCGCCGACTTCTTCTCCGCCTCCTCGGCCTCCTCTTGCTTGTCGACGTCGTAGCCGTACTGCTCGCGCAGCACCTGGGCGACGTACTCGGCGTCCTTCGTTCGCTTTGCGCGGCGGTAGGACTCGTATTCGTCGATCAGCGCTGTCTTGTAGCGCTCGTCGATGACCTTCACAGCGGGCTCACCTGCTCGATGTCGGGGAGTTGGGCGTAGTACTGGTCCTTCGCGGCGCGACGCATCGCGGGCCGCTGCCGGGTGCGGTGCTCCAGGCGGACGTCCCACAGCGGCAGGGCGGGGGCAGCGCGGTGCACGGTGTCGTTGCCGACCAGGACCCGGGTGCTGCCGTCCTCGGCCGGGGCGGTCACGACGTAGTGGGCCTGCTGGATGCGGATGCCGGGCAGCGCCCGGAACGCGACCCGGATCGGGAACTGCGAGTCCTGGCCGTCATCGATGCCGCGCTCCCACATCGTCACCTCGGCAACGTCGTGATCGGTCTCCGTGAGCTGCTTCTTCGTGTCGGCGGGCACGCTAGTGAACACCTCGTCGGCGTCGACCCGGAGCAGCCAGTCGGTGCCCGGCTGCGCCATCGTCATCGCGAGCCGGAACATGTAGTCCCGTTTGCCGACTTCGCCGCCCCACCAGGGCTCGCGGGGAACATGGATGGTGCAGCCGATCCCCGCACCGGCCGCGGTCCGTGCGATCGTGTCGGCCTGCTCGGAGCCGGACGCCGGTTTCCGGGTGGCCCCGGGGAAGCGGGCGTACGGTCCGTCGACCGCGATCAGGTGGTCGCAGAGCTGGGCGAGTCCGGCGACGCACTCGGCGAGCCACGGCGCGGGCTCTTCGTACCAGGACAGCAGCCCGATGACCTTCATGCGTGGATCCCCAGCCAGGCGCCCCGCGGGTTGCGCAGGGACATGCCGGGCTGTCCGGTCTGCGCGCACGCGAATCCGATCTGTGCGTGCACGGACGCCGGGATGTGCCCGTTTCCGGCGTCGTGCACGAGGACCACGGAGCCCGGCTTCCCGTGCTCGGCCCACAGTGCGATCTCGGCGAAGCGGACGTCGACGTCGCTGTCGAGGATCACGAAGTCGGCCTCAGCCATGTGGTCGGCGGTCGGCGTCACGAGGTCCGGGTGTGCCGGCGGCCGCCGCCATGCCGGGTCCGACTCGACGCCGAGGAACTGGCAGGAGGTGAGGTCGAGATGGTCGGTGATGCGGCCGATCCCGACACCGGTCTCCAGGACGTGCTTCGGCTGGAGCATGCGCTGGAGCAGCCCGGCGAACCGGCAGAAGTCTTGCTCGGGCGACCATTCGTCCCACGACAACCAGCCCGGCTGGGCGTGCCGCGTGTACTGCTGCTCGTCGTGCATGGGTCTCCCGGATCAGGGGGGGCCGGGCTGGGTGCCCGGCCCCTCAGGCGGATCAGAAGGACGGGGCGATCAGGCCTGTGCCGCCGATCTCGACGACCGACTGGGGGTACCGAGCCGCGGTGAAGGCCAGGTAGCCGTAGACCTGGAGTCGGACGGTGAGGTTGCCGGAGCCGACCTCGGGCAGGACCCGGGAGCGGATGCCCGACTCGTAGAGGATGACGTCCGACGCCCGCAGGACGTGGATGACGTCCTCCGTGGTGGAGGCGCCCAGGTTGGTCGGCATGCTCGGGTCGGTGACGACCGGCAGGCCGTGCATCGAGCCGACGACCTGCTGCGAGCCGACCACGCCGAGCGTGGCGACCGCGTTCTGCGGGTTGCCGCTGTTCGGGACAACCAGGGGGCGGCCGGTGGAGTCGGATGCGGCGAGCAGGTACGCCCACCGGCGCGGGTGCATGACGATGACCGTCGGCGCCATGAAGCGGAGGGTGTGGACCCGCTGCACCGCGTCTGCGATCTTGCTGTAGAGCTTCGCGACGGACGGGGTGGCGTCGGTGTAGCTGACCGTGGTGATCCCGGCCGTGTTGCGGACACCGGTGACCTGGCCGGCCGAGCCCGAGCCGGAGATGACCTGGAGGTCGACCTTCGTGGCGTAGTCGGCGACCAGGTCGCGGAAGATGACCTCGTCGAAGCTCACCGGGGACTGGTCGAGCAGCTGGATCGCGACGTCCTGCTGACCGGCGATCGTGCGTACCGGCGCGTTGATGAACGTGTCGGTCGCGTCGGTCTCCTGCACCGGGCCGTTGTCCGCGGTCTGCACCCCGGTGGCCGTGCCGGTGGCCACCTTAGGGATGTTGATGCTGTCGGTTCCGCCGGGCAGCGGCTGATTGTTGACGACGTTTGCGTACGCGCGGCCGGCGCGGGCCAGCTCGATGTACTGGTCCATGAGCCACAGCGGCGGCACGAAGTATCCGCCCTGCCCGTCGGTGCGGGTCAGGTCCCGGTACTCGGGGTCGGTGGCGACGTCCTGGGCGTGGCGCTGGAGCCGCTCGCGGGCGGTGCCGTCGTCCATGTTCAGCTGGACGCGGGCGAGGTCCTGGAGGTAGCTGCGCCCGTTGCCCTTCGCGTAGGTGCGCTCCTCGGAGACGCTGGACACGCGGGCCTTGGCGCGCTTCACCGCGGCGGCGCCGGCGGTGACGGTGGCGGAGCGCTCCGCTTCGGCGGTCAGCTCCGAGATCCGCTCGTCGAGCTGCGTGAGCTGCCCGTCGAAGTCGGCGATCTGGCCCGTAAGCTCGCGGAACTCGGAGTCCTCCTCGGGGAGGAGGTCCTCGCGAGCCTCCTCCTCGGCGAGGTCGGTGATGGCCTTGCGCTTGGCGAGGGTGTCCTCGCGCTGCTGCGCGATCTGCTCGCGGCGGGAAAGAAGCCGCCGGAATCGCTCATCCATGAGCGGGTGCCCTTCTGGCGATACGGATCATGACGGCGGCCAGTGCCAGGCCGTGATGAGCCGTCGAGCGCCAGTGCCAGGCGGGCGACAGCGGACCGTGATCAGTGCCTGATCACGGGTGGAGCGGGGGTGCGCCGGGTCAGGACCCGGCGTCTTCGAGGTGGCGGCGCAGGTGCCGCTCGACGGCGGCCTTCTGCTCGTCGGGCATGTCGGACTGCGGGAGCAGCGACAGCGCATGCCGGACGGCCGGCAGTGATGCCGGCGATCCGAGACGGGGCTCGTGGTGCGGGAACCGGTACGACTCCGCCGAGGCCGGGTCTCCGGCCGGATCGACGTACGCGTGCACGTACCGCAGGAGGATCGGGTTGCCGTCTGCTCCTTCGATCGCCGCGCGCCGGTCGAGGGCGACGATGTCGGTGGCCGTCGCGTGCGCGGGGATCTGCTCGGCCAGCTGGACGACGACGCTGCCCTCCGCGATGGCGCGCGCCTCGGCGACGGTAAGACGGCCGCTGCTGGTCTTCTTCGGCTCGGGCCGCATCCGCCGGTGCATCGCCGCGACGGTGTCGCGGGCGCGGGTCAGGCGCTCCAGATCGATACCGTCGGATCGGATCTCGGCGAGCGCGGCCTCCGGGTCGAGCGTGGCCAACAGCTCCAGGGCCTCGCTCGCGCTGTTCAGCTGCGCGGATGTCGCCGGGTTGGCCCCCCAGTTGACCACGCTGACGTCGCCCTTGTGGAGGGAGACCTCCAGCAGCCGGCGCTCGGTGTAGTCCTCGGACCACTCGTCGTCCTTGACGCGGAACCCGAAGCTCATCTCGTCCATGTCGCCGCGCTTCATCTTCGGCACGAGGCTCTGCACGTCGGGGTCAGACGGATCGAGCCCGGCTTCGACGTGCAGACCGGTCGTGTCCGTGGCCAGTTTCAGCGTGCCGGACTTCGTACGGGCGAGCGGCATGCCGGCGTGGTTGATGAGCAGGTGGGTGTCGGCGCGGGCAGCGAGGGTCGTGTCGAACGCCTTCCGGTCGACGACCTCGGTCCAGCCGTACGGCGGGCCGCCGTACACCTCGTAGGGGCTGTCGAAGACGGACGCGTAGCCGGTGAGGAGGAGCTGACCGCCTCCCATCTCGCGCAGCTCGAAGCGCCCGGACGCGATGCCTCGCCGCTCCGGGGAGTCCCTGAGCTGCTTGCGGTCAACCATGGTTCCCCCTCGGGGCTTTGACGAGGCGCAGCCCGGCGTCGTGTGGCGGCCGGTCGCCGCGGATCTGCGGCACGTGGATGGCGGAGCCGGCCTGGATCGGCAGCGGCGTGTAGTCCTGGCCCTTGCCGTCAGGCAGCGGCGCCTCGTCCTCGCGGGCCCGCAGCTCGTCGAGGTTGTTCAGGCCGATCAGGCGGGACTTCTCGTACACCGAGTGCCGGGTGAGGATGTCCACCCGGATCAGGGCGTCGGCGTTGAACTTGATGAACTGGCCGCGCGGGAGCAGCTCCGAGAGGTGGTTCTCCAGCTTCACCAGGTACGGCAGCAGGGCGTCCTGGATGAATTCGATCTGCCGCTGCTCGGGCGAGCTGTAGCTGTAGCTCCCGCCCGTCTCGCCGCCGATCTTCTCCGGCGGGATGCCGTACACCGCAGCGATCTGCGTGGCCGTGAGCCGCTGCGTCTCGCAGAACTGCGCCTCCTGGACAGAGACGGTGATCGGCGCGTACTCCCAGTCCTTGCCGTAGACGATCGGTTCGTGGGACCGGATCGCGGAGACGAGGCGGCGCTTGATGGTGTTCGCCGTGGACTGGTCGATGGTCTGGGTGGTGTTCCTGAAGTGGCCGGGCGGCTGGCCACCGGAACGGAAGTAGTCGTCCACGAACCGCTGTGCGGCGAGGCCGGTCGACACGGTTACCGCGTAGGCGGCGAGCGGCGACAGGCCCCAGGTCCGGCCGGGCATCGTGATCCAAGGGATGTGCACGATGTCGTACGTGGGGATCTCGATACCGCAGTACGTCCAGACCGGGTCGGTGAAGGAACCGCGCTGCCCCAGCGGCATACGGTCCTGGACGTAGACGAGCGCCGGGTTCAGCCACTCGATCCGCGTCGGGTACTCCAGCCAGTCCCGCTCCATCACGAGCCCGACCGCGTTGCCGCGGTAGACCAGCGACGTCATCGCCCGGCCCAGCCAGTCGTCGATCGTGCCCTGCGCGGACGGCTTCCGGAACAAGGTGCTGAGCGGGAGCTTCGTGGTGGCGTCGCCGACCCGCCGGTACTGCTGGATCGGCAGCGACGACACACCGGACGACAGCGCCCGGCCGGCGGCGAACACCGGGGTGAGTGCGAGCGCTCCCCGTTCAGAGAGGGCGGCTGGGGACGCGATGTCGCTAGTCGGCCAGGACACGTTGTCCGGGCCGAGGCTGCGCTGCTCGCCCCCGCCCCGCGCCGGCGAACTGGTGCCGCGCGTCCAGCCCCAGCGGCGGAAGGAGAGGGGGTTGCGCACGATGGCCCCCTTCCGGGATCTGTCGAGGGCCGTCGGGCGGCTGCGGTCAGAAGATCGAGGCGAGCGGGTCGTATTCGCGGGCCGTGAGCAGGTGGGAGCGGGAGACGTAGCTCCAGCGGGCGACGCTCATGGCGACGAGCGGGGTGATGTCCACGTCGCTCTTGACCGGGGTCCAGGCGATGGTGTCTCCGGAGGCCTTGGTCTTGGCGCCGGCCACGGCGACGTCGAGGTGCCGGTTCGGGATGACCCGGAACGTCTGCTCGCGGACCCCGTCGAGGACCTGTCCGGCCGCGGCCGCCATTTCCAGAGCGCCGGTCACCGCCAGGTCGCCGGGGTCCGGCTCCTCTGGGTCGTCGGGGAGCTGGAAGTCGGCCTTGTCGAGCGCGGTCTTCAAGAACGCGTGGGTGCCGCGGCCCATGGCGATGGCGATCGGCTCCAGCGTCTCGCGCAGCTCGATCAGCCGAGGCAGCAGCCACCTCGTGCCGGGCCGATAGTCGGCGACCTGGACGTGGCCGAGGCCGTCCGCACGGTTGCCGTAGACGACGATCGCGGCCGAGTCGCGCAGCGGGCTGATGTCGACGCCGAGCGCGAGGCCGGTCTCCCGGTCACGGACGCTGCCCTCGTCGAGCATCCGCGCCCACTTCGCCGGGTCGATGACCGTCGAGCCCTCGGCGCGCTTGGGCCAGATTCCGAGGATCTCGCGAGCGAAACCGGCGTCACCCATACCGCGCCGGTCACGTGCCGTGGCCTCTTCGGTGACTCGGTATCCCCATGCAGGGTTGGTGGCCGCCCACAGCTCCGGATCATCGAGGTCGACGTCCGCGAGGTGCTCCAAGTCGCCGCCGAGACCCCAGTCCCGGTAGCCGAGCGAGGCGTCCCCTCCAGCTTCGGCTCGCTCGCGCAAGTGGTACATCACGTCGCCGGTGTCGCCGGAGAGCGGCGGCGTCGAGGTGTAGATGATCTGCGGGTTCTGGACGGCCCGCATGGTCGGCATGAGGGCTTCGTTCTGCTCCCACGAGTAGGCGAACGCCTCGTCGATGATGTTCGTGGTGCCGGTGAAACCGCGGCCGCTGCCCTTGCTGCGGGCGATGAACTTCAACTCGGCGTTCGTGTCGAGGCGCTCGAAGCCTTCCTCGCCATTCGTGTTCGAGATCTTGATGCGGATGCCGTCGACCTCGAGCAGGTTCTCATTGGCGCCGACCTGCTTGCCGAGCCGCTTGAGCAGCTGCTTCATACGCCGGAACGCGCGGATCGCGGTCTTGTATTCGTGGGCCGACCACATGATCAATTGCTCGCCAAGTAGCAAGAACCCGGCGAGCGCCCTGATCTCCAAGATGGCGCCCTTGCCGTTCTGGCGCGGCACCCACTCGGCGAACTCGAAACACGCCCACCTCCCGTCCGGGCGGACGGACATCATCAGGTCGAGGCTGTCCGCCTGCCACGGGTCCGCGGCCAGGCCGGCCCGGCGCGCCAGCTCGCAGGCCTCGGGCCCGAGCGTGTACGCGGCCGGCGGGGCGAGTTCAACCCTGGGCCTTGCGCGCGATGCGGGCGGTGAGGTCGGAGACACCCGCACCTCCCGCCGGATCGACGCTGGTCGGCGAAGAGCCGTACTGGCCCTGCCGGATCTCCGCCAGAAGCGCCTTGAGTGCTGCCGACTGCTGCCGGGATTCCCCCAACAAGGCCGGAATTTCCGCTAGTTGCGCCGGATCGTCCTTGACATTGCCCGTGACGGCGCGCAGTATGGAGTCGAGCCATTCGAGCCGGTCGGCGATCCGACAAGCCTCCTCCAGCAGCACCAGATGCGCCGGAGTCAGAGACCAGATCGCCAGGGAGTCCCGCCACATCCGGCGGCCCCGCTCAGCGAGACCAGCAGGCTCCTCCACCATGATCACCACTCCCTCCAGGGGCCGCTTTGGGCTGCCCCAAAAATCGCGGGGGGAGAGGGAGGGTCAGGTGGGGGCGGGGTCAGCCAGGCTCTGATAAAAAATCCCGATCTTCCCCCGGAGTCGGGGATTTCCGCAGGTCAGAGGCTTGTCGCGTCGACGGTGAAGCTGGGGCGCGGCCGCTGCGCGGCGCGCAGCTGGTTGTTCCTCGCGGTGTTGCAGCGCCGATGGGCGAGGCGGCAGTTCGTCCGGTCCAGGGGGTCTCCCCCGAGCCAGAGTGGGTGGACGTGGTCGACGGTGCGCGCCCAGGGGTGGGTGGTGCCGGGTAGGGACTGGTCGACCCATCGGTGGCAGATCCAGCAGTGGGTCTCCTCCGCGAAGACCCGTGTCTGCACCCTCCGCCAGGGCCGGCCGCTTCGTGCCTGTCGAGTGCGGCGCTCGATCTCCTGCTCGGTGAGCTGTGCCATGCGGTGGTCAGCGGGCAGTGAGGCGGTCGGGGTGCAGTGGGTCCGGGTAGAGGGCGAGCACACCGTCGGGCAGGCGTACCCAGATGTAGGACTTCCCGAAGAGGACGGTCAGTCGGACGAGCCTGATCTGTTCCATGCGTCCCTCCCTGGATACGACGAAGCCCGGCGCGTAGGCCGGGCTGGAGTGGTGGGAGGGCGGAGAGTCCACGTCTCGGCGGGAGACCTGCGGGACAGCGATGCCAACGTCTCACAGAATGAGCGCCCGCCGATCTTCTGTCAAGCCTTGGCAGGTCAGGCCTCTTGACAGGCGGCACGCTGCGGGAGTTGGCGCAGGGCATCGTTGATGTCGGCGAGGTCCCACAGAGCGAGGGCCTGGCCCCGGCTGGGGTTCGGCCGGGACCCGGCCGGGGCGATGCCGCGACGGCGCGCCCAGCCGCGGAACTGCTTAGGGTCCATGCCCAGGGAGTACGCGGCTTGGGTGGTGGTGACGAGGGCGCGGCCGTCCCGGCCGACTCGTGAGGTGCTCACGCCCGCCAGTGTCACACCTCGTCGAACACGGATACCTCGTCTGCCTCCGGCGCTCCGCCTGCCGGGCCGGGCCAGGTCCGCTCCCCGAACGGTTCCTGTGGGTTCCAGTTCTTCTGGAAGTTGCGTTCCTGGAGTTCGCGGATCTCGTCGGCACGCGAGGCGCGCAGACCAGACTCGATGACGAAGTGCCGCGCCCAGTCGTAGTCATCCGCGGTCAGCTCCCGCACCGAATGCAGGTTCACAAAGCGCTGGCTGCCGTCGCCGTAGCCGTACAGCGGCGGGGTCATGATCCGGAAGCGGGCCACGCTGGGGTAGTCGATGCCGAGCGAGATCACGCGCAGTGCGTCCTGAGCCGCGGTGGCGAAGTTGCTGAGCTTCTTGAGCCGACCGTTGGTCTGGCTACTCGCGCCGTCCACGCGGGGCTGGTCGCCCTGGTAGACCTTCGAGCCGAACTTGAAGGGCGACGGTCCCATGGTGGGCCGGTCGCCCGCAGAGTAGTGGTCCAGCAGGGCGTCGAAGGCGAGCACCAGGCCAGCCATCGCCATGGGATAGTCGGCGATGTCGGCGTGCGTCTGAGCCTCACGCAGCAGTCGGACCGTCTCGGGCTGGGTCAGCAGGTCGACCATGTCGATGGAGTCGAAGTCGACCCCGAAGACCTTCGGCGTGACCGTTGTGAAGAAGTCCTCCACGGTCCGGTGGGCCTGCTCGATCTGGTGCTCAGAGGGGAACGTGCCGTTGTGCTTGAGCGCCACGCGAGCGTCGTTGAGACGCTTCATGGAGTCCTTCTTCGGCAGCTCGAACTCCGGCTTGATCAGAGCCCAATACTGGATGAACTCGGGCGCCTTGTTCACGTCGATGCCCAGGTGCTGGACGACGGTTCCGAGGTAGTTCTCAACGGCGTCGTGGAAGGACGTGATGGCGCGCGAGCGCAGCGGCGCAGGCTGGCGGCTCTGCTCGATGCCCTCGCGGTAGAGGAAGCGGACATACGCGAGGCGCTGTACGACGTCCGGATTCAGGGTGGGTGCCACGTGAACTCCCGATAATTGTGCTGGTGTTGTGATTGTGGGGGTTCGCCCGAGACCGGCGCACCCAGATATCCGGCAGCCCGGTCGGTCCGTACGGCGCCGCGGCCTCTCGTACGCAGAGGCGGCGTCAGACACGGTTACCGGCGTTTCTGGCCAGGGCGCGCTGTGGTGAGTGCCAGGACACGCCGCCGTTCCGGAGTTGAACCGGTGCTGGCCAGCTGTGGACGACGGCCCTCGTCTGCCGACGGCGCTCCCGACTGTGTGCGCGGGCCCCGAGGGCCTTCTCCCGGAGGATCGGCGTGCGCGCCCTGCCGTGTTTTCAGCGTAACTGGTCAGCGCGGGCTCTGCGGCACGATGATCCGCGCGTAGGCGTCGGCCAGATCCTTCAGTGCCCCGGCCTGGTTGCTGGGATTGAGCTTCACCGATTCCTCGGCAGCCTGCGCGATGCGCTTCATCAGTGCCACCCGGGCGTCTTCGACCGCGTCTTCGAACTCGTTGGTGTTCGACATGGTTCTCCGTTGCTGGTAAGTGATGGACATCGTCCGGTCGGGGCCCTGGCTTCGCCGATACGAGCGGCAGAGCCAGGGCCCGGCTGCGCTACAGCGCGGCGCTGATGGCGTAGCCGATCAGGCCGACCGCCACTACGGGCAGACCGAGCGCGGCGCCCTGCTGCTTGGCGACCTTGCCCAGGTATGCCTGGGCGGCCAGAGCGGCGAGCATGGCAACGACCGTCTTCTGCTTCTTCGACATGTTCTTCACCTCCTTCCATTGAGAGTTGGGAGGAAGGATCGCACGCGGCACTGACAATGACCCTGCGATTGGGAGGCGTTGTCCGGCCGCAGGGCCCTGACCTGGCTGCTTGCTAAATCACGCTGGCCGGGTGCACCTTGCACGGCATGCGCTACTACGTGATGAGCGGCCCGCACCAGGGCGACACGGGCGAGATGACGGACGGGGTGGGTGAGATCCGGCTCCCCCATCCCACGACCGGCGGTGTCCACTGCCGGTACCAGGTGAACACCTCGGACGCACTGATCGAGCAGGCGGGGTTCGAGCCCGGCGTGCAGCTGCACTACGCCGGCGACGTCCCGCGTCTGGAGTAACCCGGCGTGCGCCGCGCGGACCCCCGGCTCAGGCTGGTCGCATGGCCGGTGCCCGCGTCATCGTCTACCCGCCGTCCGAGACGGGCGCCCGCAGGGTGACTGTCGACGGCGTCCTGCTGGGTACCGCCTTCAGCCTGCACGACATGGCCGTCCTCCTGGAGCGCGCCGGCCTGGAGGGGTGGGACGAACTCGACGTCGCCGCGCACGCCGGGCTGATCGAATGGCGTGGGGGCGGCCCGGACACGTGGGAGACCTGAGCGGGCGCAGCGTCGTCGGCCGTCGGTTCAGCCGGGCCAGACCGTGTAGACGGCGCGGACCGCCTTCGCCACGGCGGGGATGCCGGTCCACTTCTCCCGGTAGCTCGCACCTGCGGGCAGGGTGTCCGGCGCGTTGTCGGACGCACCAGTGCCACCTCCCACGATGCTGCCCTTCGCGTCGTACAGGACGACCTGTTGTGTCACTCCGCCCGAGACCGCTGCGCGCGTGCCGTTGGTGGCCTTCACCGCCAGGTCGTAGGCGTACGGCGCGCCGGTGTACTGGTCGCCGCTGCTGTCGCGGGTCAGCGTCTGGTCGCTGGTGGCCAGCGCGCCCAGCTCGCTGATGCCGGCCTGCCCGGCGGTCTTGTTCAGTGTGACCTGGACCTTGGCGGGGACGCCGGTGAGTGCTGCGGAGAGTCCACCGCCGAGGTCCCCGAAGTAGTCGAAGGTGGCGCCGGCCGGGACCCTTGGCAGGCTGGTCTCGGCGGAGCCGACGATGGTGCCCGACTTGTCGAGGGCTTGGGCGTCGATGACGACCGCGGCCGCCGACTTGCTGTCATTCCTGACACGGGCCACGTACCAGACTTCGGGATCGCTGCCGTTCTTCGCCGTGTGATTCCAGGCGAGCCGTACGGAAGCGGTGCTGGCCGGCGCAGCGGGCTTCCTCGGGATACGCGCGTCCACGGCCGGCCGACCCTCGCTGCTGCCGCATGCGGTGAGCCCGACGGCCGCCAGGACAGCGGCGATGGGCAGGCTGACGGCACGTTTCATGGTCCCCCCAGAGTGTGCGTGCTGGGCGGGATGCTCCCACCAGCTCTACGGGGGGTCAACTGGATCTAGAAGAGGGGCCGTTCTCCTCGGGGGCAGGTAGCGGCAGCGGCTACGACGCGGGCTCACTGCCCTCAGTCCCCGGTCGTGCGCCTCACGCGCCCAGAGGCGCTCTGGGCGCGGCGCAGAGCGGGCAGGCCGGCGTGGAGCAGCGCGGCTTCCGAGCACGGGGCTCCAGGTCGCACGGTGACGGGGTTGGTCACTCCTCGATCGGCCGGCCGCCGACGGCCTGCCCGTCGCGTACGAGCAGGACCAGCGGCCGGGGGACGTCGCTCTCCTCAAGGCCGCCCTCGGGCACGGACGCCCCGCCGGTGAAGGGGTCCCGGGTGCTCCCTTCGCTGGCGTAGTCCCACACCCACTTGGGGTGGTTCGAGCGGACGCGGAGGTTGCCGGCCGCGTCGAGTACAACGTCGCCGGGCTTCCAGGTCCCGTCGAGGCTGGTGATCTTGTGCACGGGTTCCATGGCCGTATCCTTCCTCACTGCACTGACAACGGGGCCGTCAGGTGCGGTCTGTTGTTTCGTCGCTCTTGCGGTAGGCGCGGCGCCCGACGAGTGCCTTGGTGATGGTGGCGCCGTACCAGCGGTGCGCGCGGCTGGATTCGTCGTCCGGGGCGGGCCAGCGGCCCTTCGAGCGGTCGGCACGGATGGTGGCGGCGGTGATGCCGGTGAGGTTCTCGATCTCGCGCGCGCTGTACAGGCGGCGGGGCTCCAGCTCGGCGGCCGGGCGGTCGACGTGCGCGGCGACGAACCGGTCCACGGCGGCCGGGTCGAACAGGAGGAATTTGCCGCGCTTCCGGGACAGCGGCTTGGGCCACTCCGGGTGCCGGGCCCACTGGTTGCGGACGGTCGTCTCGGCCCGGCCATGGCGGGCGGCGATCTCGGCGTACGTCTCGCCGGGCGGGGTGTCTACCATTGTCGTGTCCGTCCTTCGTGGATGGTTGGTGACCGGCAGGGGTATTGCGCCGGGCGCTGTGCGCCCGTGGGCTTCGGCCCGGCCCCTGCCGGTTGACTCTGCTTGCGCCAGGGCCCCCGGCTGGCTGCCGGGGGCCCTGGTGTGTCACTCGTCCGGGTCGTCGCCCAGGAGCGCGTCTTCCACGGCGTGGAGACCGTCGTGGGCGGTCACGATGTTGAGCCGGATCTCCAGGGCCACGATCCGCTCGGGCTTCTCCATGTACCTGGTGAAGAGGTGGGAGGCGGAGAGCCAGTGGAGGCCCGCTCCCCAGATCCCGGACTGGATGAGTTCGTGGACCGGTTCGTCGGTGACGACTTCCACGAGTCGGGTGACTGCCTCGTTCATCTCCTCCCCGTTGAGCGTGTCCCCGGTGAAGTCGGGGAGCTGGACGGGGACCGGGAGGAGCTGGCACACCCGGCGGAGCAGGAGGTAGACGGCGACGATCGTGTTACCCAGCATCTGGGTCTCCCGCTCGAACTCGTCAGACATGTTGTCCGTCCTCTCTTGAATTGTGGTGGTTGGTGAAGGAGTTCGGAGATTGCGGCCCCTCGTTCCTTCTGTCTCTATTATGGACCCTTCACGCACTGATTTGCAACACATCCAACCGAGAAACTGGCCCCAACCTCCGTACAGATCAGGGCCGTTGTGTTCAGCGTGGTCAGGCGCGCTGCCAGCCGGACAGCCGGCCCTCGTCGCCGACCTCGGCGGTGAGCCTCTGCCCGGCCAGGTCACTGACCGGGATGTCGGTGGCGGCCGCGATCTCGGCCGCCGGGTACCGCTCCGGCTCGCCGCGGTCTTCCGGCGGAACATCGGCGACGATTTCGGCCTGGTCGCCGAACAGCAGCAGGACTCGGACGGTGACACGCTCAGTCGTCATGGGGTCATCCTCTCGTGATGTCCGATAGGCGGCGCGATGACGCAGCGACTGGGCTGACCGCTCAGCCAGCCCGTGCCGGGCATTGCGCACATGATCTCGGCCGGGTGCCGGTCGACATAGTTGTAGACGCCGGTCAGCCCGTCCATGTGCTCGTTGCAGACCAGGGAGAAGTGGCCAGACGGGGCCAGGAGCCAGGCGACGTGCCAGGTGGCGGTGTCGGGGCAGGCCGGGTCCATTGGCCAGGTACGGGCGTGACAACGGAGTTCGCCGTCGTACGGACGCGGATCGCGGGGTGGGGTCCTCATTCGAACCTCACTGCCGGCCGTCGGCCGCAGGCTGCTCCTCGAAGGTGCACAGGTTGTGCCCGGCAGGCTTCTGGCACTGGAGACCGTATCCGTCGGCCTCGGAGCGCGGGCACTGTTCCGGCGGCCGGTTCGGGTTCATGAAGCACGTGTCGGGGTCGACGCCATCACAGTTGCTGCACGCGTGCTCGTCTTGCTGCGCTGCGGTGGTGGGCATGAGGAGCGGCCACGGCCCCGGTCCTCGTCCGGTCAGCCGCTGCTCGGGGTGGACCGCCGTGAAGTGGGCGCGCGCTCCGGAAGGGGTGTGGAGGGTGAGGGGGTAGGGGCAGAGGGGGCAGATCGCCGGGCCGCCCCTAAGGTCAAGAGCGGCCTCGCGCTCCTCGTCCTGCTGCGCCTCGCCAGCTAGACGACGCAGCAGCGTGGCGTCGGCGTGCATGACGCTGCCGCCGTCCGGCCAGAGCTGATCGGCGGAGCGGGTGAGGTGGTCGGCCACTCGCAGCAGGAGTGCCGGGTCCACGGCCAGCGGCTCGGCAGTCTGCTGGGCGGGCGCGGGCAGCACGGCGGCGCTGTAGGTGGCGGGCGGCTCGGTCACGATCTGCACCGGGGTCCCGGCGGCCGTCATCCGGTCGATGTCTGCCTCAGTGAGATCCGTGTCGTCGGGCTCGGGCACGTCTTCCGGGGTGTGCGCGGAACAGTGATGCTTGCAGCCATAGCAGGGGCAGCGGCACGGGTTCGGGCTGGTTTCGTAGCCGGGGCAGGAAGCGATCGCGTCGTCCCGGTCGGTGGCGGGCGCCGGGCCGGCAGGAGAGACGGGCGCCACCTCGCTGATGATCTCGGCGACGGTGCGACACACCCGCTCGTGCTGTTCCATGAACGTCGGCGTGCGCGGGCCGGGAATAGCGACCGCGTCCCACAGGGCGTCGGCGTGCTGCACGGACAGGCCGTGCGTCGGGCTGCCGCTGAGGCTCTCGTTGGTCATGGTGATCAGCCCCTCGTGAGGGCTGGCATCGGCGGGATGACAGCAGCGAGCCAGGAGTCCGGCCCTGTGGTGAAGTGTGGCGCGCCGGTCGTCTCCCACCAGGAGCGCACCGCCGTGGTGCGAACGAGCTGCTCCGTGCGCCTGTCGACGTATTCGACGGGTCGCTCACCGGTGCGACGCACGGTGACGCGACCACGTTTGCAGCCGTCCGGGTAGTCGTTCCAGTTCACCTTGGCCTCGGACCAGAGCAGCTCCTGCATGCCGTTGGTGTCCACGCCGAACAGCCGCCGGTGGGAGAAGCTCGCCTGGGCGGCCATGGCGATGGAGTTGCGGACCGCGTCGCGCTGCCGCCACACGAAGTAGTTCGCCACCTCGACGGGGTCGGACAGCGTGAACACGCGGGCGTCGAACAGGGCTGGGCGGTGCGCGGGCCGGCGACCGTTGAAGGCCGCGGTCGCGGCAGAGGCGGCGATGCTGATCACCTTGGCGACCACTCCCCCGAACCACGGCTCCGTCTGCTCGGTGGCGAAGTCGCAGGCGAGGATGCTGATCTCGTCGGACTGGGTGTAGGCGAACACGGCGCCGGAGATCTCCTTGCAGAGCGCCTCTGCGGTCGCGTCCATGTCCTCCATGAACTGGAGGTCGAACGGCTTGACGGCGCCTCGCAGGTAGGTGTGGAACGCTCGGCCGTCGACCCGGATGACGGTGTACGTGCGGCGCGGCAAGACGGCCTGGTAGGCGGCCTCGTGCCGCTTCATGCGGTCGCCGAGGGCGGTGCGGTCGGTCATCGTTGTCCCTTTGACGGCGGGTTGACGAGCTGGAGTGTGGCTGCGCCCGCACGGACCATCCGGAGCGCCAGGGAGCGCAGGGCGCCGAGCGGGTGGCGTGCGAACCCGGCACAGATAGCGGGCGCCGGAGTGTCGAGGGTGGCGTGGCAGACGACGTGTCCTTCGGCGGCGATGGCGGCCTGGGTCATCTCCTGGACGCGGCCGGCCGCCAGGTGCGCCAGGTTGCCGGGCCGGTAGATGCAGGTGTCGCACAGGGTGGCGCACTGGCGCACGGTGCCGGTGTCCGGATCGGCGACGGGCGCGTCCCGGCTCACCGGTCGCCGTCCCAGCCGGGCACGACGGTGACGGGGATGCCCTCCTCTTCCCAGAGCCGGATCACGTTGGGGTTGTCATCCCAGGCGGCGACCGGCCGGTACAGCTGGCGGATGCGGGCGAGGATGCCGCGCTTGACGACGTAGTCGGGCCTGAAGTCGCCCGGGCCGCGCATCCACATCGCCTCCGACGGCACCTGGTGCAAGGCGAGCCACCATGCGGTGACGTGCCGCCACTTCGCTGCTCGGCCGGTCACGATCAGGACCGCGCGGCCGGCGGCGTGCTCCCGGCGTGCGGCGGCGACGACGTGGTCGTGGGGCGGGCAGTCGATGGAGGCGGCGTGGAAGGTGTCGAAGCGGCCCGGACCGTCCAACAGGTGACGGATGCCGCGGACGTCGCACAGGGTGCCGTCCATGTCGAAGATGACGGCCTCGGGCAGCTCAGGCACGCTTCGCCGCCTCGGTGTACAAGTGGGCGCGCACCCGGCGCAGCCACGCCTCGGCGGCTGCTTCGTCGGGCTGGTCCGGCAGGACGGACCGGTTCTCGTTGAAGGCGGCCTCGTACTCGGCGAGCAGCGGGCGCGCGGCACTGGAGTCGGCGGCCACCTGCTCCCCGAAGTCGTGGTACTCCTGCGGGTCCGTGACGCGGATCGTGAGGTGCCCGGTGGTGTACAGCTCCAGGCCCTGGTGGCACAGACGCTTCAAGTGCCGGGCGTGCTTCGCCGTCCGCTTGCGAGTGTCCGCGGAGAACGAGCCGTCGCCGCGGTTCTCCAGGCGCCGGAACTGCTGGGTGGCGTAGCCGAGGTAGGCGTCCCGGACCCGCGTCGCGGAGAGGAACGACCGGCGGATGTCGATCAGCTCGTTCCCCAGGGGCGTACGCACCTCGTACAGTTCGGGCGGCAGCCACACCAGCTCCATCACGGTCGGGTTGCCTCCGAGGGCGAGCCGGCACCACTTCGCGGCTTCATGCAGGGTGCGGTCCGGGCCCGTGGTGACGTGGGACTCGGTGGGCCGGTGAAGGCCGTGCAGCTGCTCGGTGGGTACCGCATAGATGCCGAGCCGGTCGACGTCGGAGCCGGGCCGGGCGAGGCCGTACGCGGTCGAACCGACGATGCCGGACAGCAGGACCCCCGGAACGGCGAGCCTTGAGGGCACCGGCCGCGCCAGCTTCTCCGTCGCTGCGTCCGACTGATCGGGCGAAGGGTCGACCACGTTGTGCAGCTCGGCAAGGCGGGCGTCCCACCATCGGGCCAGCGACGTCCCGAAGGGAGGCGGCCCGGCCTTCACCCACTGTTCGTACAGGGCGGCGGCGCGGTCGGGCGGCTGGCTGGCGGTCACAGTCGGCCTCCGTTCTGGTGCTGGGTGATGTGGGCGTTGGCGGCCGCCATGCAGGCCTGCCAGCCCGCGCGGTCGAGGGTGGCCGAGCGGCCGATGAGCAGCGGCACTCCCCCGCTGCCGCAGGGCCGGCAGGCGGCGGTCCAGGCGCGGCCGGCCGGTGCGGTGCTGAACCCGACGGGCGGGAAGTCGGCGGCGCTGACACGCAGGGGGGCGTTCACCGCTTCGGCTCCTGGCCTGCGGTCTTCCGCGGCTGCCCGAACTGGGTGGTCAGCTGGGCGGTGATGTCGGCCTCGGTGCGTCCGCCCATGAGCAGGATCTTCATGGGCTTCAGGCCGAGTTCGGCGAGCTGCACCACGATCGGCTCGTCGGCCATGAGGCGGGCCATGTTCTCGCCGGACAGCCCGAGGACCACGACGGCCTGTCCACTGGGCTCGCGCAGGATCGCTTTGATCATTCGCCGATCACCTCCGCGTCGTCGGCGAGCTGGAGGCCGGCGCGCTCACAGAACTCGGTGAGGTCCATGTCGCCGCCGTACTGCTCGCCGGTGTCGAAGATGGCGATGCGCCCCTCGGGCGGCTGCGTCCACTGCTCGCTGTCCTCGGTGTCGTACGCGTCGACGGTGCCGATGCCGGACCGGTAGCGCAGGTAGAGGTACTGGCCTTCGACGGTCCAGGCGTTCCACTGCGAAGGGACGGCTGTGCAGGTACGCACGGCCCGGGCCAGGATCAGCGGAGCGTCGGGCCGCAGCGGCAGCAGCGTGCACGCGTGCTCGATCCCCCCGGCGCACCGTACGCCGCGGCGGGTCGCGACGTGGAGGTGCTTGCCGGCCTTCACGGCCTGGTCGACGATCGCCGCGGTGATGGCGGCCTTACCGGTGCGGCGCGGGTGCTCGACGAGGACCTGGCGTCCGGAGCCGAGCCTGAAGACGCGGCCGAAGTCCATCAGGGCGGCAACCGCAGGGTTCCGGGCCCACGTCTCGGCGCAGTCCCGGCAGGACACCAGGCCGAGGCCGCGCGTGCACACCGGCTGTCCGCCCTCGATGGCGTGGCGGTTGACCGGATGGGCGCAGGCAGGGCACGGCGTCGGCTCGGGTGCCCGCCCACGCCGCTCTTGGGCCAAGGCGCGTTCGCGGTTCGGGTACGGGCGGTAGTTCACGACTCGCCTCCGACGGGCCCGTACTTGCGCTGCCAGTCGTCGTCCTTCTGGCCCAGCCCGTACTCATGCAGGGTGCGGTCGCACACGACGGCGGTGAAGGCCTTGTCCAGTTGCTCGATCGTGTGCGCCATCGTCCGGGCGATGTTGCTCGGGTCGCTGGACCATTCGGTGTGCTGCGCCAGGTAGTCCAGGCCCTTGAGGCGTCGTTGGTGGTGGTAGAGGAACGCGTCGCACTGCCGGGCCAAGACTCCGACCAGGGTGGCGAAGTGCGCCGCCGGATCGTCTTCGACGTAGGTGCGGCCGGACGCAGGGTGGGTGAAGCTGTTGTCAGGCACCCGGTGCCTCCCAGATGACGGTGATGGGCGCGCCATGTCCCTGGGCGACTTTCACGACACCCGGATTGATCCACATGACGGTCTTCATGGGCAGGTCGAGCGCCTTCAGCTTGAAGCCGGCCTTCTCGGCGGCATCGGCCAGGACGTCGTCGGGACCGTAGTCGACCCCGATCGAGCGCATGTAGGAGCCGAAGTCCGGTGCCTCTGAGCGCCAGCTGTACTGCGCGATGTGCTGCTCGATCTCCTCGGCCAAGGCTTCACGGAAGGCCTCGATGTCGGCCTGGCTGCGCTGCCGGCGGACGAGAGCCGAGACCGAGTTGGCCGGAGTGCTCGACTCGGCGGCGCCGCGGCCCAGGTCGTGGCCCGGCGGCTCGGCGAGCGTCTTCGCCCACCAGTTGGCGGCGGCGACGGCTTCGGGACGTGGGCTCACGCGGTGCGTCCTTTCGTGGGTACGGGCTTGATCGCGTTCAGGAAGCGGATGGTGGCGTCTACGACGTTGCCCGTGAGTCGGTCCCTCTGCGGGTCACCGAATGCGAGGTACTGCATGACCGGTTCCGCGGCCTCCGGCATCGACTCGTCGATGCGGGCGCTGCTGGCCATGTACCGTCCGCCGTCGGCGTCCACCGCAGTCATGCATCGCTGCTCGACGCGGCCGGGGATCTCCTGGAAGCGGGGCACCGATCCTCCGACTGCCTTGCGGCGCAGGGCTTCCTGAACGGCCGGCTCCGTGGACCCTCCGCTGATCGCGTAGGCCTCGTACCGAAAGGCGGCGCCGATCAGCCGTCCGACGCCTGGCCTGACGAGCGGGTGTGATCCGTCCGGATGGCGGGGCAGCTGGAGCGCGACAGCGGCCAGCGCGGCAACTGTGGTCGGTGGATGCCCGGGGGTCGCCCAGACCAGCTCCGGGACCGGCAGCTGAGCGAGGCTCGCGCCGCTGGTGGTCTCATGGATGGTGAACAGCGCCGGTTGCTCGTCCCACTCGCTTCGCGTACGCAGATGGTCGACAAGCTCGGTCTGCACCGCGTTGACTGTTGCCTGACTGATCACGACGTCCTTCCTCCCCTGTTGCGCTGGTCCTCGAAGTGATCAGCGAGCGAGCGGATCGCGGCGCGCGCCACGGCGACGTTCTGCTTCGGGTCGTCCGCCGCACCGCGGACGCCGCGAAGGACGGTGAGGGCCTGGCGAAGCGGCTCGTCGAGGACGAGTACGAGCGTGTCGCGGTCGCCGTCGCCAGGCGCCGGCGGTGTCTCGTCCGAACCGTCGCTCGTCTCGCCGGTGTCGCGCGCCGTCTCCTCGGCCGCCTCGGCTTCCTCGCGCTCGGCGGCCGCGATGTCGCGTCGCACCGTGTCCTTGGAGACGCCGAGCCTGTCACCGATCTCCCGCAGCGACAGACTCTCGCGCGACAGTCTCAGCGCCTCGATGCGCCGTCGCGCGACGTCGAGCGGCTCGGACGGCGGCGGCTTCGGCGGCTCAGCGAGGCCCGGCCGTAGCGGTATCACCGGTGTCTCATGCGACGTCTCAGCGCCGTCTCGCGACTGGCGCGCGACGCTGCCTTGGGTGGTGTTCACCGCTCCCCCTCGCTGCCGCGTCCGGTGTACGACGTCTCGGCGCCGTCGCGCGACGGCGTCTCACTCGTGGCCGGCCGGGCCGGCGCCGTCTTGTCGGTGGGACAGAAGTCGCCGGCGGTGTCGCATCCCCAGCCGTGCCGCATGCGGGCCATCCGGCGGGCATGCGCGGCGTTCCGGGTCCGCTCCACAGTGACCTTGGCGCGGCAGCCCCGCCGGTCGCAGAACAGGGTGTGCGCGTAGCCGATCGCCATCACGTGCCTGCCTCTCCGGCCGCGATCCGTTGCGCGAGCGGCCACGCCTCGGCGAGCGGGAACCGGGTGTCTGTGCGCTCGGGCTCCCGAAGGTCCTGGCGCTCGTGGACGAAGCCGTGCACGCGGTGCCAGCGGCGGCCCTCACGGTCGCAGATGGCCCACCGGTCGCCGCTGGCAGTGCTACGGCGCAGCTGGAGAGGCAGCGCCGAGCCGGTGCACGGGATCTCGAAGACGGTCACGTGCGCCAGCAGTCCGGAGAAGTCGGGAGTGGGCTCGCCCGTGTGCGACTGGGGACCGCCGCTGGTGCCCTTCTCCCGTTCCGCGTCATCGGCCATGGCCTGGACGATGTCCCGGCAGTGGCGCCATGCGTCGGCGTACGAACCAGCGTTCAGCGTGCCCTTGAGGTGGTCGGGGAGCTGCATCGCGGCGAGCCGCTCGTCGACCTGGTGCAGCGTCGTGGTGCGGGCCGCATCGCGTTCCACCTGGGCGCCGAGGATGGCGACGAGCGCGTCCTGCAGCGCGGTCTGTCCCTGGCGAGCGCGCGCGGCGTACCGGTCGGCGGCGCCGGCGAGCGAGAGGGCGCGGGTGCGGCACAGCTTCCACGCCGTGAGGTAGCGCTCGGCGCGGGCCTCGGCGTCGAGCAGGCGGCGCAGGACGGCGGCCGCGCGCTCGCCCATGTACGCGGCGAGGTTGAGGCAGTACCAGTCCTCGCTCTGGGTGGTGTGGTCGTGCTCGCGACGGCCCTGGACGGACTTGCCGAACGATATGAGCAGACTCGCCCGGGCAGGCTGCGTGTCGCCGAGCTGGGCAGCGAGCGTGGCCCGCTGCTCGGCCGATAGTTCGTCCCGGGCGCTCATCGGTGCTCACCGCGCTCGGCGTGGTCGAGGAGGAGCTGGGCGGCCTGCTTGGCGGACATCAGCCCGTTGCGGTCCCTGAGGGCCCGCTGGATCAGGGCCGCCTCGGCGGTGAGCCCGTGCTCCTCCAGCAGCCTGACGGTGTGCTTGGCGTGCATCCCGCGTTTCTGGACAGCCGCGCGCTGGATGAGACTGACGGCGGGACTGCGGTCGACTCGGGCCTGAATCCAGGCGGCAGTGCGTGACCGGTGGAAGTCGGTGCGCTCGCGGGTGCCGCCGTGGCTCATGCACGGCTGGCCGACGGCCGCGCCGCAGCCCTCCGGCGCGGGCGGGCAGGACACGGTGCGGGGTGTGTGCTCCGGCGTCGTCATGTGTCGTCGCCTCCCTTGCGGCGCGGCTTGTAGACGCCGGCCACCTCCTGCCAGGCCTTGTAGTCGTCGAGGGGCATGCCGCCTTCGTCGTGCGAGTTGTCGTTGAGGGCGGTGGCGGCGGCGGTGGCCAGCAGGGCGTGGCCGATGGCCTCGGTGGCCAGTGCCTGTCCGGTGACCGGGTCTGCGCCGTCGCCGTAGGTGTAGTGGTGGGCGCGCGCGAGCAGCTGCTCGGCCTCCCGGTAGTGCTCGGGTCCATGGGCCATCAGCCCTCGGCTCCCTTCACGGTGTCAGAGCCGAGCTGGGCGGCCCAGTCGGCGAGGATGGTGAAGTCGTGGTCGGTGAGGCCCTTGCACGGGTCGACCCAGTGCAACAAGGCGGGGCCCGGGTGGTGCTCGGCGACGTAGGCCCGGTCGATGTCGCCGTGCTGGTCGTCGACCCAGGCGAACGGCCGGCCGGCCGCGTACTCGACGATGCGGTGCGTCTTGACGTACGTCCCGTCCGCGCGGTGGGCGAACTGGCTGCCGAACTCGATGACCGGAAAGTTCTGCGCACGCGGGAGACCGATGCGCCAGCCGATCCACTCGTTGGCGTCGTGCTCCCACGTGGTGGCCCAGACCAGCTCGAACGGCAGGCTTAGGAGTGCCGCGCCGTGGGCCGGGTTGAGCCACACGCGCAGGGGCTTCACCAGGTGCTCGGGTACGCCGTGGTGCTGGGCAACCCAGGTGTCCGGCTTCATCCGGTGCGTCCGGTAGCCGGCGGGACGCCGGTGGGGCGGTGCACCGAACGGGTTCAGCGGCCCGTCCACGTCCAGCAGGAGCAGTGGCGCCGCGCTCGTCACTGTCCGGTGTCCTCTCGCGGCGTGCACCGGGGCGCGCCCGGGCACGGGCCGAAGCCGTCGTGCTGCGAGCACTGGAACTGCGACGGGTAGGGGCCGCCGCCCTCGGCCGGGTCGATGTGCGCGGATGCGAATGCCCAGGCCTGGTCCCGCTCCTTCGTGCGGTACTCGGTCATCAGGTCCTCGGCCGCCTCATGCGCGGCCGCGCCACCGATGGCCTGCTGGTAGAGCAGCACCCTGTCCTCGGCAAGGATCCGGCGCAGGTGCTGGTCAACCTCGGCCGGTGTGGCGTCGAAGCGTCCCGGGAGGGCGACAGGCTCGGTGGGCGGCCGGGCGGTGGCGGCCCGTGCGATCCAGGACGCGATTACGGCGACCGTGGACCACTCCCAGTGGGACAGCCAGTCGATGATGACGCCGTCGTACTCCCCCAGGTCGACGCCGGCGGCGGCGAGCGTGTCCCGGAGGAGTGTCGCCTGCTCCTCCCCGTACCGGAAGCCGGCGGGCGGCTTCTCGACGGGGCCGGCCGGTATCTCTGTGGTGGTCATGATGGTCCTTCCATGTCTCGCGGGTGGGGTGCGCCGTCGCTCTTGCCGGGCCAGTCGTGCGCCTTCGGGGCGCCGCACCAGCCCTGTTCGCCGCTGCCGAGCGTCGGGAGGGTCTCGGGCTGGCTTCGGTCGGCGGCGGCGCGGCGGCGCCACTTCGCGGCCGAAGAGTTCTCGGCGGCGCGAAGAGCGCGGATGCGCTTCGGGTTGGCCATGTCAGTCGTCGAAGCCGGGCAGCCCGCGCGTGTTGAGGCCCAGCGGGCTTGCGGCGGCGTGCGCATGGTCCAGAGCGGCGCCGAGCAGCTTTGCGGCGGCCTCGGCATTGGCCAGGGCGGTGCGCAGGTGCTCGACCGCATGGCCCGGGGTGCCGCCCCCGTCGACGGTGACGCGGCCCTCTCCGTGCGTGCGCTGCACGGGCCGCATGGACTGCTCGATAGCCTGCGGCAGCATCCGCACCAGGTAAGCGAGGGATCCAATCGCGTCGTACGCGTGCGGCGGGTACTGCCAGCCGTCGCCGGTGTTGATGGTGTCGTGGTTGAAGGCACGAACCAGGTCACCGGCCTTGGACATGGTGTGTCCCGGCGTAGTGCTCATGAGGGTGTCTCTCCTGGAATCTCGAGTAGGGATTCGACGGCGCGTACGGCTTCGAGGTCGAGGACCTGGCGCAGGAGCGCCGCCTGTTCGTCGGTGAGGCGGGGCCGGGCTGCGGCGCGCACGGGGCGCTTCATCAGCACGGGCACGTCGAGGCGGATGCCGAGCACGGCGCCGTCGGGGCCGTAGGCGATCTCGTAGCCGGACGGGGTGATGTACCAGGCTTCGTACGCCTCGGCGGGCTTTCCGGCGCGCGATGCCTGCACGGCGACCAGGGCGGCCACGGCGGCGGGCAGCGTCGTCCGGTACCGGTCCATCGAGCCGTTCAGCATCGGGCAGACGGCGACGGCGTAGTCCAGGCACTCGGGGTGCATGCCGGGCTCGTCGACGTAGCCGACGCCGGCGTCCGCCGGGCGCACGACCAGCCCGATGCGGCGGCCGAGCGGCTGGCGGCAGAACTGGCAGGCCCGGTGCGTGATGCACTGGATTCGGCGGATCGGGAAGTTGATCCCGAAGGACGGGCGGCCGTCGAACCAACCAGTGATCCACGGGACGGCCAGGCCGCCGCGGCGCGGCAGGGCTGCGGCACGCGCGGGCGGTCGGACCGCTCGTGAGCGGCGGGGCTTCGGCATGGTGGGATCTCCAGGTGGGGCCCCGGCGGCGGGAAGCGCGCGCCAGCGCGCCGAAGCGCGGGTCGCGTGTCCGGCCGCCCGGGCGGTCTAGCCGGTCAGCTCTCGGCGATCTCACGGAGGCGGTGCAGCGCCGTGGAGGCGTCGGCGTAGAAGAACGTCTCGCCGGGCTTGAGACCGAGGACCTCTGCCCCAACCTGGGCGATCAGGCGGCGCTCCTCGCCCTTCTGCGCGAACGTGCGCACGGTGACCGTCTCATCGGTGCCATCGGGCTGTCGCACCAGGACTTGCGTCCTGCTGTCGTCGTCGAGGGCGACGATGGTCCAGCCCGCCGCGCGGGCAGCCCATCCGGCGGCGCACAGCGTCGTCCCACATTCGGGCTCGGCGTCCGGAGGCAGCTGTCCAGCGTCGGGGAAGTAGACCCAGTCCTCCATGTCGAAGGCGTGGGGCTGTGCTTCGATCGCGTCGAGGACTGCCGACGCGACGGCGGCGGGCGTGGCGGGGTACTTCGTGACCGTGTCGGTCATGGCAACTCCATTACCGTGGAGAGGCGTTGGAGTGGTGCTGGCGGGACTCGAACCCGCGACCCAGGACTTATAAGATCCGCGCTCTGCCAACTGAGCTACAGCACCGTGTTATTGAGTTGTGGGGTGGGCCGCGCCTCGCAGAGCGGGGCGGGAGCGCGGGGCGCGGCCCTGGCGGCGGTAGATCGCTACGGCCGCCGGTCTGTCAGGCCCGGGTGAGCAGCATCAGCCGCTTGTGGGCCTTGTTCTTCATGTCGTCGTCGGCGCCTTCGAGGGCGGCGGTGGCGCGGGCCATCTCCTCGGTCATGGTCTTGCCGGGGCGGCGTGGGGCGACGTGGTCGAGGTAGCCGGTGATGGCCCGCTCGGCGGCGTAGGCGGTGCGGCCGACGCGCTCGGTCTCGGTGCGGAAGACGTCGTCGAGGGCGCCGAGCCGTGCGGCGTGGTTGTTCTTGGTCCTGTCGGTGGCGTCGTCGTCGAGGGGCCACAGATCGGCGATGACCTTGCGGAAGTCGGTGACGGCCATGTCCGTCCGGGCGAGCGCGGTCTCCTCGGCGGCGTACTTCTCGAAGTAGTCGAGGGACAGACCGAGGGTGCGGCGGGCTTCCTTGATCTGGTCGACGGCGCCTGCGGTGTGGCGGACGGCCCAGCGGGTGTGTGCGTCGCGTACGGCGAACCGCTCGGTGTTGGCGCAGACGGGGCGCCACGGGGTGACGACGCACTGGAAGGTGCCCTGCCCGGTGTGGTCGTTCATGACGGCCACGTACGGGACGATCGTGTCGTTGATGCCGTCCGCCTCGATCGCGACCGTTTCGGGGAGCCGGATGGAGATGAACACCCGGCGACCGCCCTTGATGACTCCGGCGGACTCCCAGACCACGTCGTAGCGTCCGACCAGTTCCTGAAGGAACTCGAAGCCCTGCCGGTTCTGGATCGGCTCGTATCGGCGGCCGACGACGCCGAGCGCGGCGCCGCTGTCCTCCCGGACCGTGTGGAAGTGGTCGGAGTGCTCGCGGAGTTCGCCGCCCCACTGGTACAGGGCGGGGACGGTGGTGACGGTGAAGTCGAGACCGCCCGCGCGGAGCACCGTGTCGATGTCGGTGATGCCGCCGGGGATGATCTGACCGAGGCCGTGCCAGGCCGGGGACGACGCGTACAGGGCGATCGTGCCGTCCGCCCGGGAGTCGAGGCCGTGGTTCGCGAGGATCGCGTCGATGGCGCCCTGTGCGTTCCGGGAGACGGTGAACCGCTCGCCCCGGTCCCAGCCGGTGAGTACCTCGTACTGCTCGCCACCGACGAGGCGGATCTCGCCCCGGTCGATGCGGGCCTGGAACGCCTGCTCGCGGCTTCGCGCGGCGTCGATCTGGTGGGTCTTCTCGTCGGCGAACGCGGTGTTGACGTCGGTGATGGTCACGGTGACCCCTTCGGATGGTGGGTGTCTGTCGTGGTGGGCCCGGTCGGAGTTGAACCGACGACCGGCGGTTTTAAGGCGCCTGCTCTGACCGCTGAGCTACGGGTCCGGGTGGCGGCCGGGCCGGGGGGGGATGAGCCCGGCCGCCGGTCTGTTGCTCAGCCGCAGGCGGCGGAGCGGGTGAGGGATTCGCGGCGGACGTGGTGCGGGCCGGGCCGTTCGCCCCAGGGGTCGCCGAGCGCGAAGCGGGCGTCCGGCAGGCCGAGGACGTCCATCGCGCGGCAGATCTGGCAGGGGCACGGGATGGCGAGCCAGAGACCGTGCAGGGACCGGATGGACCCGTGGTAGATGACCAGGTCTCCCGGCTCGATCAGATCGAGTGACCGGATCAGCGTGTCCGACATGACTCCCCCTCGGGCGATCGGTGGGCTACGGGTGGTTGCGGACGGGTCCGTTGCCGGGCGTCCACCGCATGGCGTCGCCGCTGACGAACGTGGCCCGGTGGGGACGCACTGTCGGTGCGGCGGGGATGTGGCGGTGTCCGGCGGTGCGGCCGTATCGGTCCCACGCGGCCCTGAGAACGTGGGTCTCTTCCGGCCGGTAGGCCATGACCTTGCGGAATCGGCCGTTGATCCACCGGAAGGCTCGGCCGGGTTCACGCCGGTAGCTCTGCCGGTAGATCTCGGCGGCGACTCGGCCGAGCGGAGAGCCATAGCGCCAGTCGGCCGGGAGACCCCGCTGAACGAGGTATTCGGCGACCGTGATTCGGCGGCTGACCAGCACAGACATGGCTTCCCTCCCCGGTTCGGAGTCCCTTGCTTCTCTTCCAGGATAGGCCGAGAATGCGGCCTATGGAAGGGGTAAGTCAAAGAAAGTACGAGACATTCCGAGAGGGTCTTTGACATGACGACACTGCACGACAGGCCGGGTATCTGGCCTACGGAACATGCGATGATCAACGCCATGGCCCGCAGCAACTACGAACCGCCCGACGATGCGGCCGAACTTTTCGCCCGGATCAAGAGGGCTCACGACACCCTCCGGGAACTGCGCGGCCCGCTCCAGGAGATGGCCGTCCGCGAGATGCGGGAGGGCGGGGCCACCGTCGGCGACCTCGCCCGTCTCACCGGCTACGACCCGGAGAAGTACCGGCTCATGGCCAGGGCCGCCGGCGTCGAGCGCCGGCGGCCGCCGACCCGGGGCCAGGTCAGCGACTCAAGCGACTGACCCTCCCAACATCAGCCGACATGGTTCGCCGTCAGCAGGTACAGCCGGGTTCCCTCGTAGCGGGCCGGCTGCCCAGTCTCGCCGTCCTCACAGGCATCGTTGATGCACCAGGCGCGCGGCCGGTCATCGTCCGCGCGGCCATACACGGTCCGCTGCCCACACGTCAGGCAGAGGGCGTGCCGGAAGTGCACGCTGGGCCCGCGCAGGCCCAGCACGGTGAGCACCGTGCCGTGCCACCGGCTGACCAACTGCCGTACCTCCGGCTCACGACCAGCATTCTCGGCGCCCGGCGGAATCGCGGGCAGAGCCCGGTACCAGGGCTGCGTGTGCGGCGAACCGCGCAGCTCGGCGTCCAGCTGCACAGCCTCGCTCTTAATGCGCTGCGACCACGAGACGGCCTCCAGTGACGTCGGCGGTCGGGATCCCGGTGGCGCGTGGCCACCGACGGCTGGCTGCCGGGTACGGAGGCCGAGCGTGTCCAGCCGATGGAGGAGCCCGGGGCCGTCGTCGCCGGGGTGCTGCTCGTCGCCGGTGTACCGGCTGATGAGGTCGGCGACCAAGCCGTCAAGCGTCTGCATGAGCCGCCCTCGTCTTCCGTGCCCAACGTGATTTGCCGCGCTCGGACTCGCAGGCGCGGCAAACGCGTTCGCCGCGCCTGCCTGGCTTCGGGTTCGGTCGGCGGTAGGTGTTCTCCGGGGTCATCTCGTGCGGCCCCTTACCGCCCTGGCAGTGCGTCGCCAACGGCTTGGTGCGCGAGCCGACCCGGCGGTCCGTACCCTTCACCGGTGGTGCGGTCTCCGGCGCGTACCAGTGAGCGCGGAACCTGCGACGGGCGGAGGTCATGCGCTGCGTCAGCGTCGAGTACTTGATGCCGAGCGCGTCCGCGGCGGCCTGGTAGTCGCCGTGCACAGCGAGCGCGACGACGGCCTCCCGCTCGGTTTCCGTGAGCACGCCCAGGATCTGCGGTACGGCAACGCGTTCGGCGATGCCCTCCTCCGGGCGTGCGGGCGGCAGGGTCCAGTACTGCCGGAACCGCTGCGACGAGGCGACCTCGTTGGTGCCGTCCTTGTCGCGTTGCCCGAACAGGTGCCGCATCTCGCGGACCTCGGCGTAGATCGCGCGCCAGCCGACGGTGAACAGATCGTGCCACTCGGGCGGCTCGGCCGCGGAGCAGAGGGCCTCGGCGATGGCGGACCAGGCGACGTCGTAGCGGGTGGTGGCGTCGGAGGCCATCGACCGGTCGTAGGAGCAGCTGGAGGCTGCCAGTTTGTGGAGGTCGCGCAGCGAGTAGCCGTGCGCCACTGGAAGTTCTGCCGCCAGGTTGTTCAGGCTGTTCACCGTGTTCCCTCTCTCATCAGCGTGAACAGGTCCTCGATCTCGACGATGTCGAGCCGATCCCACGTGGCGAGGGCGTCGCGCAGCTTGACGTCCAGCTGGGCGGCGAGGGCGGCCTGCGTCCAGTGAAGGGCCATGTCGCGCGCCTCGTCGGGCGACAGCGCGCCCTTCATGGAGCCCCGGCCGATGTGCACATACGGCTTGCCGGTCTTGGCGCCGGCGACCGCGGCGATCCGGAGAGCGCACCGGCCCTCGGGCATCGGCCGGCGCCCGCGGACCATGCCGAGCACGCCACCGAGAGTGTCGTCGTCGGCATTGAAGTCCTGCCGGAACGTCTCGATGAGGGCGATGTCGGTCTCGGCTGCGCTCGCGGCGGCCATCAGCTCGCGAGCCGTGTTCAGCACGACGAAGACGGGGATGACCCCGCCGGTGCTCCCCCACCGCATCAGGCAGGCCGGCTGGCCGTCATCGTCCAGGGTCGACTGGATCGTGCATATCCCGTCAGGCATCGGTGCCCTCCCCTGCGCTCCAGCGGATGTTGCGGATGCCGTGGGCCAGCACTTCCATGCCGAAGCGGTCTCGCGGCAGCTCCACCCGGGCGCGCGGGTAGATGCGGTACCGCTCCAGGTCGAAGGTGCAGACGGCCTCCGTGCCGCGGCCGTCCGGGTCCGGCTCATAGCGGACCGGCCAACGGGCCACGAGCCGCCGGGCGTACCAGCGGCGGGCGTGACGTGCCTTCCACATCTGCCAGGTGGACGCCGGCACCTCGTACGGCACGCGAGTGCGCTGGGTAAGGCGCTGAGGCGGCAGGTCGTCGGCGAGGATCCTGGTCCGCAACTGGAAGAGGAACTGCCGGAAGAGGACCTCTCGCTGTACTGAGACGTCGAGGTCCAGGAGCAGCTCCTCGGCGACCGCGAACTGCATTGCGTACTGCTTGAAGGCGAGCGTGACCCGCTCTTCGTTGAGCACTACTCGCCTCCCTCGGAACGGGAGGCGGTAATCAGCGCCTTGAGGAGTTCCAGGGCCTGCTTCTCGGTGAAGCCGGCCTCGATCCATGCGAGGAATACTTCGTGATGCAGGGCAGCCTGAGCCGCGAGTTCGGTGACCGGCGAGTCGCAAGGCTCGAAGTCGTCGGGCACGTCAGGCCTTCCCGTGGTTCAGGATCCGCTCGGCCGTCGACCAGGTGCCGCATGGCCAGGTGATGATCGAGCCTTGGACGGAGCAGGCCGAGCACAGCGCGCCGGGTTTCGTGGGGTCGGCGTGGGGCTGGGGGCGGTGGCTGTCGCGGAGCGCGGCCAGATCGGTGCGCACGCGCGTGATCTCGGCGCAGGCCTGGCTGCCGGCCATCAGCCCCTGACGCACGCTCTCCATGACAGCCTTGGCCTCGGCCGGGCTGGGGGTTGTGCCGGGTTCCCGGATCATCATTCGGACCATCCCGAGGACCGCGTCGGCGAGGGCCGTGTTGACCTTGTCCAGGTCGAAGGGCTGCGGGCTCGTACTCGGAGGAGTGAAGGGCAGGTCAGGCATCGGTGGCCTCCGTGTCGGTCGGAGCAGCGCTCGTGCGTGCGTCGGCCTCGGCGCGTCGGGCGTCGAAGGTGACGATGACGTGCTCGTCGTCGGCGGACACGTAGACATCACCCGTCCACATGCCGCCTGCGGCGAGCTGGCTGCGCTGCTGGTTGGCGACGGCCATGGCCTTGTCGACCTCGGTGTGGTGGGCCGGCCCCTTCATCTGCCACACATGCCGGTCGATCGTGATGACGTGGTGCTCGGCGCCCATCAGGACTCCTCAACGGTGTAGTTGGTGGTCACGTGGACCAGGCGGAACTCGAATTCGGGGTGACGCTGCCTACGTCTGGTCAGGTCGTCGGCGGCCCGCTGCCGGTCGGAGGTGGGTCGCACGGGCAGCCAGACGTCGGCGTGGCGGTACTCGACTCGCCATGCCTCGCGCGCCGGATGTGCCTCGACGGGTACCGCCGGCCACTCCACGGTCGCGCCGTGGTAGCCCTCCAGCAGGTGTTCCAGCGACGTGGCGACCGTGGCGAAGCCGTACTCGGGGTCATCGAGGACGAACACGCGGCCGGAGGGGAACTCTGCGCCGTCGAGGTACTGACTGTCGGACAGGTGAAGGCGGAAGCCGCGGGTGAAGACGGGTTGCATCAGCTTTCTCCGCTCGCACGCATCAGGCGCTCGTAGATGGAGGCGCCGCTGAGCCGGTCCTCGATGTGGCCGGACCGGCCGCGTCCGGGGTCGGTGAGGCCACTGATGGCGCGGGCCACGGCGAGAGCGGGGCACGGCAGGTTGAACAGGTTCCGCCGGCTGTCGCAGTAGCCGCACTCGCTGTCGGGCAGGTGGATGACGGCTGCGTCCTCCAACCATCGGATCAACGGCTCACGAGCGCCCAGCAGGACCCGGATCATCTCCAGCAGTTCGCGACTGTTGCAGTCGACGAGGAAGCCATCGCAGTTCCGATCGTCGCGGAGCCGGGCCGCGGCCGCGCGCAACTCCTCGGCTGGGTTGGTAGTGGTCACTGGTCACCTTCCTGAGTGCTGAGCCACTGCGGTTCGGGGGCGATGCGGAGCAGCGCCGTGCGATCCTCTGAGGCCGCGAACTCGGGGGCTTCGGGATCGACGTACCGGTGGCCCTGGTCGTTGCGGAGGTAGGCGGTGTAGCGAATGACCGGCCCGAATGCGGTGGGCTCGATGACCATCTCGGAGTCCACCGGCACGTCGATCGGGTCGATGCCGTGCAGACGGAGCCAGCGCTGTACGGACCGGAGCCCGTCGGGCTGGCCGATCACCCTGTCCAACAGCTCGTGGCAGTCGATAACAAGACGCTCCATCACGGCAGTGACACCTCCAGCCGCCGGCGCCCGCTGCGGTCCTGCTGCGTGGGCACGACATGGAAGCCGCCGCTGCGTAGCTCGGCCTCGATCCCCTTCAGCTGGTCGGCCTCTCCCGGGCCGTCCCAGAAGACGGTGACCATGCGCCGTCCGGCCTGGGCGACACGTACGCCCGGGTCCCAGTCACCGCCCTCGAACTCGCTGAACTCGTGGCCCTGCGCGCGGAGGTAGTCCTCGACCATCGCGGCCCTGATGCGCCGTGCCACGTCACACCTGCCGCTCGTGCAAGAGGCGGCACGCGGACGCGGCATCGTGCAGGACCTCGTCGAGGCTTACGCCGCTGGCGAGCGCGGTCAGGACGCGGGCGTGCTGATTCTCGACATGGGCGGCCAGTTCGCTGCGAGGGAACTGCGGAGCACCAGAGCAGTAGGGGCAAGCCTGCGTGTCGTTGGCGCCCAACGAGCCTTGCTCGGGCGGCTCGATGCGGTACCTGAGGCAGCCGCACTTCAGACAATGGCGGAACAGGGCATCGCTATGTTCAGGGTCGATGTGCCCGCACGCGCAGGGCGTGTACTCCGGTCCCTCGGGGGGCGGCAACTGGTCGTCGATGACGGGGTACACGGCCACGGTGTCGGACCAGTGGAAGCCGTGCTCGTCGATGTGGTCGCCGCGGTGCTGCGCAGCTCGGATGCACTGGCGCTTGTCGTTGCTGAAGCGGGTGTATAGCGCCGAGCACTCGGCGGCCGCCACGTCGTCCACCCCTGACAGATCTCTGGCCTGCGCGTTCGCCTCCGAGTGGACGACTTCTGCGTCTGCGGCTGCGGAGTCGTCCAGTTCGTCGCGCAGCTCGGCGCCGGCGGCCCGCACGAGGAACATCGACGCGCCATGCGCGGCCTGCCAGCGGTCTGCCAGCTGGTAGGCCCGCCCGGCCGCCCGGCGCGCGCGATCCCGCTCTCGCTGAAGCTGTCCAACAACCAGCATCACAGCGTCGACGGCCTCCTGGGGGACGTCGACCAGGCAAAGGTGCTCGTCTCGAGCGAAGTTGATCGCCCGCTCGATCCGCCGGCGGAGGACCTCTCGTTCGGCGCCGGGGCCCGCCATCCAGCCGGGCACGTCGAAGGCCTCGACGATGTCGGCGGCCAGCTGCTGGCGAGCAGCGGTTACCTCGTCGGCCCACAGGATGCGGGTGGCGCCGCCGTGGCCGTGGATCTTTTCGAAGGGTGCCGAGCCCTTGTTGTGCCAGACGTCGGTCTTCGGCTCGTGCATCGGCGGCTGGTCGAGCCAGTGGGTGACGACCCAGCCGTCGGAGAACTGCACGCCCTCGGCGATGACACCCTCACCGGAGATGCCGGACACGTCCTCGTCGCGCTGGGCGACGAAGGTCCGCGGGAAGCTCGGTTCGCTCATCGGTTGTACTCCCCTGCTTCGGCACGGTCGATCAGGAGCTGGATGTAGGTGCGGGCCTTGCAGAGGTCCTCGATGCCGTTCTTCTTCCGCCAGCGGAGCAGGTATTTCAGGGCGTTGCCCTCGTAGAAGTCCAGGCTGAAGGCGTTGATCACGTCGAAGGGCTGCATTCCGGTGCCGCGGTAGTGGTCCGGTGTCCAGTCCTTGGGCCCTGGCGCCAGCGGCGTGCTGGCGGCTTTCACGGTCTTCTCATCGGCCATCAGGCGATTCCTTCCGGCTGGAGCGAGCTCGTGCGCTGGCGCGGGATGGGCACGGTGAGGGTCGTCTCCGTCTCGGGGTCGAGCAGCTTCGCGACGGGGATCTGCACGGTGTCGTCGTCCAGCAGGCCGGCGGGTGGGCTCACGGCAGCCGGCTCCATGAGGGCGACCTCGGCGCCGTTCTGGCGGGTGCCCCAGCCTGTGCGGGCGCAGGTGGCCATGCCGTACCAGCGCATGGCGCGCAGGACGGTCCAGCCGGCGACCACCGCGAGAGGCATGAGCAGCCAGGTGACGAGCCGGCCGCCGAAGGCCTCGTCGTCCCGGGCAATGGACAGATACCGCAGACCCTGCGCCCAGCCGATCAGGAACGGCACGACCAGGAAGCTGGCGGGCGGGGTGTGACCGTACGCGGCGGGCTCGACGACCAAGAGCCACCCGAGGACGGCGGTGGACAGGGCGACCTGGAACCAGCGCAGCAGGTGGGCCCAGTACGCCCAGCTGGTCAGCGGCAGGTACCGGAACCGCCACACGGAGCGGATGGTGGAGCCGCGCATCCAGCGCAGGTACATGCGTAGGAAGTGGGATGGCCGCTCCGGAAGGGCGGTGAAGACGATCGCGGTCGGCTGTTGCACCGTGCGGCCGCCGAGCAGCGCGTACAGGGTGAGTAGGGAGTCGTCGGAGAACATGACCGGGCGGCCCATGAAGCGCTCGTTCAGGTAGCCGTCGAGGTTCTCCCGGATGATGGCGGCCCGGTAGGCGGCCAGCGGTCCGGAGTTCACGAGGACGGCGCCCATCGCGGACAGTGCGGAGCGATCGGTGAGCTGCCCAGTCGTGAACCACAGGTCGGTGATGCGGGTCAGGAGGTTCGCACGGTGGTTGGTGGCGAGGACGACCCCGGCGACGGACTGGACCCGGGCCTGCGCGAAGGGGAGCAGCAGCTCCTCCAGAGCGTTCGGGGCGAGGCTGGAGTCGGAGTCGACGGTGACGTACACGTCCGCTTGCGGGCTCGCTGTGACGGCGGCGGCCTGAGCGTGGCGCTTGCCCTGGTTGTCGGTTCGCTGCCACGTGGTGACGATGTCCGCCGCGGCCGCCGCCTTCGTCCACCAGGAGCGGACGGCGCTGTAGTCGCCGCTGGACGAGCCGTCATCGACGACGTGCACGGAGTCGGGGCGGCGGGTCTGGGCGAGGATGCTCTCCAGGCCGAGCCGCAGGTAGCCGGGGTCCTCGTTGTAGACGGGCAGCAGGATGGCGACATGCAGGGCGCCGAGCTGCCGGCGGGACCGCGGAGTGGTACGCCGGGGACGCTCCCAGTGGTACATCACGGTCTGCGTGATGAGCAGCAGGAACGTGACGCCCCAGACGGCGGCGAGCCGCGAACTGGTGGGGCCGCCGTACTGGGCGGCGGCTATGCCGTGCTGGGCGGCCCACCCTGCGGCGCCGGTCAGGCATATCGCGCCGGTGAGCAGGACGCCGGAGCGGTGCCGGTGCGCGGTCAGGGGTCTGGTCACTGCTCTCCCGCCCCTCGGCCGTGGCGGAAGCCGAGGCGGATGCAGATGGCGCCGACGGTGACGACGGCCAGGGCGGCGGCGAGCAGCCACCAGCCGGTGACGGCGACTCCGCCGACGACGAGGACTCCGGCGGTGCCGGTGCGGGCGAGCTGTGCGTTGTCGGACACGGGTTCTCTTTCAGGGCTGCTGGTGGTCGGGGTCGTGCGTGCCGAGCGCGCCGATGGCGCGGCAGGTGCTGAGGTCGTCTGATCTGGCACGGCGCCGGGTGCGGCGCGAGCGGGCCCGGGCGGCCAGGTCGTCGCTCGCGGCGAGCATGCCGAGGGCGCAGACCACGACCAGGGCCAGGCCGAAGGAGCCGATGGCGCCCCCGACGGCGGCCACGATGAGGACCTGGAGCGGCGTCATCGCTGCCTCCGCTGCCGGGTGGCGGCGTAGATCGAGTAGGTGGCGCCTCCGGCGCACATGGCGCCGCTGACGAGGAAGGAGAGCGCCCACAGCCGCAGGTCGCGGTAGGCGGCGTCGAGGCCGCCGAGCAGGCACGCGAGGGCAAGCAGCGTGCAGAACCAGTGGTCGGCCAGGCCGAAGCAGAGGCCTGCGACGGCGGCCAGGGCGATGCCGATCGCGATCAGGCTCAGGGTGGACATGGGGTGCCTCGGGTGGGGTTGTAGTTGTCGATGGGCGGGAGGGTGTCGATGTCGCGGATGCGGCCTCGGAGGATGACCGCTCGGCCTTCGGCGATGTCGTCGGCTGTGCGGAGGTCGTCTTCGTCTGGCTCGTCTTCCGCGCAGGGGCAGTAGCCGTGGGCGTCGCAACCGCCGTGCGGGCAGATGAAGCGGGCGGGTTGCTCGGTCACGACGCTCTGGCCGCTGCGTTGGGGATGAGGCCGAGGCGCTCACACACGCGCTGGACGGATGGCACGCTGACGGCCATGGCGCGAGCGATGGCGATATCGCTCAGCCCGGACGCCCACAGGCTGTAGACCCGCCGCTCGTGTGGCGTTTCACCGCGGGACTTCGGGCGGGGCTTGCTGCTCGCCTGTGTGCTCCGGGTCGGTGCAACCACGCGGGGTGCGGCGGCCTTCTTCTTCGGCGCGATGACCTTTCTCTTCGTGCTGGACCGCCTGTTGGCGGCGCCTGTGGCCTGGCTGAGGCGCTCGCGGCGTACTTCGGCGCTCCAGCATGTGGAGTCGACGCGCTCCCCGAACCACAGGTGCCGGAGCAGGGCGGTGTATGTACCGCAGTCCGGGGCCGGCCCGGTGAAGACGAGGGCAGGCTTGTCGCTGTGGCCGGGGGCGCTGGCGTCGAGACGCCAGCGTTCGTGCGCGGTGAGTCCGGCGACGACTCCGTCGCGGCGGACCTCGGCCTGGCCGTTCTCCAGGTTCTTCACGTTGGCCAGGCAGGCGGTGCGCACGGGGCAGCGCACGGCGCAGATGAGGCGCGCGTTGTGCTCGTGCTCCTGGTTGGAGAATGTGTCCGGGTCCTCGGTGCGGCAGGCCATGTGTGCCATCCAGTCGAGGCGGTGGCCCCCGGTGTCGGGTACTGATCCGGTGTAGGCCATGGCTCACTCCGCGGTCTTCCGGCTGCCCTTGGCGGCTTTGCGGATGGTGACCTTGCGGTCGCGGCGGCGGACGGCGTCGGCGAGGTGGTCGGAGACCCGCAGTCGGACGACCTGGTGGGCGGCTGAGGTGAACGTCTCCCCGGTCTGGGGGTTGCGGCGCGTGGCCCGCTTGACGCGGTGCGAGATGAACGTGACGAAGTTGGTGATCGCCACGTCGTGACCGGTCGCGTTGGCACGGGCGATGACGTCGAAGGTGGTCATGATCGTGTCGCGGACGGCGCTCGGAGTGGTGCCGAGGTCCGCGGCGACCGCCTCGATCAGCTTGGTGGTGTTCAGCCGCTCGGTGATACGGGTGGGCTGGTTCGGCATACGAAGCTCCAGGAGTTGGAGCGCGGGGCAGCGACGCCGCCCCGCGCGGTGTCAGTGCTTGGGGGCGTCGAGCTGGGGGACGCTGGCGTAGAGCTTGATCGGCTGGCTGCTCACCAGGAATGGCTGGTCGGTCTCGACGAGCGTCCCGTTCGTGGTGAAGAAGAACACCCCGCCCTCGCCGCCCTCGTCGGGGCCGTAGGAGCCGTCGTCGCCGATGGCGTTGTTGGTGCAGGTGATGTTGTCGCCGCCGTAGCCGCAGTGGACGTTGACCTGGGTGGAGGTCATCTGCGAGCTGGTCGAGGAGACCTTGCCGCGGATGACGTAGTAGCCGATGACCTTGTCGGTCATCCCCGCGAACACATAGACGTAGTTGGTGTTGCCCTTGGAGTTGTACTGGGTGAGGCGCCGGGCCAGGTTCTTGCGCTCCAGCGGGTCGGAGGGCATCCCGTTCGCGTACGGGTACGGCACGGCCTGGTTGAACTTCTGGGCGGTGCCGGCGGCGAGGTCGTTCTGCTTGGCCTGCTGCTTGCTGGCGTTGTTGTCGCTGGTGCAGCCGGCGAGCGCGAGCAGGGCGGCTGCCAGAGCGACGGCGGCCGCGCGGCGACGGTAGGTGGTGGGCATGGGTCAGCTCCCGCAGTAGGAGTCGGAGTCGATGCGTGCAGGCAGGCCCTCGGGCACCCAGGGCGCGCCGAGGGTCGAGGCGGCGTCGGCGTTGTACTGGGCGACGTCCTGGAGGCAGTTGTTCTGGGCGCCCAGGTAGTTGGCCTGGTCCTGGCCGGTGGCGCTTTCGGCGTCGGCCTGGTGCTTGAGGGTGGCGACGATGCCCTGGTCGGCCTGGATCTGCTGGAACTCGGCGTTGAACGTGGCGGACCAGTGCTCGCGGTTCTTCGCGCCGTTCTGGTCACGGCGGACGTCGCCGGCGCCCTTGGCGCCGGAGGTGAAGACGCCGAAGGCCCACAGGAGCGAAGCCACGATCAGGGCGACGGTGAGGGTGGCGATCACGAGGACGGTGCCGGCGCCGAGTCCGGTGGCGGCGTCGCCGACGTCGCGGCGTGTGATGCGGGGCAAGGCTTCTCCTTACGTGAGGGTCAACCGCAGATGCAGTGGACGCGCCTGCATCGGTGGCAGACGGGGACGCCGTTCATGGCAGGAGCCGCTTGTGCCGGGCTGCGGTCAGCCACGTACCGAAGTCGCGGGTGATGCCGTCGTAGAGCGCGCTGTCGGGCAGTCCGGACGGGTTGGCCCCGGCGTGGAAGTACGAGGCGTTGTCGACGAGGCGGCCGCCCATCTGCTTGAGCTGTCGAAGGAAGCCGACCTCGGACCGGCCGAACCCGACGAACGACCAGAAGATCGGCAGCTTCGACGCCTGGGCGAGCTGGAGTCGGGCGGCGTCCTTGTCCTGGGGGTCGCCGTCGGTTTGGAAGATGACCAGGGCCGGGTCCGTGGCGCCGCTGTGCATGTAGTGCTCGATGACCATGGTCATCGCGATTGCGTACTGGGTACCGCCCATCGTGGCTTCGCCGCCGTGCAGCCGGTGTTGGTAGTCCACGACGCCCTGGTAGCGATCAAGGCTGATGTCCACCAGCGGGTAGGGGCGGCTGTCGAAGAACACCATGGGCACGGTGCCGTCGTCGTCGAGGTTCGCGGACAGACCCAGGGCCTGGTCGGCGAGGTTCTGTACGGCGCTGCTGCTGAAGTAGTCCTTCATCGAGTACGAGCGGTCGATGACCAGATACACGGCGGCCCGCTGTCCAGCGGGCACGCCCGCCTTGGCCAGCGAGACGCCGGCGGTCTTCACGAGCGAGACGAGTCCGGCCGGGACACCGACCGTGGCCGGCGCCTGGGCGACCGCGGGCTCTGCCGGGGTGGTCGAGGACTTCTTGAAGCGATCGAACACGGGTACTTCTCCTTGCGGTGGTGGTACCGCCCGCCGTCGGGGCCGGTGACATCCGCGGCGGCGGGCGGTGGCTCGGGTCAGGCGCTCGCGCGCCAGGCGGTGGCGGTCTGGTCGGCGAACTCCTGCACGCCGTCGGGTAGCGCGCTTGCGTCGTCGGCCGGGGACGGCCCCAGATGCAGCGACCGCATCGCGTGAGCGTTGTCGAGAGCGGCGCGGAGTTCGGTGATCTGCCGCCTCAGACCCGCGGTCTCCTGGAGGTGCCGACCCTCGGCCTGCTCCAGCAGGGCGGACAGCTCACCGCGGTCCACCTCCAGGCCGGCGATGTACTGCCCGGCACCGGCCAGCTGGTGGCGGGCCTGGCGAAGTTCGTCCCGCAGCTGGCGACTGGTGATCCTGCGGGCGCCGCTGCCTTCGAAGGCCTTTCGCGCGGCCTCGATCGGGCCGTAGCCGTAGCGGACGGCCACGACCACGGCACCGGCGCCGAGACCGCTGACACCGAGGAACAGGTAGGCGATCACGCTGCCCCCTCGACGGGTGCCTGCGGAAGGCTGCCGAAGGGCTGCTCCGGGTCGAAACGCGCTGGGCCGGTGCGCTCGCGCAGTTCTCGGTCGGCTGCCTCGTTCGCGGCCTGGAGGTCGGCCAGGCGCCGCTCCAAGCTGCGGTTGCGGGCTTCCGAGGTGGCAAGTTGGACGCGGAGCCGGTTGGCCTGCGCGTCGCTGAGGCGGTGCCGCCAGCGGCGGATGAGGCTCGGGGCGGTCACTCGGCACCGTCCTGAATCTCGCTCACGTGCACCAGGTGTCCGAACCCTCGGTCGCACCTGCCGTAGATGACCTGGTTGTCGGTGGGCAGACTGCCTTCCGCCGATCGCATCGCGTAGGCGAGCGATGCCGGGTGACCTTGGTAGGTCATCCACGACTGGCCGAAGACCCGGTCGTGCCAGTCCTCCAGCCGGATCTGAAGCTGCTCGGTGCCCGAGTAGGTGAAGAGCGGGGCGGCGGGCTGAACCGTGACGGTCTGCCCGGCCAGCGGGTGGGGTGCGTCGTGCATGGTCAGTGGCCTCTGCTGGTGGTCGAGTCGATGCGGCGGGAGAAGGCGTCGAGGTCCTCGGTCAGGCCCGAGGTGAGCGACTCGCGGACGTCGTCGCGTGGGAATGCGTCGTGGGTACGGCCGTCGAGCTGCCGTCCGGCAGCGCTCTTGCCGACGCGGACGGCGATGGTGTCGGCGTCGAGCATCACGGTGCGGCGGGTACGGTCGCCGGGCCGCATGAGCCGAGTGGAGCCACCGCGGAAGTCCGTACCGCGCTCGCGGATCGTCGCGGAGTGGCGGCCGCCGAGGGGGCTGTCGTACGCCCGGCCTCCCGCGTACTCCGGATCGTCCACGACCGGGGCACTGAGGTACTCGCCCCACTGCTTGAAGAAGAACGGCACGCCCGCCTGCTGGCATTCGTCGCGCAGATCACGCGCCGACTGCGGGTGCATGGGCCTGGCCCGGGGCCCGGATTCGCCGCCCACGATGACCCAGTCGATCCGCGTGCAGCGGTCGTCGTGGTGATGGTGAGGCGATCGAGGGCAGCCCGCAGTGCCGACGCCGTGGTGCGCGCCGTGGCATCCGCGCTGGCCCGCCGCCGCAACCAAGTTGACCGGGCTTAGCAGCGGCTCGCAGCTGAGGAATCGAATAGCGGCCGGAGTCTCCAGCAGGGCCGGGATCCGAATGTCTGCCCACCGCTGGTTCTCAACGGACACCCCGAGCCAGATGTTGGCCGGCGGCCCCGCGGCGCGCGCCCGAGCGTCTCGGGCTGCGGGGCTGTTGCGCATAGCCTCGGTCGGGCACTGGTCGAACTTGGCCGCGTACTCCTGCTTGGCCCTCTGCCGGGCCTGCATGAAGGACCGCATCCGGGCGTGCCGCTTGGTGAGGACGAGGAAGGTGTGGCGACGGTTCAACCCGGCTTCCATCACGTCGAAGATCCGGGTGATGAACTGGTCCGGCACGCTGTCGTGGAAGAGGTCGGACATCGAGTTCACGAAGACCCGGCCGGGCTTCTTCCATCGGTACGGCTGGTCAAGGCGGTCATCGTGCAGGGTCACCTTGAAGCCGTCGGGGAAGGCCTTCGACCCGGCGAACCGGTGCGCGATGTTCTCGGCATAGCAGTTGTCGCAGCCAGGGCTGACCTTGGTGCAGCCGGTGACCGGGTTCCACACCCGGTCGGCCCACTCGATCTTCGTTGTGCTCACGCCAGCCCTCCCTTCGGGTGGTCGACGTAGCGGACGTAGAGGTCGGCGCCGTCCTGCGTGACCTCGGTGCGCGCCCTGAAGGAACCGGCGGGACGGTAGGCGGGGATCCGCTCGCCAGTGCGCACCTGAAGCGATGCGGAGACAGCGCTGGCCCGGGTGCTGTACAGGCCGGCAAGGACCCACTGGCCCGGCATCTGTCGGGCCAGGCGGGCCGCCTGCTGGTGGTCGGTGAGAGCCCTCACGGTGTGGCCGCTCACCGCTCGCCGCCGTTCAGGGCGGCGGGCATCGGCGTCACGTGCTCGCGCAGTACACCGCTGGTCACGTGGTAGTCCTGGGCCCTGCTCCAGTCCGCGAGTGGGAAGGCCTCGCGGATCAGGGAGGCGACCTGGCGGGCATGGCCGGGCAGTGGCACTTCGCGCCGGCCTGCCGTGAGTGCCATGGCGCACCACACGGTGCCGTCGCCGTAGCGGGCTGGCGTGATGCGGATCTCTGCCACCGAGCTGCGAGTGATCTCGTTCAGCGCCGAGACGAGCCTCCTGCGGGTCCGCTGGCCGGCCGTCAGATGGTGGGGCCGAGGCGCGCTCATCGCTCGCCGTCCGCGTGGAAGCAGCTGCTGACGTCGCCGAGCAGCCGGTTGTACTGGGCGGAGGTGCGCGGACCCCACCGGTACTCGGGGCCGTGGACGTCGCGGAACCAGCTGTCGCAGGCGGCGAGCAGCAGGATCTCGCGGTCGGCGTCGCGGGCGGCCTGGCCGCCGTCGGCCGGGGTGACCGCGTTGGGGTGCTCGGCGGCCAGCCGCACGAAGGCGGCCTCCAGGGTCGGCGCTTCCAGGGCGTAACGGTCGGGGTCGTCCAAGGGCAGTGTGTCGTGCAGCTGCGCGAAGAAGACGGCCTGGACGCGGCGGAAGTGCCGCAGAGCGAAGGCGTCCCAGCGTTCACGGAAGCTGGCGCGCGGGCGGTTCGGGGTGATGCGACGGCCGATGTGCATCGTTGCGGTCATCGCCGTCTCCTCTCGGGTCAAGTGGTGCTGTTGATGTCGGTGTTGTGCAGGGCCGCGCGGGCGGCGGCGGCCCCTCGGTGGGCGGTGTCGGGTCCGGGCGGTCGCCGCCGGTGGCGCCAGGCGTCCGGTCGCGCGGCGAGAAGGTCGGGGGGCTCGGCGTCGGGGTCGGCGATCAACTGGGTGACCGTGACCAGGACGCGCCCCCAAGCCATGCCTGCCGTGCGGGCCTGGGCGAGGACGTCGCGGAGCTGGTCGACGGACCAGTCCGGGCGGCAGGTGGCGGCCAGGGCGAGCAGCTGCATGGTGGCCGGGCGTGGGAGGTCGTTCATGTCGGCCTCCGGGGTGGCGCGGTGGCCGTACTCAGCGGGTGCGCGGGTATCTCCGTGCAGGCCTTGCACGGGGCTCCGGTCCACCGCATGACGCCGTCGTCGCAGTCGGCGAGGCCGCAGCTCGACGCGCGCCGCGCGGGAGGCTTGAGAGCGGCACCAAGCAGCCACCGTCCCGCGTCACGGATGTCCTCGGTGGACGCATACCGGAACTCCAGGCGAGCCCGCAGTACTTCACCGTCCGCGCCCTGATTGAGCTGGCGGCCGATGTCCCGCGCAGCCTGCCGGACCACGTATGGCGACAGCCCGGCCAGCAGCGGCTTCACAGGTTCGAGGACTCGCCAGATCCGCGGAGCGAGACTCAGCTGCGGTCCCGCGTACGCGCGGCGGAACGTCGGCGGGAGCGCGGGGTTTTCCACAGGCTCTCGCGCTACTACCTGCTCTCGCCTACGGCGGATGTCCACGGCGGCAGTCGGCGGATCATCGGGTGAGTCAGTCAGGTGGTCTTCCTCATACGCGAGGGATCCCCCGCCAAGATCCCCACCCGATCCCTCATCAAGATCCGCACTCAGCGGGCCCTGGAGTGGTTCGTCGTGCACGGTGTAGACGTGACGGCCGCGATATCCGGCCCGCCGGTCGACGCTGATCCAGCCCAGGTCCTCGAGGACTCGCAGGATGCGGCGCACCGAGCGCGAGTCCAGAGGCTCGCCAGCCTGCTTGCCGGACCGGTGCCGGAGCACGCGGCCGAGGTCGGTCAGGCTCATGTGGTGTCCGGTCGCCGTGGCGTAGGCGAGAGCGGCGTACGCACGCAGTTGGCGGGGGCTGAGCGCCTCGGCGGCCCGGGTTGGCACCCAGGCGCCGTGCTCGGCCCGGGAAGGGACCCGGATGCGGCGTACGGCGGTATGTCCGCGCCCGCCGCGGTGGGTGCGTCGGTAGCTGGTGACCTCGGCGATGTCGTCGTCCGGGGCCGGCCGCATCAGTTCGGTCAGGGCCCGTTCGACGGTGGACCGGGACAGGCCGAGTAGCCCGGCCAGGTAGGCGACCCCGGCCTCGCAGCCGGTCTCGCGCCGGGAAAGGGCGGCGACCTTCACGTACACGGGCAGCGCGGCATCGGCGTAGTAGCCGACGAGGATGCGCAGCGGTACACGGACTCGCTGAGGCATGGGGGTCACCTCCCTTCGGGATCAGGCGGGGTCGGTCATGGACGCCTCATGGGCGCGTCATGTGGGTCAGTGGTGCTCGCGGCGCCCTTGGGGTGGCTCGGCGACCAGGTAGGCGCAGCCAAGCCAGGTAAGGACGACCGCTGCGCCTGCGGTGATGGCAGCGAGCTGGAGGTCCAAGCTCATGCCGTAGGTGATGACCCCGGACAGGGCGCCGAGCAGCAGGCCGGCGGCGACGATGGACATCAGTCCTCGCTGTCGTGGTCGCGGGCGGTGTCGAGGACCGCGGTGAGTCCGTCGGAGAGGGCCTGCATCTCGTGCCGCATCTCGGTCACGGTGAGGTCCGGGCCGCGCATCAGCCGCTGCGCGTACTCCCGCCAGTGCGCGAGGCCCGCGCGGAGCCGGGCGGTCTCGATGAAGGCGAGCATGCCGCCGGTCAGCCGCAGTGTGGAATCGGCGAGTTCGAGCTGTCCGCCGTCGTCGAACGTGCCGTGTGCGGTCCGCTGGAGGTGCAGGAAGCGGAGCGCATCGCGGACGGCGTCCTCCTGCTCTCTGTTGGGCAGCTCCAGGTGCACGATGCGCACCTTCACCGACGGCTCCTTCTCCGTGCCCGGCGCGGGTTCCGTCCGCTCGATGTGCGCGAACTCGCCGACGAACAGCCGCCGCGCACCGGGCTGGTCGTACACGGGCCGCACGTGCGACTCCAGCGCCTCCTGTGCGGACGCCGAAACCTTGGCGTCGAACTTCAACTGGGTCACGACGTCGTCTCCTTGGGCTGGGTCAGGCGCCACACGCGGATGACGGCGCCGGGGTGCGAGAGGGTGTCGGCACCGGTGAGCACGTACCGCTTGGCAGCGACCGTGTCGGTCACGACGGAGTCGTCGAGGAGTACGCCCGCGTCTTTCAAGGCGTCTTGGGTCGAGCGGAGCAGCTTGTCCGTGTCCGGCTTGCCGGTCGGATGCTGCGGAGCGGACGGCTTGACCACGCCCGCGTTCCGGCCGGTGCCGAAGTGGCTCTTCGACCGGGGCAGCGTGAAGACGACCTCCAGCCGGACGGCCTCACGGAGCGGCTGCCACGCCTCGTCGTAGGCGAGTGCGTCCAGCGCGGCCGACTTCACGGCCTCGCGCCACGGCTTCACCTTGGCTGACGACTCGTACAGCGCACCGGCGGCATTGCGGTTCTTCGAGCCCTGCGGGCCCGGGGTGCCGTGCACGGTGATGGAGAAGGCGGGAGCGGTCACGGCTGCTCACCGCCGCTCGCGCGCTGGTCCAGCTCGTCGGCGGCCATCTGGAAGATTCCGGCCAGCTGAGTGCCGTCCAGGTTGTGCAGCTCCGCCAAGACCCCGCCGGCTCCCCCGGCAGCCAGCAGCACGGTGGCGATGTCGGCCAGGGGAAGGTCGACGACCGCGGGGATCTCCCGGGCGAGGTGCTCGGCCGCGTGGCCCGCGAACTGGACGCCAGGGTCGTTGGCGTGGCGCCGCCGGTTCTCGCGGACGGCGTCAAGGATGCCCTGCCGCGTGTAGGTCTCGGCGGTGAAGGCACGCCTGCCTCTCCGTGCCAGTTCGCGGATGACGGCCTCCCGCTCCGCGCTGCTCACTGCTCTTCACCGCCCTCGGCGTCACGTGCGCCAGAGCCGGGCTGGGCAGCGGCCGGCCAGGATGCGGCGGCCGCCGGGTGCTCGCCATCGCCGGGCTGGTCGTCGCGGGAGATGACGGTGCCCCGGATGACGGGCGGCACAGTGTGCGCGTCGTCGAGGTCGTCGTCGTGCTGGATCAGCTCGGCCAGCTCGGTCGACGTGGGCACGACCTTGCGGAGCCGGAGCACCGCACTCTTGGCCCACATGGCGTCGAAGTCGGTGTGCCAGGCCGAGTCCCTTTTGCCGTTGCTCTCGGCCTTCTTGTACGCCTTGGAGAACTTGTTGCGGATGCCCTCGGCCTGTGACCGGTTCAGGATGATCACCTGGGAGCGGCGGCCGTCGATCCACGCGAAGGCGTAGGCCAGGATGACCTTCCCTCGCTCCTCGTCGGTGAGGTCCACGCGCGGCTTGTGGTAGAAGTCGCGCGGGCTCGGCTCGGTCGGGGTGTAGTCCCAGGCGTCGTTCTCCCGAACCCAGCCGAAGTGCACCGAGTCGACGCGCGGGTGTCGGTACATCAGCTCGATGTAGCCCTCGTACATCGGCTGGAAGGTGGCCACGCCGCTGTAGGGGACGATGGCGGCCTGGCGGCCGTCGGGCTCCAGCCCGAACCGTGCGCAGGCGAGCAGCGCGGTATGGATGGACGCCGGGGTGCAGTTCTTCAGGTCCTCCATGCGGGCCTGCGCGACGGCCATGAAGTGCGCTCGGTCCACGTGCCGGGGCAAGGCGTCCGTGAAGTAGGTCTCGCGGCGTAGCAACCACTGTCGGGCGCTGTCGTTCACGGCGAGGTCGGTAACCGGCTGGTGGTCCGGCTGAGGCTCGTCCGCACCGGCGGCGGCCTTCACGCGGTCCTTCAGGCTGTCGGGCATGGTCATCCTTCCGAGGGCACGCGGAGCACGCGGGCCCGGTACTTGCGGTAGGTCTCGGGGTGCTCCTGGGCGAGCCGCTCGGTGTCGACGGCTGGGACCAGGTGGGTGTACTGGGCGGCGAGGTCCGGCTCGGCGTCGCGTAAGCGAGCGGCAGCGAACTGGCCGTTGCGGCGCCAGGTGTAGGCCGGGCGGCCGCCGATGGTGGCGACCTCGGCCTCCCCGGCGTTGGCCCGCAGTTGGTTTTCGGCCTCGGTGAGCTGGTCCCCGAGGTAGGCGATCTCTTCCTTCAGTTCGCGACGGCGCTGCTTCAGGAGCATCGTCTCGACCGGATCGACCTCGACGGTGGCTTCCTCGCGGGTGTCCCACAGCCGGGCGAGCAGCTCGGCCGTGGCCTGCGAGCCGTCCGGCTTCGGCGGGACGCCGGCGAGTACGTGGTTGTGCCAGAACCGGTCGACGGCGTCGGCGAGCAGGGCGCTCAGTTCCTCGTCGCGCTCCAGGCGGAACCACGTCAGGTCGTCATCGATGAGACCGGCGACGTACGCGCACCGGTAGCCCGTGACGGTCAGGTACCAGTGGGCCTGGATCGCGGGCCGATCCGGTGCCTGCTCGCCGTGCCAGCCCTCGATGCGGGCGGAGCGCCAGGTACGGGACTTGCACTCCAGTACGCCCAGCTCGTCACGGGCCTGGTCGTCGGGCGCGACGGTGAGCCGGTCGGGGTTGGCGATCCAGTGCGGGTGGTCGACATGCTGGAGGGTGCCCGGCGAGTCGATGACCGTAAGACCGGAGTCCTCGGCGAAGAACTCGGCGACGAGGCCCTCCAGCCGGTGGCCGCGCCGGGCGGCTCTCTCCAGCCGCGCATTGTGGCGCTCTGAGGCCTGGCCGGTCTTCTCCAGCCAGACATGCAGCGGTCCGCGGTAGGCGTCCATGCCGAGGATGGCGGCCACGTCCGAGCCGCCGGCACCACCGGCCCGCGCTTCACGCCAGGCTTCCTCGGAGGCTCCAGCGGCGAGCAGTAGCCGCGCGGTCGGGGCGACCGGGTCGGAGACGCGGATGGTCGTCTCTGACCCGGTCGCGGTCCCGGACGGCGCAGGCAGGGTCTCGGGGGCCGGGGTCAGTCGTCGTGACGGCCCCTCTCCTGCCTTCGTTCCCGTTGCGGCCGCGAGCAGCTCCGCTGCGGGTGGCGTTGACGCCGTCCGGGAGGTGTGGGACTCGCCCGGAGCAGGCGGGGTCTCAGGTACCGAGTTCACTGTGCGGTTCCTCTCCTGCCTTGGATCCCGCTGCGGCCGTGCTCTGTCCGGCGGCGGGTGACGTTGACTCCGGGCGAGTGGTCTGGGGCCCGTACGGCGCAGGCGGGGTCTCTGGGGCCTCGAAATCGGAAGGCCCCTCAGCCGCCTTCGCTCCCGCTGCCGTATCTCCCAGACCGGCAGCAGGTGACGTTGACGCCGTACGGGTGGCGGGGGACCCGCCCGGCGCAGGCAGGGTCACGGGCGCGGAACGGTGCGCCTCTCCTGCCTTGACCTCCACGGCGGCCGCCCTCCTCAAGGCGGCGGCGGCAGACGGCGTTGACGCCGGACGGGTGGTCTTCACGGCAGCCTCACCGACCGGATGGTGAGGCGGGGGCTGGGCGCGGTGCGGACGTGCTCTGCGACCTCGCGAGTCTGCTCGGCCCAGGATGGGGAGAAGTCGCGTGGGGTCTGACCGTTGATGGCCTTGAGAACAGCACCATGCACGGTGTCGAGGAAGTCGGTGGGGCGAGGCATGGAGCAGATCTCGGGCAACCCTCGCGCCGTGCACGTGGGGTCCCATCCGGTGAGGACGATCGGTCCGGCGTACGGCTGGAGACGGGCGCCGAGTGTGATCAGGACGCAGGAGCCGACGACGTTGCGTGGGTACTGGTCCGGGAAGCGGAGGCCGTCGTCGCTGACCCAGCCGGTGACGGCCAGGCGGGGCAGGTGAACGCGGGCCTTGCCCTCGGTGCCGACGAGCGCGTCCCAGTCGGGCTGGTCGTCGTGGTCGGTGAGTTCGCCGTCCGACGTGATGAGCGCGTACCGCATCAGCGGCCCCCAATCCGGGCCTTGTTGCTGGGCCGGTTCGCCGCGCGCGGCGCACTGCGGCGGATCTTGTCCGCTCGCACCCAGACGCCCCAGGTAAGACCGGAGTCGTTGTCCCAGTGGACGAAGACCATCGGCTGGTCGTGTGCCTTACCGGCCAGGCAGACGGCGCTCGGCTCGCCGGTGAACAGCCCGGGGACGTGCTGGGGCTGATCGACGGCGACGGTGCCCTGGCGGCCGCAGGCGTGTACGACGCGGGAGCCGACGGGGTGCTGCTCGGCGAGCTCGCGCAGCCGGGCTCGTACGGCGTTGCCCTCCGGTCCCTTTCCGTCGGGCATCACGGTGCCCCGCCAGTCGAGCGTCAGGGCGCTCATGACGCCTCCAGTTCCAGGGTGGTGGGGGTACCGACGTAGCGGGCGCGGACGCCGTGGGTGCCGTCGCGGGTGAATGCCTCGGACTCCCAGCGGCCGACCGGGCGGAAGGCCTTGAAGGAGCCCGTCCGGAGGCGGTAGGCGCTCTGCCGGGCTGTCGGGCCGCTGTCGTAGAAGGCGACTACGCCCCACTCGCCGGGCGTCTCGCGCAGTGCGGCCGCGCGCTCCCGGTAGGTGTTGCGGGCCACGACCCGTGACATGCGACGTGGCTGTGCCGGGAGGGTGAGAGCGCCGGTCGGGAACCAGCCGTTCAGGAGGCAGATGGCGATTGCCGTCGCGGTCGAACGGACGCCGAGTCGTCGCATGGCCCCTTGCCGGTGCTTCCTCACGGATTTGGGGTCGATGCCGAGCTGCGGGCCGATCCGCTCACAGGTCTCGCCGTTGGTAGTCCTGATGAGGACCTCCAGCTGCCGACGGGTGAGAGGGCACTCCACGTCGGGGTCCCACTCGGCCAGCACCTGCGGCGACTTGAGCCGGTCGATTTCATCCAGCAGCTGCCGGACAACGACCGCGGACGGGTGGCTGGGGTTGCGCTCCACGCTGGTCCGAACGCGGGCGAGGGCGAGTGGACTGAGCGGTTTAGCGGTCACGGCGGTCACCGCCCCGTACGCGCTCCAGGTCACGCAGGCGGGCCAGGAGGGAGCGGATCTCGTCCCGCTGTCGGGCGACCTCACCGACGTACCGGGGCAGGGCTTCGCGGGCGTGGCCCACGAACTGGACGACGGGCAGCTGGTATTCGTCGGACGCCGTCTCCAGGAAGCTGATCGGCCCGACAGCTTCGGGCACGCCGTAGTCGTTGGGGATCAGCTCCCAGGGGCCGGCGGGGACGGCCGCGATGTGCTGCTGGGTCAGCTTGAGGTAGTCGTCGGTGAGCGGCTCAGGCATGGCTGCCGTCCTCGCGCACCTTCTGGCGGATGAGTTCCGTCTCCCAGGCGATGCCCAGACTGGCCTTGCCGTCGAGGACGTCGGTCAGGGTGCCGACTACGAGCAGCGCACGCGAGTCGAGCATCGTGGGCCGCCGGTGACCGGGCGGAACGTCGAGAGCGTCGCGGACGGCCTTCAGCAGGTCGCGGAGATCGTTGCGCTCGATACGTGTGCGGTCGGCCTCGGCATACGCCAGGGAGTCCGGGGTCAGGGTGGATTGTGGGATGCTGGGACGCATCGGGTCCACCTCGTTCCTCTCAAGGTGATGGGTGGTGGGCCGAGGGCTCGCCGGGTGCACGGCGGGCCCTCAGCACGTTCAGGGCCGCGGGGTTCGGCAGCGGCGGCACTCGAACCGGAAGACCGGATTGCGGTGGCCGCATGTGCCGCAGAGCCAGCGGCAGATGATGTCGATGGGGGCGCGCATCAGGCCGCCGCTCTTACTGCCGATGTCGGGGCCGCCGGGTGGCTGAGCAGGATCACGAGCCGTGCGATCTCGGTGTCGGTCAGACCGCACTCGGGGCACACACCGGGGTCGGTGTCGTGGTCGCACTTCTCGTCCCAGCCGGCCTGAAAGGCTTCTTCGGCCGTGCGGCAGATGCGCGCGGACATCAGGCGGGCCTCTGCGGCTGGGTCTTGGCGTGGAACTCGGCGTCGTCTTCGGGCAGCAGGTCTGCGATTTCGCATCCCAGGGCCTCGGCGACCTTGGCGAGAGTTTCGGGGCTGAAGTTCGCCCTGCCGAGCGACACCGCACTCACGAGCTGCTTGGTGACGCCGACCTTGCGGGCCAGGGCGTTCTGACTCAGTCCCGCTTCCACCCTGCGTCGCGTGAGTCGCCGGGGGTCTATCGGGGTTCTCATGTTCGAGACTGTATGTGACTGACTCTGACAGTACAAGCCTTTACTGGTCGGTAACTCGCACATTCTTTGACATTCAGATTCGGCCTCGCACTGGGATCGTCCGAATGTGGGGGTTGTGTGCGGAGCCCTGTACAGCAGGATTGCCCTGTCCGGTACAGTCCAAGAAAGTCCAACACCGCATATAGAGCAGGCAGGGGCAGACGGGCATGGGAGCACCGGCGACACCCCCACCGCCGGCGGAGGCGACGCTCATCCGCCTCGCGCGCGAGGCCTCTGGGCTGAGCCCCGAGACGGCGGCGGCACGCATGGAGGTCAAGTTCTCGGGCAGCCGATGGCGCCAGATCGAGAGGGGCTACCGGCGCGACTCTGACAGTCAGGTGACCGCGCCGCACGCCACCCTGGCTCACATGGCGTGGGTCGTGGGCATCGATTCCACCCGCCTTGCCGAGACGGGCCGGACCCAAGCCGCGGACATCCTGCGGGAGCTGGAGCGATCCAAGGCTCCTGCCCCCAGCCCGGCGCCAGAGGCCGGCCCCCTGGCGCAGTTGGAGGAGTGGCAGCAGAAAGTCATCCTGAACGCGCTCGACGAGCGGCCGCGGTCCGCCCAGGAGAAGGCGCTGCTCCTGCGGACCTTGGCGGCCCAGATCGAGGCGGAGGCCGCGCGGCAAGGGGCCACTGACGCCCCGCTCGCCCGGGAAACGCCAGGTCGTAGCACCTCGTAGCTCCCTTGGCCAACGCTTGGTCACGAATCAGTCACGATACGCATGTACGCTTCTGTCGCGGTCAAAAGTTGTCGCATCCTCAACATCTGCATTGCACAATCAGTTGAACCGCGTGCGCTCGTAGGGGATGGGGATGATCGAAGTCATTCTCGCGGGAGCACTCGGCGCCATCGCTCTGATCGTGTACCTGCTCTTCCGGCGGCTGAGGAAACTCAGCTGGCAGCTCACTCAGCTACGCGTCGAGCGCGACTGCGAACACATCCTCCAAGAGATCGGTCTTGGAGGATCGAGACCAGTAGCAACCGCACCACCTGCTGTACCAGTTCGACGGAAACGACATCTACGCCTCTACCTCGGCGGTATGTCCGCGGCGCTCGTCGGCCTACAGGACGCCTCGCGCCGACGTAGACCGACGCTCGTGGCCAGCGGAGCCGCGACGGCCGTCGTGGCATGCGTGGCCACCTTGCTGCTTACCAACCTGGAACCACCGCACCAGACTCCTCCGACTCCGTCACAGCTCTCCACCGGCCCTTCGCCCAACCGCGCCGGGCCCCGCCCACCCGGCAGCCCAGGTCCGGCGCACAGAGCAGCAGCTAGGACGGCACACGCAGCGCGGCCACCGACGGCACGCGCGCCGTCGGTGGCCGGGACCGCCCAGGACAGCACGCGTACGGCCACGGCCGGCACACCATTGCCGACGCTCACCCTCCGGGGCGGGACAAGCCGTAGCGCAGAGACAGCCAGTCCTCCAGCACGGGTCCAACCACCGCCGCCCGCCTTACCGCCGGCGTCCTCCACACCGACATCGCCACCCGGGACAGGCGGGCCTAGTTCCCGGCCGATCCTGTGCACCGATGCACGCACCTCGATAGAGCTGAGGACCTGCCTCAGCTGACGTCCTGGCGTGGCCCTCAGCCGGAGCCGAAGGCCACGCCAGCGTCACACGCCAATGCCGCGCCTCCATAGCCGTACAGAGGACGGGTCGAAGCCTCGCCCCTTCCTCGCCGGCAGCATGACGACCTGCCACAGCATGCTGACGACAGCTGCGCGCACCTCGACGGGCTCGCCTGCCCAGGCCTCCGGAGTGATTCCCAGCATGCGCTCCAGGCGCCGGTGATCGCGGTCGATGGACAGCTGGGACCGCAGTCGTTGCAGCTTGCGGTCGTAGCTGGAAATGGCCTGCATCGCCAGCATGGGATCGACATCCGGATGGTCAGCCGCCTGCTCGACCTTCTGCCGCAGCGCTGCCCTCCGCCGTTCCAGGTCGGCGATCTCCTGGCGCACGCCCGTCTTTTCGTCACCCTGGGCGGCGCGGAGTTCAGCGGTCAGCCGCACATCCGACAGCAGCCGGAGCGTACGGCCTTCCACGTAGGCGTCGAAGTACGCCAGGTTCCTGCCCTTCAGACACACCCGACAGTAGTACAGGCGGTTGCCGTTGACCGGTTTGGTCGACAGGGTGACGTGCTGTTCCTTGCACAAACGGATCGCAGTCGTGCATCTCTCGGACGCCTTGGGTGACTTGCTCAAGTCGTGGCAGGTGCTGCACACGCCGTTGCCCGACAGCAGGTACTTGCGGGCAGAGCCGTGATAACCGTGCGTCTCGGCACTCTCCCTGAACAGTGCCCGCAGGTCGAGCAGCGTCTCCAGCGGGATCACCTCGTCCCAGGCGGCCTTGTACAGCGTGCCCTCGTGCTCGACAAGTCCTGCCATGCGCCAGGACGTGAGCGCCCGTGTGAGGGTGGTGTCAGTCCAGAGGTTGCCTGCGGAAGTGCGGCTGCGTTGGTTCATCCAGCGCACGCCGCCGCGCTTGCTCAGGCCGGCGAGGAGCTTCTCGGCCACCTCCGCCAGCAGCTTGGTCTCGTCGTCCACGGTCTGGTTCAGGTCGAGGACGGGCACTTCGGTCTCTTCACCGGTCCGGCGGTCGACCTTGATGCGCATCGCTCCGGTCGGTACGCCCCAGCCGAAGGCGCGCCGGCCACCTGGCCGGGACCGGGCCGGCACTTCGCCTCCCTTGCCGGTCATCACGGCCTTGATGCCGCGGCGGACCCGGCGGGAAGTGTTGTCGGACTCCCGGCAGGCCTGGGCGGCCTCGATGCGCAGGATGAAGCGGTCGTCGGGGCTGGACAGGTCCCGTACCCCGGAGACGGAGGCGAGCGGGATGTGCCGCTGGTCGGCAAGGGTGAGGAGCAGTTCCAGGTCGTAGGGCTGCCGGATGAGCCGGTCGCCGTGGTAGGTCATGATCCCGTCGTGGTGGTGGTTCGCCTTCGGGTCGTGCTGGATGAACTGCCTGCCGGTCGCATCGAAGGTAACCAGCATCCTGTCCCAGTCGGGGCGTTTGCGGTTGCGCTGCCAGGCCGACCGGCTGTTGTCGACGTACACGCAGCAGAACTCCGGCCAGCCGAGCCGCGCGCCCATGGTCCGGCCGTCCGACTCCTGGCGCTCGACCTTCTCCAGGGAGCCATCGGGGGCGTACGACAATCGGGTGTAGAGGCAGGGACGTTGAGGGACGGCGAGGCTCATGCGAACTCCAGCATCGTGGACCGGTCTTGATTAGTGTTTAGCACACGTTCATTGGTGTGAACGTCGCCTTCAACAGTGCCGCCGTGGACCTGGTCGCCGCCGTGCGCAGGCCGATCATGCCAAGCTTCCACGCCGCCTTCAGTCTGGGCGGGATGATCGGCGCCGGCCTCGGTGGTCTGGTCGCGGGCGCCCTCTCCCCCGTCCGGCACCTGTTCGGTCTCACTCTGATCGGACTGCTCGTCACGGCGGTCGCCGGGCGTGCCCTGCTGCGGCACGACCCCCCGGTGCCCGCGGAGCGCAGGCCGGCGCCACAGCCGGATCCGGTCGGCGGCCCGGCACGGCGCAGCGCCGGTCGCGGGCTGGTCGTCGTCTTCGGGCTGGTGGCGTTGTGCACCGCCTACGGCGAGGGCGCCATGGCCGACTGGGGCGCACTCCACCTCCAGCAGGACCTGGCGGCCTCGGCCGGTACGGCTGCCGCCGGATACGCGTGTTTCGCCCTGGCCATGACCATCGGCCGGCTGACGGGCTCGACCCTGCTGGCGCGGCTGGGCCGCGCCCGGACGGTGGTCGCCGGTGGCACGGTCGCGGCGGCCGGCATGCTGCTCGGCTCGCTCGCCCCCTCGGTGTGGGCGGCCCTGATCGGCTTCGCCGTCACCGGACTCGGGCTCGCCAACCTCTTCCCGGTCGCAGTGGAACGGGCCGGCGCCCTGGCCGGGCCGTCCGGTGTCGCCGTCGCCTCCACACTGGGCTACGGCGGCATGCTCCTCGGGCCACCCGCGATCGGCTTCATGGCCGACCGGCTCTCCCTGCCCACGGCGCTCGTCAGCGTGGCCGCCCTGGCCGCCGTCGCCGCCGCCATCGGGGTGTCCACGCGGCACGCGATGAGCGGTTGAAGCCCACCCCCGGCCACGACCGGCAGACCGCCGCTCCGACGGGTGCCGCCGGGCCGGCGGGCCGACGGCATCCGGTGTGGCGCAACCGTCCATGTGTGGCGTATCCGGCGCCGCGGTGCGCGCCACATCAGCCGTCGCGGTGTGCGCCACATCAGTCGTCTCGTTGTGCGCCGCATACGGCACACTCACCCCCATGGAGAATGCCGAGTTCCTGCAGACCCTGGACCGTGAGGGGCAGTTGCTGGCCGCGGCCGCCGCCGAGGCGGGCCCCGACGCCAAGGTGCCGGGCTGTCCGCAGTGGCAGACGCGTGACCTGCTGCGGCACACCGGATCGGTGCACCGCTGGGCTGCCGCGTTCGTCGCCGACGCGCACACCGCGCCCCGGCCGATGGACGAGCCGCCGGCCCTGGACGGCGACGCGTTGGTGGCCTGGTACCGCGACAGCCACCGGCTGCTGGTCGACACGCTGGCCGACGCGCCCGCCGACGTGGAGTGCTGGACGTTCCTCACGGCACACAGCCCGACGCCCCTCGCATTCTGGACGCGGCGGCAGGCGCACGAGACGACCGTGCATCGCTGCGACGCCGAGGCGGCACGAGGCGCCGCGCTCTCCCCGATAGCCCCCCGGTTCGCGGCGGACGGCATCGACGAGTTGCTGCGCGGCTTCCACGCCCGGCCAAGGAGCCGGGTCCGCACCGAGGAGCCGCGCGTGTTGCGGGTGCGGGCGGTGGACGCGGGGCCGGACGCGGTGTGGACGGTACGGCTCACGGCCGGACCGCCGGTGACCGTGCGGGAGACCACCGGTGCGGCCTGGACCGAGGCCGAGGCCGAATTGTCGGGTCCCGCCGACCAGTTGTACCTGGCCCTGTGGAACCGGGCCCCGGTGCCCAGCGTGACCGGCGACGGGTCCCTGGTCGAGCTGTGGCGGGACACGTCCGGGATCTGACGCATCGGGGCAGACCTGACGTACGGTCAGTCCGTCGCGTCCAGCATCCGGGCCAGCACCGCGCGCTGCACCGGCCGTACCTCGCCGTGCAGCGCGCGCCCCTTTCCGGTGAGCACGACCCGCACTCCGCGCCGGTCCTCCGGACACATGGTCCGCTCGACGAGGCCGTCCTTCTCCAGGCGGCCGATGAGCCGGGACAGCGCGCTCTGGCTGAGGTGGACCCGGTCGGAGATCTCCTGCACGCGGTAGGCGCAGCCGCCGTCCGCCGCCGACCCCTCGGCCAGCAGGTCGAGGACCTCGAAGTCGCTGGCGCACAGGCCGTGTCCGTGCAGCTCACGGTCCAGCTCGCACTGGGTGCGCGCATGCAGCGCCAGGATGTCCCGCCACTGCTCCACGAGTGCCTGCTCGGCCTTCTTCGCCGCCATGAGCGCACCGTAGCAGAGATGAGGCTTTGTTGCGTCGTAATTAATTGCGTTTGCATTCAATGCATGTGCATGTAGTCTCTGCGGCATGACCTCTCCGCTCACCATCCCCACGGCCCCGTCCCCGGCGGTCCGCTGGACTCCCCGACTGTGGGGCACCTTGCTGGTGCTGTGCGCCGCGATGTTCCTGGACGCGCTCGATGTGTCCATGGTCGGCGTCGCGCTGCCGTCCATCGGCTCCGACCTGCACTTGTCCACCTCGACACTGCAATGGGTCGTCAGCGGCTACATCCTGGGATACGGCGGCCTCCTGCTCCTCGGCGGCCGCACGGCCGATCTGCTCGGCCGGCGCCAGGTGTTCCTGGTGGCGCTCGGCGTCTTCGCGCTGGCCTCCCTGCTCGGCGGGCTGGTGGACTCCGGATCGCTGCTGATCGCCAGCCGTTTCATCAAGGGCCTGAGCGCGGCCTTCACCGCACCGGCCGGTCTGTCGATCATCACCACGACGTTCCCGGAAGGCCCGCTGCGCAACCGCGCGCTGTCCATCTACACCACCTGTGCCGCCACCGGCTTCTCCATGGGCCTGGTGCTCTCCGGCCTGCTCACCGAGGCGAGTTGGCGCCTGACCATGCTGCTGCCCGGGCCGATCGCCCTGGTGGCGCTGGTCGCCGGCCTGAGACTGCTGCCCCGCAGCGACCGGGAGAGGAACCACGGCGGCTACGACATCCCGGGCGCCGTTCTCGGTACCGCTTCGATGCTGCTGCTGGTCTTCACCGTCGTCCAGGCGCCCGCGACCGGCTGGGCCTCCGCCCGCACCCTGTTGTCGTTCCTGGCCGTCGCCGCGCTGCTGACCGCCTTCGTGCGGGTCGAGCGGCGTTCACCGAGCCCGCTGGTCCGGCTGGGCGTGCTGCGTGCGGGCACCCAGGTGCGTGCCCAGCTCGGCGCGGTCGCCTTCTTCGGCTCCTACGTCGGCTTCCAGTTCCTGACCACCCTCTACATGCAGTCCCTGCTCGGCTGGTCGGCGCTGCACACGGCACTGGCCTTCCTGCCGGCCGGCGCGCTGGTGGCGGTGTCCTCCACGAAGGTCGGCGCGATCGTCGACCGGTTCGGCACCCCCCGCCTGATCACGGCCGGCTTCGCCTTCATGGTCCTCGGCTACGCGCTGTTCCTGCGCGTCGACCTCGACCCGGTGTACGCGGCCGTCGTCCTGCCGTCCATGCTGCTGATCGGCGCGGCCTGCGCCCTGGTCTTCCCCGCGCTCAACATCCAGGCCACCAACGGGGTCGAGGACCACGAGCAGGGCATGGTCTCCGGGCTGCTCAACACCTCGATCCAGGTGGGAGGGGCGATCTTCCTGGCGGTGGTCACCGCGGTGGTCACCGCGGGCGCCCCCGCGCACTCCACCCCGCAGTCCGTCCTCGACAGCTACCGGCCCGGGTTCGTCGTCGTCACCGGTGTCGCGGTGGCCGGTCTGCTCATCTCGCTCACCGGTCTGCGCGGCCGCCGCGACCGGACCTCGCGGGTGGTGGCCCGCTCCGTGGCTGCCGTCGAGGACGCCGGAGCGGTGGAAGTGGGGCGCGTGGCGGTCCGGGACTGAGGGGCGTCTGCGTGCGCTACCGCGCCCGGCGGGGGTCCACTCGCCCCGCCGGGCGCGGTCGCCGTAGCGGCGCCGCCGTGCCGTCTCAGCCCAGCCAGCCCGGCCGTACCAGCCCGGACTCGTAGGCGAGGACGACGAGTTGGGCTCGGTCCCGGGCGCCCAGCTTCACCATCGTGCGGCTCACATGGGTCTTGGCCGTGAGCGGGCTGACCACCAGACGGCGGGCGATCTCCTCGTTGGACAGGCCGATACCGACCAGCGCCATCACCTCGCGCTCCCGCTCGGTGAGGCGGACGAGCGCGTCGGCGGCCGCCGGTTCCTTGGAGCGGGCGGCGAACTCGGCGATCAGCCGCCGCGTGACGCCCGGTGACAGCAGCGCGTCGCCGGCGACCACCGCCCGCACCGCGCGCAGGAGTTCGTCCGGCTCCGTGTCCTTCACCAGGAATCCGGAGGCACCCGCGCGGATCGCCTCGAAGACGTACTCGTCGAGCTCGAAGGTGGTCAGCATGATCACCCGCACATCGTTCGGTTCCGCCTCGCCCAGGAGGCGCCGGGTGGCGGCGAGACCGTCCAGCAGGGGCATGCGGATGTCCATGAGCACGACGTCCGGGCCGAGTTCGCGCCCCAGCCGCAGCGCCTCCTCGCCGTCGGCCGCCTCGCCTACCACCTCGATGTCCGGCTGGGCGTCGAGCAGCGCCCGGAAACCGGCGCGCACCAGCGACTGATCGTCGGCGAGCAGTACCCGGATCACCGGTCCTCCTCGAGGTGCGTCGGCAGTACGGCGAGTACCCGGAAACCACCGCCCGGGCGCGGGCCCGCCTCGATGGTGCCCCCCAGAGCCGCCGCGCGCTCCCGCATGCCGGCCAGACCGTTCCCGCTGCCCCCGGCTTCGGCGCCGGTCGCGGGTCCGTCGTCGTCGACGCGCAGCCGCAGGACACCGCCCTCGTGGGCCAGGCGCACGCGGGCGTGCCGCGATCCGGAGTGCCGTACGACGTTGGTCAGGGCCTCCTGCACGATCCGGAAGGCCGCCAGGTCCGCGGCGGGCGGCAGCCGCGGCGGTGTGCCCTCGACCTCCACGGAGAGGCCGGCGGCCGCCGCCTGTTCCGCCAGCTCGGGGAGCCGGTCCAGGCCGGGCGCGGGGGCGCGCGGCGCGGCACCGGGCGCGCGCAGGGCGGCCAGGACCTGGCGGACCTCTCCGAGCGCCTCCTTGCTCGCCGCCTTGATGGTGGTGAGCGCGGCCCTGGCCTGCTCGGGGTCGCTGTCGAGGAGGGCGAGACCGGCCCCCGCCTGAACGTTGATGACGGAGATGCTGTGCGCGAGGACGTCGTGCAGTTCGCGGGCGATCCGCATCCGTTCCTCGTCGGCGCGCCGTTCGGCCGCCAGGGCACGGTCCGCGCGCTCCCGGGCCCACTGCTCACGTCGCACCCGGGCCAGCTCGGACACGGCGACGACGGCCGACACCCAGGTGCCGATGACGATCTCCTGGGTGAGCCCCGCGCCCGCGTCGCCGGCGGGCGGGAGCAGCCGGTAGAGCCAGAGGGCGACGACGGCGTGACCCGCCCAGAGCAGGCCGAGGGCCACCCAGGCGGCCTGCCGGTGGCCGGCGACGATCGCACTGAAACAGGCGACCGCGACCGTGAGGAGCACCGGGCCGTAGGGGTAGCCCAGGACGAGGTAGAGGAGGACCGTCGCCGCCGTGCCGAGGACCACGGCCACCGGATGCCGCTGCCGCCACAGCAGTGGGACGGAGGCGAGCAGCAGCAGCGCGCGCCCGTAGCCGTCGAGCTGCACACGCTGCTGGCCGTGTGCGGCGAAGGCGGTGCCGACCAGCACGACAGCGGTGAGGAGCAGGGTGGAGCGCCAGGGCAGGCGGGCGCTCCGCGGCGCCTCGGGCCCGTCCACGGGGTGCCACCACGGGGGTCCGTGTCGCCACCTGTGTGGGGGGCCGCCCCCGTGCTCCGCTTCCATGCACGCCACGCTAGACGCCGTCGGGCGCGAGGGCGTCAGCCGGGCGGGGGGATCACCGGTACTCCCCGGGGAGTACACGGACCGGGTCCGTCCGAGGCCCGGCTCGTACGGCGGCCTGACGAGGGCCACGGCCGTCCGGCGCGCTCCGTACCGAGGAGAGCCCGGCGCTCCATGCCGTGGAGAGCGTGCCGGGTGCGCGGGTGACGGCCCCCGACGAGCGCCGCGCCGTGCCGGGCCACCGGTCCCTCCGGGAGCGGCCTCCTCGACGGCCCTGCCCTCACGGGGTACCAGGTCCCGACGCCCGGGCCGCTCCCCGTCGGACGTGCCCCACCCTCATTGCGGACGCCACCCACGCGTGCCCGGCGCCGAGCAGCTCCTCGCCCGGACCCACCCGGGGACGCGGGGCGTCACGACTCGGCGGGCTCCTCCTGCGCCGCCGTCGGCCCGGTCTGCTCCCGGTCCAGCGCGGACAGGGCGCGCTGGGCGAGCGGGTGGGCGCGGACGAGCTGGCCCAGTGAGGTCGAGCCCTGGGTGATGTCCTTGAACGCCTTCCACGCCGGGCGGAACCCGGTGAGGGCCGCGTGGAAGAGCCCGGGGCGCTTCTCGAACAGGCCCAGCATCCGCTTGCCGACGCTCATCTCGACACCGAGGCCCGCCTTGATCGCGAACGCGTAGTTCAGCGCCTGGCGCCGGGTGTCGACCGCGTCGTGCGCCTCGGCGATGCGCACCGCCCACTCCCCCGCCAGCCGGCCCGAGCGCAGCGCGAAGGAGATGCCCTCCCGGGTCCACGGCTCCAGCAGGCCGGCCGCGTCACCGCAGACCAGCACCCGGCCGCGGGAGAGCGGCGAGTCGTCGGCGCGGCAGCGGGTCAAGTGGCCCGAGGAGATGGCCGGTTCGAAGCCGGCCAGGCCCAGACGGGCGATGAAGTCCTCCAAGTAGCGCTTGGTGGCGGCGCCTTCGCCGCGCGCTGAGATCACACCGACCGTCAGGGTGTCGCCCTTGGGGAACACCCAGCCGTAACTGCCCGGAATGGGGCCCCAGTCGATGAGTACCCGGCCCTGCCAGTCCTCGGCGACCGGTTCCGGCACCGGGATCTCCGCCTCCAGGCCGAGGTCCACCTGGTCCAGCTTCACACCGACGTGGGCTCCTATGCGGCTGGCGCTGCCGTCGGCGCCGACGACCGCGCGGGCCATCACCGTCTCCCCACCCTGCAGGACGAGCGCGACCGTCCGCCGGTCCGGCACGGCCGAGCCGTGCTGCTCGACCCGCTGGACGGTGACGCCCGTACGCAGCTCGGCGCCGGCCTTCTGGGCGTGCTCGACCAGCTGCTGGTCGAACTCGGGCCGGTTGATCAGACCGAACAGCATCTGCCGGGAGCGGCGGGTGCGGGTGAAGCGTCCGTTGTTGGAGAAGGTTATGGCGTGCACCCGGTCCCGGAACGGCAGCTCGAAGCCGGGTGGCAGCGAGTCACGCGAGGGTCCGATGATGCCGCCGCCGCAGGTTTTGTAGCGGGGCAGCTCGGCCTTCTCCAGCAGCAGCACGCGCCGCCCCGCGACCGCCGCCGCGTAGGCCGCCGAGGCCCCCGCGGGTCCCGCGCCCACCACGACGACGTCCCACACCTGCTGCACGTCGTCCGCCGAAGAGTTCTCGCCGCTCACGATGGTCTACTGCTCCGATCAAGCCGCTGCCGTAGTGTCCCCCGCATCCTACGGCGGCCGTCGTCGCAGGCCACTGTGGGAGTATCAGGGGTACTCACCCCTGTTCAACGTCGCACCCACGAGGAGCGTGCCCATGTCGTCGAATCCGGTCGCCGAGACCGTCGCCTCGCTCATGCCCCGGGCCAAGGCGGAGCTGACCGAGCTGGTCGCCTTCAATTCGGTGGCGGACTTCGCGCAGTTCCCGAAGAGCGAGAGCGACGGCGCCGCGCACTGGATAGCGGACGCGCTGCGCGCCGAGGGCTTCGTCGACGTGGCCCTGCTGGACACGCCGGACGGCACCCGCTCGGTCTACGGCCACCTGCCCGGCCCCGAGGGCGCGAAGACGGTTCTGCTCTACGCGCACTACGATGTGCAGCCGCCCCTGGACGAGAACGGCTGGGCCACCCCGCCGTTCGAGCTGACCGAGCGCGACGGCCGCTGGTACGGCCGCGGTACCGCCGACTGCAAGGGCGGTCTGATCATGCACCTGCTCGCGCTGCGCGCCCTCAAGGCGAACGGCGGGGTCCCGGTGCACGTGAAGGTGATCGTCGAGGGCTCCGAGGAGCAGGGCACCGGCGGCCTGGAGCGTTACGCCGAGGAGCACCCGGAGCTGCTGGCGGCGGACACGATCGTCATCGGCGACGCGGGCAACTTCCGCGTCGGGCTGCCGACGGTCACCACCACCCTGCGCGGCATGACCCTGGTCCGGGTGCGGGTCGACACCCTGGCCGGCAACCTGCACTCGGGCCAGTTCGGCGGTGCCGCTCCGGACGCGCTCGCCGCGCTGATCCGCGTCCTCGACTCGCTGCGCGCCGAGGACGGCTCGACCACGGTCGACGGATTGGACGCCACGGCGACGTGGGACGGCCTGGAGTACGCCGAGGAGCAGTTCCGTACCGACGCCAAGGTGCTGGACGGTGTCGAGCTGATCGGTGAGGGCTCGGTCGCCGACCGGATCTGGGCCCGGCCGGCCGTCACGGTCATCGGCATCGACTGCCCGCCGGTCGTCGGCGCCACCCCCTCCGTGCAGGCCGGTGCCCGCGCCCTGATCAGCCTGCGGGTGCCGCCGGGCGTCGACGCGGCTCAGGCCACCAAGCTGCTCCAGGCCCACCTGGAGGCGCACACCCCGTGGGGCGCCCGGCTCACCATGGAGCAGATCGGCCAGGGCCAGGCGTTCCGTGCCGACACCTCCAGCCCCGCCTACCAGGCGATGGCCGACGCGATGGCGGTGGCCTACCCGGGCGAGACGATGCAGTACGCCGGTCAGGGCGGCTCGATCCCGCTGTGCAACACGCTCGCCGGTCTGTACCCGGAGGCGGAGATCCTGCTCATCGGCCTGAGCGAGCCGGAGGCGCAGATCCACGCGGTCAACGAGAGCGTGTCCCCGCAGGAGCTGGAGCGCCTCTCGGTCGCCGAGGCGCTGTTCCTGCGCAACTACGCGGGCTGACGGGTCTGCCGTCGGCAGAGGACCCTCGCTTCCGGGCGGGGGCCCTGCCTACGGTCGTCCCATGGACGTCATCGAGCTGCTTCCGCGCCTGCGTCTGCTGCGCTTCCCCGTCGGTCAGGCCTATCTCTGGCGCGACGACGACGAGTTGACTCTGATCGACGCGGGAACCGCCGGTTCCGCCCCGGCGATCGCGGCGGCGGTCACCGCGCTGGGCGGCGTGCCCGGCGACGTACGGCGGATCGTGCTGACCCACTTCCACGAGGACCACGTGGGCGCGGCGGGCGAGTTCGCCGCGCTGAGCGGCGCGACGGTCCTGGCGCACCCGTTGGACGCCCCGTTCGTCCGGGGCGAACTCCCCGGCCCGCCGCCGCGCTTGGAGGACTGGGAGCTGCCGATCCACGCCGCTGCGGCCGAGCGACTGCCGAAGACCGCGCCTGTGCCCCCGGACGCGGTCACCTGCGTGTCGGACGGCGATGTGCTGGACTTCGGCGGCGGCGCCCGGGTGCTCCACGTCCCCGGACACACGGACGGCAGCATCGCGCTGTTCCTGCCCGCCGAGGGCGTCCTGTTCACCGGGGACACGGTGGCGGCCTCGCCGGTCGACGGGACGGTGATGCCGGGCGTGTTCAACCTCGACCGGCCCCGGCTGCTCGACTCCGTCGCCCGTCTGGCGGCCCTGGACGCGGAGGTGGCCTGCTTCGGGCACGGCGACCCGGTGATCGGCGGCGCCACCGCGGCCCTCCGCAGGGCCGCGGCGGGCCCCTGACACACCTGGGCCTGCCCCGGCCGTCATCCGGCCACCTCCCCACCGCCCTTCGGCGCCCCGGGCCGCCCGCCCCCGGGCGCAACCGGACACCGGACGCGGAAGCGGCCTACTCCGGACACCGCGGCCCCATAGTGGGGGCGCCCCCACGCCCCTCCGCCGTCCCCAACTCCCCCACCGACCGAAACCAGACGGGAAGATGACCCGCTCGGCGCGCGGCGATCCAGTAGTCGGGGGCGCCGCCACGTCCCTGCGCTGTCCCCGACTCCCCCCCGACCGAAACCGGACGGGAAGGTGACCCGCTCGGCGCGCGGCGATCCAGTAGTCGGGGGCGCCGCCACGTCCCTCCGCCGTCCCCAACTCCCCCACCGGCCGAAACCGGACGGGAAGATGACCCGCTCGGCGCGCGGCGATCCAGCGGTCGCGAGCGCCGCCACGCCCCTCCGCCGTCCCCAACTCCCCCACCGACCGAAACCAGACGGGAAGGTGACCCGCTCGGCGCGCGGCCATGCAGTGGTCGGGGGCGCCGTCCGCCACCGTCCTCCGCTGGGGCCGCCGTCGGCCCCCGAGGCAGGACAGGGGACGCTGCCCCGGCGGTCTCGCGGCCGTCGCGTCTCCCCGCTGTCCTCCGACGGCCTCCCCACCTTCTCCGCCTCGTCGCGCGGCCGTCCTGTTGCCGCCTTCCCGGTGTCTCCCCACCGGCTCCGACCGTCGCCCGACCGATTTCCGACCGTTCTCAGGAGACGTCCCCACCGCCCGGCGATCCTCCGGCGGCCCCCGCCTCCCGAGAGGGCCCCCGGCAACCCCGAGGCCGCCCCGGCGCCGGCTCAGCCGAGCGGTACGCCCGCCTCCAGGTAGAGCGCGGCACCCCGCTCGCGGGCGCGCAGTGCCCAGCGGAGCCGCTCGTAGCGGACGGGCGGGAGCATCTCGGCGGCCTCCTGCTCGGTGGCGAAGCGCCAGGCCCGCAGCTCCGGTCCCGGCAGCAGCACCCGGGAGGCCTCGCCGGAGGCCAGCCGTCCGCCGTCGAAGAGCAGCCGCAGTCCGCCGAATCCGGGGGGCGCGGGCCGCTCCCAGTCCACGACGAGCAGCCGTGGCACTTCGCGCAGCTGTATCCCGGTCTCCTCGGCGACCTCGCGCATACCGGCCCGGGCCGGGGCCTCGCCGCGCTCCACCACCCCGCCGGGGAACTCCCAGCCGGGCTTGTAGGTGGGGTCGACGAGCAGTACCCGGTCCAGCTCGTCGAAGAGCAGCACCCCGGCGGCGAGTGTCTCGGCGGTCGGCTCGGGGGTCTGCACTATGTCGCAGACGGGTACGGCACCGCTGCGGACGGCCTCGGCGAGACGCACGGCCGTCTCGTACGGAGTGAGGGCGCCGGGGTCCACGAGGTGGGCGTCGGCGGCGAGCCAGGAGGCGAGGGCGGCGCGGTAGGGCTCGAGGTGGTCGTACGACCACTGCCCTACCGGTATCTCGCCGTCCGGCGGGACCGGCGGGGCCTCCCGCCCGGCCGCGCGCTCGCGCAGGATCGTTTCCGCCGGGGCGAGCAACAGATGGTGCACGGGGATCCTGCGGGCGGCGAGACCGCCGAAGATCTCGTCGCGGTACTCCTGGCGGAGCAGGGTCATGGGCACGACCAGCGTGCCGCCCAGCTCGGCGAGCATCCCAGCCGCGGTGTCGACCACGAGCCGGCGCCAGATGGGCAGATCCTGGACGTCGCCGACCTCGGCCAGGCGCTTGGCGGGCAGCAGCCGGGTGAGCGCCGCGCCGACGACCTCGGGGTCGAACAGCGTGCTGTTCGGGATCAGTTCGATCAGCTCCCGTGCGGTGGTGGTCTTCCCCGCACCGAACGCGCCGTTGATCCAGACGACGGTCACGGACTCCCCCTCTTGTGTTGGCCCCCTGTGGCTTGCCCGCTCCACCCTGCCACGGAAACCCCGCCCCGGTGAGGGCGCCCGCGCGCGTGCCGGTGCCCCGGCGTCGGGGCACCGGCACACACGCCGTACACCGAGGGCTCTACTCCTGCCCGAGGCCGGTGTCGTCGATGGAGAAGCTGTCGTGGCTGACGAGGTGGCCGGCGCTGTGCAGGGTGTCGAGCGTGTCCGAGACGTTCAGGCTGTCGAGGGGCCCCTTGTCGGCGGCGTGGGAAGGGGAGACGGCGGCCACGACGAATCCCGTGGCGAGGCTGGCGATGGCGAGCATGCTGCGCTTCTTCATGCCCGGATCAACTGCGGAACCCGGCGGGGGTCACGCGGATCACCCCGCGTTCCGCCCGTCGGACCGACCGCCCCGCGACGCGAGGGGCCCGTCCGTCCCCGCCACGCCGGGCACCCGACCGGTCCCCGGCCGGGCGCCGTAGCGAGGTCGTGCGGCAGTTCCGGTGAGGTCGGGGACGCGGGCCCTCCGGCCCGGACCGCCGTGCGGGCCGGGCGGACGCCCTCCGGAGTCCTCGGCCCGCGCGGTCGGACGCGCGGTTCGACGAGGGCGCGCTCAGACGCTCGCGGTGGTCGCGTCCGGCCTGCGGGCCAGGGCGGCCGCGGCGGCTCCGACCAGGCCCGCGTCGGTGCCCATCTGCGCGGGCACGACCGTCAGCCGCCGCACGAAGGACAGGGTCGCGTAGTCGGTGAGCGCCTTGCGCAGGGGCGTGAGGAGGATATCGCCCGCCTTGCCGACGCCCCCGCCGATCACCGCGATGTCGATCTCGACCAGGGTGGCGGTGGCCGCGATGCCGGCGGCAAGTGCCTGCGCGGCCCGCTGGAAGGAGGCCACGGCGACCGGGTCGCCCGCACGGGCGGCGGCGGCCACGGCGGCGGCCGAGGTGTCCGCGCCGGGGCCCGGCCGCCAGCCCTCCGCCAACGCGCGCCGGGCGATGTTCGGTCCGCTGGCGATGCGCTCCACACAGCCGCGTGCGCCGCACGGACAGGGGTCGCCGTCGAGGTCGACACTGATGTGGCCGATGTGACCGGCGTTGCCGGTCGGGCCGGGATGCAGTTGCCCGTTCAGCACGAGGCCACCGCCGACGCCGGTCGACACCACCATGCACAGCGCGTTGTCGTGGCCGCGGGCGGCGCCCTGCCAGTGTTCGGCCGCCGTGATCGCGACCCCGTCGCCGATCAGCTCGACCGGGAGCCCTCCGGCGGCCGCGCGCACCCGCTCGACCAGCGGGAAGTCGCGCCAGCCGGGCACGTTCACCGGGCTGACGGTGCCAGCTGTGGCATCCACCGGGCCCGCGCTGCCGATACCGATCGAACCGGCGCGTCCCCACAGGGGCGACCCGACGAGATCGCCGAGCACCTCCTCGACCGCCCGCATGACCGTTTCGCCATCCTGCAGGGCGGGCGTGGCACGCTGCGCGCGCGCCAGGATCCGTCCGTCGTCGTCCACCAGCGCGCCGGCGATCTTGGTGCCGCCGATGTCCAGGGCCGCCACGAGGTCGGTGTGCATCAAGGTCAGTTCTCCCCGTTGAAAGCTCGATAACCGAACAGCCGCGAGCCGGTCAAGCGGTGGGGACGCAGGCCGGAGACAGCGGTGGACAGTCTCTCGCGCATCTGACAACGTTGTCCAGGCTCTATGCTCGACGCCACATCCTCATACAAGCCCATGGATCGCCGAACCACACCCCCCCGTGGGGGATCACGGACGGCAGGACAGGACAGCGCATCGTGCCCGAGACCACCCGCCGCGCAGACCACCACGCCGGGACCCGCTACGGCAACCGTCCCACGATGAAGGACGTGGCCGCACGCGCCGGAGTCGGTCTGAAGACGGTGTCCCGCGTGGTCAACGGCGAGCCCGGCGTCACCCCGGACACCGAGCGCCGCGTCCAGGAGGCGATCGACGCCCTCGGCTTCCGCCGCAACGACAGTGCGCGGGTGCTGCGCAAGGGGCGCACGGCGAGCATCGGCCTGGTCCTGGAGGACCTCGCGGACCCTTTCTACGGCCCGCTCAGCCGGGCGGTGGAGGAGGTGGCCCGCGCCCATGGCGCCCTGCTGATCAACGGCTCCAGCGCCGAGGACCCGGAGCGTGAGCAGGAGTTGGCGCTGGCCTTGTGCGCGCGGCGCGTGGACGGCCTGGTGGTGATTCCGGCCGGGGACGACCACCGCTATCTGGAGCCGGAGATACGGGCGGGCGTGGCAACGGTGTTCGTGGACCGGCCGGCCGGCCGGATCGACGCAGACGTGGTGCTGTCCGACAACTACGGCGGTGCCCGTGACGGTGTCGCCCACCTGATCGCGCACGGCCACCGGCGGATCGGGTTCATCGGCGACATGCCTCGCATCCACACCGCGGCCGAGCGACTGCGGGGCTACCGGACGGCGATGGAGGACGCGGGGATACCGGTCGAGGCGCGCTGGATGTCCCTAGGGGCGACGAACCCCGAACGGGTCCGCCGGGCAGCCCAGGAGATGCTCGCCGGGCCCGACCCCGTCACGGCCGTCTTCACCGGCAACAACCGGGTGACGGTCACCGTGATCCGGGTCCTCGCCGAGCAGTCCCGCCGCGTCGCGCTCGTCGGCTTCGACGACATCGAGCTGGCCGATCTGCTCCAGCCGGGCGTCACGGTCGTCGCGCAGAACGCGGCCGCCCTCGGCCGGACCGCCGCCGAGCGCCTCTTCCGGCAGCTCGATGGCACCCTGGTCGCCCCGGAGCGCATCGAGCTGCCGACCCGGCTGATCACCCGCGGCTCGGGCGAGCTGCCCCCGACGGACTGATCCCGACCGGCCTTCCGGCCCGGGGGGGACGCGGCCTCGCGGAACAGTCCCCCGCCCGCCCCAACCCCCGGCGCCCCGTCGCGAAAACGGGAACCGGCCGCCGGACGCGCACCGGCCCGGACCGAACGGCCAAGCCGTCCCGTCGACACGGCCAACTTCGCGGCGGTCAGGTGACCGAGCCGCTGCCGCCATACGGGACCCTCTCCCGCCTGCCCCGGCAGCCGCCGGAGCGACGGACACGCACCGGCACGGCCCGAACGGCCAGCCGTCCCACCGACGCGACCCACTGCGCGGCGGCCGGGTAACCGAGCCGCCACCGGCCACGTGGAACCGTCCACCGCCCGCCCCGGCCCCCGCCCCGATGCGGGAACCGGCCGCCGCCGGAGCGACGGACACGCGCCGGCACGGAGTGACAGCCGAGCCGTCCCGCCGACGCGTCAGCTCGGGCGAGCTGCCCCTGCCGACCCCGGGGGACGCGGCCTCTCGGGACAGTCCCCCGCCCCGACACCCGGCACCCCGGCACCCCGGCTCCCCGCCGCGAAGCGGGAACGGCCGCCGGACGAGCACCGGCCCGGACCGAACGGCCGAGCTGTCCCGTCGACACGGCCAACTTCGCGGCGGCCTCTCCCGCCTGCCCCGGCACCCCCCGCCCCGATGTTGGGAACCGGCCGCCGCTGCCGGAGCGACGGCCCGGCGGCCGGGTGACCGAGCCGCAGTCGGCCGTGTGGGACCGTCCACCGGCCGCCCCGGGCTCTCCGCCTATGCGGAACCGGCCGTCGCCGGTCGGGCGTTGCGGCGGGGCGGGGCGGGGCGTACGGTCGCCCCGGCTACCGGGCATGCGAATGCCGCGCGCCCGCGCCGCGGGGTGGTGGCTTCGGCCGTTACTTCGCCGACGCCGTCAGGTCGCCGCGGCGAGGGGCCGCGAAGCCTTCGAGGTCGGCGCGGGTCAGGCCGGTGAGGCGGGCGACCTCGGCGATGTCGAGGGCGCCGCAGTCCAGGCCGCGCAGCAGATAGCCGCCGAGGGCCTTGGCGGTGGCGGGCTCGTCCATGACGTCGCCGCCGGCGTGGTTGGCGTAGCGGGCGAGACGGCCCGCGGCCTGCTCGAAGCCCTCGCGGTAGAAGGCGAAGACGGCCGCGTACCGGGTGGGGATGTGGCCCGGGTGCATGTCCCAGCCCTGGTAGTAGGCGCGGGCGAGGGCACGTCGGGTGAGGCCGTAGTGCAGGCGCCAGGCGTCGTGGACCTTCTCGGTCGGGCCGACCGGGAGGACGTTCGTCGAGCCGTCCGAGACGCGTACGCCGGTGCCCGCCGCCGCGACCTGCATGACCACTTTGGCGTGGTCGGCGGCCGGATGGTCGCTGGCCTGGTAGGCGGCGGAGACGCCGAGGCAGGCGCTGTAGTCGAAGGTGCCGTAGTGCAGTCCGGTGGCGCGGCCCTCGGCGGCCTGGATCATCCGGGCGACCGCGGCGGTGCCGTCGGTGGCGAGGATGGACTGGCTGGTCTCGATCTGGATCTCGAAGCCGAGGCGGCCGGCGTCCAGGCCGTGCGCCTTCTCGAAGGCCTCCAGCAGGCGCACGAAGGCGCCGACCTGCTCGGGGTAGGTGACCTTGGGCAAGGTGAGGACCAGGCCCTCGGGCAGTCCACCGGCCTCCATCAGCCCGGTGAGGAAGACGTCGAGGGTGCGGATGCCCCGGTCCCGTACGGGGGCCTCCATACACTTCATGCGGATACCCATGTACGGCGCCGCCGTGCCGTTTTGGTAAGCCTCGGCGATCAGGCGGGCCGCGCGCGCCGCGGTCTCGTCCTCCTCGGCGTCGGGGCGGGGGCCGTAACCGTCCTCGAAGTCGACGCGCAGGTCCTCCACCGGCTCGCGCTCCAGTTTGGCGCGGACGCGGGAGTAGACGGGCTCGGCGAGGTCGTCCGAGAGGCCGAGGACGGCCGCGAAGGAGGCCGCGTCCGGGGCGTGTTCGTCGAGGGCGGCCAGGGCCCGGTCACCCCAGGAGCGGAGGGTGTCGGCGGCGAAGGCGTCACCGGGGACGTAGACGGTGTGGACGGGCTGCCGGGTACCGGGGTCCCCGGGATAGCGGCGCTCCAGCTCCGCGTCGACCGGTGCCAGGGAGGCGCTGATCTCCTCGCTGACGGCGCCCGCGAGGCTCGTCGCCACCTTGTCCTGCTGACCCATCCCACACCCTCCAATTTTCCGCTGTACGGAATCAACAATCCGTAGAATGAAGTTATCCGGCGTGGTTCCCGCTGGTCAACACCCCCCGGACCGCCACCAGAATGCACCGAGGCCCCCGTGACCGCGCGGGTCACAGGGGCCTCGTACGCCGTTGCGGGCCGTAGCGAGCGGGGAGGGTCAGCCCTTGCGGGTCTTGACCTCCTCGGTCAGCTGCGGGACGACGTCGAAGAGGTCGCCGACCACACCGAAGTCGACCAGCTCGAAGATCGGGGCCTCGGCGTCCTTGTTGACGGCCACGATCGTCTTGGAGGTCTGCATGCCGGCCCGGTGCTGGATGGCGCCGGAGATGCCGTTGGCGATGTAGAGCTGCGGCGAGACCGACTTGCCGGTCTGGCCCACCTGGTTGGTGTGCGGGTACCAGCCGGCGTCCACCGCGGCGCGCGAGGCACCGACGGCCGCGCCGAGGGAGTCGGCGAGCGCCTCGATGATCGAGAAGTTCTCGGCGCCGTTGACGCCGCGGCCACCGGAGACCACGATCGCGGCCTCGGTCAGCTCCGGGCGGCCCGTGGACTCACGGGGCGTACGGCCGGTGACCTTGGTGCCGGTCGCCTTCTCGGAGAAGGACACCGACAGGGCCTCGACCGCGCCGGCAGCCGGGGCGGCCTCGACGGCGGCCGAGTTCGGCTTGACCGTGATGACCGGGGTGCCCTTGACGACCCGGGACTTGGTGGTGAAGGACGCGGCGAACACCGACTGGGTGGCCACCGGGCCCTCGTCGCCGGCCTCGATGTCGACGGCGTCGGTGATGATGCCGGAGCCGATGCGCAGCGCCAGGCGGGCGGCGATCTCCTTGCCCTCGGCGGAGGACGGGACCAGCACGGCGGCCGGGGAGACGGCCTCGTAGGCGGCCTGCAGCGCGTCCACCTTGGGCACGACCAGGTAGTCGGCGTACTCGGACGCGTCGTGGGTGAGGACCTTCACCGCGCCGTGCTCGGCGAGCGTGGCGGCGGTATCGGCGGCGCCGTTGCCGAGCGCGACGGCGACCGGCTCGCCGATGCGGCGGGCCAGGGTCAGCAGCTCCAGGGTGGGCTTGCGGACGGCGCCGTCCACGTGGTCGACGTAGACGAGGACTTCAGCCATGGGATTGCTCTCCTGCGTAACGAAGTTGAGGGGCGGTCGGCGGGCGCGGGCCCTTAGATGAACTTCTGGCCCGCGAGGAACTCAGCGAGCTGCTTGCCGCCCTCGCCCTCGTCCTTGACGATGGTGCCGGCCGTGCGGGCCGGACGCTGGTTCGCGGCCTCGACCTTGGTGTACGCGCCGTCGAGGCCGACCTCCTCGGCCTCGATGTCCAGGTCGGACAGGTCCCAGGACTCCACCGGCTTCTTCTTGGCCGCCATGATGCCCTTGAAGGACGGGTAGCGGGCCTCGCCCGACTGGTCCGTCACGGAGACGAGGGCCGGGAGCTGCGCCTCGAGCTGCTCCGAGGCGGCGTCGCCGTCGCGGCGGCCCTTGACCGTGCCGTCCTCGACGGAGACCTCGGAGAGCAGGGTGACCTGCGGGACGCCCAGGCGCTCGGCGACCAGCGCCGGGACGACGCCCATGGTGCCGTCGGTGGAGGCCATGCCGGAGACGACCAGGTCGAAGCCGGCCTTCTCGATGGCCTTGGCCAGCACCAGGGAGGTGCCGATGGCGTCGGTGCCGTGCAGGTCGTCGTCCTCGACGTGGATGGCCTTGTCGGCACCCATGGACAGCGCCTTGCGCAGCGCGTCCTTGGCGTCCTCGGGGCCGATGGTCAAAACGGTGACCTCGGCGTCGTCCGCGTCCTCGGCGATCTGCAGCGCCTGCTCGACCGCGTACTCGTCCAGCTCGGAGAGCAGACCGTCGACGTCGTCGCGGTCGACGGTCAGGTCATCGGCGAAGTGCCGGTCGCCGGTGGCGTCGGGCACGTACTTCACAGTGACAACGATCCTCAAGCTCACGCCGGCTCTCCTACTGCATCGTCATTTCCGGGCTGCCTCTTGCAGGCAGCATAGGCGCCTGAAGCGGCCGATCCCGATCGGGGCGTCCGCGCGCTCCGACCGAAATATTACTCGCCAGTACACCCAGTTCCTGCCCGCTAAGCAAGCGCTTTGAACTGTGACCTTCGCAACGCAGCGTAACCGGAATCCGACGGCTTCGCAGGCGCGGCGGGCGTGATCAATCCCGCAGGCGGTTGAAGCGGCCCTGGTGGTAGAGGAGCGGGCGGCCGGAGCCCGAGGGGTCGCCGAGCACGACTTCGGCGAGCACGATCCGGTGGTCCCCGGCCGGCACCCGCCCGACGATCCGGCACACCAGCCAGGCGAGCACGTCGTCGAGTACCGGTACGCCGTGCGGACCCGTACGCCAGGCGGTGGGCGCGCCGAAGCGGTCGGCTCCGCTGCGGGCGAAGGTGGCGGCCAGCTCGCCCTGGTGCTCGCCGAGTATGTGGACGCCGATGTGGTCCGTGTCGGCGATCGCCGGCCAGCTGGAGGCGCCGGTACCGATGCCGAAGGAGATCAGCGGGGGCTCGGCGGAGACGGAGGTGAGGGAGGTCGCGGTGAATCCGACCGGGCCGCGGTCACCATGCGCGGTGATCACCGCGACACCGGCGGCGTGCCGGCGGAAGGTCGAGCGCAGCAGGTCGGGGGTGGCGAGCCGGGGAGCGCCGAGGCCGGGCGTGGCCGTCATGGAAGGGTCCTTCGGTCGGAGGGCGCGTCGAGTTCTCCCCGTCCGGGCGAGGCCGAGACGGGGAGCGGGGTCGTCGGTGCTCAACGGCCCGGACAGCGCGCGCTCGCGTTGCGGGCGAGGTCGACGTGGACCCGCCCGTGAAGAAGGAGTTCGATCGGCATACGGTCAGGCTGACGATAGGCGGTGCGCACAGTCAAGTGCCCCCGGCCGGGCCGGGGCTGACGGTCGGTGTTCCGTGTCCCTCTCATACCGCCTCCCCGAGCGCGGCGATGACGTCGGCCTTCCGGGGCTGTCCGGTGGCGCGCCGCACCACCCGGCCCTCGGCGTCCAGGACCAAAACCGTGGGCGTCTTGAGGATCCGCAGCCGGCGCACGAGGTCCAGCCGGGCCTCGGCGTCGATCTCGACGTGCGCCACCCCGGGGACCATGGCGGCGATCTCCCCGAGGACGCGCCGGGTGGCCCGGCAGGGTGCGCAGAACGCGCTGGAGAACTGGACGAGGGTGGCCCGCTCGCCGCCCTCGCCGCCCAGTTCGGCCGTCCCCAGGCGCTCGCCGTCGTCCCGCCCGCGCACCGGCGTCCTCCCTCTCATCGGTCCTGTCCTCCTCTGTTCAAGCGTCCGTCCCACCCTGCTGATTCCCGTCGCTTGACACAACCTGGGCGGACGTAAGGCGACGTGACGAGGATCTCGCCGCCGCGGGGCACCAGGACTGGCTAGCCGTCCGTTCTTCGGGCACGATCTGCGAGACGCCGTAAACTTACGGCTGCGTAACTTGTCCGCCGGGAGCCCTCCCTTTCCCGAGCAGAGCAGAAAGGGTCCACCCCGCCCATGGCAGAGCTGGTCTACCGTCCCGTCATCGGTTTCGCGAAGACGCTGTTCAAGGTCTGGGATCTGAAGATCGACTGCCAGGGGACGGAGAACATCCCGCGCTCGGGCGGCGCCGTACTGGTGAGCAACCACATCAGTTATCTGGACTTCATCTTCGACGGGCTGGCCGCCCTGCCGCAGAAGCGGCTGGTGCGCTTCATGGCGAAGGAGTCCGTCTTCCGCCACAAGGTCTCCGGACCGCTGATGCGCGGGATGAAGCACATCCCGGTGGACCGCAAGAACGGCGAGACGGCCTACTCCCACGCGCTGGACTCGCTGCGCTCGGGCGAGATCATCGGGGTCTTCCCGGAGGCCACGATCTCCCAGTCGTTCACGCTCAAGAGCTTCAAGTCGGGTGCGGCCCGCATGGCCCAGGAGGCCGGCGTGCCGCTGATCCCGATGGCGGTGTGGGGCACCCAGCGGCTGTGGACCAAGGGGCAGCCCCGCAACTTCAAGCGTGACCACCTGCCCATCACCATCCGCGTCGGCGAGCCCGTCGAGGCGCCTCGGGACCAGTACGCCGGTGCCATCACCCGGCGGCTGCGCGAGCGTGTCCAGGAGCTGCTGGAGGCCGCGCAGCGCGCCTACCCGGGCCGCCCCCGCGGACCGGAGGACACCTGGTGGCTGCCCGCGCACCTCGGTGGTTCGGCGCCCACGGCGGAGCAGGCGCGCGCGGCCGAGGCGCACTGACCCTCTGTCACCGGCGCCGCATTCGGGCCGCCGACGAGACGCGCGGTCACAGCGGCGGCGTGCGCTCCCGGCTGCCGGCCGGGTCGATTGCGAGGGCGTCGGGGAGCGTCCGGCACAGACGGGCACGGTCGGGTGCCGCCTTCAGCGCGCCGAGGACCGCCGGGTGCGGTTAGGCGTACAGGACCGGGTAGTCCAGCTCTCCGGTGTCCGGATCGGGGATCCAGGCCAGCCGCTCGCCGTCCAGGGCGAACCGGGCGTCCACGCCCGGCTTGTTGCCGCGGGGGTCCTGCCGGTGCCAGGCGCCGTCGAAGCGTACGGCGACCAGCCCGTGCACCGCGTGGCCGCCCTCGTCGTGGGAGAGGCGCTGGTAGCACAGGGCGGTCGGGATGTCCTCGGCGCGCAACAGGGCCGTCAGTGCATGGGACTTGGCGTAGCAGATGCCGGTGCGCAGGGTCAGCACGTCCGAGGCGCGCCAGGTGACGGCCTTGGGACTGGTGAGCTCGCATGTTCAGGTGTCGCGTATTCGCGGCCGAGCCCAGCTGGGAATCGCGCTGAGTGATGTGTGCGAGCTCGGCGGCACCCGGCAGCCTGCTGGTCGGCGATTGGCATGATGGGCGCGGCAAGTTCTCAGGTGTGTCTAGAGGAGCGACTGTGGCGTTCGAGACCGAAGCCGATTTCGGGGTCGCCGAACGGGATGAGTGGTCGTATTCGCCGGCTGTCGGCGTCGGACCGCTCCGGTTCGGTATGCCCCTCGACGAACTGGTCGAGGCGGCTGCGGTACTCGGCCAGACGAAGGTCAGCGATTGTGCACGGGACCACGCGATCTTCTCGCCGACTTGGAAGGTCGAAGTCCACCGTCGCGAGGCCGCTCCTTCTCCGCCTGCCGTCACGGCCTATGTGAGCCAGGCTGTGGGGCTGTTTTGCATCGCTGTCGACGCCGCGCGGGGTCCTCAGGTCGCGTACGACGGTCTCCCGCTGGTCGGGAGGGACATGGCGGAGCTGGAGATCGACGCAATCGCCTATGCCGAGGCGATGGACGTGCAGTTTCGCATCATGCCCGAGGGCTATGCAGCACCGGATGATCCCGGGATCGTCATGCGCGCGCAACAGGTCGGGGAGGCCGTCCGCTCGCGTCCGCTGTTCATGGTGCCGCGCGATGGCGCGAATACTGAATGGGACTCGTTGCCCTCCGAGGAGTACCACACCAATCCATGCCCTCCGAGAGGTACCGCGCCAACGGATAGTCCCTGGTCCAACATGGTGTGACCCATGCCTTTAGCGATCACTGACTGTGGTCACCCGGGGCATATCGGCTCCAGGTTCCGCCACTTGCCGCGAACACGCAGCACTTCCTCGCCGGCGTGGTCGAAGAACGCTTGCAGCTCGGGCCGGGTAAAGGCCCGTCGTTCCGGCTCGCCCTCGGCTTCGTCGGCGTGCGTCGCAGCGTTCCAGTCGAAGACCACCTGGACTGGGTGGGTACCGAAGTGCCGCAGGCACTCGTCTACCCAGCCGTAGGCCGGGTTGGTCAGGAAGATCGCAAAACTGCCGTACTGAACCCTGGTAGTTGCGCAGGGTGGAGCGGACGCAGCCGTGCACGGCCCGCAGATCGGCCGACCACTCATCGACGTGCTGCGGCGTCCACTGCCACGGCATCGCATCGGCATGCCGGGTGAACGCCCGACCGTGCGTTCCTGGTCACTGACGTACCCCGGTGAAAGATTCCGGGCGAGCTGCTGGTTGCGCCAGCCCTTGATCATCGCCTCGAAGACCTGCTCGTCCGGCCGCAGCAACGGCAGCCCGTCGATCAGGTGCAGCCGAGCAGACCCTGGAACGAGACCGTCCCCACCCATCCGCCATCACTCTCCGTCCATCGCATCTGACGCGAGAATTTCGCATCAGATGCGACCCGGGGGTGTCTTCGCAGCTCAATCGCTCGATGGAGTGAGACCCACAGATGTCCACCGAGGAAGCCGCTACCGTGGTTCCGAGGTCAGCGTCCCTGGTGGGACCGCTTCCAGACGATCCCAGGCCAACTTCCAGGATGGGTGTCGCCTATTCGCATCCGATGCAATTGGCGTCGGTAGGACCATCGGTACAGCGGTTATCGGTGAGACCGATCATGGTCCAGGCGCCACGAGTGTGCCGATCCGGTTCCCGTACTCGCGGCGGCCCTTGCACTGGGCCGGGACGGCAGGGGGGCCTTGGCCACCGTCGAGCGGTTGACAGCGGGCCTGGAGGCGGTGGATCGCTGGCGCGGCTGTGACGCGCAGGGAGAAGCCCTGGCCGCGTCGCGCCCTTTATGTAGTAGACCGCGCCTGAGCTGGTCGGCGCCTGGAGACGGCACTGGTGTCGTCGCCCGCTTGGGCTAACCCGCGTTGACAGGACACTGCGCGACTCTTCGTAATGGAAGCAGCTCACTGGGTGATCGGAAGGGCGCGTGCCACTGCGCGGCGCCGACCGCAGGGGCCGCTTTGAGGGTGAACTGCAACAGAAGGACTCAGCATGCCCGAAGACAGGTCAATTGAGAGCAGCGAACCCGATGACAGTGGCTGGCCTGCCGGCGCTGGCTGGCAGCCTACTTGGGCGAGTGATGGGCTAAGTGATTCGCTATTCGGGCCCCTGCCCGAAGGGCTCGAGACGACTGTCAGTGAGCTCCAGCCTCACCCGGATCGGGAGGTAAGGGTCGTAAGTTACACGGGAAATGGTAACCCGGTATTCGACGATGGGATCGTCCGGTCGGTGGAGTGCGTGAATGCCGATGAGGACCTCTACGCGATCAAGCTATTCAGTCCCACGTACAACAGGGAGTCGGTCATCTACCGCAAGGGGACCAACTTGGTCACGATCCCTACCCGCATTGCCGGTGCGTTGAATGCGCTGGAGGGGGAACACGAGCGGGAGATGGACAGCAGGAAGCCCGGCTGGGGAGCGTGAGCGGCCGGGCTGGACTGTGCAGCAGACCAGAAGCCCCTTGCGGGGTGTTCCGCACGACTACCCCATGTGGGCTACATCCAGCGAGTTCCCCTGAGCCCTGCTGAGTCCTTGTCCCCATGGCCAGGGAGTTCGGCCTCGGGGCTCCATGGAGACGCGATTGGTGCTGAGATAACGGGGTCTGAGGAACATCGGCGTCAGATCGTGCCTAACGCTCGTCGACTCTGGTGAGCGGCCGATGGGTCGTCGGCATCTGGATCGTTCTGAAGTCGTCCCACAGATAACACCCCCAGTATCTGCGGTAGCTTGATCCGTCACCTGCGGTGACGCTCTCGGGCCGCCGCATGAAGCGGCCCTGTTATCTGCGGCAAGGGGAGATCGGTGCCCATGCTCGTCCAGCTGCCGACTGGGAAGGCGGTCACCGTCCGGACAGCGGCCGACCTGTTCCTCGACTCGCTCGGCAACCCGAACACCGTCCGGAACTACGGCATCGCCGTCGGGAAGACCGTCGAGTGCCTGGGCGAGGGCCGGCCGCTCGCCTCGGTGGAGGACGTCGAGATCGGCGAGGCGTTGGAGCTGCTGTGGGGCCGGTCGGCGGTGAACACCTGGAACGCCCGCCGCGGCGCCGTGTTGTCCTGCACCAGCTGGTGCTCCGAGCGCGGGTACGGGTCTGAGACTGGTGGGCTCGCATGTTGCGGTGTCGCGTATTCGCGAGCCGCTCGACGCGCCGGACACGGTGAGTGATCGCTTGGGGATCGTGGTGGCCGCGGGCAACTACCAGAGCCAGCGGTCGAGGAACTCGGCCCAGATGAACCCGTCGTAGCCGTCGAAGGCAGGTGGATCGATCTTCTTGAGTTCGTCAGCGAGCGTGCTGAGCTCGGCCAGGGCTTCGTCCTCGCGGTCATCCGGATCGCTGAGGATCTCGGACTCGCTGACGTGCAGGCCGTAGTGGTGCAGGGTCCGCAGCCACAGGTCGATGGAGGAGTTGGCGAACCATGCCTCGCCTTGGGGAAGGACGTAGTGGACCGTGCCTGTCCCGGGTTCGACGCCGAATGACCATTCCATGCCGGGCACGAGGTCGCCATGGTGATTCTGGGTGAGGCGGTAGAGCGACCTACCATCTGATGTCTGGAGTGCTGGAGCCGCCTCCACCTGGAACGATACGTACTCGATCAACTCTTCGACGACGGGGATCCCGACATCAACCAGTAGTGCCTTCTGATCCTCGGGGATTTGCCAGCCCGACACGACTGCCGAGTCTGCCCTTGTGACACGTGGCCCCATCGGGGACGACACACTCCTCAGTGGTCGCCGGGGGCGTACCGGCTCCAGGTTCCGCCGGCTTCGGTGACCAGGCGGGTAGTGGTCTTGTCGTGATAGCCGAGTGCCTTCGAGATGACGGGGCTTGGAGGACGATGTGTCGGATTGCGGAGACCCTGCCGCGCTGCGGCGGGACGCCGATCTCGCGCAGATGGACCTAGAGGCTGACCGGATTCATGGGCTGTCCGGCCTGGCGGCCGGGGAAGAGCCATTGTGAGCTTCTGCTGCTGGCGTAGGGCAGGTGCTAGCGGGACCGGATGTAGGCCCGCATCAGGTCGGCGACGGGCTCCGGCAGCGGGGACGGCGGGTCTCCCAACTGGACGGTGACGGTGGTCTCGTCGTCGGTGATGTCGTCGATGGTGAGGCGGACGATGCGGCTGACGGGTTGCGCGTAGAGGAGAACGAGCGCCGCGGCGACCCGGGCCCGCAGGGGCAGGGAGTCGTCGTTGAGGATCCGGCGGAGCATCGCGAGCCGGCGGTGCTGATGCACCGGTTCCGGGTCCTGGGTGATGACGGCGGGCGGCAGCATGAGGCGGGGCATCCGGCCGGTCCTCATGCACCACCGCAGGAATGACTGGGACGGACGGCGGGTGGCCAGGCTCTCGGTGTGCCAAGCGTCGATGTCGGCCTGCTGGCACTGCCCGATGGCACGTGGCGGTCCCACAGTTCGGACAGTCGTAACTTCCTACCGCCAATGCAGCCTGATCGGGCGTCACGTTCATGACCGGAATCTCTCAGAACCCCGTCGCACAACACACTGTTCTCGAGAGGACTTTTGAGAAGAGACCCTCGTCAAGGCTGTCACGAGCTACCGGGACCTTGCTCCTGGGGGCACACTCACACGTCGCGGCGCCTCACGACGAGAACGGCGAGTGTGACCGTGATCAGCGGCCAGAGCGTGTACACGAGCCAGGAGCCAGAGACTGTGGCGGTGTAGCCCAGGGATCCGGGCCCCGGCCCCCAGGTTTGGATCAGGCGGTTCCAGGCGGCCGACACCAGCACGTGTTTGATGTCCGCCGACCAGCGGCTGCTCTCCGAGAACATGGGAGGCAGCATCACCAGGGTGAAGATGCTGGTGACCATGGTCCCGGCGGTATGCCGGAGCAGAACACCGAGACCCAGCCCGACCAGGGCGCAGACCGGAACCAGCAGCGCGGAGGCCACCAGCGCCCGGAGCACCCCGGGGTGGGTGATCGGAAGGTCGGCATGGTGCCCGTTCAGGATGGCCTGGGAGATCAGGAAGGAACCGGAGGAGGCGGTCGTGCCGACCGCGGTCCACAGTGCGGCGGTGACGGCTGCCTTGGCCAGCACGATCGAGCCGCGGGGCGGGACGGCCACGGTGGTGGTGCGGATCAGCCCGCTGCTGTATTCGCTCACGACGGTGAGGGCGCCCATACTGCTGGCGACGAGGATCAGCGTCCAGTAGCCGGCCGGCGGATAGGCGTCGTAGGGCCGGAAGTCAGCGGGGCCGGAGGGCGCGGCTTTGTCCGCCAGCGTGGCCACGGCGGTGGACCCGATGACGAACAGGAGGGTGAGTGCGATCGTCCACGGTGTGGACCGCAGGGACCGTGTCTTGATCCACTCGGCGGCGAGCAGGTCACGGAAGCGGGCGGGCGGCGCGGTGACGGGGGTGGTCCGGGGGGCGGAGGTGAGCGTGGTCATCGGGGCTGTCCTGCCTGGTATTCGGTGCTGTCGGCGGTGAGTTCCATGAAGGCCGCCTCCAGTGAGGCGGTGCGGGTGGTCAGCTCGTTCAGCTGGATACCGTTGTCGAAGGCGAGCGCCCCGATCCGGTCGGCCGGGAGCCCGGTCACGGCGAGTTTCTCTACGCCGGTCGAGCCCTCCGGCTCGACCGAGGCGCCTGTCGCGGTCAGCACGGCTGCCAGCTCGGCGGCCTGCGGTGTCCCCACCACAACGCTGCTACGGGTGCTGCGGGCCGCGAAGTCCCGTACCGACTCGGCGGCGATGAGGCGGCCCCGGCCGATGACGACCAGCTGGTCGGCGGTGTTCTCCATCTCCGACATCAGGTGGCTGGAGAGGAAGACCGTGCGCCCCTCGGCGGCCAGGCGCCGGAAGAGCCTGCGTACCCAGAGGACGCCCTCCGGGTCCATGCCGTTGACCGGCTCGTCGAACATGAGCACGGGCGGGTCGCCGAGCAAGGCGGTGGCGATGCCGAGGCGCTGCTTCATACCGAGGGAGAATCCGCCGATGCGGCGGTCTGCCACCTCGGTCAGCCCCACCTCGTGAAGCACCTCGCCCACCCGGCGCCGCGGAATGCTGTTGCTGCGGGCCAGAGCGGACAGGTGGGCCGCAGCGCTACGTCCTCCGTGAACCTGTCCCGCGTCGAGGAGGGCACCGACGTGCCGCAGTCCGCGCGGGTGGCGGTGGAACGGGACTCCGCTGACGGTGGCGGAGCCGGTGGTGGGCGCGTCCAGGCCCAGGATCATCCGCAGGGTGGTGGACTTGCCGGCTCCGTTGGGGCCGAGGAATCCCGTGACCTGGCCCGGCCGCACGGTGAAGGACAGATGGTCGACGGCCGTCTTGCTGCCGTAGCGCTTGGTGAGTTCGCTGACTTCGATCACGGCACCCACACTGCCGAGAGGAGCCCCGTCCGGGCATGGGGCCGTGGGTGGCAATCGTGCGGCCGGATTGAACCGTGGGCGTACGTCCCCGGGCTGATGCCGCGCTGCTGGTGGTCCGGTTAGTCTCGCGGAGTGAACCCCATGACAACCATTTCGTTGCCTGCGCGCGTCGCGCACCTCGGGCTTGTTCCCGGGAGGGGACACCGCCGATGACGAGAACCAAGGCCGTGGCCTGGGTAGGGGGTGCCTCCTACCTCCTCGTGGCGGGTCTGCTGGTGGGGGCCGCACCGCGGGCGTCGGGCACGGTCCACGGTATCGGGGCGCTGCTGGCCGTGAGCCTGCTCGCCGGTGTGGTGCGACGGATGCCGCTGCCGGCTCTGGTCATGGCACTCTTCGGATCCACCGCTGCGGTGGTGGGCCCTCCGAGTACCGCCCATGAGAGCCGGGCGGCGTCATATCAGGGCCAGTTCCTGTCGTATCTGGCAGTGGACCTCATTTTGGGCTTCATCGTCGCCACTTGTGCACGGCGTGCTTCGGCTGTCGCCGTGGCCGTGTCATTCACAGTGCAACTTCTGGTGATCGGCCTCTTCACACATGGAGACGGCCTGGCCGTCAACGGGCTGATCGCCCTCCTGGCGTTGGCCGCATCCTGCATGGCCGGTCTGCTGAGCCGCGAGCGCCGCGAGCACGCAGTGGCGCTAAGGACACAGGAGGTGGCCGAGGCGGTGACCGCCGAACGGCTACTGATCGCACGGGAGTTGCACGACATGGTCGCGCACAGCATCGGCATCATCGCGATCCAGGCCGGTGTGGGCAGCCGGGTCATTCAGACCCAGCCGGCCGAGGCGCGCGAGGCCCTGCGCGCCATCGAGGCCACCAGCAGAGAGACCCTGTCGGGCCTTCGGCGCACGCTGGTGTCGCTCCGTCAGGCCGACCGGGGCGCGACTGCCTCGGAGCAGTCACCGCTCGCACCCACGCCGGGACTGGCGGACATCGAACGGCTTGCGGCAGCGACCGCGCGCGCAGAGGTACGCGTCGACGTGTGCTGCACCGGGGAGCAGCGTCCCGTGCCGGCCGACATCGACCTGTCCGCCTACCGCATCGTGCAGGAGGCGCTGACCAATGTGGTCCGACACGCGGGCTCCGGGCGTTGCCGGGTGGCCATCGACTACGGAGACGAGGAGCTGTTCGTGGAGGTCGTCGACAACGGGCACGGCGCCACCGAGGACGGCTCGGCCCACGGCTTCGGCCTGATCGGGATGCGGGAACGAGTGGGTCTGCTGGGCGGCCACCTCAGCGCCGGACCGCGACCCGAGGGCGGCTTCCGGGTGGCGGCCCGGCTGCCGCTGCCCGCACCTTTCGGAGTTCCGGTGGAAGGCCGATGACCATCCGTGTGGTGCTCGCCGACGACCAGCCGTTGGTTCGGTCCGGTCTACGCGTGATCATGGCCGACTACCCCGATCTGGAGGTCGTCGGTGAAGCCGCCACCGGCGCTGAGGCCGTCCAATTGGTCAGGGATGCCGGCCCCGACGTCGTGGTCATGGACATCCGGATGCCCGGCATGGACGGGATCGAGGCCACCCGCCTGATCACCGCCGGTTCGGCAACCACACGCGTCCTCGTCCTGACCACCTTCGACGAGGACGACCATGTCTACGGCGCGCTCCGGGCCGGCGCGAGCGGCTTCGTGGTCAAGGACATGGCGCTGGACGACATCCTCGCGGCGATCCGCGTGGTCGCCTCTGGTGACGCGCTGATCGCGCCGGGTGTGACGCGCCGTCTGATCGCGGACTTCATCGGGCGGCCCGCAGCTGTCCCGGAGCGCTCCCCAAGGCCGGTCGAGGGCATCACCGAGCGGGAACGCGAAGTACTGACCCTGGTCGGACGCGGCAGGTCGAACACCGAGATCGCCGAGGACCTGTTCATCACGGTGGCCACCGCCAAGTCACACGTTTCACGGCTGCTCACCAAATTGGGCGCCCGGGACCGGGTCCAGCTCGTCATCACCGCCTATGAGACGGGGCTCGTCACCCTGCCTCGCTGATGGCGTCCCCGGCCTCCACGGTGAAGCCGGAATCACGTTTCGTGTACCCGCTGCAACGCGCCCTTCATCGCGGTAACCGGTGGACCTCGTCGGCGGCCGGCGCATCCGCTCCAGCTCCCGATACCGCCCGCCCTCCGGCGTCTTCAACGTGGCCACAAGGTCGCCGGGCAATGCCGGGTCCGGCCGCCAGGCCGCCCTGGCGACCGTGGCATGCAGCCGCCTGTCCGCGACGGCACGGACCTCGGCGACCTGCCGAGCGGAGGGGCCGAAGTCACGTATCTCCCATCCGTTGGTCCCCGAGGCCAGGTGATGCGGTGGTCGCCGGAGTCCTGGGAGTGGGGAATGGCGTCCCTGACGAACTCGTAGGCGGCCCGCGCATACTCATACGAGTCGGCGGCGCCTTTTGCGAGTCGTGCGGCCGTCTCCCGTACCACGGGGCCGCAGAGTATAGGAATGCGGCCACCCGAGTGTCTATGACTTTTCAGGTGGCCGCATACCTATGCGTGCATGCGGCGGTGTCCGCCGTCCCCGTGTGCCGCGCTCAGCGCGCCATCTCCTCCTTGACCGCGGCGGTGAACGTGTCGACGTCCTCCTCCGTGGTGTCGAAGGAGCACATCCAGCGCACCACTCCGGCGGCCTCGTCCCAGAAGTAGAAACGGAACCGCTTCTGCAGCCGCTCGCTCACGTCGTGCGGCAGCCGGGCGAAGACGCCGTTGGCCTGCACGGGATAGAGGATCTCCACGCCGTGCACCGCGCGGACGCCCTCGGCCAGCCGCCGCGCCATCTCATTGGCGTGCCGGGCGTTGCGCAGCCACAGGTCCTTGGCGAGCAGCGCCTCCAACTGCACCGAGACGAAGCGCATCTTGGACGCCAGCTGCATCGACATCTTGCGCACGTGCTTCATCTTCCGCACCGCGTCCTGGTTGAGGACCACGACGGCCTCACCGAACACCGCGCCGTTCTTCGTGCCGCCCAGAGAGAGGATGTCGACGCCGACCGCGTTGGTGAACGTACGCATCGGCACGTCCAGGGAGGCGGCCGCGTTGGCTATCCGGGAACCGTCCAGGTGCACCTTCATGCCGTGGGCGTGGGCGTGCTCGCAGATCGCCCGGATCTCCTCGGGCGTGTAGAGCGTGCCCAGCTCGGTGCTCTGGGTGATCGAGACGACCTGCGGCATCGCACGGTGCTCGTCCTCCCAGCCCCACGCCTGCCGGTCGATGAGCTCCGGCGTGAGCTTGCCGTCGGGCGTGGGCACGGTCAGCAGCTTCAGGCCGGCCATGCGCTCGGGAGCGCCGCCCTCGTCGACGTTGATGTGCGCGCTCTCGGCGCAGACCACCGCGCCCCAGCGGTCGGTGACCGCCTGGAGCGCGACGACGTTGGCACCGGTGCCGTTGAAGACCGGGAAGGCCTCGGCGCTCGCCCCGAAGTGGCTGCGGATGACCCGCTGGAGGTTCTCGGTGTAGTCGTCCTCGCCGTACGCCACCTGGTGGCCGCCGTTGGCCAGGGCCAGGGCGGCCAGCACCTCCGGGTGCGCGCCGGCGTAGTTGTCACTTGCGAAACCGCGGACCCGCGGGTCGTGATGGCGACGCGCGTCGGTCCTGGGAGGGTTCACGGCTTCTCGGTCAGCCACAGACGGTTTCCGTTCACTTCTGCGGCGGGCTTGCTCCAGACGCCCTCGACGGCCTCGGCGAGGTCCTTGACGTCCGTGAAGCCCGCGAACTTCGCGTTGGGGCGTTCGGCGCGCATCGCGTCGTGCACCAGTGCCTTCACCACCAGGATGGCAGCCGCCGCGCGCGGGCCCTCCTCTCCCCCGGCCTTGCGGAAGCCGTCGGCCATCGCGAGGGTCCAGGCCTCGGCCGCGGCCTTGGCGGCGGAGTAGGCGGCGTTGCCCGCGGTGGGCTTCGCCGCGCCGGCGGCGCTGGTGAGCACGTACCGGCCGCGCTCGCTGCGCCGCAGCGCGTCGAAGAAGGCCAGGGAGGTGTGCTGCACCGTGCGGATCAGCAGCTTCTCCAGCAGGTCCCAGTCCGCGAGGTCGGTTTCGGCGAAGGTGGCGCTGCCGCGCCAGCCGCCGACCAGGTGGACCAGGCCGTCGACGCGGCCGTGGTCCTTCTCGATGCGGGCGGCCCAGTCGCGGGTGGACTGCAGGTCGAGCAGATCGACCGTCTCCCCGGTGACCGTGGCGCCGCCGCGGGCGTAGCGGGCCGCGTCCACGGCCTCGGCCAGGCGCTCGGCGTTGTTGTCGGCGCCGACGACGACCGCGCCCGCCTCGGCGAGCCGCACCAGCGTCGCGTGCCCGGCGGGTCCGCCCGCGCCGGCCACCGCGATCACCGCACCACTGAGAGACCCGTTCCCCGCCATGTTCTTCCCCTTTTGCACAGTGTTCCGGAGGCGGTCGCTCACGCGGCGACCCGCTCGGCGCTGTCCGCCGTGATGCCCTTGGTGGAGGCGATCACATTCTTCAGCTTCTTGGACAGGGCCTCAAAGAACATGCTGAGCGGAAACTCGTCCGGAAGCACGTCGTCCACGAGCTTGCGCGGCGGCTGGCTCAGGTCCAGGGCGTCGGGGCCCTTGGCCCACTTCGAGCCCGGGTGCGGGGCGAGGTAGGTGGCGACCAGCTCGTAGCCGGCGAACCAGTGCACCAGCTTCGGGCGGTCGATGCCGTCCTTGTAGAGCTTTTCGATCTCGGCGCACAGCTGGTTGGTGACCTGCGGGGCGCGCTCCCAGTCGATGGAGAGCTTGTTGTCGGTCCAGCGCAGGACATCGTGCTTGTGCAGGTAGGAGAAGAGCAGCTGGCCGCCGACGCCGTCGTAGTTGCGGACGCGGTCGCCGGTGACCGGGAAGCGGAACATGCGGTCGAAGAGCACCGCGTACTGCACGTCGCGGGCCTGCGGAACGCCGTCGGCCTGGAGCTTGACGGCCTCCTTGAAGGCGGTCAGGTCACAGCGCAGCTCCTCCAGGCCGTACATCCAGTACGGCTGGCGCTGCTTGATCATGAACGGGTCGAACGGCAGGTCGCCGTGGCTGTGGGTGCGGTCGTGGACCATGTCCCACAGTACGAAGGCCTCCTCGCAGCGCTTCTGGTCGTGGACCATCGCCGCGATGTCCTCGGGCAGCTCCAGGCCCAGGATGCCGACGGCCGCGTCGGTGACCCGGCGGAAGCGGGCGGCCTCGCGGTCACAGAAGATGCCACCCCAGGAGAAACGTTCCGGCGCTTCGCGCACGGCGATCGTCTCCGGGAAGAGCACGGCCGAGTTGGTGTCGTAGCCCGCGGTGAAGTCCTCGAAGGTGATGCCACAGAACAGCGGGTTGTCGTAGCGGGTGCGCTCCAGCTCGGCCAGCCAGTCGGGCCACACCATGCGCACCACGACCGCCTCCAGGTTGCGGTCCAGGTTGCCGTTCTGCGTGTACATCGGGAAGACGACCAGGTGCTGAAGGCCGTCCGCGCGGTTCGCGGCGGGCTGGAAGGCCAGCAGGGAGTCCAGGAAGTCCGGCACCTCGAAGCCGCCCTCGGCCCAGACGCGCAGGTCGCGCACCAGAGCCTGGTGGTAGAGGACGTCGTGCGGGAGCAGCGGGGAGAGCCGCTCGACCGCGTCGGCGACACGCTCGACGGCGGCGACGGCGTCGGCCCGCGCGGGTGCGCCCTCGGCCTCGAAGTCGATCGATCCGTCCTTCGACTGCCATGGCCGGATCTGCTCCACGGCATCCTTGAGCACGGGCCAGGCCGGGTGCTCGATCACCCTGGTCTGCGGAGAAAGCTGTTCCTCCGGACCCGCCTGCACAAGAATTTCCGTCATGTTCCATCCTCCACGGGAGAACCTCGCGTCCGGACACCGTATGCATACCCCGTTTCTCCCAGCAAGAGGCAGCTCGGGAAATTATTCTGCCCAACCCCTTGGGCGCCGATGTTTTTCCTGCCGCTAACCGTGACGACGCTCACTTTCATTTGCGTCCACCGGCGGGCGGAAGGGGAGCGACCGGGATGAACCGGACAGTCAAGGCCGTCGCGACACGCCCACGCAGGAGTGATGCCGGGAGCGGGTCCCGGCCAGAGCGCGCCCGCCACGCGCCCCGATCACCCGCGCACATGCGGGTTCATCGCGGGCCCCGGCCATTAGGCTGCGATTCTGCCCGCGCGGCCGACGACGTCCGCTCGTCACGCGCGCGCCGAGCCGCCGTCGACGGAAGCGAGTCGAACCTTGAACTTCCTTACCATCGGTCACCGCGGGGTCATGGGTGTCGAACCCGAGAACACCCTTCGTTCCTTCGTCGCCGCGCACCACGCCGGCCTCGACCTCATCGAACTCGATCTGCACCTGAGCAAGGACGGCGCCCTGGTCGTCATGCACGACGCGGAGGTGGACCGGACGACCGACGGCTGCGGGCCGATCGCCGAGAAGACCCTCGCCGAGCTGCGCGCCCTGGACGCGGGCCGCGGCGAGCGCGTGCCGGTGTTCGAGGAGGTGCTGGACGCGGTGAGCACGCCTTTGCAGGCCGAGATCAAGGACATCGCGGCGGCCCGGGCACTGGCCGAGGTGATGCACCGCAGGGACCTGGTCGGGCGTGTGGAGGTGTCCTCCTTCCACGACGAGGCGATCGCCGAGATCTCCCGGCTGGTGCCGGGCGTGCGCACCGCGCTCGTCGCGAGCCGTTACGGCACCGATGTCGTGGACCGCGCCGTCGCCGTGGGCGCCCCGACGCTCTGTCTCGACATCCGCCGGCTCACCCTGGAGATCGTCGAGCGGGCGCGCGCGTCCGAGCTGCGGATCATCGGCTGGGTGGTCAACACACAGGACCATCTGCGGCTGGTGCGCGCGCTGCAGTTGGACGGGGCGACGACCGACTTCCCGGAGATCAAGCGCACGGGCCGGTTCACCGCGTGAGCCGACGCCCGCTCGGGGGCCGGGACGCGGTGCGGGTGGACGCCGCCTCCGGGCCCGTCACACCAGCGGCTTGACCAGCAGCTCGAACTGGAGGTCGGGGCGCTGGGGAATGCCGAAGCGCTCATCGCCGTACGGGAACGGGGTCATCCTTCCCGTACGGCGGTAGCCGCGGCGCTCGTACCAGGCGATCAGGTCGTCGCGCACGGAGATCACCGTCATGTGCATCTCGGCGGCGCCCCAGGCCTCGCGGGCGTGCCGTTCGGCCTCGGCCATGACGGCCTTGCCGAGACCCGATCCCTGAAGGCCCGGGTTGACCGCGAACATGCCGAAGTAGACGTGGTCGCCGCGGTGTTCGAGCTGGCAGCAGGCGACGATCGCGCCGTCCCGCTCGACGGTCAGCAGCCGGCTGGCGGGCGACTTGATCACCTCCAGCACGCCGTCGGAGTCGGTCCGCTGCCCCTGGAGGATGTCCGCCTCCGTGGTCCACCCGGCCCGGCTGGCGTCCCCGCGGTACGCCGACTCGATCAACGCGACCAGCGCGTCGACGTCGGCGTCGGTGGCGTCACGGAAGGTGAGTCCGGTGGCGGCGGTGTCCATGGGGCGGTCTCCGATCTCGGGCGCGGCTGAGCCGGACATGAGCGTAACCCTGCCGCTAGGCTCCGCACGCATGGTGCATGTACTGAGCAGCCGGACACTCCTGCGGCCCACCGACCCCGAGCGGTCCCGCGCCTTCTACGGCGAGCGGCTGGGGCTGCCCGTCTTCCGCGAGTTCGGTACCGGCCCCGAGCGGGGGACGGTCTACTTCCTCGGCGGCGGGTTCCTGGAGGTGTCCGGACGGTCCGACACCCCGCCCTCCCCCGCCGTGGCGCTCTGGCTCCAGGTCGAGGACGCGACGGCCGCGCACGAGGAGCTGCGGGCGAAGGAGGTCGGGATCGTCCGGCCGCCGGTGCGGGAGCCGTGGGGCCTGGTCGAGATGTGGATCGCCGACCCCGACGGCACACGGATCGTGCTGGTGGAGGTACCGGCCGACCATCCACTGCGGTACCGGCCGGGGATCTAGAGCCCCTCTCTCGGATCTCGCCGGGCGCGCGGCAGCCAACGATCGTTGCCCGATCGGGAAACGATCGTTCGCGACGTCTGGATCGGAGCCCGGCCAGGCCGCTAGGTTCGGTCCGATGCGTTCACCGAGCGCAGCCAACCACCGTTCACCGCTGGGAGCTTCACTCATGAGTGAGCCATGTCCTCCCCTTCGTCAGACGCTGGCCCGCATCGAGGAACTGTGCACGGCGTACGGCTTCGACCGCGGCGAGGTCCTCGACACGGCCCGCCTGGGCCACGACACCGGTGTCCCCGAGGAGGACGTGCGCAGCCTGCTCGACGGCCGGGAGGTCGACGAGCGGGACCCGGACGCGCGCGTGCGGGAACGCGTGGTCTTCCTCTACGCGTCGCGCGGGGGCGCCGGGGGCGAGCGGTTCGACGTGCGCGAGATCGCCGCCGCCATCGGGGCGACGCCCACCTGGACGCGCAAGCTCGTCACGGGAGAGGCGAAGCCGAGCATCGTGGCCGGCCACGCGCTGGCCCGGTTCTACGGTGTGGCGACGGCGTTCCTCACGGACCCGCCGGCCGACGCCTTGAACCGGGAACTGCAGCCCGTCCTCTTCGATCTCGAACTGCGCGCCGATCCCGAGCGGAAGCTGAGGGATCTGGGCATCGTCCACGTCAGCGCCAGAGGCTCCGGATGGACGCGGGACCAGTTCACCGAGATGACCAGATGGGTGGCGAACATCGCCAAGGACCTACAGCGCGTGGCGGACACCGTCGCGATGATGGAGCCGGAGGAGAACCGGTGAGGGCTGCCGGCCGTCTGGCCCGGGAACAGCGCAGGCTGATGAGTGAACTCGGTACGGCCGTCGCCCACCGGGTCGGCGTCCCCGCGCTGCCCAGGGCCGTCTTCGAGGCGCTGTGCGCCGCGATGAGCGAACGCCGGCGCCGCCCGGTCGCGCTGAACATCCTCCGGTTTCCCGAGGAGATCGCCACCACCACGACCGGCCTGTGGCTGGACCTTCCCGAGCAGGACGTCGTGGTCGTCGAGGAGAGCCTCACCCCCGACCACCAACTCGTCGTTCTCGGGCACGAACTGTGGCACATGCACGCGGGCCACCGCGGTCACGACCTCGGCGGCGCGTCGATCGCGGCGCGAGCGGCGCTCGCCGCCGAGGTGGACTGGCCGGAGATGGTCCGCCGGGTCGCGGCCCGCAGCCACTCGCACCAGGCGGAGGAGATCGCGGCGGAGACGTTCGGGCTGCTCCTGGGGAGCCAGGCGCGCACCTGGCTCGTCGACCCGGGCAATGCCGGCGTCCGGCAGCTCGACGAGGTCGCCCGGCGCATCAACGCCTCACTGGGCTACCCCGGACCGCAGGGATGACGACGTGAACGCGCGGGAGTTGGTCTACAACCCGTACAGCCTGACGGCGGTGGTCCTGGTCGTCTCGCTGGCCTACAAACTCCCGGCGGTGATCCGGTCCGGCCGCAACCCGTTGCTGCGCCAGGTCGGCGGACTGCTGCTGGCGGCCTGCGGTGTCTTCATCTTCGCCGCACCGCCCACCATCAGGGTCGTCAACGACGTCACGGGCGTCACCAACTTCTCGGCGCCGTGGGTCTACAGCCTGCTCACCGGCTTCTGCGCCTCGTGCCTGCTGCTGATCATCAAATGGCGCGGCGGCCCGGCGGCGAGTATCCGCCGGGCCAAGTACTGGGTCTACGGCAGCTACGGGACCCTCGTGTCCGCGCTCTGGATCCTCTTCGCGCTGGGCGACCACGGTGTCGAACGACTGCGCGACCTGGACACCTACTACGCCAACACGCCGTACATGCGCGAGATGATCGTGCTGTACCTGCTGGGGCACACGGTGGCGGTCCTGATCACCTCGGCCCTGCTGTGGAGTTGGGAGGGCCGGGTCCGCGGAACGGGCTGGCTGCACCGCGGTGTCGTGCTCCTCGGCGTCGGCTACGCCATGAACCTCCTCTACGACGGGGTGAAGCTGACGCCCATCGTCGCCCGCTGGACCGGCCGCGACGACCTCGACTGGATGAGCACCGACCTCGCGCCGCCGATCGCCGCCCTGGTCGGCCTGCTCATCGCGCTCGGCTTCATCCTGCCGCACGCCGGGGAGCGCCTGTCGCACTGGTGGGCCATCCGCAGGGAGTACCGGGCGTTGCGCCCCCTGGCCCGGGTGCTGCACTCGGTGCCCGCCGCGTCGGCGCCCGTGGCGCTCGGCCGGTTCGCCCCGATCGAGCTGCGTCTGACCCGCCGTCAGACCTTCATCCGGGACGCCCTGCGGCACGTCGCCCCGTTCATGGACGCCGCCCTGCGCGAACGGACACGTGAACACCACCTCACCGTCGGCGGCGAGCCCGCCGCGGCCGAGGCCGCCGCCGACGCCGCCACCATCACGGCCGCCGTCCTGAGCCTGCGCGCCGACGATCCGAAGGCCCCGGAACGTCCCCTGCAGCAGCCGCCGGAGAGCATGCAGGCCCTTGTCCCCGTCTCCCGCGCTCTCCGGCGGGATGGCGTGCGGCCCCGCCGGACGGCGGCCTCCCGAGAAGAAAGCGTGATGTCATGAGCGCGAGCGCCACCGGACCCGCCACCGCCCGCGACCGCCGGCGAGCGGTCGTCATCGGCGGGGGCCTGACCGGGATGCTCGCGGCGCGGGCCCTCGCCGGCGAGGCGCACGTCACCGTCGTCGAACGGGACACCCTGCCGGACGCCCCCGGGCCGAGGAAGGGGCTGCCGCAGGCCCACCACGTCCATCTGCTGTGGTCCGGCGGTGCGGACGCCATCGAGGCCCTGCTTCCCGGCACGGGCGACGCGCTCGCCGCCCGGGGGGCCCGCAGGATCCCGCTGACCACGGGGATGGTCGCCTACAGCCCCCAGGGCTGGTTCCGCCGCTGGGACGAGAGCCACTATGTGATCGGCTGCAGCCGGGACCTCCTCGACTGGGTCGTCCGCCGCCAGGTGCTGGCGGACCCCCGCGGCCGTGTCACCGTGCTGCCGCGCACGGAGGTCCTCGGGCTGGAGGGCGACGCCCGCGCCGTCACGGGTGTCCGCGTCCGGCGCACCGGCGCCGGGACGGAGGTGCTCCGTGCCGACCTGGTCGTCGACGCGAGCGGGCGGGCGTCCCGGACCCCGCACTGGCTGCGTGAGCTGGGCGGCCCGGAACCGGCCTCGCGCGAGGTCGACCCCGGGCTCGTGTACGCCAGCCGGATCTACCCGGCGCCGGAGAAGACGCACCACATGGCGTGGCCCATCGTCAACGTCCAGGCGCTCGGCCGGGGTTCGGGGCCGGGCCAGGCGGGCGTCATCCTGCCCATCGAGGACGGCCGCTGGCTGGTCACCCTCTCCGGTACCGCGGGGGGTGAACCCACGGGCGCCAACGACGACTTCCTGCCGTTCGCCCTGCGGCTGCGGCATCCCGTCGTGGGAGAGCTGATCGAGAGGCTCACCCCGCTGACGGACGTGACGGTCACGCGCACGACGGTCAACCGCCGCCGGTACTACGAGAAGGCGCCCATGCCGCGGGGACTGGTCGTCCTCGGTGACGCGGTGGCCGCCTACAACCCGGTGTACGGCCATGGCATGTCGGTGGCGGCACTGAGCGCCCTCACCCTCAGGGACACCGTGCGCCGCCATGGCTGGGCCGCCGCGGGACTGTCCCGCCGGGTGCAGAAGGGCATCGCGAGCCATGTCGGCACCGCGTGGACCCTCGCCACCGGATCGGACGTCTTCTACCCCGACTCGACCGAGCACGGGCCCACCCTGGGCGAACGCGTCGCCGCGCGGTTCGTCGACCGCCTCCTCTACACCGCCACCGGCTCCGGCCGTATCGCCCGTGATGTCACGGACGTCATGACGCTTGAGGCGGGTCCGCACCGGCTCGCCCGGCCCAGCACCCTGGTGGCGGCCATCCGCGGGCCCCTCAAACCCCAGCTGGCCCAGCCGCCGTTCACGGACGAGGAGCGCCAGGCGCTCGCGGCCTCCTGAGCCCGGGCTCGCGGGGCCCCGGGGCGCGCCGTCGACTCGCGGGGCAGACGCGAATTGTCGGACAGGGCCTAGGCAGGCCGTGCGTCCGCGCGTCCCTCCAGTCGGCTGAGCAACACCGCGAGCCGGCCCGCGAGTTCGTCCTGGCCTTCCGGGGCGAGGACGGACAGGACGGCCGTCTCGTAGGCGAGTTGCTCGGGGAGGATGCCGTCGACCAGGTCACGGCCCGTGTCGGTGAGGCGCAGATGGGCCACGCGGCGGTCGCGGGTGTCACCGCGCCGCTCGACCAGTCCGCGCTCGGTGAGCTGCTTGAGCCGCTTGGTGACGGCGGCCCCGGAGGAGAAGGTCTCCCGGGCCAGCTCCCCCGGGGTCAGTTCGTGGCCGGTGCGGCGCAGCGCGCCCAGCAGGTCGAACTCGGGGCGGCTGAGGCCGGCCCGGCGCAGCGGCGCGTCCTCGGCCTGCTGGAGCAGGGCGGCACAGCGGTTGATCCGGCCGATGACCTCCATCGGCGCGGTGTCCAGCTCCGGACGCACGGCCCGCCACTGGCGGACGACCGCGGCGACCGTGTCGCTCTGCGCGGCACCGGCCAGGGCGGGTGGATACGGCGGTCGTACGCCGGCCGCGACGTCGTTCTCCGGTCGCGCGTCGCCCGCGTCGCTCCCGGGCGCCGGTTCGCCGTTCGTCGCCGTCATGGCCGTATGTCCTCCGTGGTCCTGCGGGGGTCGTGGTCCTGCGGTACGAGGCCCTGGCGTCGTACCGTCGCGGCGAGCGTACGATGTCCGGCCTGTTCGGCGAGCACGACCCGCTCCTCGGGCAGCGCGCGCTGCCACCACTCGCCGGTGGCCGCGTCGGCCGTGCCGCGCAGCTCGACCAGCGCGGCGGCCAGGGCGCGGCGGGCGGAGGCCAGGGCGGCGGGCGCCGGCTGCGGCTCGGTCAGCAGCCGGGCGGCGTCCTCGCGGGCGCGCTCCGCCGTGGTCAGTGCGTGCTCGAGCCGGTCGCCCGCGCGGCGGTTGGTGACGGCGACGGCCGCCGCGAAGCCGGCCAGCGCGCCGACGAGGGTGTCCACGACGCGCTCGGTGATCAGCCGCCCCGGGTCCTGGAGGCCGGCGAACTCGGTGACGAGCAGGGCCATCGGGGTGACACAGACACTGCCGAGCCAGTAGTTGCGGCCGATCAGGGCCTCGGCGCCGAAGTTGAGGGCGATGGAGCACAGGACCAGGGCGACGGGGTGGCCGTGGGTGAGCGGCGCGAGGGCGGCGAAGAGGAGGACGCCGACGAGGTTGCCGACGACGCGCTGGACGCCCCGGCTCCAGGTGAGCGTGACGTTGGCCTGGTAGAGGGAGGCCGCGGTGACCAGGGCCCAGTAGGGGCGGCCGACGCCGAGCAGGAGGGAGGCGTGGCCGGCCAGCGCGCAGCCGATCGCGGTGCGTGCCGCGAGGGGCGCGTACGGGGCCAGGCGGCGGCGCAACGGCGGTCGTGGCTCGGCCAGTTCGGCCTCGACGCCGAGGAGTTCGTCCTCGGCCCCGGCGGCGGAACCGGCGCGCGGGACGCGGGCGGTGCCGCGCAGTTCGCGGGCCCAGGCGCGCAGCCGCGCGGGGTCGGTGTCGGCGGGAGCGGCGAGGGCGACCTCGGCGCGGACCACAAGCCGTTCGAGGGCGCGCCGGGTGCGGTCGCGGCGGGCGCCGCCGGCGAGCAGTGACTGCCAGGCGGCGTGGACGGCGGCGGCGCAGGCGGCGCGGGTGCGGGCATGGCCTTCGGCGGTGCCCCGGGTCTCGGCGTACGCGGCGGCGGCGTTCAGGGCGCGGGCGGTGGCGCGGCGCTCGGGGCCGTGCGGGCGGAGCAGCCCGGGCACCATGCCGACCAGCCAGGCCCAGGCACCGGCCGCCAGCGCCAGCCCGACGTGCCCGGGCACCTGGGCGAGGGTTTGCGGCGCGAACAGGGAGGCTGAGCTGATGAAGGTCAGCACCACGTTGCCGGGCGGTCCGACGCGGGTGGCGTCGCACACGGTCTTCTGGGCGGCCGCCAGCAGCGCCCCGACGGTGACCAGGACGGCGGCCCGTGAGGTGAGCGATGCCGCCAGCAGGGACAGGGCGAGCCCGCCGACCATGCCGAGCACCACCCAGGCCAGGGTGCGGCCGCGGGCGGCGTAGGGCCGGTTGTGGCCGTAGAGGGCGCACAGCGATCCGGCCATGGTGTAGAGGGCGAGGTCCAGGCGGCCGAGCGCCAGCAGGATCAGGTTCGGCGGGGTGACCGAGGCGACCACGCTGAGCGCGGGTTTGAACCAGATGTCGGAGGGGCGCGCCAGGCGGAGGACTCCGGCGAGGGGAAGGCGGCGGGGGGTGGGGGTACTGCTCATACAATCAATTTAGCATGTGTTTTACCAGTAAATAATTACTGGGCCCTCACCGGCCGTGCTCCGCCCAGTGCTCCCCGTGTACAACCTTGCGCTCGCGTGCGCGCCGCCCGTCCTGGGCATCGCACCCTCGACCGATGCTCGATCGGGGAGGTGGGCATGCACGGACCGGTGTCGGCGGCCTGGTTGCTGGTCGCCCTGTGCGCGGCGACCGGGGCCTACTGCCTGCTGCGGATGCGCAGCGGCGTCGAGGAACAGCGCCGGGCCGCGGGCGGCGAGGCGCTGATGGGCTTCGGCATGGCCGTGATGGCCGTGCCGGCCGCGGTGTTCACGCCACCGCACTGGGCATGGCCGGCGTACGCGGCCGTGTTCGGCGCGGCAGCGGTGCGCGCACTGTGGGCCGCCCGCGGCGGTCCGCACCATCTGCACCACCTGGTGGGCACGGCGGCCATGGTCTACATGTCCGTGGCGATGGCCGGGGCCCCACCCGCCGGGCACCACACGCACGGCGGTTTCGGGGTACCGCCGGTGACCGGCGCGCTCCTGCTGTATTTCACGGGTTACGTCCTCCTCTCCGGCGCCCGGCTCGTGCCCGCCGCCGCCCCCGCGACCACCCCGCGCCGTAGAACCGGCGTGACGGTCGCTCGCTGGGGCGACCGTCCCGAGCTGGCCCGGGCCTGCCGGCTGTCGATGGGCATCGGCATGGTGGCGATGCTGCTGACGATGTGAGCGCCCGGCCGCACGGCCCGATACGCGCGTTGCCTGCGTCACTTCGGTGCGGCGGAACGTATCCCCGGACGCCTTGGCGCTCATAGGGTGCTGCCCATGATGGTCCCCGTGGCCCTGCTGCTGCTCGGCGCCCTGACCGCCGTCGTCGCTCCTCGGCTGCTCGCCCGGGCCGACTGGCCGGACCGCGAACCGGTGGTGGCCCTGTGGGCGTGGCAGTGCGTCGTGGCGGCCGTACTGCTGTGCTGCGCGCTGTCGATGACACTGAGCGCCGCCGCGGCCTGGCAGGCGGTGCGCGGGCATGTGTTCGCCCCGGCCCCGCGCGCGGTCGTGGACGCCTACGCCCTCGGTGCGGCCGGTCCCTGGGCGGCGCCGACCGCCGTACTGCTCGCCTCGGCCGGAGCGTGGAGCGTCGCGATGCTGGTGCGCGAGGTCGTCGGGGCCCGGACGCGGCGACGCCGGCGGCGGGCCGAACTGCTCTTGCGCTCCCCGCTGTTGCCGGGCGAGGAGCCCACGGTCGGCCGGCTCGTGGTACTGGAGGGGGAGCGACCGGACGCCTGGTGGCTGCCCGGTACGGCGCCCCGGCTGGTCGTCACCACGGCCGCGCTGCGCCGCCTGAAAGGACGTCAGTCGGACGCTCTGCTCGCCCATGAGCAGGGCCACGCGCGGGCGCGGCACGACTGGCTGCTGTACTGCTCCAGCGCACTGGCGGACGGCTTCCCCCGGGTTGCGGTGTTCGCCGCGTTCCGGGACGAGATGCACCGGCTGGTCGAACTGGCCGCCGACGACACGGCCTCCCGGCGCTTCGGCCGGCTGACCACGGCGCTGGCCCTGGTCGGACTCAACGAGGAGCGGGGCGTGTTCGGCCCCTGCCCGACCCCGCACGCCCAGGTGCCGCAGCGGGTGCACCGCCTGCTGGCACCCGCGCACCGGCTGCCCGCGCCGCACCGGCTGCGCCTGACCGCGGCCGCCGCACTGGTCCCGGTGATCCCGGTACTGGTGGCCCTGGTCCCCGCGCTGCGCGCGCTGGGCTGACCCCGCTGTTCGCGGGGCGCGGCGGGCAGGTGGCACGCGGCGCCGCGGGTGCCGTTTCGGCCGGCTCGAAGGGCCCCGGCGCCGACGGCCGACCCGGACGGCGGGCCCACGGCGGGCTCGGGCGGCGGCCCGGCTCGTTCCACCCCGCTGGCCCGGTGGCCGCCCCGTCGGCGCCCGCTGGCCCGGTGGCCGCCCCGTCGGCGAGGATCGGGGCATGCACCATCGGACCACCGCACCCCCGCCGCTTCGCTCCCACGCGCCGCGCACCGCGTCCCTCGTGGCCGCCGCCCTGGGCGCCTGTTCCGTACTGCTGCTGATCCTGGTCGCCGTCCGCTGGCACCCTCTGCTCGGCCTGGACGGTGACCTCGCCCGGACCACACACCGCCGGGCGGTGGAGGACCGCGGCCTCACGCACGTCCTGCGTGTGCTGTCGGACTGGGTCTGGGACCCGCTGACCATGCGCCTGCTCTGCGCGGCGGTGGCCGTGTGGCTGGTGTGGCGGTGGTCGGCCTGGTGGACGGCGTGGTGGCTGGCGGTCACCTGCGCCGTGACGGCGATCGTGCAGCAGACGGTGAAGGCCGCCGTCCACCGGCCCCGCCCGGTCTGGCCGGACCCCGTCGACTCCGCCCACTACGCGGCCTTCCCCTCCGGCCACGCCCTGACGGCCACGGTGGTCTGCGGCCTGTTGCTGTGGATCCTGCACCGCCACGGGCCGAGCCGAGCGGTGTGGGTCGCGGCGGTGACGGCGGCGGTGGTCTCGGTGGTCGGCGTGGGTGTGACCCGGGTGTGGCTCGGCGTGCACTGGTTCTCGGACGTGGTAGGCGGGTGGCTGTTCGGAGCGCTGCTCACGGCGCTTGCCGTCATGGTGTACGAGTGGCCGCGGCCGGCCGGTGCGCAACTGCCCGATGGGCGGCCCGGGTAGAGTCCGGCGCATGGCTGCCGTGCTGTTCGACTTCTCCGGGACGCTGTTCCGCGTCGAGTCCACCGAGTCCTGGCTGCGGGCGGTGCTGAAGGAGACCGGCGTCCCCCTGCCCGAACCCCGACTGGCCGAGGCCGCACGGGCGTTGGACGCGGCCGGGGCCCTGCCGGGCGGTGCGGAGCCGGTGGAGGTGCCCGAAGAGCTGGCCGCCGCGTGGGCGGTGCGGGACGAGAGCGCGGAACTGCACCGGGCCGCCTTCACGGCCCTGTCCCGGCGTGCGCCCCTGCCCGACCCGGCGTTGCACGACGCGCTGTACGAACGGCACATGACGCCCGCCGCCTGGACTCCCTACCCGGACGCCGCGAAGGTGCTGCGCACCCTGGGTGAGCGTGGGATCGGCGTGGGGGTCGTCAGCAACATCGGCTGGGATCCGCGCCCGGTGTTCCGCGAGCACGGGCTCGACACCTATGTGGACGCGTATGTGCTGTCGTACGAACACGGCGTGCAGAAGCCGGACCCGCGGCTGTTCACGGTCGCCTGCGAGGCGCTGGGCGCCGATCCCCGGCAGACGTTGATGGTCGGCGACAACAGGGCGGCGGACGGCGGCGCGGCCGCGCTCGGCTGCGGGGTGCACTTCGTGGACCACCTGCCGGTCGACCGCCGGCCCGACGCGCTGCTGCCCGTGCTGGATCTCGTGGGCTGAGCGGTGCACGGCGGGCGGAGCGGGGACGACGCGCCCTGGCCGTTCAGCCCTGGTAGCCCTCGACCTGGGAGGAAGGCCGCACCTCGGCCTTGTCCGGGTTCTCCCCGAACTCGGCCTTGGCCCGTCGCTGCCGCAGCAGGTCCCAGCACCGGTCCAGCTCACGCTCCAGCCGGTCGAGCCGCGCCTGCTCCGTGGCACCGTCGATCCGGCCCGAGGCGAGGTCCGCACGGAGCCTGCGCTCGTCCTCGACCATCTGCGTGATGTTGTCCAGGATCCGCTGGTCCTGTTCCATGGCCATCCGCCTCCTCGGCTCGGCATCCGAGCCCACTGTAGGAAGCGACCGGCGGGTGTGCGACAGCAGCGTCGGCACGCTCGGCGACGGCTGGACGAAGTGCTCGCGTTCCGCGCCGTCCGTCTGAGACGATCCCCCGCGTCGCCCCAGACGGACGGCAGCACTGGACAGGCACAGCGCCAGGGCGATGCCTCCCGCGATGAGTATAGTTGGCTGGTAGCCAGTCAACGCAGGAGTTACAGGATGTCCCCGCGCAGCGCCTCGGTCAATGAAGAGTTGCGGCGGCGTTCCCGGGAGCGGCTGCTGCAGGCGGCCGTTGAACTGGTCGGTGAGCGCGGCTTCGAGGCCACGACACTGGGCGACATCGCGGACCGCGCCGGCTCGGCGCGCGGACTGGTCTCCTACTACTTCCCCGGCAAGCGCCAGTTGGTGCAGTCCGCCGTGCACCGCATGATGCACCGCACGCTGGAGGAGGCACTGGAGCGCGAGCCGAGCACCGATGACGGCCGGGAGCGGCTGGCCCGGGCCATCGACGCGATCCTCGGCCTCGCCCGGGACAGGCCGGTTCTCATGCGGCAGCACATGGCGGGGCTGCTGCACGGCGAGGGTTTCGTGCAGTGTCCGGAGCAGCGGCGGCTCTCGGAGCTGCTCGGTGACACCGTCGCCCGGTACGGCTCCGCGGACGTCTGCGCCGACTATCCGATGCTGCGGGCCGTGCTGATGGGTGCGGTGTTCGCCGCTCTGGTGCCCGGAGTACCGATGCCCGTCCCGGCGCTGCGGGCCGAGCTGTTCCACAGATACGGGCTCGACTGGGAGCTGGGCGTCCCCCCGGAGAGCGTGGCCGAGGCGGGGGCGGGCGGCCCGGACCGGGATCTCTCCCGGTTCTTCGCGACGGAGGAACGACCGATCGGCCCCTGAGGGAGTGGCCGTGTCACCCCTCCGGCCCCTGCCCTCCCGGCCGCGGCGGTGCCATGCTGGGAGCATCCGCACACCATCCTCCTTCGAGCGAGGTGCCGCCGTGCTGCGAGTCGCCGTCGTGGGTTCCGGGCCGAGTGGTTGCTACACCGCCCAGAGCCTCGTCCAGCTGGATCCGGAGGTGTGTGTCGACGTCCTGGACCGGCTGCCGTGCCCGTACGGCCTCGTCCGCTACGGCGTCGCCCCGGACCACGAGAAGATCAAGTCACTTCAGGGCAGCCTGCGCACGGTGCTGGAGCACGAGCGGGTGCGGTTCGTCGGTGGAATCCGGGTGGGCGGCCCCGGCGGTGTCCCGGTGGAACGGCTGCGGGAGCTGTACCACGCGGTGGTGTACTGCGTCGGCGCCGCCACCGACCGCCGGCTCGGCATCCCGGGTGAGGAGCTGCCGGGCTGCTGGTCGGCCACCGAGTTCGTGTCCTGGTACAGCGCGCATCCGGACGCGGCCGACGCGGGGTTCCTGCGCGGGGTGCGGTCGGCGGTGGTCATCGGGATGGGCAATGTCGCCGTGGACGTCACGCGCATGCTGGTGCGGGGCGCGGCCGAGTTGCTGCCGACGGACATTCCGCAGGCGGCCCTGGACACCCTGGCGGCGAGCGGGGTCCGCGAAGTCCACATGGTGGGGCGGCGCGGTCCGGCACAGGCCCGCTTCACCACCAAGGAACTGCGGGAACTGGGCGGTCTGCCCGGCACCGAGGTGAAGGTGGACCCCCGCGAGCTGGCGCTGGACCCGGTCGATCCGGCCACGCTGCCGGCGGTGCAGCGCCGCAATGTGGAGGTGCTGCGCGACTGGGCGGCGCGGCCCCCGGCACCGGCCGGCCGCCACATCGGTCTGCGGTTCTTCCTGCGGCCTGTCGAGCTGCTCGCGGAAGGCGACGCGGGCGGGTCGCCCGGTGGCGCCCGGGAGCGGGGTGCGGATCGGGTGGGCGCCGTGCGCTTCGAGAGGACGGTGCCGGACGGCGCCGGCGGGGTGACGGGCTCGGGCCGGTTCGAGGTCGTGCCCGCCCAGCTGGTGCTGCGGTCGGTCGGTTATCGCGGGGTGCCGTTGGACGGATTGCCATTCGACGCGGCGACGGGCACGGTCCCGAACGTGGCGGGCCGGGTCGTGCGCGACGGCGTCCCCTCGCCCGGCGAGTACGTCGCCGGATGGATCAAGCGCGGCCCGACGGGCGTCATCGGCACCAACCGGCCCTGCGCCAAGGAGACGGTGCTCTCCCTGCTCGCCGACGCGCCCGCGCTCGCCCGCGGGGACGTGCCGGCGGATCCGGTGGCGACGCTGCGGAGCGCGGGCGTCGACCCCGTCTCCTGGAACGAGTGGCTGTCGATCGAGCGGGCCGAGGCCGCGCTGGGAGCGGGCCTGGGCCGCGGCGTGGTCAAACTGGCCGACTGGGAAGGGCTCCTGGGGGCCGCCCACCGGTCGTGACGCCCGGCCACCCCCGGGGCCGGCAAGCCCAAGCGCCTCCATCCGGCAGGAGGCGGGCGATCGTCTCCTCCAGGCGAGGCAGGGTCCGTTTGCCCGCCCAGCGCCAAGGCGAATCACGGCCACCACCCCCCCAACCGGGGCCCGGCAGAGCCGGCAAGCTCAAGCGGCTCCATCCGGCAGGAGGCGCACGATCGTCTCCTCCAGCCGAGGCAGGGCCCGTTTGCCCGGCCAGCGCCAAGGCGAATCGCGGCCACCACCCCCCCAACCGGGGCCAGGCAGGGCCGGGCAAGCTCAAGCGGCTCCATCCGGCAGGAGGCGGGCAATCGTCTCCTCCAGGCGGGGCAGGGTCCGTTGCCCGGCCAGCGCCAGGGCGATCGCGGCCACCACCCCCGCCCAGGCGACCGGGCCGAGCGGGGTGCAGCCGAAGAGGCGGCTGACGCCCGGGGTCTGCACCACGACGACCAGGGCCACGGCGGACCCCAGGCACGTCACCTGCACCAGGTGGCTGTCGCGCCGGTCCAGCAGCGTCTGCGCTAGCTGCGTGCCGACCACTCCGCACAGGGCCATGGTGCCGGAGCGGCGCGCGGTGCCGGGGGTGAACCGGCCGATGAGCCAGGCCGTCAGCGCGCCCAGGCAGGTGGTCAGGGCCCGGTGCCGGATCTGCCGCAGCAGCGGCTCGCCCAGCACACCGGCCGCCTCCTCCACATGCGCCAGGTCCGCCTCGTCCTCCTTCTCGGTCACCGCCACGGCCATCGACGGGAACAGGTCGGTGAACAGGTTCACCATGAGCATCTGCCGGGTGGACAGCGGCGCCCTCCCGGACAGCAGCGTGCCGAGGATGCCGAAGCCGATCTCTCCCGCGTTGCCACCGATCAGGATGGCGATGGCGTCGGCCACGCTGTGCCACAGCGCGCGGCCCTCGCCGACCGCGTCGATCAGAACGGTCAGGTCGTCGGCGGTGAGGACGATGTCGGCGGCGTTGCGCGCGGCGGTCGAGCCCCGCGCGCTGATGCCGACGCCGATGTCGGCGGCCCGGATGGCCGCCGCGTCGTTGGCGCCGTCGCCGACCATGCCGACCACCCGGCCCGCGTCCCGCAGCGCCTCCACGACCTGGAGCTTCTGTTCGGGCGCCACCCGGGCCACCACCCCTGCGTCGCGCAGCATACGGGCGCGGGCCGCCCGGTCCGCCCGGGCCAGTTCGTCGCCGGTCACCACGACGGTGTCCTCGGGCCAGCCCAGGTCGGCGGCGATGGCCCGCGCGGTCTGCGGGTGGTCGCCGGTGAGCATGACCGGTCGTACGCCCGCCTTGCCCAGACCGCTCACCAGGGCCGTCGAGGTCTCGCGGGCTACGTCGGACAGCGCGAGCAGGCCGACGAACTCCAGCCCGCCCAGCGGCTGTTCCAGCATCCCCTCGCCCTGGCCCTCGTCCTCGCCCAGCCGTCGTCGGGCCACGGCGAGCACGCGCAGACCGTCCCCGGCGAGGGCGTGCGCGGAGTCGGAGGCGTGCTCGGGCAGGCCGGAGCAGGCGGGCAGTACGGTTTCCGGCGCGCCCTTGACGAAGAGCACGGGCGGGCCGGCCCCGACGCGGCCGACGGCGGCGGCGTAACCGCGTCCCGCCTCGAAGGCCAGGTCGGCCAGGCGGGTCCAGTCCGGGTCGGGACCGGCGGCCGCCAGCACCGCCTCGTCGGTGGCGTGCACCGGGCGGTCGGATCCGTCGTCGAGCTGCGGACAGGCGCGTGCGGCGGCCCGGATCGTGTCGGCGGATCCCGGGTCGCGCACCGCGCGGACGGTGCCGTCGGCGTCGGTGGTGCGCACCAGCCGCAGACGGTTCTCGGTGAGGGTGCCGGTCTTGTCGAAGCAGATGGTGTCCATGCGGCCCAGCGCCTCCAGGGTGCGCGGGGTGCGCACGAGGACACCGCCACGGCTCAGTCGCCGTGCCGCCGCCAGCTGTGCGACCGTGGCCACGAGGGGCAGGCCCTCCGGCACGGCCGCCACGGCCACGGCGACACCGCCGCTGACAGCTTCGCGGATGGGGGTGCCGCGCAGCAGGGCGAGACCGGTGACGGTGGCACCGCCCGCCAGCGTCAACGGCAGTGCCTTGCGGGTGAGTTCCTGCAGCCTGGCCTGCACGCCGCCGGCCGGGGGCGTGCGGGCGGCGAGGTGGACGGCGCGGGCGGCCTCGGTGTGGTCCCCGGTGTCGACGACGACGGCCCGGGCCTCGCCCACCACCACGGTCGTCCCCTCGAAGACCATGCAGCGCCGGTCGGCGACGGCCGCGTGCGGGGTCGGGTCGGTCTGCTTCTCCACGGGCAGTGACTCACCGGTCAGCGCGGACTCGTCGACCTCCAGGCCGTCCTGCCACAGCAGCCGGGCGTCGGCGGGCACCACGTCGTCCGCCTTGAGCTGGATCACGTCGCCCGGCAGCAGCCCGCCCGCCTCCACGGTGCGCACAGCGCCGCCGGGCGGCTGGCCCTTGGACGAGCCGGGCGGCGCCTCGGCGTCCGGCGGTACGACGCGCGCCTTCTGCTTCTGCTCGGCGACGAGCCCGGACAGCGCCTCCTCGGCGCGCAGCCGCTGGATGCCGCCGACCAGGGCGTTCAGATCCAGTGCGCCGACGACGAGCAGGGCGTCCATGACCGAGCCGAGGATCGCCGAGGCCGCCGAGCCGACCGCCAGGACCGGGGTGAGCGGGTCGTGGAGTTCGCTGCGCACGGCGCCGCCGAGCCGGTAGGCCCAGCGGGCCGGCGCGGCGACCGGATGCCCGGCGACACCGGCGGTCAGCTCGCGCACGCGGGCCGTCAGAGCGTCGAAGGCGGTGTGCTCGGGTGCCGGTTCGTGCTCCAGCCGTTCCCGGGCCTGGTCCGGGTCCAGCTCGTGCCAGTGCACCCGCGCGCGTGGGTGCGGCGCGCCGGCCGTCGCCACGCCGAACGCGGCCCGCGCCCCGGACAGCAGGGCGGCCGCGGCAACGGCGTCGACGGGCACGTGCCGGGACCCCGGCAGCAGGGCGAGACGGCCGCGTCCGACCCGGGACTCGCGGACGGCCACGAGGAGGCCGGACAGCGCGGCACCGGATCGGGCCAGGGTCTGGGAGCGCCGGCCGACCGCGCGGGCGGCCGGTACGGCGGTCAGCACCCGCCACACGTCGGGCAGGCCGTGCAGGGCCAGGATGTCCGCGCCCCACACGACGGCGGCGTCCCGGTCGGTCAGGGCGACGGCGAGGTCACTGGCGCGCAGGGCGGCGAGGACGTCGTGCTGATCGGCCGTGCGGACGCGGGCGACGGTGAGGACGGCTCCCCCGTCGGCGCGCGCCTCGTGCACGACGTCGTCCAGCGGGCGGCGCGCGTCGACCACCTGGTCGGCGAGCCCGGTGAAGTCCTCCAGCGCGGGGTCGTCGACGACCACGACCCGCAGCCCGGCCCGGCGCGCGGCGTCCAGCACGGCCTCGGTCCACGGATCGGCCTCGCCGTCCTCGGTACACAGCGCGCCGTGGTGCAGGACGACCGTTTCGACCAGCTCCAGCCGGCGCAGCCGGTCCGGGTCCCGGACGAGCACTCCGCCGCCGGCGAGGGCGGCGCTGAGCAGGGCGTGGAAGGCGGCGGGGCCGTAGCGGGCCGCCTTCGGCGAGCCGGCGAGCACCGCCTCGGCGGCCTCCGCTGCGTCGTGCTTCGCCAGGAGGGTGGCCGCGGCGCCCAGCAGACTGCCCGCCGACGCGTGGGAGGCGTACTCCTGGGCCGGGGATTCACGCAACGCCGGTCTCGGGGGGCCGTCGGGGGCCAGGCTGAGCCGGTCCGGGGCGCACAACCGGTCGTGCACGGCGTCGAAGGCGGCGGCCCGGGACACGGTCTCGGCGACCTGGCAGGCGCGCAGAGCGCCGTCGAGCACCAGGGAGGTGGGGGTCTGCCCGGCGCCGTGGACGGCGGCGTTCGCGCAGGCCAGCACCAGGTCCATCCGGTCGGCGCCGCCCAGCCGGTCGCACAGCCAGGCGCGGAAGCGGGGGTTCTCCCGCAGCAGCGTCACCACCGCGGTCACGAGGCGCGGTGAGGGCGGCAGGCGCATCGCGTACGCGCCGACCGCGGCGCCGATGCCGACGCCGTTGGCCGCGAGTGTGGCCACGGCGGCACGCACTCCGGCCGGGTCGGCCGGGTGGGTGATCTCCTCGGCGTCGTCGCCGTCCAGCACCAGTCCGTGCCGCTCGGCCAGTTCGGTCACCTCCTGTACGACGAGGTCGGCCGCCTCGTCGCTGATCGCGGTCACCACCAGGCGCGCGAGTCCCTCGTCCCAGTAGGCGACGAGTACGTCCGGCCGCTCGGCGAGGCTCTCGGCCAGTCGCCGTGCCAGATGGGCCTTGCCGCCCGCGTGCCGCGCCTGCGCGTGCTCCAGGGGCCGCAGGGCCAGGTGTGCGCGGGCTCCGGCCCGCCAGTGCTCGCCTGCTCCGGGCAGGGTGCTGCGGGCCACCCGCCCCACTCGTACGGCGGCCTCGGCGGCGCGCACCCCGGCGCGCGCCGTCCCGGCGGCGGCACCGGCGGCCAGCCCGACCGCGGGCGCCGCCGCCCGCGCCAGGAGGCGCGGGGCGGCGGGCAGCAGGCGTGCGGCTGCGGACGGCACGGTCAGCAGGCTGGGCACCATGGCCTCTCCTCAGAGGGTGGTGCGGTCGGGCCGCGCCGTCGGGCCCAGCGGGCCCGGGGACTGCCGGTGCTCCGACGCCGTGGGCTCCGACGCCTTGCCGTGAACCCCCTTGGCATGCGATCCCTTGCCGTGCTTGCCGTGTTTGCCCTGCGCCCCCTTGCCGTCCGACGGTCTGCCGACCGGGTTCGCCTCGGTGTGGCCGGACGGTTCGGCGCCCGGGGGCCTCATGGGGGCCCCGTCGGGCCGGACATCGCCCTGAGGCGTCTGGCCCGGGTACGCGGTGCCGTGGGCGGATCTGAGTGCCGCGGTGCCGAGGTCGTGCGGCGGTTCGATCCCGCCGGTGCCCTCGCCCGCCCGGTCCGAGGGCCGGGGCTGGGTCAGCCAGGTCACGGCGGCGCCTGCCAGCGCCACCGGCCACTCGACCACACCCGCCACACCGAGCAGTCCGGCCCCCGTGTACACCGCCATGCGTCGGCCGCGGGGTGAGACCGCGCCGACCTTGTCCAGGGTTTCCTCCGCCGCCCTGCTCACCGTCCCGGCGCCGGGCACAGCACGCAGTACCGAGGCCGCGCCGCGCAGCGGCGCCGTGAGGACCGACGACGACTTCCGCTCAGCCATGACTCTCCTCGGGTGAGAACGCTTGACGTGCGGGCCGAGTACCCTCCGGCGCCGCAGGCCACCCGCGCTTCGCCGGTCACGCGGGCTCTTCCCAGGGAACGCCCCCGGCCGCCGGCGCGCCACCCGCGCCGATCCCTCGGCGGGGGTCCCGGCCCCCGCCGCCATCGACGTCTAGGACGGACCCGGTGTGTCACCGTCGGCGTCGTCGCCCCCCACGCCCATGGACCGCGCCAGTTCCCGCCGGTAGTCGGTATAGGCCGCACGCAGGGCCTCGCCCGGCCAGTCGGCGGGCAGCAGGGCGGCCGGCAGCACGGGGTCGGTGACGAGGTGGCGTACGGAGGCGGCGTAGGCGGTGAGGCGTTCGGCCGGTCGCCGCGCCTGGGCCGCGCGGGTGAGGAGGGCGCGAGCGGTGGCCGCCCACAGGTCCAGCGGCCAGAGCCGTCCGACCAGCTCGCGCGCGGGCTGATCGGGACGCGCGGTGTACGTCAGGGCCGCCTCACGCACCGCGTCCGGCAGGACACGGTCGAGGTTGGCCGGGCGCAGCCACACGCCCTCGCGCAGCTCGGCCAGCCGCAGGCCGCTCAACCGGGCGCGCAGGTCGGCCCGTTCGGCGGGCCCACGGCCGGTCGCGGTGATCACCACCATCTCCCAGTCGCCGTCCCACGCGCGCGTGCCGGGCCGTACGGCGTCGTCCTGGCGGCGCTGCCGGGCCAGCAGTCGCTCGCTCAGCCCGTACACGGCGTCGGTGCGCCGCAGGTCACCGGCGCTCACCATGCGGCTGAGCGCGGCGCGCAGGGTGGAGCCGCCGACCCCGAAGGGCTCCACCAGCCGGACGAGGTCCTTCACGGGCAGTTCCGGCGGGTGCGCGCCGAGCAGCAGGCTCAGGACGACCGACCGCGCGGACAGCGGCCGCAGACCGGCGGCGTCCGGCTCCGCCGACACGTTCATGCGCATGGTCACGAACTCTACGTGCTGACCGACGACCTCTTGTTGCATCATTGCTACGGCCGCAGGGAGAGTGCAACATGAGGCGTATGGTCTCGATTCCCACGCGGTCTGCGTCGCACCCCCGCTTCCCGTCGGCGTCCCAGCAGCAGAACGCCACCCACGACGTCACCAACCAGGCGCCACCGCTCTCCCCGTACGACGCCTCCGACGACCAGGCCCTGCTGGAGGGGCTGCGGCGGGAGGGCGCGGGCTGGGCCGAGGAGGACCTCCGCAGGCTCGGGCGGCTCGCCGGAAGCGCGAAGGCGCAGGAGTGGGGCGAGCAGGCGAACCGGCACGAGCCGGTCCTGCGGACGCACGACCGCTACGGGCACCGGATCGACGAGGTGGAGTTCCACCCCAGCTGGCACCACCTGATGCGCACGGCGGTCGCCGAGGGCCTGGCCGGAGCCCCCTGGGCGGACGGGCGGCCCGGCGCCCACGTGGTGCGTACCGCCGGCGGGCTGGTGTGGGGTCACACGGAGGCGGGCCACGGCTGCCCGACGTCGATGACCTACGCGGCCGTGCCCGCACTGCGCGCACAACCGGATCTGGCCAAGGTCTACGAGCCGCTGCTCACCAGCCGGGAGTACGACCCGGAGCTGCGCGTGCCGACCGAGAAGCCCGGGCTGCTGGCCGGAATGGGCATGACCGAGAAGCAGGGCGGCTCCGACGTCCGGACGAACACGACCACGGCCACCCCCACGGGCGAGCCGGGCGTCTACACGCTGCGCGGCCACAAGTGGTTCACGTCGGCGCCGATGTGCGACGTCTTCCTGGTGCTCGCGCAGGCCCCGGGCGGACTGTCGTGCTTCCTGGTGCCGCGGATCCTGCCCGACGGCAGCCGCAACACCTTCCGCGTGCAGCGGCTGAAGGACAAGCTCGGCAACCGGTCCAACGCCTCGTCCGAGCCGGAGTTCGACCGGACCGTGGCCTGGCTGGTGGGCCCGGAGGGGCGGGGCGTGAAGACCATCATCGAGATGGTCAACTGCACCCGCCTGGACTGTGTGATGTCCTCGGCGGCCCTGATGCGCAAGACGCTCGTCGAGGCGGGGCACCACGCCCGGCACCGCAGCGCGTTCGGCGCCCGCCTCGTCGAGCAGCCGCTCATGCGCAATGTCCTGGCCGATCTGGCGCTGGAGTCTGAGGCGGCGACGGCGCTCACGCTGCGCCTCGCGGGCGCGGCGGACCGGGGGTTGCGCGGGGACGCGAGTGAGCGGGCGTTCCGGCGGGTCGCCACCGCGGTGGGCAAGTACTGGGTCACCAAGCGGGGCCCCGCCTTCACCGCCGAGGCCCTGGAGTGCCTGGGCGGCAACGGCTACGTCGAGGATTCCGGCATGCCCCGGCACTACCGCGAGGCTCCGCTGCTGTCGATCTGGGAGGGCTCCGGCAACGTCAACGCGCTCGACGTGCTGCGTGCCCTCGGCCGTACACCGGAGAGCGCGGAGGCCCTCTTCGGCGAACTCGCCCTCGCGCGCGGGGCGGACGCCCGGCTGGACGCGGCCGTGACCGGGCTGAAGAACCAGTTGACCGAGACCGATCAGATGGGCGCCCGCAGGCTGGTCGAGCGGATGGCGCTCGCCCTCCAGGCCGCCCTGCTGGTCCGGCACGCTCCGGCCCCGGTGGCGGACGCGTTCTGCGCCACCCGGCTGGGTGGCGACTGGGGGCACGCCTTCGGCACGCTGCCCGCCGGGACCGACCTGGGCGCGATCCTGGAGCGCGCCCTGCCCGGCCGGAACTGACCCCTCCCCAGGCGCCCTTCCGCCTGAACGGCGTGCGCGCTGCCGCTGGCCGATGACAGTTGACGGATCGCACACAGTCAACGTGTGCTTCCGGACCGCTGTCAGTGCCGTGGTGCAGACTCGCGATCAGGTGGCACTCGTCTGGGGAGGACAACGTGTTCACGGGGATCGACGAGGTCGACTGGGCCTCGCTGCGACATGCGTACGGCAGTGCGGAGGAGGTGCCCGGGTGGTTACGGGCGCTGGCGTCCACGGATCCCGTCGAGCGTGCGACCGCGCTCGACGGGATGTACGGCGCCGTGCACCACCAGGGGAACGTGTACGACTCGACGCTCGCCTGCGTCCCGTTCCTGTTCGCGCTCGCGGCCCGCGAGGAGGTGCGGGACCGGGGCGCCCTGGTGGAACTGCTGGTCAGCATCGGCACGGAGAGCGAGGGGAGCACGGAGAGCGGTGGGCCGGCGCGGAGCGACAGGCGTGCCGAGGGCCGGGGAAGCGCGCAGGGGGGCGAGTGGACGGCGCGGGACGCGGTGCGGGCGGGCGCCGAGGGATTCCTCGCCCTCGCCGGGGACGCGGACCCGGCGGTGCGTTCGGCGGCGGCCGGTGCGCTGGTCCGCTTCCTGGACGAACCCGCCCGCGCCCTGGAGCTGTTACGGCGCCGCATCCGGGCCGAGCGCGACGACCGGGTCCTGCTGGCTCTCACGGAGGCGCTCGGCCTGTTCGTCCGCCGGTACCCCGCGCACGCCGACGCCGCGGTGGACCTGCTGGCCGAGCAGAGCGCGCCGCCCTACACCGCCGGGCTGCGGCTGGCCGCCCTCGGGCAGCTGGCGCTCGGCGCGCCCGGCCGGTCGCCCGCCGACCTGGTGCCGACCGCGGTCCGCCTGCTGCGGGAGCGGTCCGCGCACCGGGTCCGTGCGCCCCGCGAGCCCGGCACGGACACCCTGGTGGGCCGGATACGGCGATTACGCCCGTCCGACGAGGAGGGTTCGCAGCTGCTGCGGACCTTGCACACCGCGCTCGGCGACCGGATCGACGACCGGACCGCCCTGCTCGCCGGGCAGTTGACCAGTCCCGACCCGGTGGACCGGTACAACGCCGTATGGATGGCGGCGACGCTGTTGCGCGGATGGCGTGGCGACCACACCGGCTCCGTGACTCTGCTCGGCGCCCAACTCGCCTCGGATCCGGACCGGTTGCGGGAGGCGGCGGCCTCGGTGCTCGCGGAGATGTTTGTCCTGGCCGCGCCCGCCTCGGACGATCTGCACGGGTTGGTCGCCACCCGGCCGGACCTGTGGACGCACCGCTGGGAGCGTGGCGCCCCCACCCTGGGTTCACCGCTCAAGGCACTGGTCAGGAGCGGCGATCCACGGGCGGTCCCGGTCCTCGCCCAGCTGCTGGCCGGCCCGGAGGCACCCGCCGACCTGGGCTTCGAACTCACGCACCTGGGCCGGGCCGCGACCCCGCTCGCCCCCGCGCTACGGCACCGGCTCGGCCGGGTCCCCCTGGCCGCCCCCTCCGCCGCCCGGCTCGCGGCCCCGCTGCTGTCGGCGGTCGGTGCCGTCGAAGACACCGCCGCCGTGCCGGAGGTGCTGCGGCTGCTGTCGGGTGTGCCCGACGGCCTGGGCGCCCGGGAGGCGGTCACGGACCAGGCCATCCGGACCCTGGAGACGCTCGGCGCCGCCGGACGTGCGAGACCGGTCCTCCGTGCCCTGCTGAACACCCGGCACGCGGCCACCGCGGCGGGCGCCCTGTGGTCGGCCGACGGGGACGTCGACGCCGTACTCCCCGTCCTGTTGCGGGAGTTAAGCGAGGGTGACCCGGTGAACCGGCGGCTCGCCGCCCGACAGCTCGGCAGGCTGGGCCCGGCCGCCCGCGCCGCCCTGCCGGAGCTGCACCGCGCCGCCCGGTCGGGGCCGATACGGCAGCGGGCGTCGGCGGCGTGCGCGCTCTGGGGGATCGGCGGGGATCCCGAGCCGGTGCTGCCCGTGCTGCGGGCCGCCTGGGTGGAGGCCCCTCGCACACGCGGCCCGATCGCCCGGTGCCTCCTCACGATGGGCCCGGCAGCGGCCCCGTCGAGGGACCTGATCGCGGCCGAACTGGCCTCCCCGCACCGGCACACGGCCCGCCGGCACGGCAGCGGCGGCATCCGAGCCATTCCCGAGGACGAGGCGCTGCTGAAGACGTGCCGTGCGGTGCTGGCCGGGACGTAGACGCGGACGAGGCGGGACGCGGGGCACGCAGGCGCACGGGTCCCGCGAACCCTTGGATCACACCTCGGTCCGGGCGCTCGGCCGCCTGCTCGGACAGCGGCCACGGACAGCGGCCAGGGGCTCAGGTGCAGGCAGGGGCGCGGGCCCGGGCGCCGCATCCTGAGAGGGCCTACCCGTGTACATCAGGCCACCGCGTCCACGGGCGCCCACCCTCACCAGCCCGTCGCGGTAACGGCGGCGAGGCCGGCCGCCCCCGGGACGTCGGACCATCCGTCGCCGCGACGGTCAGACCATCCGCCCCCACTGCGGCCCGAAGCGGGCCCATTCCGTGTCCCAGGCATCCATGCGGCGGCGCTCCAGCCGGCCGCGCAGGGCGAGGCCGCCCACGAAGGGCACGGCGGCCGCGCCCAAGCCGACCAGGCCTCCGATGAGAGCGGCCCGGAAGGTGGCTTCGGCGGCGCTGGTGGGACGGCTGACCAGATGGCCTTGGGGGTCGGTCCAGACGGTCACCGCCGTGCCCGCCTTGCTGCCGGCCCTCACTCTGATCTGGCCGGTGCGGGCGGTGCCGTCGGCGACGGTCCAGCGCACCTCGGCCCAGACCCGCTCACCGGAGGCGGCGTGGCTGTGCGCGCGGGACGCTCCGCCCGTCCGCTCGACCACGCGGGCCACGACGGGGCGCCAGGCGGCTCGCTCCCGGGCGAGTCCGTGCTCCACGGAACCGGCCGAGCCGAGCCCCGCCGACGCCCCGGCGAGGGCGGTCAGCAGCCACGTTCCGAGCACCACCCAGGCCTCGACCACGTCCGCCCGGCGCTTGAGCGGGTTGCGCCGCCACCGCCACCACCACACCTTCGGACCACGGAACGCCTTCAAAGGCTTCCTCCTCACGAGCGCACCGACCGGCCGGACCGCCCTCCCATACGGGAGGGATCGCTCCGTTGCTCACGACGAGCCGTCTCCTCGACGGTCGCACGAGACGCCTCGTTCGCGCAGGCACATCCGGGAACGGACGGCGCCGGTCTTCCCCGAAGGTCGAGGACACGGTCGTGACCAGGGCGAAGGCGCGCTCGCAGGGGGGTGTGTCAGTGGCGGGAGGCACACTGGCCGATATCTGACGACCCATGGGAAGTAGGGTGACGCCCGTGGCACCACGACCCTTGCATGAAATCGTCGAACCGGGCTGGGCGAAGGCCCTGGAACCCGTCGCCGGACGGATCGCCGAGATGGGCGACTTCCTGCGTGCGGAAATAGCCGCGGGACGCACCTACCTCCCGGCCGGATCCAATGTCCTGCGGGCCTTCCAGCAGCCCTTCGACGAGGTGCGGGTCCTGATCGTCGGTCAGGACCCCTACCCCACCCCCGGTCACGCGGTGGGTCTGTCGTTCTCGGTCGCGCCCGACGTACGACCGCTGCCGCCGAGCCTGATCAACATCTTCCGCGAGCTGAACGGCGACCTGGGACTGCCCCAGCCCTCCAACGGCGACCTCACCCCCTGGACGCAACAGGGCGTGCTGCTGCTCAACAGGGCGCTGACCACCGCGCCGCGCAGTCCGGGCGCCCACCGCGGCAAGGGCTGGGAGGAGGTCACCGAGCAGGCGATCCGGGCCCTGGCAGGGCGAGGCAAGCCGCTGGTGTCCATTCTGTGGGGCCGTGACGCCCGTAATCTGCGTCCGCTGCTGGGCAGTCTGCCGGCGGTGGAGTCCGCGCATCCCTCGCCCATGTCGGCCGACCGCGGGTTCTTCGGCTCGCGTCCGTTCAGCCGGGCCAACGACCTGCTGATCCAGCAGGGAGGGCAGCCGGTGGACTGGCGCCTGCCATGACCGCCGCCGGGTATCTCGCCGTGGACTCCGGCGGTTCCGGCCTCAGGGTCGCCGTCGGCGTACCGGGGCGCGAGCCCCCGGTCCACGGCGAGACCCGGGAACCGGTGCGTACGGGTGCGCGGGGCATCGATCCCGGCCATCTGCTGGCGCAACTCCTGCCGCTCGCCCGCGCCCTGGCCGCCGAGGCCGGGGTGGAGTCGCTGGACACGGCGGTCGTGGGTGCCGCCGGGTTCGCCACCCTGGGCGAGGCGCTGCGCGCCGAACTGCCCGGCGCCCTCGTCCGCGAGCTGGACGTACGAAGGGTGGCTCTGGCCGCCGACGCGGTCACCGCCTACGCCGGGGCCCTCGGGGCGCGCCCGGGTGTGGTGCTCGCCGCGGGTACCGGACTGATCGCGGTCGGCACCGACCTGCGGGGCTGGCGGCGGGCCGACGGCTGGGGCCATCTGCTGGGCGACTGCGGCAGCGGCGCCTGGATCGGGCGGGCCGGCCTGGAGGCGGCGCTGCGGGCGTTCGACGGCCGGGACGGCGGTTCCGCCCCGCTGCTGGCGAGCGCGCGGGAGCGGTTCGGCCCGATGCCGGGGCTGCCCGGGCTGGTGTACCCGCGCGCGGACCGGGCCGCCGTACTGGCCTCCTTCGCCCCGCAGGTGGCCGTCTGCGCCCCGCACGACCCGGTCGCGGCCGGCATCCTGCGTACGGCCGCCCGGCACATGGCCGAGTCGGCCGCGGCCGTGTGCCCGGCGGAAGGGACAGGGGAAGAGGAGCGGGGAGGGGCGCCGGGAGCGGCGCCGGAGGTGGCGCTCACCGGGGGGCTGTCGAAGCTGGGCGACCCTCTCCTCGTACCGCTGCGCGAGGAGTTGGCGCGCCGGCTGCCGCACGCGCGGCTGGTGCCGGCCGAGGGGGACCCGCTGCACGGCTCGGTGCGGATCGCGGTCGACCTGGCCACGGATCGGCTCACCCTGCCCGGTGAACCGACGATGCTTCACGTGGTCCCGGCGAGGGTGACCGAGACGCCCCCGAAGGGCGGTTGATACCACTTGTCACCCCATATGCCCGGCACGTGCCCGAATCATCTGTCCGCGGCACATAACTCATCAGACAAAACCGGACGGATACCGCTCACCTGCACCCTCCCCGAACAGGGAAGCCCGATGAGCCAGTAACATGCGGCGCCATGAGCTCCCCCACTGGACCCGCGTCCGGCCTGCCAGTACGAATGCCGCGACCCCGCCAGCCCGGACGGCATCGCCGACCGGAACCACTGGTGGCCCCCGAGGGCGCGCCCGCGCTTGTCCTCGCGGTGCCGGGTACGCCCACCGCCGCCACGCGCGGCCTCGCCGAGGAGGTCGTGAGCATCGCCCGCTCCGAGCTGCCCGGCCTGGACGCCCGGATCGGGTACTTGGACGGGGACGACGCGGAGTTCCCCGCCCTGCGGTCGGTGCTGGCACGCGCCGCCGAGGAGCGCACCGCCCGCTATGAGCAGGCCGTCGCGGCGGGTGTCGAGGTCAAGGAGCCCGACGGCCCGGTGGCCGTCGTCGTCCCGCTGCTGGCCGGTCCGGACAGCGCCCTGCTGCGCCAGGTTCGTCAGTCCGTGATGGACAGCCGGGTCGCCGCCGAACTGACCGACGCCCTCGGCCCGCACCCGTTGCTCGCCGAGGCGCTGCACGTACGGCTCTCCGAGGCGGGCCTGGCCCGCGCCGACCGCGCCCGGCTGTTCACGGTGGCCACCGCCGCCGACGGCATCATCCTGGCCTCCGTGGGCGGCGAGGAGGCCGTGCAGGCCGCCGGGATCACCGGCATGCTGCTCGCCGCGCGCCTGGCCGTGCCGGTGATGGCCGCCGCTCTCGACCAGGAGGGTTCCATCGCCTCCGTCGCCGAGCAGCTGCGCTCCTCCGGCTCCCAGCAGCTGGCCCTCGCGCCGTATCTCGTCGGCCCCGAGATCGATCCGGCGCTGCTGACCGCGGCCGCCGAGGAGGCGGGCTGCGCCACGGCGGAGGCGCTCGGCGCCTACCCGGCGATCGGCAAGCTGGCGCTCGCCAAGTACACGACGGCGCTGGGCATCGCCCCGCAGCAGCCGCAGGGCACCCCGGTCCGCTGACCGGACCAGGCATCCGTACGACACAGGGGCCCGCTCCGTTCCCGGAGCGGGCCCCTCGGCCTTGTTCCCGGCCACTGGGTCCCGACGCCTGTGCCGAACCCCCGCCCTCGCCGTGCCGGGCCCCTTCCCACTCCCCCGCCCCGCGCCCTCAGGCATCTCCCGGGCGCCGAGCCGGGCGCCGCCGCGGTCGCTCCCGCGGTTCGCGCGGTCGTCTGCGCCGAACCGGAAGCCGGACCAGTCAGTCGAAGATGACGCAGGAGGCCGCTGTGACCTGCACCGAGCCCTCGTAGCGGGGCACCCCCGTCGCCTCGTCCACGGCGAACCAGCTGACGTCTCCGGAGCGCTCGTTGGCCGCGTAGAGATATCCGGCGTGTTCGGTCAGCGCACGCGGCCAGTGCCCGCCGCAGGGCACCGTGCCGGTCAGCCGTAGGCCGTCGCCCTCGACGCCGAGGACCGACAGGACGTCCTCGCCACGGGTCGCGGCCCACACGAAGCGGCCGTCGGGCGAGACCACGATGCCCGAGGGGTAGGCGTCGCCCGCCGGGGCGCCCGGCAGCAGGGGGACCTCGGTCAGCGGCTGCAGCGAGCCGTCCGCCGCGTCCCAACGGCACACCGTCACGGTCGGGGTGAGTTCGTTCGCCACGTAGGCGTGCTCGCCGTCCGGATGGAAGGCCAGATGGCGGGGGCCGGAGCCGGGGCGCAGGGCGAACTCCCGGTGCAGGACGGGGGCACCCTGTTCGAGGGCGCACACCCGGACCGAATCCGTGCCGAGATCCACGCTGACGGCCCAGCGCCCGGTGGGGTCGGCCTGCACCTGGTGGGCGTGCGGGCCCCGCTGGCGTCGGTCGTGCGGACCGGAGCCGGTGTGCTGGAGCACGCCGGAGGGCTTGGCCGCGAGGGTGCCGTCCGAGCGCACGGGCACGGCGGTGACGCTGCCGGAGCCGTAGTTGGCAGTGAGTACGTGGCCGTCGTACAGGCCGAGGTGGGTGGGTCCGCTGCCGTCCACCTGCACGAGCGGCCCGGCGAGTTCGGGCCGGTCGCGTCCCAGGCGGTAGGCGGCGACGGCCCCCTCGGCCGTCTCGCTGACCGCGTACAGCCAGTCGCCGCTCGGCGCGAGGCCCAGATAGGAGGGGTCGGGTACGTCCTTCACGGCGGCCACGAGGGTGAGGGCCCCGGTGTCCGGCGCGACGTCGGCGGTCACCAGGCCGGGCCCGCCCGCCGCCGTGAACGAGCCGATGAACGCCCGGGTCCTGTCCGCCTTGTCGTCCTGTGCCAACGCTGTCCCCTCTCGATCGAGCCAGTCGAGCCGGTCGGGCCGACGGTAGCAGTCGATCACCGCGGTCTAGACCAAGAGAGGGACGCCGGGGTGGCTTGGGCAGTTCTTTGCCTGGGCCCGAACGGCGTGGAGCCGCCAGCCAGGTGGCCGGGGGCCGGTGAGCGCGAAGGGGCTCAGGCTCCGACCAGCCGCGAGCCCGAGGAGGCGCGCAGCGGCTCGGCGAGGTCGGCGAGGGCGCGTTCCAGGCCGTGCAGATGGGCCAGAGCGGGTTCGGCGGGCGGGTCGGCGGCATGCCGCAGCGGCTGGGCGTCCCCTACGGTCAGTGCCTCCACGGCGGCCTGCACGCGCCAGCAGGCGGCGGCCAGGCGGTCGTCGTGGGAGGCCTCCGGGTCGGCGGCGACCGCCACCAGGCCGCGGACCTCGCGGGCGCAGTCGTCCAGCAGCGCCAGTACCCGGCGGGCGCGCCGTTTGCGGGCCGGCGTCGGATGCAGTGGGTGCACCAGCGGCGCCACCGAGAGCCGGACCCGGCCCAGCAGCTGCTCCAGTTCGGCGACGCGCGGCGCCGGGTCGGCCGTGGTCGAGCCCGCGAGCCGGGCGGCGGTCTCGGCCGTACAGGCGTGGACGCAGCGCAGGGCGCGCTGGATCCAGGCGTCCGTGGTGGCGTGGGTGGTGACCGGCACGACGAACAGCACGGCAAGGGCGGCGCCGAGCGCGCCCACGCCGGTCTCGGCCAGACGCAGGGCCAGCAGACCGGGATCGAGGACACCGAGCAGGCCGTAGAGCATCTCGGCGAGCAGGGTCACCCAGAGCATCATCCAGGTGTACGACAGGGCCGCCGTGTAGAAGATGCCGAAGACGGCGATCGCGACGAGGACCAGCGTCGGCACGGGCGCGCCGTGCACGGGCAGGGCCACGAGGAAGCCGAGGCCGATGCCGAACACGGTGCCGAGGACCCGCCGGAAGCCGCGCACCAGCGTCTCGCCGCGGGAGGCGGTGTTGACGAAGATCCACCAGGTGGCACCGACGGCCCAGTACCAGCGCTGTCCGGACACCAGCTGGCCGACCAGCAGCGCGAACCCGGCGCCCGTGGTCGCCTGGAGCGCCTGCCGGGTGGTGACCCGGGCCAGTCCGGTCCCGGTCTCGGGCGCCGGGACGACGGCCGGGGGCAGTCGGCGCTCGTAGCACCACGCGCCGAAGCGGACGACGGCGGCACTGAGCACGGACAGCAGGACGGCGGCGTACAGCTCGGGCAGCTGGTCCACGGTGGCGTGCACGAACTGGGCCACGAAGAACGTCATGAAGGCGAATACGCCGAGGCTGTGCCCGCGCGGACCCCAGCGGCGCGCGTACACGCCCGCGCCGACGACGGCCAGGAAGGCGAGGTCACGGGCCACGGGCTGGTCGTGCAGCGCGGCCGCGACGGCGAGCACCGGCATCCCCGTGACGGGGAGCAGCGCGGTGGTGACCGCCTGGCCGCGCACGGTCGGGTCGGCGACGGTGAACAGTGCGAGGAGCGCGGCCAGGCCACCGGTGACCCCGCCGACGAGCGAGTGTCCGGCCGCGAGGCAGACCACGACGGCCAGCGCGATGCCGAGGACCGCCCGCGCGGCGAAGCGCAGGCGCGCCCGCCCCGGGTCCGGAGCCATGAACACCCTCTTCAGCACTGCTGCCCTCCCCTGGGGAAACACCGGCACGGAAAAGGCGCCGCGGGGTCCGCAGCGCCATCGACCCGCCCATGAGAGCATCCTCGGTGTCACTGGCTCAAGTCTGGCCCGATTCGTAGGGCCATTGGATCAGTGTCCGGGTAGCCGGGTCTCTGCCTGGAATACCAACGGCCCAGGTCAGAGGGGCCCGGTAGCGGCCGGGGTGCTGGGCCATTGGTACAGTCACCGATCATGGCTGTGGACGCGCTCGACACCCGGATCCTGCGGCTGCTTCTGGAGCAGCCGCGCACCAGCGTGCGCGAGTACGCGCGCATCCTCGGTGTCGCCCGCGGCACCCTCCAGGCCCGCCTGGACCGCATGGAGCGGGACGGGGTGATCACCGGTACGGGTCCGTCCCTCTCCCCCGCCGCGCTGGGCCATCCGGTGCTGGCGTTCGTGCACATCGAGGTCACCCAAGGCCATCTCGACGATGTGGGCGACGCGCTGGCAGCCGTACCGGAGATCGTGGAGGCCTTCTCGATCACGGGCGGCGGCGACCTGCTCGCGCGCGTGGTAGGCCGGGACAACGCCCATCTGGAGGACGTGATCCAGAAGCTGATCAGCCTGCCGGGCGTGGTGCGCACCCGTACCGAAGTGGCACTGCGGGAGCGCGTCCCGTACCGGCTGCTGCCACTGGTGGAGTCGGTCGGCCGGACGGCCCGCGCCTGACCCGGGTCCCGGTCCGCGCCTTGGCATCCTGAACGGCATGAGCGATCTCGGCGCCCTCGCGGTCATCTTCGATCTCGACGGAACGCTGGTGGACAGCGAGCCGAACTATTTCGAGGCGAGCCGACGCACCCTGGCCGAGCATGGCGTCCCGGACTTCACCTGGTCGGACCACGAGGGCTACGTCGGTATCGGCACCCGCGAGTCCGTGGCGATCTGGCGGCGGCGCTACGGTCTGCGCGCCTCGGCCGAGGACCTGCTGGACGCGTTGAACCGGCGCTATCTGGCGCTCGCCCGCGCGCGTACCCGCGCCTACCCGCAGATGCGGGCGTTCGTGGAGCTGCTGGCGGCGGCGGGGGTGCCCATGGCGGTCGCCTCGGGTTCCCCGGCGGAGGCCATCACGGCGATCCTGGCCGGCACCGAGCTGGCCCCCTTCCTGCGCACGGTGGTCTCGGCCGACGAGGTGCCGCGCGGCAAACCGGCACCCGACGTCTTCCTGGAGGCGGCCCGGCGACTCGGGGCCGACCCGGCCGACTGCCTGGTCGTGGAGGACGCCGCACCGGGCGCGGCCGCCGCGCACGCGGCCGGGATGCGGTGCGTCGCGGTCCCCTATGTGGCGGCGCAGGCGGACGCGCCCGCGTTCGCCACGGCCGACCTGCTGGTGCGCGGCGGCCAGGAGGAGTTCACGGCCCGGTCGGCGTACGCGTGGCTCCGGGACACCGCCGCGCGCCGGTGAGTACGAGGGCGGCGGGCACCCAAAGGCCCTGGGTGGGGGCGGATCCCGGGGTGCGGGGTGGGCCACGGCTGCTTAGCGTGACCACATGACCACAGAACAGGCCCGGCCCGCCCCCGACGACCGGCGGTGGAAGGCGCTCGGGGTCTGTCTGACCGCGGGGTTCATCTCGCTGCTCGACACCTCGATCGTGAACGTGGCCCTGCCCTCCATGGAACACGGGCTGGGCGCCTCCGAGGCCGCGCAGTCCTGGGTGGTCTCCGGGTACGCGCTCACCTTCGGGCTGGCGCTGGTACCGGCGGGGCGGCTGGGCGACATGCGCGGCCGACGACAGGCCTTCCTGTTCGGGCTCGCCCTGTTCACGCTGGCCTCGGCGGCCTGCGGTCTGGCCCCCGGCGCCTCCTGGCTGGTGCTGTTCCGGCTGCTCCAGGGCACGGCGGCGGGCTTGGTCGCGCCGCAGACCTCGGGCCTGATCCAGCAGATGTTCCAGGGCTCGGAGCGCGCCAAGGCCTTCGGCCTGCTCGGCTCCGTCATCGGCGTGTCCACGGCCGTGGGTCCGCTGGCGGGCGGCCTGCTGATCAACGCGGTCGGCACCGACCACGGCTGGCGTTGGGTGTTCTTCGTCAACCTGCCGATCGGGGTGGCCACCTTCGCCGCCGGTCTGCGCCTGCTCCCCCGCTTCCCGGCGTCGGCGGGCAGGCGCGAGGAGTTCGACCTCTTCGGGGTGCTGCTCCTCGGCTCCGGCGTGCTCGCGGTCATGCTGCCGCTGGTGCAGGAGCAGCAGTGGCACGGGCGGGCGAAGTGGGCCCTGCTGCCGGTGGCCGCACTGCTGCTGGGCGCCTTCTGGGCCTGGGAGAGGCGGCAGGGGCGGCGCGGGCGCGCCCCGCTGGTCGATCTGGCCCTGTTCTCCCTGCGCTCCTTCACGCTCGGCGCGCTGGTCAGCCTCACCTACTTCGCGGGCTTCACCACGGTCTTCTTCGTCTTCACGCTGTATCTGCAGAACACGGTCGGCTACAGCGCGCTGGCCGCCGGCGTCACGGTCCTGCCCTTCGCGGCCGCCTCGGCCGTGGGCGCCGCCCTCGGGGGCCGGCTGGTGGTGCGCTACGGCCGCAAGCTGGTCGTCATCGGACTGGGCGGGGTGGCGCTGGGGCTGCTCGGTGTGGTCGCCGCCGTGCAGGTGGTGCCCGGGGACGGCGTGGGCTGGGCCACGGCTCTGCCGATGCTCGTCGGGGGCATCGGCTCCGGTCTCGCCGTCTCCCCCAACACGACGCTGACCCTCACCCGCGTCCCCGTGAAGCGGGCCGGCGCGGCCGGCGGGGTGCTGCAGACGGGGCAGCGGGTCGGCTCGGCGGCCGGGATCGCCGTGGTGGGCGCGGTGTACTTCGCCCATCTCGCCGACGGGCGCTCCACCACCGCGATCCAGCTCGGTCTGCTCACCGCCGTGGGATTCATCCTGGTCGCCATGGTGCTGGCGGTCGCCGACATGCGTGAACGCCAGGCGCATCCCCAGCCGGAGCGGGCCGTGGAGCCGGTGCGGCGGGGTTCCGGCGACGGCGGAGCCGAGGAGAAGGTCGGCCAGAGCGGCTGAGAGGCGGTCTCGGCGGCGGCGGAGCCGAGGAAAGGTCGGCCAGAGCGGCTGAGAGGCGGTCTCGGCGACGGCGGAGCCGAGGAAAGGTCGGCCAGAGCGGCTGAGAGGCGGTCTCGGCCACGGGCGCCGGTCGCCCCGCTCGGTCACGACCGGCGGCGCGGCTTCCCCCGCTTGGCCGGCTTTCCCCCTCCGGAGCCCGAGCGGCCGTGCGCGCCCCGGCCGGCCGGCTTGGCGCCCGTCGCCTTCGCCGCGCCCGGCTTCTTCTGCCGCGCGCCGCCCTGCTCCGGCCGCTTGGCCCCTCGCTCAACCTCCGCCTCGGCCCGCGCCGGCGTACGCCCCCGCGTGCTGTTGGCGGTGCGGCCGCGGACGATGCCGATGAAGTCCTCCACCAGGTCGGTGGTGGCCTCCTCCGGCCAGGACAAGGCGACGCTCGACTGGGGCGCGTCGACGACGGGGCGGTAGGTGAGGTCCCGACGGTGGTGGAGGCGGGCCAGGGACTGCGGGACGAGCAGGAGGCCGATGTTCGCCGCCACCAGCTCGATCGCGTCCGGAGTCGTCGCGGGCCGTTCGAAGGCCGGTTCACCGGGTGGGCGCTCCCAGCCGAGGACGTCGTCGAGGGGATGGAGGACCACCTCGTCGGCGAGGTCGGCCAGGCTGACCTCGTCCACCGCCGTGATCAGGTGGTCCTTGGGGACGACCACCACCGTGGTCTCGGTGTACAGCGGGATGGCGCTGAAGAAGGTGCGGTCCACGGGCAGTCGCACGAGACCCGCGTCGGCCTCCCCCGCGCGCAGCAGCTCGACCGCCTCGGCGACGGGCGCCTGCACGAGGGTGAGCGGAACGCCGGGCAGGCGCTCGTTCCAGACCTTCACCCACTTGGCGGGGGTCACTCCGGGGACGTACGCGAGCCGGAACGACGATGATTCCTCCGAGCCTGTCACCAGGCCAGGTTACCGGCCGTGGTCGGGCCCCCCGCACTTGGCCGATACCCTGGACCTCATGAGTTCGCAGCAGAGCACCCAGACGATGAAGCCCGCGACCGCGGCCAAGAAGCTGGGTGTGTACCTCCCCGCCACCCCCGCCTCCTTCCAGGAGGGTGTGGTCTCGCGCGCCGAGCTGAACGAGCTGCAGGCCGATCCCCCGCAGTGGCTGCGTGAGCTGCGGGAGAACGGCCCGCATCCGCGTCCCGTCGTGGCGGCGAAGCTGGGGGTGTCCATCGCCGGTCTCGCACGCGGCGGGATCACCGAGGCGCTGACCACCGAGCAGATCGAGGCGCTCAAGCAGGAGCGGCCGGAGTGGCTGGAGAAGGAGCGTGCCACCCAGGCCGACGTCCGCAAGGAAGCGGCGAGGATCAAGAAGAGGGACGCCGAGCGCGCCGAGCAGCCGCGCCCCTGACCCTGGGCACCGCCCGGCGCCACTGACGCCCACGCCCCTACCGCCGAGCTCCATGGCGCTGGGGGCGCGCTCTTTCCCGCTCCCCGTCCGCCGGGCCGCCCCGGGAGGGTGCCGACCGGGGTTCAGCCCAGGAAGCTCAGCCGTACGTGCCGGTCGGGGTTGTCCCGGTTGGTGTCCACCAGGCACACGGACTGCCAGGTGCCCAGCTCCAGATGGCCGCCGATCACCGGCAGGGTGGCGTGCGGCGGGACGAAGGCCGGCAGGACGTGGTCCCGGCCGTGGCCGGGGCTGCCGTGCCGGTGCTGCCATCGGTCGTCGGCGGGCAGCAGGGTGTGCAGGGCGGCGAGGAGGTCGTCGTCGCTGCCGGCGCCCGTCTCGATGACGGCGATCCCCGCGGTGGCGTGCGGGACGAAGATGTTGAGGAGGCCGTCGCGGCCGGCCGCGGCCTCCCGCAGGAAGTCCTCGCAGTCCTCGGTGAGGTCGACGACGCGCTCCCGGGAGCCGGTGGAGACGCTCAGCGTTCGGGTGGTGAAGGCATCTGACATGCCCCCATCCTGACCCATACGCGGAGTTTCACACCCTACGGAAACGACCGTTCCTGATACACGGAGTCCATAGGTCGAGACGCCGTTGACCCTGGCGTACCGGGCTGACTACTTTCACCCGCATGTTGCGTTCAGCCCTGCTCACCACGCGCGGTCACATCGACCTGCTGCGGGTGGCCTCCGCCGCGTGTCGTCGCGGCCGCTGACGCCCTTTTCCTGACCAGCCCGCTGTTCGGCGGGCTCGCTCACACCTTCACCCTGCCGTCCGCAGGCCCGGAGGCACTGCCGCCCCGCTTCCGCTCCTGACCCGACCTCGAGTCGGGCACGGCCCCAGCGGAACCGCACGCTCGCCCGCCCTCTCCCTCGTGGAGCGTTCATGAGTGTCAGTCATGCCCCACCCCACTCTCCAGAGCCAGATATTTCCGGCATATCCAAGCCTGGCAGTCCTGGGCCGGAGGAGCCTCGAGAGGCCCCTCACGACCTCCAGCCCGTGACGCCCAGCTCCACCCGGCGGGCCCGCGTACCCCGCTGGCTGCGCCGGACCTCCGGCCCGCTTCTGCTGCTGGTCCTCTGGCAAGTCCTCAGCTCCAGTGGGGTGTTGACGTCCGACGTCCTCGCCTCGCCGGGCCGGATCGCGCAGGTCGGCTGGGATCTCGTCCGCGACGGCTCACTGCCGTCGGCGATGGCCACCTCGCTGCGCCGCGTCGCGTTCGGGCTGCTGTTCGGCACCGTGATCGGCACCGGACTCGCCCTGATCTCGGGGCTGTTCCGGGTGGGCGAGGACCTCGTGGACGCCCCCGTGCAGATGCTGCGCACAGTGCCGTTCGTCGGCCTCATCCCGCTGTTCATCATCTGGTTCGGCATCGGCGAGGCACCGAAGACCGCGATCATCACCCTCGGTGTGACCTTCCCCCTCTACCTCAACGTCTACGCCGGCATTCGCGGAGTCGACTCCCAACTCGTGGAGGCCGGAGAGTCGTTGGGCCTGTCCCGATGGGGGTTGGTCCGGCACGTGGTACTGCCGGGGGCGCTGCCCGGCGCGCTCACCGGGCTGCGGTACTCGCTCGGCATCGCCTGGCTCGCGCTGGTCTTCGCCGAACAGGTCAACGCCGACGCGGGCATCGGCTTCCTGATGGTGCAGGCGCGGGACTTCCTGCAGACCGACGTGATCGTGGTCTGCCTGATCGTCTACGCCTTCCTCGGCCTGCTGGCCGACTTCGTCGTCCGCTCTCTCGAAAGGCTGCTGCTGCAATGGCGACCGACGTTCACCGGCCGGTGAACCCCGAGGTGACCGAGGCGGTGACCCACCCGGCCGCGCAACCGGCGCATCGCGAGGCGGGCCGGCCGACGGGCCGTGCGGTGCACGTCGAGGGGCTGACCCGCTCCTTCGACGGCCGCGCGGTCATCGACGACCTCCGACTCGACATCGCTGCGGGCGAGTTCGTCGCCCTGCTCGGCCGCAGCGGCTGCGGGAAGTCCACCCTGCTGCGCATCCTGGCCGGACTCGACCGGGACATCCAGGGCACCGCGCTGGTCCCCCGCCGTCGAGCGGTCGCCTTCCAGGCACCCCGGCTCATGCCCTGGAAGCGGGTGTGGCGCAATGTGCTGCTGGGACTGCCCGGCAGGCCGCAACGCGCCGTCGCCGAGCAGGCGTTGGACGAGGTGGGGCTCGGCCACCGGATCGACGCCTGGCCGAAGACCCTCTCCGGTGGCGAGGCACAGCGCGCCTCGCTCGCCCGCGCGCTGGTGCGCGAGCCCGACCTGCTGCTGCTCGACGAACCGTTCGGCGCACTCGACGCGCTCACCCGGATCAAGGCCCAGCGCCTGGTCGGGGAGTTGTGGCAGCGCCGCGCCTGCGCCGTGCTGCTGGTCACGCACGACGTCGAGGAGGCCGTGGCCCTCGCCGACCGCGTCCTGGTGATGGACGGTGGCCGGATCGCCCACGAGCAGCGCATCGACCTCGAGCGGCCGCGCGCGATCACCGACCCCCGCTTCGCCCGGCTCCGGGCCGGCCTGCTGGAGCGGCTCGGCGTCGACACCGCCACCGAAGCCCCCTGATTCCCCTTTCCACACGCACCTGAACGGAAGCCTCATGCGACGACGACTCGTCCCCGCCGCGGCACTGCTCCCCTTGGCCCTCCTGCCCACCGCCTGCGGCGGGAACTCGTCCGCCAGTACCGGCACCGGCACCGACGGACAGGGCTCCGTCACCTTGAACGTCGGTGACCAGAAAGGCGGTTCGGAAGCCGTCCTGAGGGCCGCCGGCGAGCTGAAGAACCTGAAGTACAAGATCAAGTGGTCGACGTTCACCTCCGGGCCTCCCCTGCTGGAGGCCGTCAACGCCAAGGCCGTCGACGTCGGCGGTGTCGGCAACACCCCTCCCGTCTTCGCCGCCGGCGCGGGCTCCGACATCTCGGTGGTGGCGGCCTGGCACGGCACGTCCAAGGGGGACGCGATCCTCGTGCCGAACGGCTCGAAGCTCACCGCGCCCGACCAGCTCAAGGGCAGGTCCATCGCGGTGGCCCAGGGCTCCTCCGCACACTTCCAGCTGGTCGCCTCGCTCAAGGCGGCCGGGCTCAGCCCGGCCGACGTCAAGGTCAAGTACCTGCAACCGGCCGACGCGCTGGCCGCGTTCACCTCCGGCAAGGTCGACGCGTGGGCGGTCTGGGACCCGTACACCTCGCAGATCCTCGAGACCAAGCGGGGGCGCGTGCTGACCACGGGTGACGGCATCACCAACGGGCTCACCTTCCAGGTGGCCGCGCCCACCGCTCTGCGCGACAAGAAGAAGTCCGCCGCCATCAAGGACTACCTGGACCGTCTGCGCCGGGCACAGGACTGGGTCTACGACCACCAGGACGATTGGGCCAAGGTGTGGGCCAAGGACACCGGTCTGCCCTACGAGGTGGCGCTCGCCTCGGTGAAGCGCTCCAACTCCAGCCGGGTCGCGGTCGCCGTCGACAAGCCGCTGGTCGCCTCCGAGCAGCAAATCGCCGACGCGTTCACACGGCTGAAGCTCATCCCGAAGAAGGTGGACTTCGCCCGCTTCGTCGACACGCGGTACAACGGCGGCCTCCCGCCGTCGACGACCCCGGCCAGGGGCTGACGAGGGAGAGAACGGCATGACCGTACGACTGCACTGGTTCCTGCCGACGGGCGGTGACGGCCGCACCCTGGTGGACCGGCACGCCTATGGGCGCAACGACGCGCGCGGGACCGCCGGGGTGCGCGCTCCGGACATCGAGTATCTGGCGCAGATCGCCAAGGCGGCCGAGCGGCTGGGCTTCGAGGCGGTACTGACCCCGACCGGCACCTGGTGCGAGGACGCCTGGCTGACCACCGTCGCCCTCGCCCAGCACACCGAGCGGCTGAAGTTCCTGGTGGCGTTCCGGCCGGGACTGCTCTCCCCGACGCTGGCCGCGCAGATGGCGGCGACCTATCAGCGGGTGACTCGGGGGCGGCTGCTGCTCAACGTGGTGACCGGCGGCGACTCCGCCGAGCAACGGCGCTTCGGTGACCACTTGGACCACGACAAGCGGTACGAGCGCACGGACGAGTTCCTCTCGGTGGTGCGCGGGGTGTGGGGCGGGCAGCCGTTCGACTTCCGCGGCTCCCACTACGAGGTGGAGGGCGCTCTGGCCGCCCTGCCTCCCGACCCGGTGCCGCAGCTGTTCTTCGGCGGTTCCTCACCGGCCGCCGGTCCGGTCGCGGCGCGGCACGCGGATGTGTATCTGACCTGGGGCGAGCCGCCGGCCCAGGTGAAGGAGAAGATCGACTGGATCCGGTCGCTGGCGGAGCGCGAGGGCCGCACGGTCCGCTTCGGGATCCGGCTGCACACGATCTCGCGGGACTCCGCCACGGAGGCCTGGGCGACGGCGAACCGGTTGCTCGACGACCTGGACGCCGACACGGTCGCTGCCGCGCAGGCCGCCCTCGGGCGCAGTGAGTCGGTGGGGCAGCGGCGGATGCTGGAGTTGCACGGCGGCTCCCGCGACCGGCTGGAGATCCACCCCAACCTGTGGGCGGGAGTCGGTCTGGTGCGCGGCGGCGCCGGCACCGCCCTGGTCGGCAGCCATGCCGAGGTGGCCGAGCGGATCGAGGAGTACCACGCCCTCGGCATCGAGCACTTCGTCCTCTCCGGCTATCCGCATCTGGAGGAGGCGTACTGGTTCGGGGAGGGGGTGATCCCCGAACTGGCGGCGCGCGGCCTGCTCGACCGTGCGACCGCCCCAGCCGGGGCACCCCTGCTGGTGGCCGGCGGGCGCTGAGCAGCCCTTCCGACGGCGAGCAACCCTTCCCTTCCGACGGCGAGCAGTCCGTCGGCGGCGAGCGGCCCTCGGACGGGGAGGTGCCCGCGGACGGGGGCGACCCACGGACGGGGGCGACCCACGGACGGGGGCGGCCCGCGGATGGGGAGCGGGCCTCGCCACGTGAGCGGCCGGGAAGATCCGCGCGCCGCTTCCTGTTGGGGGGAGCGTGAACGGAACTCGCGAGGTCGACGTGGTGGTCATCGGTGCCGGCCAGGCCGGACTGGCCGGCGCCTACCATCTGCGGCGCACCGGCTTCGAGCCGGACCGTGACTTCGTGGTGCTGGACCACTCCCCCGGGCCGGGCGGCGCCTGGCAGTTCCGGTGGCCCTCGCTGACGTACGGCAAGGTGCACGGGATGCACGCGCTGCCCGGCATGGAACTGACCGACGCCGACCCGGACCGGCCGTCGGCCGAGGTGATCAGCGAGTACTTCGACCGTTACGAGCGTGCCTTCGACCTGCCGGTGCGCCGGCCCGTGGACGTGCGGGCGGTGCGTGAGGGCGAGGACGGGCGGCTGCTGGTGGAGGCCTCGGACGGCGTCTGGTCGACACGGGCGCTGATCAACGCCACCGGGACATGGGAGCGGCCGTTCTGGCCGCGCCTGCCGGGCCAGGAGACCTTCCGCGGGCGACAGTTGCACACGGCGCGGTATGCCGGCCCGGAGGAGTTCGCCGGGCTGCGGGTCGTGGTCGTCGGCGGCGGCGCCTCGGGCACCCAGCATCTGCTGGAGCTCGCCCCGTACGCGGCCGCGACCACCTGGGTGACCCGGCGCCCCCCGGTGTTCCGTGAAGGCCCGTTCGACCAGGAGGCGGGCCGGTCCGCGGTCGCGTTGGTGGAGGAGCGGGTACGGCAGGGGCTGCCGCCGCGCAGTGTGGTCTCGGTCACCGGGCTGCCGCTTGGTGACGCCGTCCGCCGGGGCCTCGCGGACGGTGTCCTGGACCGTCGGCCGATGTTCGAGCGCATCACCGCGGACGGCGTCGCCTGGCATGACGGCGGGCATGTGGAGGCCGATGTGATCTTGTGGGCCACGGGGTTCCGGGCCGCTCTCAACCATCTCGCCCCGCTGCGGCTGCGCGAGCCGGGCGGCGGCATCCGGGTCGAGGGCACCCGCGTGGTGGCCGATCCGCGCGTCCACCTCGTGGGGTACGGCCCCTCGGCCAGCACCATCGGCGCGAACCGGGCCGGCCGGGCGGCCGTCCGGGACATCAGGCGGTTGCCGGCCGACGCACGGCCCGCCGCCGCGTGACGTCCCGTCGGCTCAGCCGACCGCGGGCTGCGAGGGCGCCGGGGAGTGCTGCGGGCCGGGAACCTGCGGCTGTCCCGCGGCCTGGTGGAGGGCGTTGAACTCCGCGACATTGCGCGTGTGGGTCGCGTAGTCGTCGGTGAAGCGGGTGTCCCCCGGCTTGACGGTGACGAAGTACAGCCAGTTGCCGGGCGTCGGGTTGTACGCGGCACGCATCGCCTCCTCGCCCGGATTGTCGATCGGTGTCGGTGGGAGCCCCATGCGCTGATAGGAGTTGTAGGGGCTCTCGATACGGGTGTCGTCCTGGCTGGTGTGGACGGTGACGCGGTCCATCGCGTAGTTGATGGTCGAGTCCATCTGCAGCGGCATTCCGCTCTGCAGCCTGTTGAAGATGACCCGGGCGACCTTGCCCATGTCCGCCTTCGTCGCGGCCTCGGCCTGGACGATGCTGGCGATGGTGACCGCCTGGTAGAGGTTCATCGTGGTGCGCTGGGCTCCGGCCGTGGTCGGCGCCGCGGTGAATCTCCTGCCGGCTGTGTCGACCATGGAGCGGAGCAGGGACTCGGGGGTCGACCCCTTCGGCACGGGATAGGTCGCCGGGAAGAGATAGCCCTCCGGGTTGCCCTCCGCCTCGCCCGGCAGTTTGAGCCCGGCCCTGCCGATGGACTTGCGGGTGGTGCCCGAGGGCACTTTGAGGACCTTGTCCACCGCGTCGTACACCTGGCTCGCGCGCCACCCCTCCGGGATGACCAGGGTGGGTGGGGCGGCCTTCGTCTCCTGGTGCCCTCCGTGCGACGCCAGCAGCGGCACCGCCGCCGCGGCACCGGCTACGACGGCGGCGCCGGCCACGATGAGGAGGAGTCTGCCTCGGCGGGTCAGCCGGATCATGCTCCGTGGCGAAGTCTTCATCTGCATACGGGCACCGTATTACTCATACCGCCGCAAACCCGGCATATTGTCAGGTTTTCGTTCGGCGCTTCAGCCGGCCGGTTCCAGTTGGGCGTCCCGGCGCACCAGGGCCGCGTACCGTCCATCGCGCTCCAGCAGTTCGTCGTGAGTGCCGAGTTCGGCGACGCGCCCGGAGTCCAGGACCACGATCTGGTCGGCGCCGCGGATCGTGGACAGGCGGTGGGCGATGGTGATCGTCGTACGGTCGGCCGACAGGGCGTCGATGGCCTCCTGGACGGCGGCTTCCGTGTGGGTGTCGAGCGCGCTGGTGGCCTCGTCGAGGATGAGGACCGGCGGGTCGCGCAGGATGGTGCGGGCGATCGCCAGGCGCTGCTTCTCGCCGCCGGAGAAGCGGTGGCCGCGCTCGCCCACGACGGTGTCGTAGCCGTCGGGCAGCGCGGCTATGTGGTCGTGTATCTGCGCCGCCTCGGCCGCCGCGTGCAGCTCCGCCTCGGTGGCTTCCGGCTTGGCGAAGCGGAGGTTGTCGGCGATCGAGGCGTGGAAGAGGTAGGTCTCCTGCGAGACGACTCCGACCGCGCGGGCGAGGGTGTCGAAGTCGAGATCCCGGACATCGACACCATCCAGTGTGACGCGGCCGCCGGTGACGTCGTAGAGGCGGGGCACCAGATAGCCGAGCGTGGACTTGCCGGCGCCGGTCGGGCCGACGACGGCGAGGCTGCCTCCGGCGGGCACCGTGACGTCGATGCCGCCGAGGACCGGGCCGCCCTTGTCGTCGTAGCGGAATTCGACGCCTTCGAAGCGGACCTCGCCCTTGACCCGGTCGAGACGGATGGGCCGTTCGCGTTCGGTGATGTCGATCGGCAGGTCCAGATACTCGAAGATGCGCTGGAAGAGTGCGAGCGAGGTCTGGATCTGAACGCCGGTGGCGAGCAGGCTGACCGCCGGGCGGAACAGGCCCTGCTGAAGCGAGACGAAGGCGACGATGGTGCCGAGGGAGGCCTCGGGGCCGCCGAACTGGAGGGCGAGGCCGGCGGTCCAGTAGATGATGGCGGGCATCGCGGCCATGACGATGGTGATCACGGCCATGCGCCAGCGCCCGGCCATGTTCGACCGCACTTCCAGGTCGACCAGGCCCTCGGACTCCTCGGCGAAGGCCGCGGTGAGCGAGTCGGAGCGGCCCATGGTCCGGCCGAGCAGGATGCCGCTGACCGAGAGCGACTCGGTGACGGTGGCGGCCATCGCGGCCATCTGTTTCTGCCGCTGGGTGGTGATTCTCTTGCGTTCGTTGCCGACCCGGCGGCTGATCCACACGAACACCGGCAGCAGGAGCAGCGAGACGATCGTGAGCCGCCAGTCGAGGGCGATCATCGCGACGACCGTGGCGACCACGCTGGTGGCGTTGGAGACCAGGGAGGTGGCCGTGGAGGTGACGGTCGCCTGCATCCCGCCGATGTCGTTGGCGATGCGGGACTGCACCTCGCCGGTGCGGGTCCGGGTGAAGAAGGCGAGCGACATGCGCTGCAGCCGGCCGTAGACGGCCGTGCGCAGGTCGTGCATGACGCGCTGGCCGACGGTGGTCGAGATCAGCGTCTGCAGCACACCGAAGACGCTGGACAGCACGGCACTGAGGATCATGCCGAGGGCGAGCAGGCTCAGCAGGCCGGTGCGACCCTGGGGGATCGCGACGTCCAGGGTCTCCTTCAGCAGGAACGGTGTGGCCACCGAGACCAGCGAGGAGGCGCCGACGAGCAGGCCGACGACGGCCAGCCGGCCGCGATAGGGGCGGAACAGTCTGAGGATGCGCCGCACCTGCCGAGGTTGTTCCTCGAGGTCGGCGGGTGGGGTCCAGGCGGGTTCACGGTCGGGACGCATGGGCTCCTACGGGGATGGACGGGCGCCGGTCGATGATCGACCGGCGGCGACGGTACGGATCATAGCTCATTGTTACCTATACTCACAATGAACGGCATCCTGATATTGTTCCCGCATGACCACCCCCGATTCCGACGGCCTGCTCGCCGAGCAGCTGCTGCGGCTGACCCGCCGGGTGCACCGCATCCAGAAGCGCCATCTGGAACAGCGCGAGCTGGGCGTCACTCCGGCCCAGTCTCGGCTGCTGCGCACGCTCGCGCACTACGGTTCACCCCCGCGCATGGCCGACCTCGCCGAGCGCCTGGAGGTCGTGCCCCGTGCCGTGACGACGCTGGTCGACGGGCTGGAGGCGAACGGCAAGGTACGGCGGGTGGCCGATCCCGCGAACCGGCGCGTGACCCGGATCGAGCTGACGGAGGAGGGGCACTCGGCCCTGCGCGAGCTGCGCGGCGCGCGCCGTTCGGCGGCCGAGGAGATACTCGCTCCGCTGACGGAGAAGGAGCGCCAGGTGCTCGGTGTGCTGCTGGACACGCTCATCGACGGAGACGTCGCCCAGCGCTGCTGACCGCGCCGCGATCCCCCCTCCCGAAGCGGGAGCGGGGACCGCGGCTCACCGCGCCCGAGGGCGCGGGTCGGCCGGGCGCTTCGGGCTCAGCACCCGTCGCGGTCCTCCGTCAGCACCCCCTGGACCGTGGTCAGCGAACGGTCGTAGCAGCCACCGGAGCCATAGCGCCGGTAGCGCTCGGTCGACGTGCCCACCGCGTGCCGCCGGTCGCGCGGGACGTCGAGCGCGTACGAGGCGTCGCCGCTGTAGGTGTCGTCGAGCCGGGACCAGATGAGGCGCCGCCCCTCCCGCCACCGCACGACCGAGGCCCGGTCGCCGAGGGTCAGCACGGTGCGCAGCCGGTTGTCCGGGCCCACGGTCGTGGCGCCGTTCATCGTGTACGTCAGATCCGTGCGTGTCGTCCGCGCCGGGCCGTGTCCACGGACGGTGACGGTCTCGTCGTCGGTCCAGGTCGCGTCCAGGCCGTCCGTGGTCTCACCGTCGGTCCAGTGGTGGGCGGATGTGTGGCCGAGCGTCCGGTCGACGGTGGTGGCGACCCGGCCGTGCGAGGTGTCGAGGTAACCGGAGACGGTGAGCCGGTGTCCGGCCTCGGTGTCCACCCGGTTGTCGTCGCCGGGCGTGAAGGTGGAGGAGTTCGCCGGGTCCGTCGCCGTGTCCGCGGTCAGCGCGCCGGTGAGGTGCGCGCGCTGGGCGTCCCGCCACACCAGTACGTTCACCGGTGCGCTCCAGCCGGACTGCCCCGCGGGTACGCCGACGACGGACACCTCGACACGGTGCGGGCGGCCGTCGTCGAGGAGAGCGGCGAAGGGCGTCAGGTCGTAGGTGAGGGGCCGGACGTCGAAGGCGCGGGGGGCCGGCAGGACGTACCAGAGGAAGGGGTTGGACCAGCCGCCGGTCCAGACGTTCGGGAACGGGGCGGCGATGCCCGCGAGCCGGCCGTCGACCGTGATCTGCACCTCGCGGTAGGGCCCGTGGTCGGCCTTGCAGGAGTAGGCCGCCGGGTCGGCCACGGTCAGGTACCAGAACTCCTCGCAGCCGCCGCCCGATCCGGTCGCGTACACCTCGGCGACGATCCGCTCGCTGTTGCGCGGGGTGGTGAGCGTGGTGCCGTCGGGGGTGTCGGCGAGTGTGAGGACACGGTCGGGCGCGGGACTGTCGGGACGGCCCGCGTAGAAGGTCAGCGTGACGTGCACGTCGATGACGCCGGTGTAGGTGTCGTCCACGGCGTTGCCGATGAGCATCTCGACGTCGCGCGCGCCACGGAAGGTGTCGCTGTAGCGGGTGACGTCCTTCTCGACGTGCCACTCGATGCCGTCGGGCGAGGGCTCCGGTGTGGAGGTGCGCAGGATCTCGACCCCGCCGACGTGCAGATAGCCGAGGCGGTCGTACTGCCGGCCCTTGACCTTGCCGTCCAGGCGCAGGACGACCTTGCTCCAGCGGTCGCCGCAGTCCTTGGGCGGGGTGTACGCACCCCGGTAGGGGGTGAAGTCGCGGAACTGGGCGTCGGCCAGGGTGACCTGGCACGACTTGCCGTGCGGCCGGTCGACCGGCGGTGCCGCGGTCACCGGATCGTGCCAGTCGCTACCGAACTCGGCGGGGACGTCCGCGGCGTGCGCGGCGGCGGTTCCGGTGCCGAGGAACGTGCTCACCACGAGCGCCGCCCCGGCAAGCATGGACATGACCATCCGTCTTCTCATGGCCGGTGTTCTACGGCGACTTGACGGCCCATCGCAACGAGGAGATCAGCCGAAGGGGTGAGTGCGCGCGAACGGCAGGCGGGTATGGCGCGGACGTGCTCCTGAACACCGCCCCCCTCGGATTACCCCGTGCGGAGGCACCACGCCGGACATTAAGCGCTATAAGCAGATGATCCTGACATAGTGCCGCCATGGAGATCACCGAGGGGACAGGCACAGGGCCGGCGGACCGGGAGTCGCGACGGGGTCTCCTCCGTCGCCTGCCGCACACCCGCCGCGTGACCCTCTCCCTCGCCCTGGCCGGAACCGGCGTGTTGGCCGGCGCCGCGGCTCTCGTCGGCATGCCGCTGCCGCACGGACCTCATGGCCCGGCCGCTCCCGCCCCGGCTCCCTCGCTTGGCCCCGCTCCCGCCGCGGCACCCGGCGCACCGGGCATCGGTGACCCGCTCATGCCCCTCGCCGGCAACGGGGGCTACACGGTCCGCCGCTACACGCTCGACTTCGACTGGCGGGCGCCCCGGACGCCCTTCACCGCCGGCGCCACCATCAACGCCACCGCCACCCAGTCACTGTCCCGCTTCGACCTGGACTTCGCGGGCAACACACTGCGCGAGGTCACGGTCGACGGCGCCCCGGCCGCCGCCGTACGCGACGGGGACGAACTCGTCGTCACTGCGCCGCGGCCGATCCCGCGCGGCAGCGCGTTCACCGTCCACGTCGGCTACACGGCCGATCCGACGCAGCACCGGCACCGCGACGACGCGATCCAGGACTACGGCTGGGTGCCGACCTCCGACGGCACCGTGGTCTGCGCACAGCCCGACGGCGCCAAAATGATCTTCCCGGCGAACGACCACCCGAGCCTGCGGGCCCCCGTCACCTTCCGCATCACCACCCCACCGGGTCTCAGCGCGGTGGCCAACGGCCACCTCGTCGAACGCGTCCGCCGGCCCGACGGACGGGTCCGGTGGACCTACGACTCCGAGCAGCCGGTCGCCGCACAGCTGATCCAGCTGGCCATCGGGAAGTTCGCTTTCGTCGACGGCACCGGCCCGCACGGGCTGCCCCTGCGCGACGTGGTCCCGGCCGGCCTGGTCGGTGACACCGAGTCGTACCGCTCCCTCACCCCGGAGCACCTCGCCTGGCTGGAACAACGGCTCGGCCCGTACCCCTTCCGTCGCTACGGCGTACTGGTCGGGGACACCGACCTGCCGGTGGCGCTGGAGACGCAGTCGCTGTCCATCGTGCCCAAGGAGGACCTGCTGGGCGACCGGGTCGACGCCGAACGCAATCTCGTGCACGAGCTGACCCACCACTGGACGGGTGACAGCGTCGGCCTGCGCCGCTGGTCCGACCTGTGGCTGAGCGAGGGTCACGCCCGTTTCTACGAACGCCTGTACTCCGACGAGCACGGCGGCGTGAGCATGGAGTCCACGATGCGGGCGGCCTACGAGCAGCACGACCAGTGGCGGCACGACGAGGGGGCACCCGCCGAACCCACGCGGCGAACGCTGTTCAAGGTGATGCGCTACGACGGCTCCGCGCTGGTGCTGTACGCGCTGCGGGAGAAGGTCGGCGCCGAGACCTTCGAGAGGATCGAGCGCAGCTGGGTGACGAAGTACCAGGGCCGGGCGGCCGGCACCCGGGAGTTCATCGCGCTCGCCTCCCAGGTCGCCGGCGAGGACCTCGCCCCCTTTCTGACCGCGTGGCTGTACGGGCCGGACACCCCGCCCATGCCCGGCCATCCCGACTGGCGGACGGACCCGGTCGAGGACTGAGCCGCACGCCGCCGACCGAGTGGCCTCTGCCCGGATGCTCGGCCACCCCGGTGACGCTTGGCGCGACGTGGCGCGCCAGGCACGGAAACGTAACCGGGGTGGCGTGCAGGACAAGTCCCTTTGTCCTGGTGGTGACGAGCATGTCTGGAGAAGCGTGCAATGAGAAGACCGGCCACCCCACGTGTTCCCGCCGCCCTTCGCGGGTACCGCCGAACGGCTTGCGCGATCGCGTCGGCGGCGGTGCTGGCGCCGCTGCTGCTCATCCCGATGTCGGGCGAGGACGGCTCACCGGACCAGCGGTTGCAGGACGCCTTCGAGGACGCCGCACGCGAGTACCACGTGCCGCGCAGCGTGCTCATGGGCGTGTCCTACGTGCAGTCGCGGTGGGACTCCCATCCGGGCGCCCCCAGCGTCGCCGGCGGCTACGGTCCGATGCATCTGGTGGACACCGAGCGGCTGCGGGCCCCGGCAGCCGCGGCGGGACCGCTCACCCCGCTGGAGGCCGACACCCGGTCGCCCACGGCGAAGGCGCAGGCCCCCACGGGGCCGGACGACGTCCAGGACGGCCGCTTTGTGCAGCCGGCGGACCTGGAGCGCGCCGCACAGCTGATCGCGGTCCCGGCCGTCCGCCTGCGGACCGACGCCGTCGACAACATCCGAGGCGGCGCCGCGCTCCTGGCGGCCACACAACGACAGCTCGGCAAACCCCTCAGCGACAACCCCGCGGACTGGTGGGAGACCGTCAAGCGCTACCCGGGCACCCGTGACATCACGTCGGCGGCGACCTACGCGAACGACGTCTTCGACGTGATCCGCAAGGGGGCCCGGCGCACCACCGCCGAAGGACAGCGGGTCTCGCTCGCCGCCACCCCCGGCGTGCGCCCCCGCGTCGCCCATCCGCAGCCCGCACGGCAGTCGAAGGAGGTCGAATGCCCGGTCGAGCTGTCCTGCGACTGGCTCAGCGCCCCCTACGAGCAGATCGACGACGACGGCGCCTACGGCAACCACGACCTCGCCGACCGGCCCCTGGACCAGAAGATCGAGTACATCGTCATCCACGACACCGAGGCGAAGCTGCCGAGCATGTTCGACACGGTGCAGGATCCGACGGAGGCGTCATGGCACTACTCGATCCGCTCCAGCGACGGTCACATCACCCAGCACGTCAAGACCAAGGACGAGGCCTGGCACTCCGGCAACCAGTTCGTGAACGCCCACTCGATCGGTGTCGAGCACGAGGGCTTCCTGACCCAACCCGGCACCTGGTACACGGAACAGATGTACCGGTCCTCGGCCCGCCTGGTGCGTTACCTGGCGAAGAAATACGACGTCCCGCTCGACCGGCAGCACATCTTCGGCCACGACAACGTGCCGTCGCCGACCGCCGACAGCATCCCCGACATGCACGACGACCCCGGCCCCTTCTGGGACTGGCGGCACTATTTCGACCTCCTCGGCGCACCGCTGCGGGCCACGGCCGCAGCGAACGCCGACATGGTGACGATCCTGCCCGACTACGCCACCCACAAGCCGGCGTTCACGGGCTGCGCCGGCAGCGGCAAGCCGTGTGCGCCGCACGGCTCCAGCGCCGTCCGTCTGCACACGGAGCCGAGGGAGGACGCCCCGCTGATCCAGGACCCGGGCCGCAAGCCGGACGGCGCCCCTTCCACAGAGGACGCCAACGACCTGGGGTCGCGCGTCTCCGCCGGCCAGGACTTCGCCGTCGCAGGGCGGGACGGCGAGTGGACGGCGATCTGGTTCCAGGGCAACAAGGCCTGGTTCAAGAACCCCGCGAAGCACCCGACGGCCGTCGGCGCGACCGGCCGGATGGTGACGCCGAAGGAGGGCCTGGACGAGATCCCGGTCCTCGGGCGCGCACTCCCGGAAGCGGAGGCCTACCCGGAGGACGTGGAGGAGCCGTCGGATTCGCCGCTCCCCTACCACTTCACCGCGGGCCAGCGGTACGTCACACAGGGCCGCATCGGCGGCTCGTACGTGGACCGATCGACCTTCGCCGACACCCCCGAGCCGGTGATCAAGGGCCAGCAGGGCTACTACGAGATCCAGTTCGGTCACCGGCTCGCCTACGTCCGGGCGAGTGACGTGGACGTGGTGGCCGGACCCGCCGCGGCCGGACCGCCACCCGCGCCCGGGAACGATCCGGCCGGACGCTAGCAAAAGCCTCGACCGAACACCGGAGGTCCGCCCCGCCCAGGCCCTTCAGCGATTCCGGCCCCTCCCTCACCACCCCGTGCCAACCGTCCCCCGCCATACCGCACCCGCCCTGGCCGTTGCCCGGGGCGGGTGTCGTGTGTGGTGCGCGTGCGCCGCGGCCGTGTGCGGGGTCCTGGCCGAAAGTGGGTGACGGGAGCGGGAGATCCGGAAAAACCGTTTGAAATTCACCACTCTGCGACGCGAACCTTTCACGGCTTGTTGCCGCTCACTGCGGCCGACCCCCCTTCCCTCCTCCGCCTTTCCCTCCCTTGACACGAGCCACTGGGACGTCATGCAGATTCAAGATCTTCCGTATCCGGACCCGGGTGTCCCCGACGTTCGTTCGGGTCCTCGCTTCCTGTGGTGGCTCGGGCGCAATCAGCTGGGCGGCCAGCTCAAGGCGCTCGCCTGGGGCCTGCTGCACTTCGTGTCCGTCTCCGCCCTCCCCTTCTGCGTCGGCCTCGCCGTCCAGGCGGTCATCGACCGCTCCGGCAGCCGGCTCGCCCTGACGGGCGGTCTGATGCTGCTGTGCGGTACGGGCATCGCGCTCGGCGACACCTTCCTGCACCGGGCCGCCGTCACCAACTGGATCACCGCCGCCGCGCGCGTCCAGCAACTCCTCGCACGCAAGGCCGCGCATCTGGGGTCCGCGTTGACCCGGCGGGTCGCGGCCGGGGAGGTGGTCGCCGTCTCCACCAGTGACGTGGAGAAGATCGGCTGGTTCGTCGAAGCGATCTCCCGGTTCACCGCGGCCGCGCTGACCGTCGTCGTGGTCTGCGCCGGCCTCTTCGTCTACCAGCCCTCCCTGGGCGTGGTGGTCGCCGTCGGGCTACCCGTCGTGGCGCTCGCGGCACTGCCCCTGCTCCCCCGCGCGACGCGCCGCGCCGACACACAGCGCGAGAAGGCGGGGCGCGCCACCGAACTGGCGTCGGACACGGTCGCCGGACTGCGCGTGCTGCGCGGCATCGGCGGTGAGGAGCTGTTCCTCGACCGCTATCGCCGTGCCTCCCAGGAGGTACGGCACGCCGCGGTCCGCAGCGCGCGGATGTGGTCACTGATCTCCGCCGTCCAGGTGCTGCTGCCCGGACTGCTGCTGATCGCGGTCGTCTGGCACGGCGTCCAGCTGGTTCGCCAGGGCCGCATCACGGTCGGCGAACTCGTCACGGTCTACAGCGCGGTGATGGTCCTGAACTATCCGCTGCGTCACTTCGAGGAGATCGCGATGGCCTACTCCTTCTCCCGTCCCTCGGCCACCCGGGCCGCGCGGGTGCTGTCGCTGGAGCAGTCGACCGACACCGACGGCGTCCGCGCCGCGGAGGTGCCCGGCGGTGACCTGTACGACCCCGAGACTGGTCTGCTCGCTCCCGCGGGCCGGTTCACCGCCGTGGTCTGCGGCGATCCCGACGTGGCGGGCAGGCTCGCGGAGCGACTGGGCGGCCATCCCGCCGAGTCGGGCCGCTCGGTGCTGCTCGGCGAAGTGCCCCTGGACGAGCTGCCCCTGGACAGTGCTCGCACCGCCGTCCTCGTCCAGGACAAGGACCCGGTGCTGCTCTCCGGCACCCTGCGCGATCTGCTCGACGTACCCGGCTCCGGTGCCGTGCACCCCGCGGACGCGCTGGCGGCGGCACAGTGCGGGGACGTTCTCGACGCGCTCGCCCAGGGCTCGGTGGCCACCGCCGACCCCATGGACGCCCACATCACGGAGCGCGGGCGTTCCCTCTCCGGTGGCCAGCGCCAACGACTGGCGCTGGCCCGGTCCTTGCTCACCGATCCCGGGGTGCTGGTGCTGGACGAACCGACCTCCGCGGTCGATTCGCACACCGAGGCACGGATCGCGGAGGGGCTGCGCAGGCTGCGCTCGGGGCGGACGACGGTGGTGTTCACCTCCTCTCCGCTGCTGCTGGACCGTGCGGATCGGGTCGTCCTGGTACACGAGGGCGAGGTCGTGGCGACCGGCACGCACCGTGAACTCGTCGACAGCGACCCCCGGTACCGGGCCGTGGTGACCCGCGAGACCGACGAGGAACCGGCCGAGACCGTCGCGGACGTCGTCGGTGCGGGCGTCACCGGTACGGGCGTCACCAGTACGGGCGTGACCGCGTCCGAGGGGGAAGCCGCACTGGCCGGCGCTCTCGGTGAACTGAACGACCTGGGAGAACTGAACACCCTGAACGACCTGGAAGATCTGGAAGACCTGGAAGAGATCGAGGAGCGCGCATGATCGGCGTTGCGCCACCGGCGTTCGACCCGGCGGCCCCTACGACCGCCACCACCCTGCCCGTCGGCGCGGCCTCCACCGTACGCGCCTACGTCGTCGAGCTGTTCCGCCGGCACCGCCGTGCCTTCCTGCTGCTCATCGCCGTCAACACGGTGGCCGTGGTCGCCTCCATGATGGGCCCGTACCTGCTCGGCGCCCTGGTCGAGCGGGTGTCGGAGGGGGCCCGGGAACTCCACCTCGGCCTGACCGTCGGATTGTTCGCGCTCGCACTGGTCGTGCAGACCGTGTTCGTCCGGCAGGTGCGGTTGCGGGGCGCGATGCTCGGCGAACGGATGCTCGCCGACCTGCGCGAGGACTTCCTCGTCCGGTCGGTCGGACTGCCGCCGGGCGTTCTGGAGCGGGCCGGCACCGGCGACCTGCTCTCCCGCATCACCACCGACATCGACCGCCTGGCCAACGCCATGCGCGAGGCCGTGCCGCAGCTCGCGATCGGTTTCGTCTGGGCCCTGCTGCTGCTCGGCGGGCTCGTCGTGACGGCCCCGCCGCTGGCGGCCGCCGTCCTGCTGGCCGTGCCGGTGCTCGTGGCCGGATGCCGCTGGTACTTCAGACGGGCACCCTCCGGCTACCGCTCCGAGGCCGCCGGGTACGCGGCCGTGGCCGCCGCCCTCGCCGAGACCGTGGACGCCGGCCACACCGTCGAGGCACACCGCCTGGGCGCCCGCCGCGTCGCGCTGTCCGAGCAGCGGATCAAGGAATGGACAGCCTGGGAGCGCTACACCCTCTGGCTGCGGTCCGTGCTCTTCCCGGTGATCAACGCCGTCCACGTCCTCGTCCTCGGTTCGGTCCTGATGGTCGGCGGCGTGTTCGTCCTGCGGGGCTGGATCGGTGTGGGCCAGCTGACCACGGGCGCGCTCGTCGCGCAGATGCTCGTCGACCCGGTGAACCTGATCCTGCGCTGGTACGACGAGGTGCAGGTGGCCCAGGTGTCGCTGGCCCGTCTCGTCGGGGTACGGGACGTCGAACCGGACGCCGGCGACGGCTCGCTGGCCCCGGCCGGTCGAGAGGTGCGCGCCGACCGGGTGCACTTCGGCTACCGCGAGGGCGTCGACGTCCTGCGCAAGGTCTCCCTGGACGTCGCGCCGGGCACCCGGCTGGCCCTCGTCGGTCCCTCGGGCGCGGGCAAGTCCACCCTGGGCCGCCTGCTCGCCGGGATCTACGCGCCCCGGGACGGCCGGATCACCCTGGGCGGCGCGGAACTGTCCCGGATGCCCGCCGAACGCGTCCGCTCGCACGTCGCTCTGGTCAACCAGGAACACCACGTGTTCGTGGGATCCCTGCGGGACAACCTCCTCCTGGCCAGGACCGGCGCCACGGACGCCGAGCTGTGGGCCGCCCTGGGGGCGGTCGACGCGGAGACATGGGCGCGGGCGCTGCGGGACGGCCTGGACACCGAGGTCGGCTCCGGCGGCCTCGCGGTGACCCCGGCGCAGGCCCAGCAGATCGCGCTGGCCCGGCTGGTGCTGGCCGATCCACACACACTGGTCCTGGACGAGGCGACCTCGCTGCTGGACCCGCGTGCGGCGCGCCATCTGGAACGCTCCCTGGCCCGGGTCCTGGACGGCCGCACCGTGATCGCCATCGCCCACCGCCTGCACACCGCGCACGACGCCGACGTGATCGCCGTGGTGGAGAGCGGCCGGATCAGCGAGCTGGGCAGCCACGACGAGCTGGTGGCGGCCGACGGCGCGTACGCGGCGCTGTGGCGGTCCTGGCACGGGTGAGAACGGGCACGGACGGGGCACGGACGAGAACGGGGCACGGACGGTATACGCCCCCGGTGGCGCGCCGCGGCCACCGACGCGGGCCGCGTCCCCGGCGGAGCGCTGCGGCTGCCGACGCGGGCCCGCGACGCAGCGAGGGCACGGGTGCTGCGGAGAGGGATGCCCGGCCTGCGACGTGGATCGACGGGCGGCGGGGAGGTTCGCGGGACCGGAGAGGAGGGCGCCGGGTGCCGGAGAGGGGCGGCAGGACCTGCGAGGAAAGGGGGGCCTGAGAGTGTGCCGGATCCTTCGGGAAGGCTTGCGGGACCTGCGCGGAGGGGTGGGCAGCCTGCGCGGCGGGTGACGGAGCCCGGGACGGGGGCGCCTGGCCTGCTGGTGGGGAGTCGCGTTCCCGAGGAGTGTGGCGGGATCCGCGGGGGCGGCTCCCGCCCTCAGGGAGGGCGCCGGCATCCGGACAGACGACGGTGCTCTCGGATCGAGCAGCCGGGACACCCCCGTCACGCCGTCCCCGCCGGGCCGCCGCCGGGCCGCCGCCGGGTCCTGACGGGCCTCGGCGGGCCGCCGCGGGAGCCCGACGGTGCGCCCGCCGCGGCTCGTGCCGTTGCGCGGTCCCGAGCCGGGGTGGAAGTCTGGAGAACGGCACCGGCGTGGGAAACGCCCCGGAAGAAGCCGGTTCGCGTCGCGTACCCGTGTCGGGCGTGCCGACGGCCCGCGACCCGCTTCGGCGGCGCGCGGCCGTCCTCACCATCTGGAGGTACTCGTGACCAGCGCCGACGGTTGGGGGGACGATGTCTACCAGCCCGATCCCTCGGAGATCCAGGAGGATTCCGGGGTCCTCGACGTCGAGGACACCCTGGATTTCGACGGCGTCGCCGACCCTCTCGACCGTGGCTGGTCCCCTCCGGAGCGACCGCTGGCGGTGAACCACTTCGGGGTGACGGCAGCCGAGGCGAAGGCGGGCGAAACCCTCGATCAGCGGCTCGCCGAGGAGCTGCCCGACCCCGCCCCGCCCGACGACGACGGCATAGGTGACTGCGCCGGCACGGACGGCGAACCCCTCGACGACGAGGTCGGCGACGCCCGCTCCGGCCGCCTGGTGGCTCCCGACGAAGGGGCGCACGAAGACGATGAGGCCGCCCTGGTCGCCACCGACGTGGGCATCGACGGCGCCGCCGCCTCCGCCGAGGAGGCCGCCGTGCACGTCATCGACGAGGACTCCGTGTCCGGCTGACCCGCTCGCCGCCTGCCCGACCGCCCCGCACGAGGAGCCGCAATGCAGCAGGACAAGCACCCCGACTACCACCCCGTGGTGTTCCGCGACCGCGCCGCGGGCTACGCCTTCCTGACCCGGTCCACCGCGCGCAGCGAGCAGACGATCGAGTGGGACGACGGCCAGAGCTACCCGGTGATCGACGTGGAGATCTCCTCCGAGAGCCACCCCTTCTACACGGGCAAGGCGCGCCCGGTCGACACCGAGGGCCGCGTCGCCCGCTTCGAGCGCCGGTACGGCGGGACGGAACCGGGCGGGACGACCTGACCGAAGTCGGCCACCCGGGCGTCGCGCGCGGGCGGTCCTGCACCGCCGCGCGCATGCGGTCGGCGGATGGTGCGCCAGGCGCCCCGAGTAGGGCGATCGACTCAGATCACATTGAGGGCCGCCGCGCAGCCCACGCCTCCGAGCAGCATGAACATCGGCATCAGCACTCTCAGCTCCACCCAGCTGCCGGCCCGGAACCGCATCGGCTTCGGCGGTCCCAGCGGGTACCAGCGCTTGCGTCCCACCGGGATCGGCCACAGGATCGGACAGCCGGACACGGTCAGCGCGTCCCCGATGTCGTGCACCAGCGCACCCAGCACGATCGGCAGCCCCAGCCACAGGTACTGCTGCCCGGGCTCGGTGAACAGCCAGTCCGAGCCGTTGCCCGGCTTGTCCAGCACCCCCGCGAGGATCCACGCGCTGGTCGCCGCGAGCAGCCACACCAGCACATCGCTGCTGGAGCCGCGTGCCGCCCGCCAGAGCAGACCCTCGATGGCCAGCACCATGTGCACGAACAGAATGCCCAGCACCGCCCAGCGACCGCCCCAGATCGCCGCGCCGGAGGAGCCGGCGCCGATCAGGACCGCCCACAGCCAGGTGTGCGTCAGTGTGCGGTGACCGCCGGAGCGGCGCGGGTCCCCCTGCTTCCGCGTCGCCTTGTAGACGGCGTACGACAGCTTGTCGACGATCTCGCAGATCCAGCGCGAGATCGGACCGAAGGCGCGGGAGATGGTGGCGGCCTTGTGGTCGAGGTCCGGAGCGAGCGCCGCGCCGGCGCAGAGCAGCGAGCCGACGAGCAGGACCGGCCAGGGCATCGAGTGCCCGGCCGCGGCGGCGGCCGCGCCGACGCCCAGCCAGGCCGCGGCCCCCGACAGTGAGTGTGCTGGTCCCATCATGGCCGCTTCCCGCCCCATTCCTCTTGTGCCGCTGTCCAGTTGACCTGGCGCGCTGACGCCGCGCAGGCGACACAGCGTATCGGCCATGATCTTCGTGCCCGTAGCCGATTCCCCTCTCGGCGAGAAGGCCAGGCAAGATGGGGGCGTGACCCTCATCGATCAGCTGCCGCCGACCGCCGACCCCGACGCCCTGTACGAAGCCTTCGAGTCGTGGGCGCAGGAGCGCGGTCTCACCCTCTATCCCCACCAGGAGGAGGCGCTGATCGAGGTGGTCTCCGGGGCGAACGTGATCGTTTCCACGCCCACCGGCTCGGGCAAGAGCATGATCGCGGCGGGCGCGCACTTCGCCGCGCTGGCCCGGGACGAGGTCACCTTCTACACGGCGCCGATCAAGGCGCTGGTGTCGGAGAAGTTCTTCGAGCTGTGCAAGCTCTTCGGCACCGAGAACGTCGGCATGCTCACCGGCGACGCCTCCGTGAACTCCGACGCGCCCGTCATCTGCTGCACCGCCGAGGTGCTGGCCTCGATCGCACTGCGTGACGGCAAGAACGCCGACGTCGGCCAGGTCGTGATGGACGAGTTCCACTTCTACGCGGAGGGTGACCGCGGCTGGGCCTGGCAGATCCCGCTGCTGGAACTTCCCCAGGCGCAGTTCATCCTGATGTCGGCCACCTTGGGCGATGTGTCGTTCTTCGAGAAGGACCTCGCCCGCCGCACCGGCCGCCCGACCTCCGTGGTCCGTTCCGCGACCCGCCCGGTCCCCCTCTCCTACGAGTACCAGCTGACGCCGCTCACCGAGACGCTCACCGAGCTGCTGGCGACCAAGCAGGCACCCGTCTACATCGTGCACTTCACCCAGGCCCAGGCCGTGGAGCGGGCACAGGCGCTGATGAGCATCAACATGTGCTCGCGCGAGGAGAAGGACCAGATCGCCGAGCTGATCGGCAACTTCCGCTTCACCACCAAGTTCGGCCGAAACCTCTCCCGCTACGTCCGGCACGGCATCGGTGTCCACCACGCCGGCATGCTCCCCAAGTACCGCCGTCTGGTGGAGAAGCTCGCCCAGGCAGGCTTGCTGAAGGTCATCTGCGGTACGGACACCCTCGGTGTGGGGGTCAACGTGCCGATCCGGACGGTGCTGTTCACGGCCCTGGCCAAGTACGACGGCAGCCGCGTGCGCACCCTGCGGGCCCGCGAGTTCCACCAGATCGCCGGCCGGGCCGGCCGGGCGGGCTTCGACACGGCCGGACTCGTCGTGGCGCAGGCGCCCGAGCACGTCATCGAGAACGAGAAGGCCCTGGCGAAGGCGGGCGATGACCCGAAGAAGCGCCGCAAGGTGGTGCGAAAGAAGGCGCCGGAGGGATTTGTCGGCTGGACGGAGAACACCTTCCAGAAGCTGATCGAGTCGGAGCCGGAGCCGCTGACCTCGCGGTTCCGGGTGACACACACGATGCTGCTGTCGGTGATCGCCCGCCCGGGCAACGCCTTCCAGGCGATGCGCCACCTCCTGGAGGACAACCACGAGCCGCGCAAGCAGCAGCTGCGGCACATCCGGCGGGCCATCGCGATCTACCGCTCGCTGCTCGACGGCGGGATCGTGGAGAAGCTCGACAAGCCGGACGCCGAGGGTCGCATCGTCCGGCTCACGGTCGATCTCCAGCAGGACTTCGCGCTCAACCAGCCGCTGTCCACGTTCGCGCTCGCCTCGTTCGAGCTCCTCGACCCCGAATCGCCCTCCTACGCCCTCGACATGGTGTCCGTGGTCGAGTCCACCCTGGACGACCCGCGGCAGATCCTCGTCGCCCAGCAGAACAAGGCGCGCGGCGAGGCCGTCGCGGCGATGAAGGCCGACGGTGTCGAGTACGAGGAGCGCATGGAGCGCCTCCAGGACGTCACCTACCCGAAGCCGATGGAAGAGTTGCTCTTCCACGCGTACGACACCTACCGCAAGAGCCACCCGTGGGTCGGTGACCATCCGCTGTCGCCGAAGTCGGTCGTCCGGGACATGTACGAACGGGCCATGTCCTTCACCGAGCTCGTGTCCTTCTACGAGCTGGCTCGCACCGAGGGCATCGTGCTGCGCTACCTCGCCGGCGCCTACAAGACCCTCGACCACACCATCCCGGACGACCTGAAGTCCGAGGACCTGCAGGATCTGATCGAGTGGCTCGGTGAGATGGTCCGCCAGGTCGACTCCAGCCTGCTGGACGAGTGGGAGCAGCTCGCCAACCCGGAGGAGATGACCGCCGAGGAGGCCCGGGAGAAGGCCGACGAGGTGAAGCCGGTCACCACCAACGCCCGCGCCTTCCGGGTCCTGGTCCGCAACGCGCTGTTCCGCCGCGTGGAGCTGGCCGCGCTCGACCAGGTCGAGGAACTGGGCGAGTTGGACGCCGAGTCCGGCTGGGACGCCGACGCCTGGGGCGAGGCGATGGACAAGTACTGGGACGAGTACGAGGATCTCGGCACCGGACCCGACGCGCGCGGCCCCAAGCTGTTGGTCATCAAGGAGGAGCCGGAGAACGGCCTCTGGCGCGTCCGCCAGATCTTCGACGACCCGAACGGCGACCACGACTGGGGTATCAGCGCGGAGATCGACCTCACGGCTTCGGATGCCGAGGGTCGTGCCGTAGTCCGCGTCACCGATGTCGGGCAGCTGTGAGCACAGGAGAGACACACCGATGACGAATCCGGCCGAGAGCTTGGTCGACTTGCTCGACCTGGAGCAGATCGAGGTCAACATATTCCGCGGCCGAAGCCCGCAGGAGTCCTTGCAGCGGGTCTTCGGCGGCCAGGTGGCGGGGCAGGCGCTGGTCGCCGCCGGGCGCACCACGGACGGAGACCGCCCGGTGCACTCGCTGCACGCGTATTTCCTGCGCCCCGGCCGGCCCGGCGTACCGATCGTGTACCAGGTCGAGCGGGTCCGCGACGGCCGGTCGTTCACGACCCGCCGGGTCACGGCAGTGCAGCAGGGCCGCACGATCTTCAATCTGACCGCCTCCTTTCACAAGCCTGAGGAAGGACCGTTCGAGCACCAGCTGCCGCCCGCCCGCCAGGTGCCGGACCCGGAGTCGCTCCCGACAGTGGCCGAGGAGGTCCGCAAGGAACTGGGCGTGCTGCCGGAGCAGTTGGAGCGGATGGCGCGCCGCCAGCCGTTCGACATCCGGTACGTGGACCGGCTTCGCTGGGACGCCGAGGAGATCCGGGGCGCCGAGCCGCGCAGCGCCGTGTGGATGCGGGCGGTCGGACCGCTCGGCGACGACCCGCTCGTCCACACCTGCGCGCTGACCTACGCCAGCGACATGACCCTCCTGGACGCGGTCCGCATCCCGGTCGAGCGCCTCTGGGGCCCGCGGAACTTCGACATGGCCTCGCTGGACCACGCCATGTGGTTCCACCGGCCGTTCCGCGCGGACGAGTGGTTCCTCTACGACCAGGAGTCGCCGATCGCGACCGGGGGGCGCGGTCTGGCCCGTGGGCGCATCTACGACCTGGAGGGGCGTCTGCTCGTCTCGGTCGTCCAGGAGGGGCTCTTCAGGGCCCTTTAGTCTCCAGGGGTCCCTCTCGGTCTGCCGGGGTTCCCTGGAGGGTCGCCAGGCTAGCCTCGCGTCGTTGTGCGGCGGCGCGCTTCATCGCGCGGCACCGCACGGCGATGTGTCTCGCGCGGGCCGCGGGCCCCTTCGCCGCAGCCAGGCTCGCAGACCACGGGCCGGCTGCGGCGGAACCTGACCGAGGCCGTCGCCCCGGTGGTCGGGGAGCGCGGACGAGGGCTTCACCGACCCGAGCGATCCGACTGGCCCGGCCGGCCCAGTCGGTCGCGCGGATCCCGTCGGTCGTGCCGAGCCCGTCGGTCGTGCGGATCCCGTCGGTCGCACAGTGCCCCTCGCCCCTTTCGGTCGGGGCAGTCCGGTCCCAGTCGGTCCTGCCGGTCCGATCGATTCAGGCGGTGATACCGATCCGATCGGTGCCGGCGGTGGTACCGGTCCGACGGGTCCTGCGGGACGGGTGACCGTACGTGCCATCGGCGCGATCGGTGCGAGCGGCCGCGCCCCCGCCCTTGTCGCCACCCTGGTCGCCCCGCGCGTCGCCATCGCCGTCGCCGGTGTCAGGTGGCGGGCGGGCGGGCGCGGTGCGGGCACGAGGGTGCGAGCCTCCTCGATCGCGCGGAGCAATTCGCTGCGCAGCCACTCGATCTCATCCGTGTCACCCGCGGTCATGATGCGCTCGGCGAGGTCGGCGGAAGGTGATCCGGGAGCGCCGTGGCCGGGTGGTCCCGGCCGAAACCGGTTCACATGCGCGCGCTCGTAAGGGTCCTTGACGACGTCGGCGATCCTGGCGGGCTCCAAGAAGGCGGCCAGCGCTCCGGCTCGGGCCCAGGGATGTTCGGCATGGCGCAGGAGGAATCCGAGATGCCGTCCACGCCAGTTGCGGATGCGCAGATCAACGCCCGCCTGCAACTGGCCCCTCAGGGTCTCGGGCGTTCGCCCTTTGAGCAGCAGGGCGTTCTCGGCGGCCGACGCGAAGGTCCGTAGTTCCTCCGCCAGATACAGCCAGACCACGGCTCGATAGCGGTTGAGGTAGAACCTCACGGGCGTGATCACGCCCAGACGTGCGAGCCGGGTGAACCGGCCGGCGGAGATCCCCATGAGCGCGGCTCCCTCCGCGGTCCCCACGACGCGCACCCGGTCACGAAGAGCCTCGGGAAAGCCGTCCTGGGCGCGGAGGCGGTCGATCTCCGCGTACTCCACCCGGCGGCCCCCTCCCCCGCCCTCGTCGGGCATGGTCCTGATCCGGCCGAGCTGGACGGCGAGATCGAACTCGCTCCGCTTGAGGCCCAGTTCACGAGCCGCGCGGCTCGGTGTGCAGGTACCGAGGCAGGATGGACCGAAGGTGCTGGCCGACATGGTCGTACTCCCCGTGGAGTCATGGCTGACGCCCTGTGCGATCGCCGTGCACACACCGTAGCCAAATCGACGCAGTCGTGGCGGCCCTGTGGATAACTCCGACGGGGAGCTGAAAACCGCAGGTCAGGGGTCTACGTTCGGGGCCCGTTCCGGCTGCCTCGCGTCGACGCCGAGGTGTTCGCCGACGCGGTTGACCAGCAGGGTCATCTCGTAGGCGATCTGCCCGATGTCGACCTCGGCCCCGCTGAGCACGCACAGACAGCTACCGGCGCCCGCCGCGGTCACGAACAGCACGGCATCGTCGTACTCGATCATGGTCTGGCGCACCCTGCCCGCGCCGAAGTGACGGCCTGAGCCTTTGGCGAGGCTGTGCAGGCCGGATGCCACGGCGGCCAGATGCTCGGCGTCCTCGCGGCGTAGGCCCGTGCTCGCTCCCGTGACCAACCCGTCGTTCGACAGGACCAGGGCGTGCCGCACATGGTCCACCCGCTGGGTCAGATCGTCCAGGAGCCACCCGAGTCCCTGGTTCCGCGCCATGTCCGTCTCCCCGTGTGACGTCTCCCCCTGTCAGGAGGAACTCCCCCGCCAGCCTTCCCCACGACCGGCGTCCGGGCAAGCAGGATGGGCGCATGGCAGACAAGATGACCGATGAGGAGTGGCGGGCGTTCGTGTCGGAGGGCACCCGCACCGGCAAGCTGTCGACGGTTCGCGCCGATGGGAGGCCCCATGTGGCACCGATCTGGTTCCTGCTGGACGGGGACGAACTGGTCTTCAACACCGGTAAGGAGACAGTGAAAGGGCGCAATCTGGCCCGTGACGGGCGCGTCGCCCTGTGCGTGGACGACGACCGGCCGCCGTTCCACTTCGTGGTGCTGGACGGCCGTGCGCGACTGTCGGAAGACCTCGACGAGGTGCGCCGGTGGGCAACGCTGATCGCCGCACGGTACGTGGGCGAGGAGCGCGCCGAGGAGTACGGTGCCCGCAACGGCGTCCCGGGTGAACTGCTGGTCCGCGTCCCCATCGGCAAGGTGGTGGCCGTGAAGGATCTGGCGGCCTGACCGGGCGGGTCAGCCGACCGAGTCCAGGAGCCGGGCGGCGTGCATCCGCCCGGCGTACTCGACGAGCCGGATCAGCACCTCCTTGCCCGAGTCACGCTCCCGCGCGTCACAGAGCACCACCGGTGTGCCGCCGTCCAGGTCGAGTGCCTTCGAGACGTCCTGGGCGCCGTAGCCGCGGGCTCCTGTGAAGCAGTTGACGGCCACCACGAACGGGATGTGCCGGTGCTCGAAGTAGTCGACGGCCGGGAAGCAGTCCTGCAGGCGCCGGGTGTCGGCGAGGACCACGGCGCCGAGTGCGCCCTGGGACAACTCGTCCCAGAGGAACCAGAAGCGGTCCTGGCCCGGTGTGCCGAAGAGGTACAACGACAGGCCCGAGCGGATGGTGATGCGTCCGAAGTCCATGGCGACGGTCGTGGTGACCTTCTGGTCCACGCCGCCGGTGTCGTCGACCAGCTGACCGGCTTGGCTGAGCAGTTCCTCGGTACGCAGCGGCCGGATCTCGCTGACGGCTCCGACCAGGGTCGTCTTGCCGACCCCGAACCCGCCGGCGACCAATATCTTCAGCGCCAGGTCGGAGGTGTCGCCGACGGCGTCGGACTGCTCGAGAACCATGATCACTTCTCTCGAAAGGGCCTGCTGCGGTCAAGGTGTAGGTGCTCCGAAGGTGAAGTCGGCATCATGGCAACCACGGCACCGCTCCGGGTGGTTGTACCGGAACGCACCTGATGTGACCGACTCCTATCCGCTCTCTTGCGCAATCCGCACGATTGGGAACGCGGCGTGGCGCACGCGGCTTGCGAACGTTCATCTACAGCGCTCGCAATCCTGCGACGACCTCACGCAGGATCCGTTCGTCGGGCAGGTGCGTAGGCGGCACGGGACGACTGACGGTGACACAGCCGAGCTCCAGGAGGTCGCCGAGGAGCACTCTGATCACTCCCACGGGCAGGTCGGCGTCGGCGGCGAGTTCGGCGACCGACTGTCTCTCCGTCCGGCACAACTCGATCAGGGCACGGTGTTCGGGGCCGAGCACGGAGGCGCCCGTTTCGGGTCCGGTGGGATCGAGGGCGACGAGCGCGATGAGGTCGAAGCGCACTCCGGAGGGGCCGGACTGGGTGCGCCCGCCCGTCATGGCGTACGGGCGGACCAGGGGCCCGGCCTCCCCGTCGTACCACTGGCTGCCCGGCTCCGTCGGTCCATCGGTCGGGTTCTCGGTCATCGGCACGTTCTCCGGCTCATCCTGCGGCGGGCGGCTGGGCCGCCGTGCGCGGCGGTGTGTACAGATGCTCGCCGACCCGCTTGACCAGGCGCGCCATCTCGTAGGCCACGAGGCCGATATCGGCGGTGACGGCGGTCAGCAGGGCGAGGCAGGAACCGTCCCCGGCGGCGGCCACGAAGAGGAAACCGTCGTCCATCTCGACCATGGTCTGGCGTACGCCGCCCGCGCCGAAGTGCCGCCCTGCGCCCTTGGCGAGGCTGTTGAAGCCGGAGGCGACTGCGGCGAGGTGTTCGGCGTCCTCCCGCGCAAGGTCGGTGGAGGCGCCGACGGCCAGGCCGTCGTTGGACAGCACGACGGCGTGCCGTATCTCGCTCACCCGCATGACCAAGTCGTCCAGCAGCCAATCCAACTCGCCGGATGGCCGGCCGGCCGCCCTCGGGTTCGGGTCCTGCGTCATGCCGGGTCTCCTTCGTCGCTCTGACTGTCCGTGCGGTCGGCGCTAGGACCGCTCATACGACTGTCCGTACCGCTGCCTGCGCGGTTGTCCGTTCGGCTGCCGGTCTCGTGATCCGGTGTGGCGCCCCGGCCGGCGCGACGGCCACCGCCGCGGGTCCAGCCGTCGCGGTAGGCCGTCATGCGGTCCCGTACGAGTTCCGGGGTGCGCTGTACGTCCGCGCGCGGTGCTGTGTTGGGCGCCGGTTCCTCGGTCCGCTGACGGCGGAGTTGGGGTGCGAGGCTCGCCTGGCGCACCCGACGCGGGAGGTCGTCGGCGGCCTCGAGGCCGTTCGGTGGACGGTGCGGCCTCAAGGCGGTGACTCCGGGGGGTGGTGGTTCGTTCGAGGTGCCGTGCGGGGCGGGCTCGAGCGGGGCACGATGCGGGGCCGGCTCCATGCGGCGCTCGGCGCCGCCGGGCTCGGACGGGGCGCGGTACGGCCCGGGTTCGGCGCGCAGGGGGCCGGGCGCCGATTCCAGGGAGCCGAACTGCGTTTGGTGGGGGCCGGATGCCGGGTGATCGGAGCCGGGCTCGGGCGCGGTGCCGTGTGCCCCGGCGGCGGCCGAACCGCCGGCCGAGCCGGAGGTGTCCGCGGCGCCGTGCGCGCCAGGAAGGGAGGGCAAGGCCAGCGCGACCCGTCGCTCCGACAGTACGTCATCGCCTTCCCGTCGCATGGCCTCGCGTCGCACCACCTCCGGTGGCGCGGCCTCGCGGGGCACGCGCGCGTAGTCGGATTCCCGTTCGGAACGGTCGTGTTCCCCGGGCCGGGAAGAACGTTCCGCCGCGCCGCCGTGCAGCAGAGCGGTGGGCACCAGGACGACGGCGGTGGTGCCTCCGTAGGGAGAGGCCCTCAGATGCACCTTGACGTCATGCCGTGAGGCGAGCCTGCTCACCACGAAGAGTCCGAGTCGATCACTGTCGAACAGATCGAGGGCCTCGGAATGCTCGATACGCCGGTTGGCCTCGGCGAGGGTGTCGGCGCCCATGCCGAGTCCCCGGTCCTCGATCTCCAGGGCGTAACCGTTGCCGACGAATTCACCGGTGACGCGCACGCGCGTGTGGGGTGGTGAGAACTGGGCCGCGTTCTCGACCAGTTCGGCGAGGAGATGGGTGAGGTCGGCGACCGCCGCCCCGATGACGTGGGCCTCGTGGAACTGGCGCACCTCCACGCGCGCGTAGTCCTCTACTTCCGACACGGCGGCACGTACGACGTTCGTCAGGGACACCGGCTTGCGCCAGGCACGCCCGGGAGCCGAGCCGGAGAGGATGATCAGGCTCTCGGCGTGGCGGCGCATCCGGGTGGTGAGGTGGTCCAGACGGAAGAGGTCGCCCAGTTCGTCGGGGTCGTCCGAGCGCCGTTCCATGCTGTCGAGGAGGGTGAGCTGACGGTGGACCAGCACCTGACTACGGCGGGCGAGGTTGACGAAGACCCCGGAGATGCCGCTGGCCAGTTCGGCGCGCTCCACGGCGGCGTGCAGGGCGGCACGGTGCACGGTGGTCAGCGCCTCCGCGACCTGGCCGGTCTCGTCCTCGGTTGACGGGCCGGCGGGCGCCTCGGCCCGGATGTCGATCTCCTCGCCCGCGCGCAGCCGGCGCATCGCCTCCGGGAGTTTGCGCCGGGCGATCTCCAGAGCGTCGTTTCGCAGGCTGACGAGTTCCACCACGAGCGCGCGCCCGATCCGGACGGAGATCACGAGCGAGGCGGCGACCGCCACGAGGCCGAGGATCACGACGGCACCCGCCGGACCGAGCAGACCTCGCGAGACGGGGTCCGCGCGACCTGCGACGGCACGGCCGGTGTCCGCCTCGATGGTCCGCATCCCGTCCCGTACTCGCGCGTGCGCGTCGCTCCAACCGACCTGTGGTGCCAGTCCGGACGGCTTGGCGATGAGAATCTCGTCCTCGGCCGCGCCGAGCGCCGTATAGGAGCGGCCCATAGCCAGACGGTGCCAGGCGGCACGTTGCGCGGCGGGCAGGTCGGGAACGGCCGCGTCGGTGAGGGTACGGCGGGAGGCGACCGCGGAGCCGAACAGCCGAAGCCGCTCACCACGCAGGCCGCCGACGGTCCGCGCGTCCCCGAGGACGGCGTCCTCCTGGGCCAGGGCCTCCCCGGCGCGGGAGAATTCGAGCAGCACGCGCGCACCGGCGCCGATATCGGCCTGCTGGACGCCGCTGAGGGCGCCGTCGACTGTGAAGGCAGCCCCGATGGCCTTCGTGTACCGGGCGTAGGCCTCGTCCCAGCCGGCCTTGCGGTCGCGTACGGCGGTGCGCAGCGTACGGAGCCGCTCGGCGCCGGTGACGAACGCGTCGAGGCGTTCGGAGACACCGGCCGGCAGTTCCTGGCTGTCGGCGACCGTGCTGTCGTCGCCGAGTCGCAGGTGGGCCACGGCCCGGTCGGTAAGGGCCGCCAGGCTGTCGAAGGTTGTGCGAGTACCGAGGCCCGGGGCGTCCGCGTAGCGTACGGCCGCACTGCGCTCGGCCTGCAGCGCGGCGACAGCGGCTGCCACCGGGGTGCGCAGCTCCGCGTCGACGCGTTGGGCCTGACGGAGCCGGGCGATGTCCTGGGCGGTGCTGACGGTGGCGTAGCCCCACAGGGCGAGCAGGGAGACCACGGGCACCATCAGGAGGCTGACCACCTTGGCGCGCACGGTCCGGGGGCGTAGCTGCCGGCGGCCCCGTTTCGTGCGTGCCGTGGTCGGCGGTATGCCGAGGGGGCGGTCCGCGCTCTCCCGCGCCGGCGGTCCGGCGTGTGCGCGGCGGCCACGCGGGTGCCGTGCCGGGGAGCCGGCTTTCAGTGCTGTACGGGGCTGGCGCATGGCCTCCTCGTTCGGGACGGGGGTAGGGACGCTCGGAGCGGTTGCGCCGTCAGCGGACGGGGCTGTCGACGGGCCGTTGGGCGAAGGCGGAGGCCTCGCGTTCGTCGGCGGTGGGTGACAAGGCGACGAAGGCCGAAGTGATGAACAGGTAGGAGCCAAGGCCGACGGCGAGCGGGAAGATGAACTGCATCGCCGTGGCGCCGGGCAGGGGCGCCGCGGACGGGTCCACGCGCACGCTCACCGCGAACATCCCGGTGTAGTGCATGCTGCTCACGGCCACACCCATGACCAGGGAGGCGACGGTGACCGCGAGGGGTGACCTGATGTTGAGCCCGGCCCACAGTGCGGCCGTGGCGGCCACCACGGCGATCAGTACCGACACCGCGACGAGGACGGGGTCGTACCGGACGTGGCCGTGCAGCCGGACCGCCGCCATACCCAGGTAGTGCATGCTGGCGACACCCAGTCCCGTGGTGAGCCCGCCGAGCGGAAGCGCGCGGTTGTGGTCGCGGCTGTAGCCGACCGCGAAGACGCCGGCGCTGACGACGACCATGGCGACGACGAGGCTCGAGATGGTCAGCGGCACGTCGTAGCGGATGTCGGTGCCGCTGACGCGGAAACCGAGCATGGCCACGAAGTGCATCGTCCAGATGCCCGTACCGATCGCCGAAGCGGCGGTGAGCAGCCAGTTGCGGCGCGAGCGGCCGGAGGTGGCGAGCGCCCGCACGGTGCAGCGCAGCCCCAGTGCGGCACCCACACAGGCCATCGCGTACGACAGCACGGGGGTCAGCCAGCCGAAGGCGGCGTGGTCCATATGTCCCATGACCCCGGGACGCTATCCGGGGCAGGGGCGCACGAAAGGGGCGCATTTCGAAAGCTGTTGGAATATGACACGGAAATGCGATGGAACGATCACATCACGCTCGAACATGCGCACAGAGACGTCCCACGTGACGATGAGGGATCATGCCGAACATGAGCGACGACCACACACACGTACGGGAGTTCTTCACCGCCCGAGCAGCCCACTGGGACGCCAAGTTCCCCGATGACGGTCCCGCCTACGCGGCCGCCGTCGCCGGCCTCGGGCTGCGCGCTGGTGACCGCGTGCTGGACGCCGGCTGCGGCACGGGGCGTGCCCTGCCGCCCCTGCGCACCGCCGTGGGCCCTTCGGGAGTGGTGGTGGGCGCGGATCTGACCCAGGCGATGCTGGCGGCCGCCACCCGGGCGGGCCGGCACCGGGACGGGCGGCTGCTGCTCGCGGACGTGGCCTCGCTGCCGTTGCGGTCGGCCTCGCTGGACGCCGTGTTCGCGGCCGGGCTGATCGCACACCTGCCGCACCCGTCGGACAACCTGCGCGAACTGGCCCGCGTGGTACGGCCGAACGGCACGCTCGCGCTGTTCCACCCGATCGGCCGGGCGGCCCTGGCGGCACGGCAGGGGCGCCGGGTCACACCGGACGACCTGCGGGCCGAGAACAATTTGGCTCCGTTGCTGGCGCGTTCGGGGTGGCGGATGACGTCGTATGCCGACGAGGACGCCCGCTTCCTCGCGCTCGCGGTGCGGGTGAACTGACCGCTCTGACCGCGGAAGCGCTCACCACCTCCGCGGTATCCGCGGAGCAGGCAGCGGAGCGTCTTCCGTCCACACCGGTGAGCCCGACTCCGGGCCGCCCGCCGCGGCCATCCCGGTCGTGGTGGTGGAGGAAGCCGGGCGCGGGCGCGGAGAAGCCGGTCGCGGTCGAGGGAGGAGGCCGCCCGTGGGCCGGCGCGCCCAGCCCCTCCGGGGGCCCTCTCCGCCCCAGAGGCAGGAGCGAGCCGGACCGGTTCGCCGGGCCGCGCGGCACACTCGTGTCACTCGGCGGATTCGGCCGCCGAGGCGTCCCGGTGCCGCACCGGGCAGCCGCGCAGCCCGGGAACCGGCCGGGTGCCCAGATCGGCCACGCGATAGCCGCCGGGGTAGCCCTTGATCTCCGGGTTCTGGCGGGCGAAGTGCGGCATACGGCGCGGCGGCAGCAGTCTGACGAGCCGGCCCCGTGTCCATACCGCGCCACGCACGAACGCGGAGGTGGCCGCGCCGGGCGCCGGGTAGCGGAACGCGCGCAGCAGCGGTTCGTCGAGCAGGGCGAGCGTCGCGGTGCGCAGCAGCGGCGCCAGGGGACGCGGGTACCAGGATGCCATCAGGTCCAGGGTGGCGTCGGAGACCTGCCGGGCCTGCCGATCCCAGTCGAAATGGGCCTCCTCGTAGGCGTTGAGCAGTGTCTCGAACTCCTCGTAGGTCCTCGGGATGTCGGAGATGCCCATGTGCCGGCCCAGGGTGCGGTAGTACTCGGTGGACGCGACGATCTCGTGCCGGGACAGCCGCCGCCAGCCGTAGGTGTCGATCCAGCGTCTCGGCGTGACGACGAAGGTGCTGAGTACGTACCGCATGTCGTCTTGGGCGATGTCGTAGCTGCGGTGCATCTGGTTGATGCGACGGATCGCGGTACGACCCTCCTCGGCGGCGAAACCGTGTTCCACGATGCTGTCGAGGAGCAGCGCGGTGTCGTCGTAGCGCTTCTGTGTGCGCTCGGTGAGCTCCGCCGTCCGCGCGAGCAGCCGCCCGATGCTCGGTACGGCATACGTGCGGTAGAGGGCCAACTCCAAGGCACGTGCGTAGTCCCAGGGAAATTCGTACGCCACGCTGAGCCGATAGATCTCCACGGCATCTGCCACCGGGTCCAGCCGACGGATGTGCGCGAGCCTCTCGAACCGTTTCACGGTGTCGTCCCCCTTCTGCGCCCGAAGGCCCAACTTTACGTGTCGGTACGTCTGATGCGCGATCGGCGCCGATCCCGTCACGAGCGGCGGCCGCCTCTCGGCTCCGGGGCACGACGAGTCCTCGGAGCCGTGGGCCGAGAACCTCCCGGACCGTTGCCGGTCGCGGAAAACGTGCCGCCGACTTGTGGTCGTTTCGCCCCCGTCCAGGTGGAGACCTGCAGCTCCGCGCGGTGTGCGGAGCCGTGACAAGGGCCTTCCCGGCGCACTAGGGTGCGCGCCGATGGACGAACCACTCGGGAGGCTGGGATGGCCGGGACGGACGAAGAGGCCGTCGCCGCCGCGGACGATGCGCTGTATGTGCTCACGGCGGTGCTGCTGACGCCGGCGAAGTTTCCGAGCGTACTGGGCGACGACTATCCGGAGGCGTGCGCGGCACTGGGGCTGCCGCCTCGCGCCGACGGGTACGGACTGGTGCTGGGCCAGGACGGCGAGGGCGCGCGCTGGACGGTCGTCATCGACGACGTCTCGCTGGTGGCCGTGGCCATCGCGTCCTGGGACTGCGGCATGGAGTACGACCTGTCGCCGGACGAGCGCGCGGTCGTGACCGCTCTGCCGGGCTGGCCCCTGGCCGTCGCCGTGGCGGCGCCGGGCGTCCCCGCGCCGCACGATCCGCCGCACGAGGACGAGGACCAGCGCCCGCTCAGCCCGCCGGACACCAGCGCATGGGGCCCCGCACAGCGGCGTCTCGGTGCCGACGAGATAGCGCTGCAGTGGGCCGCATGGCGGGGACAGATCGACGACGCCGAGTTCTCCGTGCCGGACGGCCAGGCACAGTCCCCGGAGACACCTGAGGCCGCGGGGCCGGGGGTGACGCCGGCCCAGGGCGGAGACGACGTCCCGGGAAGCGGACACCAGGGTGTCCGGCGGGTCCTCGCGGAGGCGCGCGCCTATGTCACCTCTCCCCCGCCGCTCGGACGGGTGCGCTCCTCGTTCGCCTCGGGTGACGCCCGTACGCTGCGCGCCGACGGCCCGGGTTGGTCCATGGTGGCCCGCACCGACGACATCGCGTTCGTCCTGCTCGACGAGAAGCCCGGCGAGGTGCTGCCGATCGGGCGTGGATCCGAACTGCCGCCCCTGCTCGAGGCACTCGACAAGCTGGCCGTACGGCCCCTGTGAGCGGAGGCACGACGACGGCCCTGAGCGCCCTGAGCAACGTGACGGACCGAGGCGCGTCGCGGTTCGGATGAATCGCGAACCGCGACGCCGCAACCGACCTACCTGCCGTACCTGGCGTACCAGGCGTACGAGCCCAAGTCGCCATTCCCATCGAGTCCGCACGGGCCGGTGGCCGCACGGGCCCGCACGGACGCCTCGGCGGAGTCTCCGACCCCTCCGCCAGGTGCGTCAGCGGCCCAGCTCCTTGCGGCCGACCCTGCGCAGTCTGCGTCGCTGTGAGGGGTCCAGCGCCAGGTAAGCAGCCACCGGCACCCCCACCACGATCAGGAACGTCACCCACCAGGGCAGCCAAATCAGCAGGATGAGCCCGACCGCCACGCCGCCCACGGCGACCTTCGCGTTCTTGGACATGAGCGTCCCTCCTTCGCGGCCACTGCCGCTCTCTGCTCTGAGAACGGCTCCCCGCTTCCCGCGGTTCCGCACGCCGACCCTGAGACGCCCCTGATAACACCCTGAGAGGTCCACGACGCCCCCCGAGGTGCCCGGCCGACCCCGTCACCGGGGCCGGCCCGGTCCACCTGCCGAATGCGCGGCGGTTCGGTACGCGCGCGACGGGACGTGGCAACGCGCGCGGGGTACTCAGTCTCGCGCCCCCAGCAGGTGGTCAAGCGCCAGCTGGTCGAGGTGTTCGAAGGCCATGCCCCGGTCAGCGGCCGCTTCCACGTCGAAGTCCTCGAAGGCCGCGCGGTCGGCGAGGAGGGCCCGCAGGCCGTCCGCGGCGGTCGGCCGGGCCAGCTCGTCCAGCCGGGCGGCGCGCAGCGCCTCGCGCACCCGCGGATCCTCCCGGAAGGCCGCCGAGCGCTCCTTCAGGATGAGGTAGTTGCGCATGCATCCCGCCGCCGAGGCCCACACGCCGTCGAGGTCCTCGGTCCGCGGCGGCTTGAAGTCGAAGTGGCGGGGCCCGTCGTACCCGGCGCTCTCCAGAAGGTCGACGAGCCAGAACGCGGCCCGCAGGTCACCGGCGCCGAACCGCAGGTCCTGGTCGTACTTGATGCCCGACTGGCCGTTGAGGTCGATGTGGAACAGCTTGCCCGCCCACAGGGCCTGCGCGATGCCGTGCGGGAAGTTGAGCCCGGCCATCTGCTCGTGGCCGACCTCCGGGTTGACGCCGTACAGCTCGGGGCGCTCCAGCCGTTCGATGAAGGCCAGCGCGTGGCCGACGGTGGGCAGCAGGATGTCGCCGCGGGGTTCGTTCGGCTTGGGTTCGATGGCGAAGCGGATGTCGTAGCCCTGCTCGGTCACGTACTCGCCGAGCAGGTCGAAGGCCTCCTTCATGCGGTCCAGCGCCGCGCGCACGTCCTTGGCGGCACCGGATTCGGCGCCCTCACGACCACCCCAGGCGACGTACGTCCTCGCTCCCATTTCGGCCGCCAGGTCGATGTTGCGGATCGTCTTGCGCAGCGCGTAGCGGCGCACGTCGCGGTCGTTGGCGGTGAACGCTCCGTCCTTGAAGACGGGGTGGGTGAAGAGGTTGGTCGTGGCCATCGGGACGGTCATGCCGGTGGCGTCCAGGGCCTGACGGAACCGCTTGACGTGCGACTCACGCTCGGTGTCCGACGAGCCGAACGGGATCAGGTCGTCGTCGTGGAAGGTGACGCCGTAGGCGCCCAGGTCGGCGAGGCGTCGCACCGTCTCGACCGGGTCGAGGGGACTGCGGGTGGCGTCGCCGAACGGGTCCCTGCCCTGCCAGCCGACGGTCCACAGTCCGAAGGTGAACCTGTCCTCGGGGGTGGGCTGATAGCTCATACCGCGGCTCCTCGCTGCGTCCGACTATTTCGTCATGGCCGTTTACAAATTAGTATGCGGACGCGCCCTGGGGAAGAGACAAGATGTCTTTGTCCCGCAGAGCCGCGGAAGAGGGAGAAGCCCGATGTCAGCAGCCGAGGGTCCGCTCGTCGTGGGCGTGGACACCTCCACCCAGTCCACGAAGGCGTTGGTCGTCGACGCGGCCACCGGCCAGGTGGTGGCGAGCGGACAGGCGCCCCACACGGTGTCCTCCGGGGCGGGCCGGGAGAGCGACCCGCGTCGGTGGTGGGACGCCCTGTGCGAGGCGTTGCACCAGTGCGGGGACGCGGCCCACGAAGCGGCGGCGGTGTCCATCGGCGGCCAGCAGCACGGCCTGGTCACCCTGGACGGGCGCGGCGAGCCGGTGCGTCCGGCGCTGCTGTGGAACGACGTCCGGTCGGCCCCGCAGGCCCGTCGTCTGGTGGCGGAGCTGGGCGGTCCCAAGGCCTGGGCGGAACGCACAGGCAGTGTGCCGGGGGCGTCGTTCACCGTCACGAAGTGGGCCTGGCTGGCGGAGCACGAGCCGGAGGCGGTCCGCGCCACCAGGGCGGTACGGCTCCCCCACGACTACCTCACCGAGCGCCTGACCGGACAGGGCACCACCGACCGCGGCGACGCCTCGGGCACCGGCTGGTGGGCGTCGGGTCCCGAGGCCTACGACGAGGAGACCCTGGCGCACATCGGCCTCGACCCGGCGATGCTGCCGCGCGTGGTGCGCCCGGGCGAGGTGGTCGGCACCGTACGGGACAGCCACGACCTGCCGTTCTCCAAGGGCACGCTGGTGGCGCCGGGAACCGGTGACAACGCGGCGGCGGCGCTGGGGCTCGGCCTGCGCCCCGGCACGCCGGTGCTCAGTCTCGGCACGTCCGGCACGGTGTACGCCGTCTCCGAGCACCGCCCGACCGATCCGACCGGCACGGTGGCCGGCTTCGCCGACGCGCGCGGGGACTGGCTGCCCCTGGCCTGCACACTGAACTGCACGCTCGCCGTGGACCGCGTCGCGACCCTGCTGGGCCTGGACCGGGAGGCGGTGGAGCCGGGCGGATCGGTGACGCTGCTGCCGTACCTGGACGGCGAACGCACCCCGAACCTGCCCCACGCCTCGGGCCTGCTGCACGGTCTGCGGCACGACACGACGGCCGGGCAGGTGCTGCAGGCCGCCTACGACGGCGCGGTGCACACCCTGCTCGGGGCCCTCGACCTGGTCCTGGACGAGGACGCCGACCGCGCGGCCCCGCTTCTGCTGATCGGCGGTGGCGCGCGGGGCACGGCCTGGCAGCAGACCGTTCGCCGTCTGTCGGGCCGGCCGGTGCGGGTGCCACAGGCCGGAGAACTCGTCGCGCTGGGCGCGGCGGCGCAGGCGGCCGGGCTGCTGACCGGAGAGGATCCGGCGGCCGTGGCCCGCCGCTGGAAAACGGCCGAGGGCCCGGTGCTGGAGGCCGTGGAGCGGGACGGGGAGACCTTGGAGTGGATCACCGGGGTACTCTCCGACGCGGCCCCGCTGCTGGAGCGTGGGGCCGGACCCCGACCGCACGGAGAGAGCCGCGCGGCAGACGACCGGAGTTGACGGAGGCATGACCGCACCGCCGCACGGAGGCCGCACGCCCGGCAATGGCCGCGCCCTGCCGGACACCCAGCAGGGCATGCGGAGGCGCAACCTCGCCCGGGTGATGCACGCCGTCAGTGCCGAGGGCTCGCTGTCGCGGGCGGCGGTCTCCACACGGATCGGGTTGACGCGGGCCGCGGTGTCGACCCTGGTGGACGATCTGATCCGCTGGGGGCTGTTGGAGGAGCTGGGCCCGGAGCGGCCGGGCCGGGTGGGGCGACCGGGATCGGCGCTCGCGGTGAGCGGGCGCGGGCCGGCCGGGATCGGCGCGGAGATCGGCGTCGATCACCTAGCGGTGTGCCTGGTCGATCTGCGCGGCGAGGTACGCGCGCGTGCCGTGCGGCACGGTGTCAACCGGGGCCGGGCCCCCGAGCCGGTGGTCGAGGAGCTGACGGCACTGATCCGCGAGGTCGTCACGGAGGCGGGACGGGAGGATCTCCGGCCCGCCGGGCTCGCCGTCGCCGTGCCCGGCCTGGTGGCCCGGGACGGTCGGACGGTGGTCCGTGCCCCGAACCTCGACTGGCGTGACACGGACCTCGGCAGCCTGTTGCCCGACGCCTGGCCGCTGACCGTGGACAGCGAGGCCAACTTCGGTGCCCTGGCCGAGCTGTGGCTCGCCGAAGGAACCCCGCGCGAGTTCCTGCACGTCTCGGCCGAGATCGGCATCGGTGCCGCCCTGGTCGTGGACGGTGGGCTGTTGCGCGGCACCCGGGGCTTCGCCGGCGAGCTGGGCCACGTACCCGTGCGGCCGGACGGTCCGGCCTGCCCCTGTGGCGGCCGTGGATGCCTCGAGCAGTACGCGGGGGAGGAAGCGGTGCTGCGGGCCGCGGGACTGGCGGCGGGGGCGCCTCCCGAGGAGCAGACGGGGGTACGCGGCGAGCGGGCCGGCCGGGTGAAGGCCGGCGAGCGAGCCGAGCGGGTGGCAGCCGGTACGCCGGCCGAGCGGGTGGTGGAGCTGGGAAGGCGAACCGGCCTGGAGAGGATCGGTGGGCGAGGCGACCTACGGCTCGCAGGGCGAGCCGACGTCGTGGGACTGCTCGGGGTGCGGGCCGAGGACGGCGACGAGAGGGTACGGGCGGCCCTGCGGGACGCCGGCACGGCGCTCGGCATAGCCCTGACCGGCGCGGTGAACCTGCTCGATCCCGAAACGGTGGTCCTGGGCGGGGCGCTGGCGGGGCTCGCACCCTGGCTGCTGCCGTCACTGGAGGCGGAATTGACCGGCCGCACCGCCGGCCCGGCTTGCCCGATCGCGGTGTCACGTCTGGGCCCGGAAGGCCCGCTGCTGGGCGCGGCGCACTCGGTCGTCCGGTCCGTACTGGACGACCCGGCGGCCTCCGCGGCATGACCTCGCGCTCTGCCGCTGCTTGACGCGCCTCGCCTTGCCGTCGAGGCGCCCGGACTCAGCCGAACAGGTGGCCGAGTTGTCCACAGGGGGCGACTTGTCCACCGAACCGCGGTGTGCCCTTCATCCCAACGCACCGGCGCCGTAACGTGATTCGCACGAGGGCCAGCCGACGAACCGTCAGGCCAAGCCGGCGCTCGTGAGACAAGGGCCATCACACGCCACGGGTGGCGGTGGGCCGACATGGATCGGGGGGACAGACATGTACGCAGAGACGACGACCACCAGAGCGCCGGGCCGCGACGCCGTGGTGACTCCCCCGGTCGGTGAGTTGAGCGGACCCGCGCGAACCACCCGACCGGCCGCGCCGCCATGGGCCGCCGTGGGTGAGAGCGGCCGCACCGACCTGGCCGAGCACCCTCGGGAGTGGCCGCCCACGCGGGACTCCCCCCGGGGCATACACGCCCGGTCGCGACAGACCGGGCGAGCGCCGCGCGGCTGAGGCCGCCGCCACACCCGAACGACGCCCCGGGCCCCCGTGCCCGCGGCTCCCTCCGCCCCATGAGCCCACCCGGGCTCCCGAGTGGGCCCGGTACCCGCGGCTCCCTCCGCTCCACGACGCCCCCCGGCTCCCGAGTCGCCGACTCCCGAAAGGCTGCACACGATGGACACGGACCACCCGACGCCACGCATCAGCAGACGCCGGCTTCTGAAAGGCGCGGCGCTGGCAGCCGTCCCCTACGCGCTGCTCCCCGACCCGAGGGCAAGTGCGCAGGCCGCGGCCGTCGACTACCCGCCCGCCGAATGGCAGCCGGCGACCACCGCCAACTACACGTCGTCCGACCGTCCGGACAGTTACACCATCGATCGCGTGATCATCCACGTCACCCAGGAGACGTACCCCGACACACTCGATATCTTCAGGAACCCGGCGAAGAAGGTGTCCGCGCACTACTTGGTCCGTTCGGTGGACGGAGACGTCGCACAGTGCGTGCACGAGACCGACATCGCCTGGCACGCGGGCAACTGGGACTACAACACTCACAGCATCGGCATCGAGCACGAGGGATGGGTCGACCAGCCCGCTTACTTCACCGATGCCCTCTACGAGCAGTCGGCGAGACTCACGGCGGTGATCTGCACCAAGTACGGCATTCCCAAGGACAGAGATCACATCCTCGGTCACTACCAGGTGCCGGGTACCGATCACACCGATCCGGGGCCGAACTGGGACTGGGTCCGCTACATCCGTCTGGTCAACTTCGCCTGACGGCCCTGGCGGAGCGAACCGGCGTCGTGCAGGTTGTCCGCACGAACACCGCGAGTGACGATGGTCCAGCCGCATCATTACTCTTGCGCCCTCTGGGGAGGCCGAGTTGACCGATCCGTGGGTGGCCCTGCAGCCGGGGTCCGACCCTGCCGAGCGTGTCCGGATGCTGCGCCGGGCGCACGAGACGTTCACCACGGTGGGCACGGTGCCGTGCCCCGTGCGGTCCGTGGTCGCCGACTCCTGGCGACGCAGCGCCCGGGCAGGCGTCGGTCCGGACGGCACCGCCAACGTGGAGTTGACCGACGGTGACCTCTGCGCCTACCGCGCGGAGCATCCGCTGGCCCGGGTGATGCCGCTCTTCAGGGAACTGCTCGGGACCTTCGCCGCGGACGGCGAGCACCTGCTGGCGGTGTGCGACGCGCACGGCAGGCTGCTGTGGGTGGAGGGCCATTCCGCGACGCGGCGCCGGGCGGACGGGATGAACTTCGTGCCGGGGGCCCGCTGGTCGGAGACCGCCGTCGGCACCAACGCACCGGGCACCGCGGTGGCCGTGGACCGGCCGGTGCAGGTGTTCGCCGCGGAGCACTTCATACGACGGGTGCAGCCGTGGACATGTGCGGCCGCGCCGGTACACGATCCGCGTACCGGGCGGGTACTGGGAGCCGTGGACATCACCGGTGGAGACGGGCTGGCGCATCCGCACAGTCTCGGTTTCGTGCGGGCGGTGGCGCGGGCCGCCGAGGCACAGCTCTCGCTGCTCGTCCCGCCGGGCGGCGGTGCCGGAGACACGCCGCTGCTCAGTGCGCTGGGCCGGGACGAGGCCGAACTGGTCGTGGACGGAAGGAGGGTGAGACTCAGTCGCCGACACAGCGAGATTCTCGTGCTGCTGTCCCAGCACCCTGAGGGACTCACAGGGGACGAGTTGTCGTGCGCGCTGTACGCCGACGAGTCGGTGACTGCGGTGACCCTGCGCGCGGAGCTGGCCCGGCTGCGCCGGCTCCTGGGGCCCGGGCTGCTCGCTTCCCGGCCGTACCGGCTCACGGTGGCGGTCGACTCGGACGCCACCGTGGTGGAACGACGTCTGGCGGCAGGGGCGTTCGCGTCGGCGGCGCAGGCCTACACCGGCCCGCTGCTGCCCGGTTCGCAGGCACCGGCGATCGTGCGGCTACGGGAGCGGCTCGCCGGCGGCCTGCGCTCGGCGCTGATCGCGCACCGCGACCCGGACCTGCTGGCGGACTGGGCGCATGCGGCGTGGGGCGAGGACGACGTCGAGGTGTGGCGGGCGCTGGCGGCGGCGCGCCCCGCGGCCGCGGTGCGGGCTCGGCTGGCCGCGCTGGAGGCGGAGTTGTCGGTACCGGTCGGCCGGGCGGTGGCGCGGGCCCGGGGCGCAACGTACTTGCAACGTCCGTCTGCATAGCCTCGCGCCGAGAGCTGTCCAAGGGCGGGCAGCACTGCACCGGGAGGCAGACCAGCATGACTCGTTACGCGGCGCCGGGCACCGAAGGCGCGATCGTCTCCTACCAGGCGCGCTACGACCACTTCATCGGCGGAGAGTACGTGCCGCCGTCGCGGGGGCAGTACTTCGAGAACCCGTCTCCGGTGAACGGGCAACCGTTCACCGAGATCGCGCGTGGCACCGCGGAGGACGTCGAGCGGGCGCTGGACGCGGCGCACCAGGCCGCCCCGGGGTGGGGCCGTACGGCGGTGGCGGAGCGTTCGGACGTCCTGCTGAAGATCGCCGATCGCATGGAAGCCAATCTGGAGGCGCTGGCCGTCGCCGAGAGCTGGGAGAACGGAAAGCCGGTGCGGGAGACGCTGGCGGCCGACATCCCGCTCGCGATCGACCACTTCCGCTACTTCGCGGGGTCGATCCGGTCGCAGGAGGGGTCGTTGAGCGAGATCGACGACGACACCGTGGCGTACCACTTCCACGAGCCGCTGGGGGTCGTCGCGCAGATCATTCCGTGGAACTTCCCGATTCTGATGGCGGCGTGGAAGCTCGCGCCGGCGCTCGCCGCGGGCAACGCTGTCGTCCTCAAGCCGGCCGAGCAGACTCCGGCCTCCATCCATTGCTGGGTGAGTCTGATCGCGGATCTGCTGCCGCCGGGCGTGCTGAACATCGTCAACGGGTTCGGTGTGGAGGCGGGCAAGCCGCTGGCGTCGAGTCCGCGGGTGGCGAAGGTCGCGTTCACCGGGGAGACCACGACCGGGCGGCTGATCATGCAGTACGCCTCGGAGAACATCAAGCCGGTCACTCTGGAACTCGGTGGCAAGTCGCCGAATATCTTCTTCGACGACGTGTGGGCGCACGACGACGACTTCCGCGACAAGGCGCTCGAGGGCTTCACGATGTTCGCGCTCAACCAGGGCGAGGTGTGCACCTGCCCGTCCCGGGCGCTGATCCAGCGCGGCCGCTACTCCGAGTTCCTGGAGGCGGCGGTCGAACGCACCCGGCTGATCAAGACGGGGCACCCCCTCGACACCGACACGATGATCGGTGCCCAGGCCTCCAACGACCAGCTGGAGAAGATCCTTTCCTATCTGGACGTCGGCCGGCAGGAGGGAGCGCGGGTTCTCACGGGCGGGGAACGCATCGAGCACGAGGGCGAGTTGAAGGGCGGCTACTACGTCCAGCCGACCATCTTCGAGGGCGACAACCGTATGCGGATCTTCCAGGAGGAGATCTTCGGTCCCGTCGTCTCGGTGGCCTCGTTCGATGACTTCGACGACGCGATCAAGATCGCCAACGACACGCTCTACGGACTCGGTGCGGGCGTATGGACCCGGGACACCAACACGGCCTACCGCGCGGGCCGCGCGATCCAGGCCGGCCGCGTGTGGACCAACTGCTACCACGCCTACCCCGCACACGCGGCGTTCGGTGGCTACAAGCAGTCCGGGATCGGCCGCGAGACACACAAGATGATGCTGGACCACTACCAGCAGACGAAGAACATTCTTTGTTCCTACAGCCCTCAGAAACTTGGCTTCTTCTAGAGCCTGAAGTCGGGTTGCCTGGAGGCATCGTTGCGCTCCGGGCAGCCCGACGCGACGGGCACCCAAGGTAAGCATTTGGTATCCTAGAGTTGCTTTCTGGCATCCAAGGGAGTTCCCGCCGGACCAGTCGCGGACCATTGGCGCCGAAGCACATCACTCCGCGAGCCGCCCACTCACGAGCGCAGCGACCCGCCGATACTCGGCAGGGGCGCCCGAACAGCCGGCAGCTGTGGGAGGGCTCTTCGACCTCTTGGCCGCCTGAACGAATCCGTTTCGCGAGCAAAGGCTCCTCGCGGCGAGAACGGGCCTGCCGGCGTCCACGAGCTGCCGAAACCACGAAGAGTCCAGCTGCCTGGATAAGCCGGGTAAAAAGCCCGCCGCAAGGAAGCCGCTCCCAAGCTCCTGACGTGAACAAGCCCGTTATGCTCCTACTGCTGTCAAGCAGCTTGGAGCCAGTCACGGTAGGCGTGAGTGAGGGCATCGGCTCTGCTGAGTCCTCGTTCCAGTCTCCGCCATGAAGCGTGCGGGAGACCTGTCACTGATCCGTTCACACTCGGCGAGGGTGCCGCCCAGGAGAACGTAGTCGGCTCTGCCTTGCGCAGGACCTTCCGCAGGGCTGGCGCCTCGTCGGCGAGGTGCTCGACGACGGCGGTGACGTAGGCGTGGGCGGTACCGACGGAACTACGGAAGCCCGCAACCAGTTGACCAGGGGGTCGTGCTGGCGCACACGAAAGGTCGCGATCTCCACAAGACGCGTTCGGCGAAGATCTGCCAAGTGCGGGTCAATTCCATAGGGTTGCCTGATCCAGCGCTCGGTTGGTCATCACCACCTCGGTGGAATCGGCCACTCCACGAAATGTGGGTCATGCACCCGTCCGTACGCCGGTCAGACCCTGCCGGCATGTGCTAGAACCGTCGTATGCCGGTCAACGAGAGCTCGTTGTTCCACCTTGAAACGTTAAATCCCGTCCACAGATTCGCCGAGGCGCTCGCCGGTTCCTGTCTCGATCCCCACCTGCCGCTCTCCGAAGGAGACCCTCAAGAGCTGGTCGCGAGAAACCCGGACCTGTTCACCCAGGGCGGTTCTTGGCCGCGAGATGTCTGGGTCACCGGAGGGCTGGGGGCCACGCTCGACACCGTCCTGGTCGACACCGGTGATCGGCAAGAGCTGATCGATCTCTGCACCATCCTCACGGTCCTCGGGATCAACGATCCGTGGGTGAAACTCAAGCAGCTGACCTACTTGCTGTCCCGGAGTCCGCACCACGTCACGATCCGCCTGGGATGCGACATGTACTACAGAGTTGCCCGCCGGATTCTGAAGTGCTTCGACAGGCTAGGCGAACCCGGCGACTACGTCATCAACATGCGCCAGTGCAACGGGTCGGACGCGGTCGAGCTGGCTCTGCACTCAGCGTGGAAAGCGGCAGGTGAATCTCCGAGTCGCCGCAGGCTCGGGACGTTCCTGGGTTCTTACCATGGCGAGGGCCTAACTGCCAGCCTCATCAGCGAGCACCAACCTCAGCACGGTTCCGGACGGCTGCTCGTCGAAAGGGCGAGCAACGTGACCTTTTTCCCCTCCCCGAGGTGTGAGGAAGACGGCTCTTTGAGTGCCGAGTCCCTCGCCGTTCTCGATGCCCTGGAGCGTGACGGCGACGACTACTTCGCCGTGATCATTGAGCCGATCCAGTGGCGCAACTCGGTGCACGCCGTTCCGCTCGAGTTCCTCCGACGGTTACGCGACGTCTGTACGCGCAAGTCGATTTGCCTCGTCTTCGATGAGATCCACAACGGCTTCGGGTACACAGGGACCATCAGCTTCGCGGAGTACAGCGGAGTATGCCCGGACATCGCGGCGATGAGCAAGGGGCTGACCTCCGGGCACGGTTCCCTCGCGATCATGGTCGCCAAGAGGCGTTTCAGCGAGATAGACGGACCGTTCGCGGGGAAGTCCAATGCCGCGGACATGACGTCACTGGTCGCGATCGACGCGGTGCTCGACCGGCTTCTGGGAGTGGAGCCCGAAGACGTCGACGTGATCCCCGATTGGCTGCCTGCCGAGTTGGCCGCGGAGCTCCGCGTCGGTCTGCTCGACACCGCCTACAGCCGCACCGTGGCGCTGGTCGACTTGCTCTTCCTCGAACTGCGGCGCAGATTCCCTCACGTTGTCGGCGCGTCGACCGGGATGGGGCTAGTACGCGGGCTGGTGATGCTGGACGAGTTCGGCCGGCCGTCCGAGGCGGTCGCATCAACGGTGGCGAAGCAGGGCCTCGCCCACGGGGTCTACGTGCGGCAAGCGGGCACCGCCCTGTTCGTCAAGCCCAGCCTTGTACTCAGCCCCGCCGAGGCGAACCTCGCACTCGACGGTCTGTCCCGCACCCTGACCCAGGTGACGCAGGGCCCCGGCGAAGAGGGCGGGTCCGGGTGAGTCCAGGAGGGCCGAGCAGTTGCTCGCTGAGCGTCACGATCGGCGGACCGCAGGTGTCGGATGTAGACGGTCCGGCGCTTGCCTGCCCGACCAACACGCCGCATGTGACGCGTTTTCCGTGACCAGTTCCCGCCGGACTTCCAGTCGCTGCACGTCGCGGCCCGGAACAACTCCGGACCTGGCGGACGAACGATAGAAGTCGCGGTCGCTCGCGAACGCGACGCCGTTGTCAGCGTCCATCTCGCGCGGTTCGACCTCTCGGAAGCGGACGTTTCGGAGCGAGGTGATGGCCGAGGTTCGTAGGACACAGCACGGGTACGCGACCTTCGATCGACCATCGTGGAAGGGACGATCCGCGGCAACTCGCCCAGGTGGCCAGGGTCGAACCGCCCCGCGGCAACCGCTGCCTCATGGCAAGTGACAGGCTTGGTCCGACGGAGCTCCTGCTGAACAGTGATCTTGGTCGACACGTTTCTGGCAGGAGCTCCATCTCTGCTTCAGGCGGCTTGGCACATCAGCCCCACGCCTGACCATCAGCGTTGGTACCAGGGCCGGCTAGCGCAGCCGGGCAGGCACGAAACGGGGCGGCGGGCGTCGACCGGTCTCAACCGGCTCGCGAGCCGGCCACCGCCTCGAGCGTCCTGGTCAGCGCGGTCAGCGCCCGATCGACCTCCCTCTGGGTGATGACCAGGCAAGGCTTGAGGAAGAGTGCGGTGCTGGCCTGCCTGACGTGGACACCGTGGCCCGTACACGCCCTCGCCACCTCGCCTGCGATCGCCGCGGACGGAAGCCCGTCGCCGCCGAGCATCACGAGCCCGCGCATCAGTCCGAGCCCCGTCATCCGCCCCGCCATCGCAGGGAAGCGGTGACGCAGCTCGGTGAGCATCTCGTCGATCATCCTGACGGCATGTGCGTAGGTGGTCAAGAGAAGGCCCTCGCGCAGGTCCCGTTCCAGTCCGATGGGGAGCCAGTCCGGAAGCGACTCCGCATCAGGCCCTTCCACTCCAAGCAGCCGGTCGAGCACCGCGTCGACCGCCACGAGCGACAGCATGTTCGCCGAGTTCGACTTGAATCCGAAGGGCGACTCAACGGTGCCGAAGGCGCGGTCGGCGACGATCATGGACAGTGTTCCGTGTCCTGAGGTCAGCCCCTTGCCCAGCACCGCGATATCAGGGTGCACACCTGCTGTCTCTCCATACCAGATGGCCCCGGTGAATCCAAACCCGTTCTGCACCTCGTCGAAAATAAGGCAGATCGATTTCGCGGTGCAGATCTCGCGAAGCCTCCGGAGGAACTCGACCGGAACCACATGGACAGCGTTGCGCCACGGAATTGGTTCGATGATCACGGCGAAGTACTGCTCACCGTCACGCTCGAGGGCTGCGAGTGTCTCCAGGGTGGCCGCACTCAGCCGTCCGTCCGGACCGGCTTCCGGGACCGGGAACTGCTCGACATTGTCGGCACGGTCCAGGAGGACTCGGCCGGAGCCTCGGTCGGGCTGGTGGTCGCTCGCGAGAACGCCACCGAGATTTGACCCATGGAACGCGCCCACGAAGGAAGCGAGCTTGCGGCGTCCGGGGGACTTGCGTGCCGCCGTCCAGGCAGCGTGGAGCCCCAACTCGATCGCCCCCGATCCGGTGCACTCGCGCATGTTCAGGACGTAGTCCCTGCCTCCTCCGGTCTTGTTGAAGTGCCGCGAGAGTCTGTTCGCTACCCGGTAGTAGAGATCGTTCCCGAAGCGGACGGTCACATAGTGCGGACGTTCCGACAGCACGTGTGAGATCTGACGGAGCCTCACCCAGGGGTCGTTGAGCCCCAGCACGGTGTTCTCGGTCATCGAACACAGGTCGATGAGCTCCGATCCGTCGGACAGTCGGAGGGTGGCTCCGCGACCGGCGACGGCTGTAAGGGGACGCGGCGCCGAGCCGCGTGTGAACATTTCGGGTTCGTGGTCGTACGAAAGTCCGTCCGATTGCCGGTACTGCGGCTCCGTGGGGTCCAGTACGGTTCCCCGGAGCGCGGTCACCAACGGCTTGAGGCCCTGTACGTCGGCCAGCGCGGGCACCGTGTCCTCGGCGTCACCACTCATTCAGCCTCCTCCCGAGCTGCGCGGTGCAGAACTTCCTCGAAGGTGGCCGCCAACCGGGTCCCGGCCAGCTCGAAGTCAGCCTCGGTCGTCGACAGACTGGGTTTGACGTAGACGCAGTGGCCCGCTCGGCGGACGTATACGCCGTGCTTCAGACAGATGTCCGCGACTTTGCCGGCCACCACCCCGGACGGCCGACCGTCCTGGCCCAGCATGGCGACACCGCGCATCAGGCCGGCACCGCTCGCGGGCCCGACGAGCGAGGGGAACCGGCGCTGCAGATCGGCCAGGAAGTCCTCCAGCATCCCGACCACACGGGGATAGGTGATCTCGAGAAGGCCATCGCGCAAGTCCCAGACCAGGCCGGGTGGCAGCCAGGTGGGCAAAGTCGCGAACTCCTCCGGAAGCATGCCCGTGAGCCGGTCCATCACCGCGTCGACCGCGACGAAGGACAGCATGTCCCCCGAGTTGGTCTTGCTTCCGAATGGAGCCTCCACCTCGGCGAATTCTCGCCGGGCGACGACAATGGCCAGCGCACCGTGGCCCGAGGTCAACGCCTTGCCCGTGGCCACGATGTCCGGGCAGACATCGCTGCTCTCCGCGAAGAAGATCGCCCCTGTGTATCCGAACGCGTTCTGCACCTCGTCGAAGACCAGGCAGATCGACTTCCGCGTGCACACGTCGCGCAGCCGTCGGAGGAACTCCAGCGGTACGGCGTGCACCGAATTGCGCCACTGGATCGGCTCGATGAGCACGGCGAAGTACTCCTCGCCGTCACGCTCCAGGGCGTCGAGCGTGGCGAGCGCCTCCGTACTGAGGTGGCCGCCGTCCCCACCTTTGGGTGAAGGGAAGTGCACGACGTTGTCGACACGATCGACCAGTGCGCGCCCGGCACCGTACCCGGGATCGTCCTCGCAGACGAGGCTGGCCAGCATGCTCTCACCGTGGTACCCACCCTGGAAGGTCGCGAGTCTGCGTCGGCGCGGTGCGTCACGGGCCGCGAGCCACGCGGCGTGGAGCGCGAGTTCCACCGCGTCCGAGCCGTTGCACTGGCGCAGGTTGATCGCGAAGCCGTCGGGCGCCCCGAAGCGACTCAGCCGGCTCAGGATGCGATGGGCGACGCGGTAGAACAGGTCGCTTCCGATCCGAGCCGGGAGGTAGTGGGGCTGCGAGGAGAGCAGGAAGGCCGCCTGCCTGAGCTTCACCCACGGATCGTTGACGCCCAAGACCGTGTTGCAGGTCATCGAGCACAGATCAACCATCTCGAGGGGTGTCGCGGTCTGGGCCGACGTGCCTTGGATCCGCGAGCCGAGCGCTGTGTCCGCCCAGAACTCTCGCGCGAGGGAGCCGCCTGCAGTGAAGAGCCTGGCGTTGCCGGCCAGGTGCTCTTGAGGAGTGAGTTTGGTCAGCCACCTTCCGGGGTCCAGGTAACCGCCTTCGAGTCCCGCGACGACCTGACGGATCGACTCGACAGTCGAGAGGTGGAACGGCGCGTTGTCGAGGGCCATGAACTCCTCGCCCGTTTGCGGGTCACGCATCTGGTCGGATCGCCTCCCCTGTCTCTGTGAAGGTGTCCTCGGCCACCATGTGGGCGAACAGATCCAGGAGTTGCCGGCACTCCTCCTCCAAGCCTTCACCCCCATGCGCAACGAGCAGCCGATGAGCGTACGCGCACGTGAAGTACAGATAGGCCGCGGTGGTACGAAGGCGCTGAACTCCATCGCAACGCCCGAGTGCGTCGCGGAGGTCGCCGAGCAGGGCAGAGCAGTTCGCCGCTGCCTCTCCCCGCGCGTGGGAAGACAGGGCATCGCGCGCGCGTTCGGCCGTCTCACCGGCGGCGGCCAGCGGATTGCTGTTCTTCCACAGACACGACCCGATCCCTACCACCACATGAAGGCGTGTCGTGACCTCGGTGTACTGCTCGTCGCCCAGGGCTGCATCGCGGATTTTCACCAGGGCGATGTCGCGACCGCGGTCGTCCTCGAACCGGGCGGACAGGCGCAGGTCGAGGTCCGCGTTGAGATCCGCTGCCATGACATCGACCAGGTCGAGCGCGTCGCCGGTCCACCGAGGTTTCGTGGCAGCCAGGTCGGGAGTCGACCGGTACTCGGAGCACATCGCGGCCAGGCGATCCTCGTCCTCGACCGAAGAACGCCAGGCGGGGGAATGGCCACGGTGAGCGGCAGTGGCGTTGCCGGAGGCCGATCCGACCAGGATCGGGTCGGAGAACATGAAGAAGGATTCCGCGGACTCGCGCGCGAAGTTGAGGGTGAGCACATCACGAGTCTTCGAGAGGTTGCGGTGCCCGGAGTGAATACCGTTCGTATCGAACACGATGCAGGTTCCAGACGTTCCATAGCCGAGGAACAGGCCGCCGTTCCCGAACCGGAGAGCTTCATCGAGCGTGAACTTCGTCTCTCGTTGAGTCTCGAAGTCCCACTCGACCTTTTGGCTTCCGCAGACGTAGCGCAGGGCCTGGCCGTCGGGTGTCACATCCGTCAGCAGGACCATGACCTTCAGTTCTTCGAACGGCCCTTTGGTCTTCATGTCCTGGTGGTAGTCCCAGGCACGGTATCTGAGCGGCATGCACGGGCCTTGCCGGTATCCCCGCGCCGACACGAACCGTGACGGGCCGTCGAAGTAGCGGTCCCGGATCTCCGTCAGGGCGGGGAGGTGGGCGAGGTCTTTGATCATCTCGACGGTGCCACGCGCGCACTCGTCAACTGCGAGGTTGAACGAGAGCTGTTGCAGAGAAGTCGTTTCGCCCTTCTTACCGATCTCGGCTTCGAAACGCTCACGCAGTCCGAGGAGCATGGGGTCGTCGACGAGCCCGCTGACTGCGACGATTCCGTTGTCCCGGAATCCGTGCTCCTCGGACACCCCTTGGTGCCTTGGCTTCAACTCGCCAGTCCAAGTACTACGAACGCGCCGTCGCACGGGCGTCTGGTCGTGAGCCAGGATGGACAGCACCGGACCCGACTCATGCACCACGGGCTTGGGAGCGGTGATGTCCGGCGGGTCGACGAGGCAGCGGGCCAGCGCACGGCTTTCGGCGATCGACTCGGCCTCGTCGCGGCGCCAGGCGTCTCCGTCCAGGGTGGCGAGCAGCAGCCGCTCGCGGTAGGTCAGCGCCTGCCAGTCATGGTGGTCAGCGATCCAACTGTGATCCCAGTGGCAGATGACCTCTGGCAAGAAGTCGGGCCATAGCTGCGCTCGTTGTTCCGCCCTCACGCAGGCGGGCGGCGGAGCCCCGAACTGGAACGACTCGTAGGCGAGGCTGGTGGAGGACGCGCCTGCCACCAGAGCGTGCGGCACGTGGTCGGACGTGAGCTCGCCCACTTCGACGCCACGCTCGACTCCGCGCTCGTATCCACAGAAGAGACCTGCCTCGTGGAACGCGATCGCGAGGTTGTCAGGTCCCCCGACGAGACTGAACCGCGCGGTTCCCGTCAACGAAGGGTCGTGCCGGAGATTGCGCAACTGGAAGAAGCGCGGATGGTCGCTGACCATGCTGGGATCGACGGTGTCGCCGTGGGCCGCAGCCAGGAAGCGGCAAGCAGCCTCGCGGTAACTGGTCACTAGGGCGGCAATGTTGCGTCTGGCTGTCCGAAACGGTTTCGACCAGGGGATGCCGGCCGTCACGTCATTGCTGAGGCAGTCGTTGTCCTTGAATCTCGCGAGGATCCCCAACGGGCAGGGTGTACTCGCCGCAGCCGAGCCGAGGGAGTTCGTGAACTCGACGTCCATATCGGTGCACAGGCCCTGTTCGATCACGAAGCTGAGCAGCCGCGCATAGTCCGACACCACGGAAAGATTACCTTTGGCGTCATCGGGCCTGAAGAAGTGTGCATCGATCTCGGCGTGAATGTGCTCGAGAATGACACGCTCGTCCGCGTCGGCGGCCGGGATCGTGCTCACGTCGCGCACTTGGATGTCGAGCCGACTCGCGAACTCGAGTACCTCCCTCGCGGCGTCCGGCTCGAGAACCGAACCGGCGACGATGAGCAGAATCCGGGCGCCACCGTTCATCGCACGCAAGCGCGCGAGCCGGGCACGGTGCTTCGCCGGGAGACCGTCGGCACTGATCCAGATGCGGACTTGGTCCAGACAATTCACCGTCAACGTCTCCGCCGTGTACGCCGGAGCGCCGGTCACCAGGTCGAGGTGATCGGACCGCCCCTCGGCGTCAGTGCTCATCACGAAGCCGCAGGACGTCATCGAACGTCTTCGTCAGGGCATCCAGAGCGACCGCTGTTTCCGCCCCGTTCAGCACGATGCAGGGCTTGAGCAGAACGGCGGTGTCGGCCTGACGGACATAGACCCCGTGTGCCAGACAGACCTTGGCTGCCGCCACAGCGAGACGCGTGGATGGCTGACCATCCGCATCCAGCAGCACCAGTCCTCGCACGAGGCCCACGCCTCGGGGCGCACCGATGAGTCTCGGGAAGCGACGGCGGAGCTCGGCGAGCAGCTCGTCGACAAGGGCGACAGCGCGCGGGTACGCGGACGCGAGCAGGCCGCCCCGCAGCTCGGCCGCCAACCCAGACGGGAGCCAGGCAGGCAGCATTTGCCCCTCAGCCCGCTCCAATCCCAAGAGCCGATCCAGAACGGCGTCCACAGCCACGAGCGCCAACATATTGCCGGAGTTGGACTTGGCCCCGAACGGACTCTCTATCTCCCGGTACTTGCGCCTCGCGATGATGACGGCGAGCGAGCCGTGCCCCGAAGTCAGAGCCTTGCTGATCGCACTGATGTCGGGGCTGACGCCGGATGTCCGCGCATAGCTGATGGAACCGGTGTATCCAAATGCGTTCTGCATCTCGTCGAAGATGAGGCAGATCGACTTCCGCGTACACACATCCCGCAATCGGCGAAGAAACTCCAGCGGCACCGTGTGCACCGAGTTGCGCCACTGGATCGGCTCGATGATCACGGCGAAGTAGGAGTCGCCGTCCCTTTCGAGGGTGTCGAGAGTCGACAGGGCGCTTGCGCTCAGCTCCTGGGCGTCGTTCGACTCCGGGGTGGGGAAGAAGACCACGTTGTCGGGCGCGTCGGCGAGCAGACGACCGGGCTGGTGCTCGCTCACCCAGTTCGCGGTCAGACTCTCCCCGTGGTAAGAGCCACGAAAGGTCGCCAACTTGCGGCGTTCGGGAGTCGGGGCAGCGGCCTTCCAAGCAGCGTGGAGAGCAAGCTCGACGGCGTCGGAGCCATTGCACTGCCGTAAGTTGACCACGTAGTCGTCAGGACCATCGATGTCCCGGAAGCAGCCGAGGATCCGTCGCGCTATCCGGTAAGTCAGGTCGTGCCCCATCCGAGCGGTCAAGTAGTGCGGCTGGGAAGAGACCAGGAACGACGCCTGCTTCAACTTGACCCACGGGTCGTTGATCCCCAGGATCGTGTTCGCGGTCATGGAGCACAGGTCGATGAGGGTGAGCGGAGTGTCCGTGGCCACCACTGTCGCGTCCACCGTCGCGCCCAGACCGGAGTGGGCCCAGATGTCCCGTGGAGCAGATCCAGTGGTAAACAGCGCGCTGTTGCTGGCAAGTTGTTCCAGCGGCCCGAGGGCCGACTTGGGCCGATACGGATCCAGACACGTGCCGTCGAGCTCGGACAGAAGTGCGCGGGCGGATGGCAGGTCCTCCAGGTGGAATCGCTCTGCACACTCGACGCTCTCGGACGATGCAAGCCCATCCCCTATAGCCACGGGGCGAGCGTACAGCGACCTTTCCATGCTGAACAGGTCCCCGAACGGTCGCGCACGCTACCGCACAACTCGGACAACACGCCCTCGCCGCAGCCGCCGTACTCACCGCCGCCGGCACCCTTCTCATCGACTATCCCGCCACCGGCGGCGACCTCAGAGGACAGCGCCGGCGCGGAGCTCGCCGCCGGCTTCTCACCCGCGTTGACGCCGACGAAGCCCGTGTTCAGTCACGGGACGAAGTCAAGGAGCGGGCGAGGGGAAGCATGTCCGGGTCGAGCTCCGGACCATACGCGGACCAGCAAGTCGCCATCGGTTCAGCCCCGCGCCATCTCGCCTGGTCAGCGGCACGCAGTGCGGGTACCACCAGCAGACGAAGAACATTCTTTGTTCTTACAGTCCTCAGAAGCTCGGCTTCTTCTAGAATCTCAAGTGGGTTGGTCGGAGGTACTGTTGCACTCCAACTATCCCGGCAGGCCAACTACCGCTTGCAATCCGGTCAGGACTTTGTGTCATCACAAGGATCCGGCGCGAGCGCATCCCGGACCGACCGCGGGCCAAAGTACGCCTGCCAGGGAATGGAGATCATCTGGCGAGACGCGGCAGGCTCTCGGCCAGGTCCCCAGCTCGAAGCCACTTGCACTTGTACTCCACGACCCCGGTCGACACCTGCAGCAGCTAAGGCAACGGCCGGCCCGCTATCGCTCGGCTCGGTCCCCGCATCCAGCCATGCACCCGACCGGCCGGCTTGCGGCCACACAACTCGGGCTCCTACATCCTGGACCAAGCTCCTGGACGGGACCGGGGTACTGAGGCGAGAACGCGCAGGCAGGGTGTTCCGCTGTCGCTCCTGGTGGGCTGCGTCGAGTATGAGTGGTCTCCGCGCAGAGCACTGCCCATCCATCGCCGAGGAGTTGGTCTAGGACGCAGCCGGTGCCGCGTTCCGCCTCGGCTTCGCTGCTGAACCGGCGCGCGCGGGGCCCTGGCCTGCGTCTGGATGCCGAGGCGCTGGCGAACGGACCTAGCCTCCACGCGCAACGACGCCCCGGCCCTGGGATCTCGGGCGGGGCGTCGGCGTGTTCACCGCCTCCGCCGGGGCCGCCACATCTGGGCGCTCCCAGGGCGGGCCGGCCGCGGCGCCGGATGGGCTTGCAGCCGGTGTCGATGATCGCCGCCTGAGAGGGTCGAAGGACTGAGTGATGTCCGGGAAGGCCTGTTCGGCAGACCGCAACGACCGCGCCTTCCAGGTGGCCTGGGGGCCGCTTGCCGCTGTGCATCGCCAGGCCAACGCGGTGGTGTTGCTCCACCGGTACAGCCTCGGGGGTGACATCTCACTCAACCGGCGAGCGCTCCTCGAACATGCTGCACGAATCCGGTGGCTTGGCGAGGACGGCGTGGAAGCCGTCGAGACCATGAACCATGCGTGAACCGCGGTCGACCGCCCCACTGACCTACCGTTCTCCAGGTTTGCGATATCGCTGCGTTCTGGCTATTCCATGCGGTCAAATGGTCAAGTGCGCGCCGGCAGTGCGGTCGGTGGGGAAAGGGGCTGTAGTGATACCTCGCGTCGAGAACTCTGCCCTACTTTGTCCTGAGATGTTTCGGCGGGTCGATGAAGTACCGGCGCCAGTGCGAGCGGGCATCGCCCACCGCCTACAGGAGGTGGCCGTGGCCCGCGGTGGCCTCCTCCACGCTTGCAGCGCTTTCAATTCCATTTACTTCGATTACGACCCGCGACTCCGCCGCTATATGCGCGAACCGGACCCCGACTGCTTCGCCACGGTGTCGGTCGGCGGCAGGCTTCCCGTGCTGCCGACAGGGGCGTTCGTCCGATTGACCCGCGGCAGTCGTGAACTGTGGGGCGAGGTCGCTGCGGTGCTCGGCGCAGCAGCGGATGTCGATGAGGACGGTTGGACGGGAGCAGCCCGGTCCGGCGCTCCAGCGGAGGCGGGCCAGGACCGGCAGCGCGTCATCATCGACACAGACGTATTTGGCCCCCTAAGACCGTGTCCTATGTGGTGAGGCGGAGTAGTCGTTTGTAGCAGCAGATGGCGGCGGCGAGGCCGAGAAAGGCCAGGTAGTTACGGGGATC